>CAZWRY010000030.1:0-1562 GCA_964636505.1 uncultured Bdellovibrionales bacterium | reverse complement strand
GTAATAGCTTGACAAACTAAATTCTAAGGAAATAATAATGGAAAAAAATATTTTTAATTGCATTTTTGTGATTTATAATTTAGATATAAAAATTTCAGTTTCACTGAAATCAGTAACAAAGGCTATCATCCCGAAAGACTTTGGTTTGAAAATATGGGTATGTGATAATACTGTCAAACAATGGATAAAAGATGAAAATAAGGTAGTTTGCAATAATAGAAATTGGGCTTATTTCGATATGGGAGGAAATCTGGGATTAAGTAAAGCTTACAACAGAGCTTTAGCAGAGATTCCTGAAAATGAATGGGTCGTTCTATTCGATCAGGATACTTTAATTCCGGAAAACTTTTTTGTTGAGTTATTGAAATCAATAAAAAAATATCCTTCAATTCTTATGCACGTTCCATATGTAGAGTCTTTGGGAAAACGAATTTCACCAAGTGTTATATATGGTCATGTTATCCGCAATGGTAAAAAGATAAAATATGGGGAAAATAATGAAATTACTGCAATAAATAGTGGAATGGCAATGCATAAAAGTATATTTAGTAAAACAGGACTATACGATGAGCGTTTTTTTCTTGATTGTATAGACCATCATTTTGTTAAATTATATAAAAAGAGTGGCGGGAAGATTGCTGTATTTAATTGTAAGCTAGAGCAGGCTTTTTCTGGTGATGATCATAGTGACTTCGAAAAGGAACTGCATCGTTTTAAAATTTATAAAAATGGTTTTTATCTTTTTTGTATGGATAGTTTTGGAGGAAAAATATATTTTATTTTAAAAATAACATTGCGAGCATTAAAGCTTTCTTTTATACATAAAAACAAGGCCTTTTTTATGGCCTTGTTTGAGGAGTAGTTGCAAGAGATCTCTAAATTAGTCTTTCGTTTTATTTGAATTTAAAAAAGATTGCAGTAACCTGACTCGAAAATTCAATTTTTGAGATAGGGGTAATGGCCTGCTTACATTATTTTTGTGTACTCTATGCATAATCAAAGGCTTATATAAGAAAACAGATTGGCGTCTTTTTTCTGCTACCAAACCGATCCATTGGTCGTGTGCCGGGACCGGTGAAGGAAAAGGAAGTATATATCGGAGCAAATTCTTTTTAAAAGCCATGCAACATCCCCAATAACAGCTTTTCAAAAGATTAATAGCAACTCCATGTCTCATTTTTTTGATTAGCAATTTGTTCAAAACATCCGCGTTATCCTGAAAAATCAAACCATTATGTAGAACCAAATCCTTTTCTGAGTTTAAAAAACATTTTTTGACTACCTCCACTTTATTAGGAAGCCAAATATCGTCCTGATCGCTTAAAAAGATCACTTCATTGTTGCTGTTCCTTAGAGCATTATCAAAGTTGCTCACAACACCTTTGCGCGGGTTTTTGATGACTTGTACTCTTTTGTCATTTTTATATTCATTTAAAAGGTTTAATGTCCTGTCAGTGGAACCGTCGTCAGATATTATTACTTCGTCCTTAAAATCCAGTTGGCATAGAATAGAGTCCAATTGTTCTTTCAGGAATTTTTCTCCATTAAATGTAGCCATTGCA
>CAZWRY010000029.1:0-1589 GCA_964636505.1 uncultured Bdellovibrionales bacterium | reverse complement strand
TAAATCATTAATACCTAACATAATTTTATTCTTTTGGTTTCTCTTGCAACTTTCTTAAAGAATCTTGCAAAGATTTTTTTAATTCATCCAAATCAGCGGATGATTTCTTTTCTGGTTTTATTTTTTGTCTTCCATTTTCTTGTAAAGACACTTTTTTAACAATTAAGGTTTCTAATTTCTTCGGTTTGGTCGGCGGAATAATTTCTCCGGCCTGCACACCTTGATAACAATTTTTGCAGAAAACCGGCCTTTTCCCATCTGGTTGAAACGGGATTTCCGTTTCTAAACCGCAAACCCAACAATAATCCGCAAAGGTTTTTTTACTCACCTTAGGTTTCAATCTCATTTCTCCTCCACCCCTTCCTTTATCTCTATTATCTCTATGGCTTGAATCTTTTTTCTCTCCTTCTTCATTTTGATTTTCCATCCACTCTTCCACAATTAATTTTTCTACTACCGCTTTAGGATTAGCAAATTTTTGCCTCCCTTCTTTAATTATTTCTTCCGCCATATCTCCCTCTGGTATGGGGTAAGGCGGTAAAGTAGCAGCAGAAAAAGCACGTGATGCTACACCATCAATCATTAATTTCAAATAGATATTGTATTTTCCGAGATTTACCAAATCATTAGCCAAAAACTCCGGTTCAAATTCTTTTTCCAGCCATTCTGCATCATTGGCCCCCACTCGAAACACAATAAAAGTGCCAATGTTGCCAAAAATCGCGGCTTTTACCTGGTCAGGTAGCTGCTCAATATACTGGTGAGAAATAACCAAGCATAATCTATATTTTCTCGCTTCAGATAAAATATCGGCAAATGATTCAGTGGCAAAGTTTTGAAACTCATCTACATATAAGAAAAAGTCGCGACGATCTTCTGCCGGCATATCAGCACGACTCATGGCCGCTTGTTTTAATTTTGCCACTAACATTGCGCCCAATAATGCGGAATTGCCTTCCCCCATCAAACCTTTAGAAATATTGGCAATTAAAATTTTTCCACTATCCATCAAATCACGACAATCAAAAGAAGATTTTTTCTGACCAATAATATTTCTGATAATCGGATTAGTCAAAAATTGACCAACTTTATTTTGAATAGGCGCAATTGCTTCTACTTGGAATTTATCATGATATCTGGCAAATTCATTAGTCCAAAAGTTTTTTACCACTGGATCTTTCAAATTACTTACCACTTTTTCACGAAAATCATTATCTGTAAGCAATCTCATAATTTCCAAAAGAGTGGAACCAGGGGTTTCCAACAAAGCCATTAAACAATTATTCAAAATATATTCCATTCTGGCGCTCCAAACATCAGGCCAGATTTTTTTGAAAATTTCCAAAATACCCGAAGCCACCAAGTGATGATGTTCTTCGGAAACTGACTCCAAAGGATTAAAAGCTATGGGAAATTCCGCGTCAAAAGGACGAAAGTAAACAACATCTTTCATTCTTTCCTTCGGAATAAAATGAAGCAATCTATCTGCTGATTCACCATGCGGGTCAATAAAAGCCAATCCTCTTCCGCTTCTGATATCATCAATCGCCATGTTTTCCAGCATTACGGTTTTACCCATGCCCGTTTTA
>CAZWRY010000028.1:0-1607 GCA_964636505.1 uncultured Bdellovibrionales bacterium | reverse complement strand
TGACCAATCCGGAATATACTAAACCAGCACCCAAGAGAGTTGCATTTTTAAAAACCCGCGGTTTGGCGTAAAATACGGATATCGTAATCTAAAAAAACTATGCCAATAAAAACAAGAAAGCAGTACACCTCGGAATTTAAATTTAAATTAGTCGAGGAATCCATTAAGCATGAGAATATGACGGCGGTGGCTCGAAAGTACGGGGTGAATTTCACCCTGCTCTCCAAATGGAAAAGCTACTTCATGGAGCATGCCAAGCAAGTATTTGAAACCAATAGTGACAAAGAAAAAGAAGATCTGAAAAAGAAAGTCGCCAAGTTGGAGCAAATCATCGGCAAAAAAGAAATTGAGCTTAACCTCATAAAAAATTTTTCCGATTTCTACGAATCCAAAAACATGACATAGTGGAATTCGCCAGAAGCGAAGTGCGAAAGAAAACTTTCGGCGTTAATCGGATTTGCCAATTAACCGGCATCAGCAAAGCGACATTCTACGGGCATATTGATCCGCGTGAAAAATTCGAAGAAAAATACCAACATTTAAAAAAGAAGATTGAAAAAATTATTCAAAAAAATCCCGCCTATGGAATCAAAAGAATAAAGCGGGCTTTATTGGATAAATACAAAGCCGTGGTTGGTCGCGACAATCTGGGAAAATTGCTTAAAATATGGGGATTGTCCCTTAAGAGAAAGATCAAGAAAAAACAAAGAAGCGTAATTCAAAAAATCCTGATTTCCTTGAGTGACAGAACAAACCTGCTAATCAGAATTGCCCTGTCTGAACCATTGCAAGCTATTACCAGTGATATTAGCGAGATGATCTTTAATAAAGGAAAAGAAAAGTGCTATCTCTGCGTGCATAAAGACGCTTTGGGACAAATGGTTTATGGGTATGCGGTATCGAAAAACATGATGACCGATTTAGTTTTGAGTTCATTGAAAAAAGCCTTGCGATTTTTGAAAAAGAAAAAAATCAAGCTGAAAAAAGATATTCTGTTCCATTCTGATCAAGGCAGTCAATTTACCGGTTATGATTATGTGAACGCAGTTTTACAAATTGGAAAATTATCCTATTCCAAGCCGGGCACACCCACGGAAAATCCCGGGCAGGAGTCATTCTTTGGTCGATTCAAGGATGAATGGCGGGAAGAGATTGCCGAATTAAAAAGTTTTCCTGAAGTTGAAAAGTTTATCAAAAGCAAAATTAAATATTATAATTATCAAAGATTGCATACCAGTATCAAAAACCAAACCCCGTATTTTTTTACAAAAAACTCTCTTAAATTTTAGGATTAATAGTTTAGAAGAATCAGGACTGGACATTGTCCTTACCGTGAAATATGAAGATCTTTGTCTGTATCCGCGCGAAACAATCACAGGCATAATGAAATTCATAGAATTGTCAGCGAGTGAAAATGAAATTTTTTTCGCTTTGAAAGACAATGAAAAAAGAAGCAAAGTTTCTTTGCCGGGAGTCTTCAGAAAAGGTGTCATAAACAGCTACGAGGAAGATTTGAGCGTGAAAGAACTTAGAAAAATAGAAAAAGAATTGCTTGAAACAATTTAAGAAACATTGTTATTTTTATTAAAAAATAACTTTACTTCGGG
>CAZWRY010000027.1:0-1635 GCA_964636505.1 uncultured Bdellovibrionales bacterium | reverse complement strand
CCGAAGAAGGAATTCATAAAGTAGAAAATATTTTACAAATTGAAAATATTTATTCTCCTGAAGGTTTTCGTTATTTACATTACTTGGAAGAATCTTTAAAAGCCAATATTTTATTTCACCGCGATAAAGAATATGTGGTAAAAGATGGCGAAGTTTTAATTGTGGACGAATTTACCGGAAGAATTCTTATGGGCCGTCGTTATTCTAATGGGCTACATCAGGCTATTGAAGCCAAAGAGGGTGTGGAAGTAAAACAAGAGAATCGCATTTTAGCCAGTATTACTTTCCAAAATTATTTCCGTTTGTATGAAAAATTATCCGGTATGACCGGTACAGCGCTTACTTCTAGCGAAGAATTTGATAAGGTATATAAATTAGAAGTGGCTTCAATACCTACTAACAAACCAATGATTAGAAAAGACTTGCCTGATTTAGTTTATAAAACAGAAGAAGAAAAATGGAAGGCAATTATTAAAGAAATCAAAGAAAAAAATGAAAAAGGCCAACCGGTTTTGGTGGGCACTGTTTCTATTCAAAATAATGAAAAATTAGCTGCTATGCTTAATCGCGAAGGCATTAATTATGAAGTTTTAAATGCCAAGAATCACGAAAGAGAAGGCGCAATTATCGCTCAAGCCGGGAAAATGGGCGCTGTAACAGTGGCAACCAATATGGCTGGTCGCGGTGTTGATATTATTCTGGGAGGAAATCCACCATTACCGGGAGAAGCAGAAAAAGTTCGTGAAATCGGAGGATTATACGTTCTTGGCACTGAACGACACGATGCCAGAAGAATTGATAATCAATTGCGTGGTAGAAGCGGCAGACAGGGGGATCCGGGTTCCTCACAATTTTTCCTTTCTTTAGAAGATAATTTAATGAGAATTTTTGGCGGCAATAAATTGAAATCATTGATGGATAGATTAAATTATCCGGAAGATATGCCAATTGAATCAAAATTTGTTTCCCGCGCCATTGAATCAGCTCAATCACGCGTTGAGGGTTTTCATTTTGATGCGAGAAAACACACTTTGGAATATGACGATGTTTTAAATAAACACCGTTCTACTTTTTATCATAAACGCGATGAGGTTTTGGATTGGGCAGGAAAAAATAAATTAAAAGATTATGCTTGGGAAATTATTGAAAGAACTTTAGGTAATGTCATTAATTTTGATAATGAAAAAATTAAAAAAGGATTTGTGGAAATGGGTGTTTTGGAAGAAGGTTTTGATTTAGAGGAAATAGCTGAAGATGACCGTTATAATGTTTTATTGGAAAAACTTAAAAATGCTTTTCAAAAAATGGAATCAGAAATGGGTAAAGAATTATTTGATTTATCTTTGAAAATGTTGATTTTACGTGTTTATGATGCTCTATGGACTGAGCATTTGGAAAATATGGAAAGTTTGCGGGAATCAGTGGGTATTCGCGCTTATGGTCAACATGACCCATTGGTAGAATATAAATCCAGCGGACACCAATTATTCAAAGATTTCTTCAATCGCTTTGAATCAATTTTTTTTGAAGGCGTTTTCAAAATGAAAAAACCGGTTTTAGAAGTTGCCAGCGCGCCGAATAGAAGTATAGATAATAAAAAAGTTGGCTTGCCCACCGTAGCTTCAGCGAAGGTGG
>CAZWRY010000026.1:0-1896 GCA_964636505.1 uncultured Bdellovibrionales bacterium | reverse complement strand
CGTACCCGTGATCAGTGCATCGACACCAGCAATTTGTCCTAGTTTCCTGGCTGTTTGTGGATCAATTATTCCTGTTGTTGACAATTTATGTTCAATAAGAATTGTTTTTAAGTTAGTCCGGTCAACCACCTCAAAGTCCTTGCCCGCAGATGCTAAGGCCACGGAAAACTCTTCGGCAAAGAACCGGCCCAATTCAGTAACATTTCCTTGAAGGTCGTTAAAATCGACGACTGCGATTGTCTTTCTCCCGGCTTTTAATATATTTTCTGACAAGACTGACGTCATGTTTTTTATATCTTTTTCAAAGGCGAAGCAGGAAATTGAAAAAGAAAATATCAGTGCAACGATAGTTGTAAACAATACCCACTTTTGTGTTTTCTTTTGATACATTCTACCTCCTTAAATTAACTACAAAATTAATTTAAAAACTTTCTTTAAAAAAACTATTTAGCTTTTCATTCATAAGTTCAGAGGCTTTTTCCTCAGCTTCGGCATTAGAAAAGCCAGCGCCTATCGTTTTCAGGGAAGTCGAATTGGTTAAAGTTCCTTTGGCACAAGAATAAATTTTAAACTCAATATTTAAATGCGCACTAATTACATCTTGAAGTTCTTTACTTTGTTTGAAGTTCTTACTGATTTTTCCAAATATTAAAAAATCAATTCGATTCTCCAACTGCAATTCCTTTATTGTGGAGATATCTCCTGAAAAAATTCCAGCAAATAATCTTTCTTGAATAAATGGGCGTTTAAACAAGCTTAAAACAGGATTTATTGTTCCAGAATGAATGAAAGAAGCTATTTTAGCCCCAATTTCGTTGTTTTCTTTTTCGGATTCGTCAATTACTAAAATCGCAATTTCTTTTGTTGAAGGAGAATTATCAATTGATAGATTGATATATTTGTTTAGAAATGAGATTTGTTCTTGTTGTTTTTCATTTTCGATTTTTAAGTTTTGTTCGATTGTGGCTTTCTCCTGTCTTTCCTTTATTTTATTTTGATAAGATTGGATAACTTCAAAATTTACAGGCTTTAATTCAACGTTATATAACGCATGAAAACCAGGACCGTCAAAGAACTCATAGTCTCCTCTGTTGTCCAGGTAGTACCAGATTTTTGCTTCTCCTGTGATTGGGTCAAAATATTCTATGTCTTTGTTTTCTTCGGGATTAATTTTTTTGGGCTGCATTCCCAGTGTTTTTTTTTGAAACTTCACCATCATGTCAGAAGTGACAGGCTTTAATTCAATTCCATATTTGGAATCAAATCCGGGAGAATCAAAAAAGCGAATGCCTTCAGGTGTCACGGCATAATATTTAATGGCTTCACCCTTGAAGTGACCGAAATATGTTCCGCGACTCAAAAAGAACATTGTCAAAAAGAACAATCCCGTGTAAGCCATGATGATAATCTTTGCTGTTTTCTTGTAGTCCTTTTTTGCTTTAACGAAAGGAAGCTTAATTTTAAACAATTCCAAAAGCGCCCAATAAAAGGGGAACAAAGCAAAAACCAATATTCCTTTTATCAGCCAAGGACTTAATCCGCTGACATTCTCAAAATTTTGCGCTGCATAATTGAATGTTTTTTTGACAATTGCAATCGGAAATTTTGGTAAAATAATTGCTAAAATTAGAATTAAAAGAATTATGGAAATTGCTATATAAATTATCTTTTTTTTGCCATTTACCACTTTATCCCCCCCTTTTTGATTTTACAATAAAAAATATTCTACAAATAAACACAAATATAATCAAATGATTTTATTTCCCAACCACTGATCTGCATTGCCATGGTCAGTCATTCGCTCTCAAGTATTGGTATAAGGTCTCGCGGCTGATGCCGAATTCGCGGGCAAGGGCGGCTTTTTGTTCGCCGGCAGCGGCCCGCTGGCGCAGATCG
>CAZWRY010000025.1:0-2009 GCA_964636505.1 uncultured Bdellovibrionales bacterium | reverse complement strand
GTTGATCAGAGCGAAGCTACGAAAGTTGGCGACCTTGCGGCTACTCAGAATGTTGTAGTTACCAATTCGAACAAATCGTTCGTTGCCGTTTCTACTCCTAGCGTGACTTTCCTACTTTAACCGGCGAAAAAAGCCATAAGGCTTAATTTTGCCGGTTTTTTAACGTCTGAATGCGTATACACTAACTATTTTTAACTATTTTATCAATACTATTGACTTTTTTCAAGATATTGTATATACTAACTACATGGCTACTATTCAGAAGAAAAAAATTAAAAACTATTATTATTGGTATATTGTTGAATCAAGACGGGTCAACGGAAAACCGCGTCCGGTCGTACTTGCTTATCTTGGTCGAATCGAAGACATATTATCCAAATTAGACGGAGGAAAGAAAATCGAACTATCTTCCCGCACGCACGGAGCGGTCGCTTCATTATGGAAAACGGCAATTGATAATTCGGTTCTTGACATTTTAAAAAAGCATCTATCATCACAAGAAAGGGATGACCTTTTGGTCGCTCAGAGTCTTTTAATTGCGGCGATCCACAGGGTTATTGAACCAGCGAGCAAAAACGCTTTTTCTGATTGGGTGAAAAATACGACGCTACCAGAAATTGCAGGTTTTCAGAGCAAGCGCATCACAAGTCAGCATTTCTGGGATCAAATGGACACGGTAACGGATAAACAAATAGAAAACATTCAGAATGATATCACGTCCATGATAATGAACAAACATGCTTTTACGCCCGAAACATTGTTTTTTGATTCGACCAATTTCTTCACTTTTATTGATACTCAGAATGAGCATTGCGATATCGCGCGAAGAGGGCATAACAAACAAAAGAGAAATGATCTGCGACAGTTTGGACTTGCAATGCTTGTATCAAAAGATTATTTCATTCCGCTCGGCTGTGAGGTATATCAGGGAAATATGAACGATAGTAAAATGTTCCGTGAATATTTGCCTGGATTGCTCGAACGCTTTAAGAAGGTGGGAATAAAATCTAATGATGTTACGATAGTTTTCGATAAAGGAAATAATTCCGAAACCTCGTTCAAAGAAATGGATGAAGGAAAATTAAATTTTATCGCTTCGCTTCCAGTAGCTCATCACAAAGAATTTTTGGAAATAAGCGCCGACAAATTCTATAATATAAATATTGGTGAAAAAATCATTAAATACTACAAAACTGAAAAAATGTTATGGGACAAAAATAGAACGATTATAATTTACATATCCGAAAGATTAAAAGAAGGCCAATTGAGGGGCATCGATAAAAGCCTGCTTAAGAAAATGGAAGAACTGAGCCAATTTAAAGAAAAAATAAATTTAAAATCAAAAACGGAAACAAAAAAAGAAATAGAAAACAAAGTGAAAAGAATAATTAAAGGCGAATATTGCGAAAAAATAATCGATTTTGATATAAAAAAATATAACGGGAAAGTAAATTTTGATTATTGTATAAATCATGATAAATATGAATATATAACCAAAAATATCCTTGGAAAAAGAATACTGGTTACGACTCGTAGCGGCTGGAATGAAAAAGAAATAATCGAAGGCTACTGGGGCCAGAGTTATATCGAAAAATCATTCAAGCAGTTAAAAAATCCTCATATCAATGCGGTAAGGCCGCAGTATCACTGGACCGATCAAAAAATAAAAGTCCATACATTTTGCTGTCTGATTGGTTTTTTATTGATGCAATTGATGCACAAAAAAGTAATCGAAGCCGGCATAAATATAAGCCGGGAAAAATTAATTGAAAAATTATCGGAAATAAGAAAAGGCCGAATGCTGCATATGGATTCCAAGAACAAAAAATTAAAAGCGGAAGAATATTTTGAAACATCAGATGAATTAAGTACTTTGGTTTACAAAACGATAAACAAATAAGCCGGTTAGTGTATACGGAGGCGTTCCTTCAAAATGCAATCGTGACAATGCATCCAGCGTTTTTTTAAAAACAAGGTAGGAAAGTCACGCTAGCTCAACAGGCCCTGCT
>CAZWRY010000024.1:0-2152 GCA_964636505.1 uncultured Bdellovibrionales bacterium | reverse complement strand
CATTTTTCCTCTTCTCACCAACCACACTAAAATACTTTAAATAATTACTCTGCGGTGTGCGTTCGAAAAAATTCGAACTGATTTCGCCCAAAATTTGTAGGGCGGGCGGAATTCCCCCCAGACCCCCTTCCGCCCGCCCGCATAAGCAACCCTTTCGGATTGGACGATTTCAAGTTTTTCTTTGGCGGCTTTTATTTAAATTCTTAACTCCATCTTCCAAAATGCTTGATTGCTTCACCATACAAAATAACTTTCTCATTATATTTTTTTGTCAAAGTAATTTTTGAAAAAAGCAACCTCATCGCTTTCGTCTTAACCATATTAAATCTAATTTCGCGATAATGAACCGGGCTATCATTTCTCATTTCTAACTCAGCAAGATTTGTCCCTTCAAACTTAAATATGACTTTTTGTTCTGGGAACTGACCTGCCTGCCTTGCTTGGGAATTGCCGACATCTAGATTATCTGCCATAACATGTTCAACTTCTTTCCCCCAAAAGACATGAAATTTCCCTTCGTGCAAAACAGTTAAGTAATTTACTTCTCCGCCATTAAACATTGATTTACCGATAAACGCCCTTAATCTGTTTTTGTCCTGTAATTTTTCTGCTAATGAAACCATGTGGGGTCGCAATTTCTCTTTTGCTTCAGATTTATTTGCAACATATTCCTCATATGTATTTGGAAATGACTTAATGCAAGCCATGAGGAGATCACCAATGCCATTCATAACACGAAAAAATGCGTCTGTCTCGAATCTGTTTAATCCATACAAAAATATTTGCCATTTTTTCTCACCACTTTTTACGGAATGGGAATCACCTGACGGATCAATAACATCTTTTTTTGCCTTGAGATCGTTTTTGTAATCCCTGTCTAGTCCAATAGCTAACGCAAAAAGAAGTGCATCATCATGACCTTGTTGTCTATATCTTCTCGCCTCGTCCGAGGATGAGGCCCTTGATTTTTTTACTCTGGGTGTTTCCATATTATTATTTCGTGTGATTTTTTGATATAAGATCCATTATTTTTTTCGATCCTATTCTTTCCAACCCTTGTATCACCTTGGCTAAAAGTGTATTGCCATGTTGGAGTAATCATATTGTATTCCTTGTACCACTCCCTAATAGTTGAGCAATCATTATATGAAAGAATAAATCCACCCTTATGCCTTTTCAGCATATCTCTCAATAATTCATGTTTAAATCCCTTGTGGTGGATTGGAAAATTTCTATGAGGGTACATACCAATAAACATTTTACTGTCTCCATCTAAGTAATACGGAGGGTCGCAATATAAAAAATCATTTTTGTATTTTGGTATAACATTCTCAAAACTATCACAAAATACTTTTATGTTTTTTACATTAAAGTTTTTAACTTTCTCAATGGTTGTCTTGTGTCTTTCGGGTTGTAAATAAACACTTGATTGCGAACCTAGAAAATGCGGGCCATATGAGTAATTATGGTTAAAATAATAAACTGCAGCCAAATCTAGACCATCAAGTTTTTTAATGCCTTTCCAGTGTTTTTTCATTATTTCTCTTACACGTGCATATTCCTCTTTTGTTGGCTTAAATTTAGCAATTTTTTTCGCTAATTCCTCTGGTTGCGTAATTTGGTAATGCCAATAATTGATAAGAATATCAAAAATGTCATAACCTATTACTTCTATGCCCAATTCTTTTGCTAAGGCGATCTCAACAGAGGCTCCTCCGAGAAAGGGTGAAACGACGCGTCCAATTTTATTTGGTAACAGATTTACTATATAACCAACGGCTAAAGTTTTACCGCCCGCATATCTCAATGGAGTTCCAGAATAACGCTTATATCCATCTTTTTTCGATGGACTTTTGAGTTTAGAAAGTAACGCTTCTTTTTTCTTTGTTATATCTATTTTCTTTGTCATATTTTTATTTCATTAATTCATCAAGACCGATACCCAGACCCTTGGCGATTTTCATTACGGTTTGGATTGTTGGTTTGGTTATCACATTGCTTTCAATTTTGGTTAGCGTTGTGTAGGGAAGATCAGCTTTCCTTGCCAATTCATCTTGCGTCAATCCCTGCTTATTTCTAAGCTGTTTTATTTTATCTCCAATGGTTTCATTATTGTTTTGACTTTTCATAGTTTCCTAAGTATGATAGTATT
>CAZWRY010000023.1:0-2299 GCA_964636505.1 uncultured Bdellovibrionales bacterium | reverse complement strand
TAATACTGGACGAATTGATCATCTGTATAAAGACCCCCACACCAACAATGTTAAAATGTTTTTGCATTATGGTGATCTTTCAGATGGCAGCAATATTGCCAAACTACTTCAGCAAATCAAACCGGATGAGGTTTACAATCTGGGCGCCCAAAGCCATGTGCGCGTGAGTTTTGATGTTCCGGAATACACGGCCGATGTTGACGGATTGGGAACTCTGCGAATTTTGGACGCTATCAAAGATTCAGGCATAAAAACAAAATTCTACCAGGCTTCTAGCAGCGAATTGTTTGGCAAAGTTCAAGAAACACCCCAAAAAGAAACTACTCCTTTCTATCCCCGCTCCCCGTATGGTTGTGCCAAGCTCTACGCTTATTGGATCACAAAAAATTACCGCGAAAGCTATGGACTTTTTGCTTGCAACGGCATTCTTTTTAATCATGAATCGCCTCGACGCGGAGAAACATTCGTAACTCGAAAAATAACCCGAGGACTTTCGCAAATAGTTTCCGGAAAAATGGATTGCCTTTATCTTGGAAATTTGGATGCTAAACGCGATTGGGGCTATGCCAAAGACTATGTTGAAGGCATGTGGATGATGCTGCAACAGAAAAAAGCCGACGATTTCGTTTTGGCTACCGGCGAAACTCACAGTGTCCGTGAATTTATTGAAGAATGCGCTAAACTACTCAAAATTGACATTAAATGGAAAGGAAAAGGTCTCAAGGAAGTGGGCATTGATAACAAAACCAAAAAAGTAATCGTCCGCATAGATTCCAATTATTATCGACCAGCTGAGGTTGATTTGCTCTTGGGCGACCCATCAAAAGCCAAAAAAATAATCGGCTGGAAACCAAAAACCAAATTCAAAGAACTGGTTAAAATTATGTTGGAAGCCGATTTGGAAAAAGCCGGTGCTTTGGAACACTAATTAAAAATCAATGGAAAAAAATTCTAAAATTTATGTAGCCGGACACAAAGGTCTGGTTGGCTCGGCCATTACCAGAAAATTACAAGCAGAAGGATATTCAAATCTCATTTTTCGAACATTTGAAGAATTGGACCTAATGGATCAAGTTGCCACGGCCAAATTTTTTGAAACAGAAAAGCCGGAATATGTTTTTTTGGCAGCTGCCAAAGTTGGTGGCATCAAAGCCAATGATGATTTTCGAGCTGATTTTATTTACCAAAATTTGCAAGTTCAAAATAATGTTATTTACAATGCTTACAAAAATGGCGTGAAAAAACTTCTGTTTTTGGGAAGCTCTTGCATTTATCCACGTGATTGCCCGCAACCAATTAAGGAAGAATATTTTATGACTGGTCCACTGGAAAAAACCAATGATGCTTATGCGATTGCAAAAATAGCCGGCATCAAAATGTGTGAGTCTTTTAATAAACAGTATGGCACCAAATTTATTTCCGTTATGCCAACCAATCTCTATGGACCGAATGATAACTTTGATTTGGAATCCTCACATGTTCTGCCGGCTTTGATTCAAAAATTCCATGATGCCAAGATTCAAAATAGAAATGAAGTTGTGATGTGGGGCACCGGCAAGGCCAGACGCGAATTTCTTTATGTTGATGATCTAGCTGACGCTTGCGTATATCTTATGAATAATTATTCAGAAAGTGAAATTGTGAATATTGGCACTGGTGAAGATATCGAGATAGCAGAGCTTGCCAATTTAATCAAAGAAATTGTTGGCTTTGAAGGACAAATTGCTAAGGATTTGAACAAACCGGATGGAACCCCCAGAAAACTTCTGGATGTTTCCAAACTGCATAGCTTGGGCTGGAAACACAAAACAAGCTTGGAAGATGGAATCAAAAAAACTTATTCCTGGTTTTTAGAAAATAAAGCAAGATGAAAATTTCAATAATCACCCCCTCCTACAATCAAGCGAGCTTCATTGAAAGAACAATCTTAAGCGTGCTCAAGCAAAACTTTCCGGATTTGGAATACATTATCATGGACGGCGGTTCAACTGATGGAACGCTTGAAATTCTCAAAAAATATTCTGACAGAATTATTTGGAAATCAGAAAAAGACAAAGGCCAATCAGATGCCATTAACAAAGGCCTTCGAATGGCCACTGGCAAAATAGTTGCCTATCTCAACTCCGATGACACATATGAGCCAGAAACACTTAAAAAGGTTGCAGATTTTTTCCAAAATAACCCCAACAAAAAATGGGTTTATGGAAAATGTAAAATTATTAATGAAAATGACCAGGAAATCAGAAAACCGATAACTGCCTATAAAACCTTATTGCTCAAAAATTACAGCTACCCCAAG
>CAZWRY010000022.1:0-3355 GCA_964636505.1 uncultured Bdellovibrionales bacterium | reverse complement strand
GCCGCGGTGGTGGAATTGGCAGACACGCCAGCCTTAGGAGCTGGTACCCGAAAGGGTGTGAAGGTTCAAGTCCTTTCCGCGGCACCGGTTTTTAGAAACCAAAAAATTTCCTTAAGGAGGTTCGAGATGAATAACGCCTCAAAGAAAATGTGTCTTTTTTGCGGCCATCCCAAAAAAGACCATGAAACAACTGCCTTGTTTAATCAATATAGGAAAACCTTTGTTGACATAGACAAGGCATGGAACAAACTTAAGGAGGACCATCCTAAACTGGCAAAATGTCGGGGATTTTCTCCTGAAGATTAACAGCAGCGGAGACGCAAACTTTTTGCGCCTCCGCCATTTTTTACTAAAAAATGCGGCGACTAATCATAAAAAAAAATAACACCGGCAAAAGACTGGATAAATTTCTGGCACAGACTTTTTTTTCTCAGCATAAAATTATTTCACAATTGCAAAATACATTGACTCGCGGAGAAATAATCAGAAACATAAGAGAGGGCAGAATATCAATCAATGAGAAAAAAATAAAACCAAGCTATATCCTTAAGGAAAAGGATGTTGTTTATCTTGATTTGAAGCCTTTTTTACAAGAATTGGTCCCCAATGAAAAAATTAATTTTGAAATTATTTTTCAGGACAATAATATTATCGTGATTAATAAACCAGCCGGACTCAAGGTTCATCCAAACTCTTTTGCTGAAACAAACACTCTGGTTAACGGGCTCCTGTCTAAGTTCCCGGAAATCAAAAATGTATCCGATAGCTCAATCGGATCAGAATTCCGTCCGGGAATTGTGCACCGCCTGGATCAAGACACTTCCGGTACAATGGTCGTTGCCAGAAATCAAAAAAGTTTTGAATCACTCAAAAAACTTTTTCAAACAAAAAAAATTGTTAAAAAGTATCTGGCTTTGGTTATTGGAAAATTAAAAAATAAGCAAGATGTGATTGAAAAATCAATCGCCAAATCCAGTTCATACAAAAAACAGGTAATTGCTGGAAAAAAAACCAGAACCAAAATACTTGAAGCGATAACCCAATATAATGTTAAACAAGAATTTTCTAATTTTTCCTTGGTTGAGGCTTGGCCAAAAACAGGACGAACCCACCAAATTAGAATTCATTTTTTCTCTTTAGGCAATCCTGTAGCCGGAGACAAAAAATACCGGCTTAAAAAAAATATCGGCTTAATTTTGCCTCCAAGACAATTACTGCACGCCCAAACGCTGGACTTTGAGCTCTTTGGAAGAAAATACAGCCTTGAAGCAAAATTGCCTCAAGATTTTAGCCAATTCTTGACTAAACTTCAATAAAAAGATACTATAAAACAGTTAAAATAATTCCATAAACAGCTGGATTTTCGATATTCTGCGTGGATTCAAAAATTCGGATATAATAAATATATGAACAAGAAATTAATTGATTTCAACTTGGCGCAAAGAACCAAAAAAATGCCTGATTTTCAAGCCGGAGATGTGGTTAAAGTTTACCGAAAAATTAAAGAAGGGGAAAAAGAAAGAATTCAAATTTTTGAAGGCCTGGTTATTGCCATCAAGGGCAAACAAAGTTCTTCTCCTATGATCACTGTCAGAAAAGTCAGCGAAGGAGTTGGCGTTGAATTGGTTTTGCCAATTTACTCTAAAGGCATTGAAAAAATTGAACTGGTTAAAAAAGCGGGAGTCAGAAGATCAAAATTATATTATCTTCGCGGACTAACCGTTAAGAAAAGCCGCATGAAATATAAAGATATTTCCGCTTTTGTTGCCGCTGAAGAAGAAAAAAAAGAAATTGAAGCTCCGGCTGCCGAAGAAAAATCAGAAAACAAAGAGTCCAAATAGAGCTTTTTATTGTGGGAATATCATGGAATTAATATTCCCACCCCCACACTAATTTATTGAATGGGCGGATGGCGGAATTTGGTATACGCGCAAGCTTGAGGTGCTTGTGGGAGCAATCCCTTGGAGGTTCAAGTCCTCTTTCGCCCACAGGGATGTTTATTTTTTGATTAATTAGTGCCGGGCAATTAGCTCAATGGCCAGAGCGTCTCGTTTATTCACCCCGTTAAATAATTTTATTCGCACGCTTAGCTCAGTTGGCTAGAGCATCTCGTTTACACCGAGAGGGTCGGGGGTTCGAGTCCCTCAGCGTGCACACAAATTTAACGGGGCAAGCCGAGAGGTTTATAGGTTCGAGTCCTATATTGCCCACAGAAATTGTTTAAAAATAGAACACGATGCCGAAGTAGCTCAGCGGTAGAGCGAAGGACTGAATTTTCGGTCCATTCCGTAGTAATACGGTTTTAAAAATTGGGTGAATTCGGGGAAGCCTAAAGTCTTGTAAAAAAGATTATGGTAATCCCGAGCCGAACCTTGAAGAGTTCAAGTTTCAAGGAAGGTGTAGAGACTAGCAAGTGAGACTCAACAATAATCTTGCCTCAGCGCCCGACTTCGCACTCCTTTTTAGGAACGAAGATGATATAGTCCGATCCTTGAGGAAACTCAAGAAAAATTAAAGGAAAATCCTTGCGTCGGCAGTTCAACTCTGCCCTTCGGCACATTTGCATAAAATTGAACCCATTGATGTAATTAGTCTATATATCATGGGTTCAATTTTTATGAAAAAAGAAAAAGCGCGGGCGATACAATCAAGAAAATACGGATTTAGCTATAATGAAATACATACAAAAATTGGAGTGTCAAAAAGCACCTTGAATTATTGGCTATCTAAAATCGAGTTATCACAAAAAGCAAAAAATCGATTGTCTGCAAGAGTTAATCTGGGTAGTCTAAATGGATTAATAAAAAGAAATATAAACCAAACAGCCCTAGCCAAGGAAAGCGCTTTGAAAATTAGGACAGAGGCAAAAAAAGAAAGTTTTAATTTTATGCATGATCCATTATTTTTGACGGGTATCTCTCTTTACTGGGCTGAGGGATATAAAAAAGGTTGATGTAGAAAAATATTTTGCTAAAAATTCAGATCCGGAAATGATACGAGTTATCATGAAATTTTTTAGAAAATTTTTAAAAATTGATAACAACAAAATTAAAGTTCAGCTAATGGCACATAAAAATATAGACATCAAAGAAACGGTTGAATTTTGGTCAAAATTAACAAAAATACCAACTAGCCAATTTATTAAAACATATTGCACCACAAATAGATCAAGCAAAAACAAAAGAGAGCCCCATAGTTTGACTCATGGAACAGTTCATATTAGGATAAATGATGTGAAATTGTTTTTTAGAGTTATTGGCTGGATAGATGGATTGAAGTCAAAAATTTAATAAATAATAAGCGGGTATCGTATAGTGGCTATTATACGTCCTTGCCAAGGACGAGAGACGGGTTC
>CAZWRY010000021.1:0-4822 GCA_964636505.1 uncultured Bdellovibrionales bacterium | reverse complement strand
ACATTAAACAAATAATAAAATTTGTGGAGAGCTTAATCGAAAAAGGCTTCGCTTATGAAGTCAATGGTTCGGTTTACTTTTCTGTAGATAAATTTCCAGAATATGGAAAACTTTCCGGAAGAAAAACTGAAGACCTCCTGAGTGGCGCCCGAGTTGAAGTTAATCCCGAAAAAAAGAATCCTTTGGATTTTGCGGTTTGGATAAAAGCTGCCCCAGAACATATTTTACGTTGGGAAAGTCCTTGGAGCGTTGGTTATCCTGGATGGCATATTGAATGTTCAGTTATGTCTTCTGATCTTTTGGGTCAGGGAACTTTTGACATTCATGGCGGTGGCAATGAAAATGCCTTTCCGCACAATGAAAACGAGATCGCTCAAAGCGAGGCTTATTTAGGCGAGAAAATGGCCAATTTTTGGTTTCTTTGGAATATGGTAAATGTGGAGGGAGCAAAAATGAGTAAATCTCTGGGAAATTTTACTACCATTAAAGACGCCTTGAAAAAATATGAAAGTTCGGTTATCCGTCTTTGGATTTTGAGTTCGCATTATCGCAGTATTATTAATTATTCACCTGATTCACTCGAACAGGCCAAAAGTAATCTCAAAAGAATTAAAGATTTTGTTCTTAATCTCAAAAAAATTTATTCAGGAGCTTCCACTCGCTATGTTTTAGATTTGGAAGATATGGCTATTAATAATTTCAAAGAAAAATTTGAAACTGCGCTGGACGACGATCTGAATACTCCTTTGGCATTGGCAGCTCTTTATGATTTTATTACTGAAACAAACAAGCTTCTAGCTGAAAATGGAGTCTCTGACGAATTAGCCAAAGATATTTTAATGTTTTGGGAAAAGATCAATAAAGTTTTGGGATTAGAAATAAAAGCGAACGAAGAAATTCCGGCAGAAATAAAAGCTCTGGCTAAAAAAAGAAAAACTGCCAAGAAAAACAAAGACTTTGCTGCTTCCGACATTCTGCGCAAAGAAATTGAAAGTATGGGATATGTTGTCGAAGATATCAAAAACGACGGTTATAATCTGAAAAGAAAATGACAAAAAAGAACAGTTTTTGGCAAAAACTAAAAAAGCCTATCCTGGCTTTGGCTCCGATGGCTGGTATTACTGACAGTGCCTTCCGGGAAATATGCCGCAAATATGGAGCCGATGTAGCTTATAGTGAAATGGCATCGGCGGATGCCCTCTTTTTTAAGCCTCAAAAAACTTTGGACCTTTTGCGTTTCGGAAAAAAAGAGAAGCCTTACATCATTCAGCTCTTCGGCAAAAATCCGCAGCATTTTGCTGTTGCCACTAAAATCGTTTCTCAAAAACTAAGACCAGATGGAATTGATATTAATTTTGGCTGCCCAGCCAAAAAAGTTTTTGGCCATGGCTCTGGCTGTGCTTTAATGCCGCAAAAAGAACTGGCACGCAAAATTATTTCTGCCGTTTGCAAAAACACAAATTTACCAGTCTCAATCAAAATTCGAGCTGGCCTCAAAAATACAACCGCTATTGATTTTATTAAAAATATTCAAGATTTACCTTTTCAAGCTGTTATGGTGCACGGAAGAACTTATGAAGGAAAATTTTCCGGACCAGTTGATTTCGCGCTTGTTCAAAAAATAAAAGAAATAATTCCGGATAAAATTGTTTTGGCCAATGGTGGCATAACTGAACCGGAACAAGCCAAGGACATTTTGAAAAAATATCCCGAAATTGACGGTTTGGGTATCGGTCGTGGAGTTTTGGGTCGCCCATGGCTATTTAATGAAATCAAAACCCAGTCCACTCTGAATCTTAGCTTCGAGGAAATAAAGAAGATAATTATTGAGCATTACAAGCTTATTTATAAAGACAAGGGTGAGTTGGGTACTTTTGAAATTCGTAAACACCTGGCTTGGTATGTCAAAGGTTTCCCAGGAGCCGCTGAAATACGCCATAAATTGGTTCAAGCCAAAGATCTGGCTGAAGTTAAAAAAATCCTAAAAAAAGTATAAAAGTGCAAAAACCCTGTATAAACTGGGCAGAAAATTGGGTTGCTTTTTGAAATTTAGCTGGTTATAATAATAGAACTATGGCTACTACTTCTAATGACAATTTAAGAGTTCCGCCGCAAAATATTGAAGCCGAACGCAGTGTTCTGGGCGCTTTGATGTTGGACAAAGATTCCATTATTAAGGTTGCCAACCTTGTTCGCAAGGGAGACTTCTACAAAGATGACCACAACATTATTTATGAAGCGATGGTTGAACTCTATGAACAAAGAGAACCAATTGATCTTTTGAGCCTGTCCAATCGCTTGGAAGAAAAAGGACAATTGGAAAAAGCCGGCGGCTCCAGCTATCTCACATCTCTCGTCAATTCCGTTCCTTCCAGTTCCAACATTACTCATTATGCCAAAGTGGTTCAAAAAAAATCCACTCTCAGAAAATTAATCAACACCGCCAGTGAAATTGTTGAGCTTGGATACAAAGAGTCCGAAGATGTGGAAAAAATTCTGGATGAAGCCGAACAAAAACTCTTTGGAGTTTCGCAAAAATATATTAAGCAAGATTTCGTGCCTATCAAATCCATTTTGGAAGCCGCTTTTGACAGGATTGACGAATTACATAAAGGCGACCACAAATTGCGCGGCGTTCCCAGTGGATTCCCTGATTTGGATAATATCTTAGCCGGTTTTCAAAAATCCGATTTGGTTATTTTGGCCGCCAGACCTTCAATCGGAAAAACATCTTTGGCTTTGGACCTGGCCAGACAAGTAGCCGTGCAACAAAAAGTTCCCGTGGGTATTTTTTCATTGGAAATGTCCTCCGATCAGTTAATTGACAGAATGCTCTCTGCCCAATCCGGAGTTGATCTTTGGCGTCTTAGAACCGGTCGCCTCAAATCTGGCGATACCGATGATGATTTTCAGCGTATTGGAGAAGCCATGGGCATTCTTAGCGAAGCACCGATTTTCATTGATGATGCCGGTAGCGCCAATGTAATGGAAATGCGCACCATGGCCAGGCGCCTGCAGGCCGAACATGATGTGGGCCTCATCATCATTGACTACTTGCAACTTATGGAAGGACGTTCCGGCGGAGATAACCGCGTCAATGAGATTTCAGAAATATCCAGAGCCTTAAAACAGCTGGCACGCGAACTTAATATTCCAATTATCGCCTTGTCCCAGTTATCCCGTGCGGTTGAATCGCGCAGTCCGCAAATTCCAAAACTATCCGACCTCCGAGAATCTGGATCTATTGAACAGGATGCGGACATTGTGATGTTCCTTTATCGCGAAGACCGGGAAAAACCTGACACACCCAATAAAAATATCGTGGAGGTCCATATTGCCAAACACAGAAACGGACCGATTGGAAGAATTTCAATGTACTTTAATGAAGGTATGACATCTTTTAAATCTCTGGAAAGAGCAAGAACGGAGTAAAAAAATTTAAAGTCTAATTTATTAAAATCTAATTTACATCCTATAATTCATTCAGACTTTAAGCCCTAGACTTTAGTCTTATAAAATAATGTTTCCCAAATCATTTAAAAAACTTATTGATCACTTTGCTTCGCTGCCGTCTGTCGGACCAAAAATGGCCGAGCGACTGGTTTTATATCTTTTTAAGCAAGATAATTCCAAATTAAAAGAATTCGCCGAAAGTCTCAATGAGCTTAAAAACCTCAAAGAATGCCACCGCTGTTTTAATATTGCCGAAGATGATTTGTGCGAAATTTGCAAAGATAAGCAAAGAGATCCCAGAATCATCTGTGTTGTGGAAGAACCGCTAGACATCATTTCCATTGAAAAAACCGGCGCCTACAAAGGCTTTTACCATGTTTTGGGTGGAGTCATATTTTTGGGCAATGAAAATACGCCGCTTAAAATCAGTGAACTTATTAAAAGAATAGATTTACCGGTTAGCGAAGAAAAAATCCAGGAAGTCATTTTGGCCACCAATCCGACCACCGAGGGTGATGCCACGGCACTTTATCTCAAGGGAAAACTCAAAAAATTTCCCGATCTTAAAATAACCCGATTGGCTCGTGGTCTTTCTACCGGCGGAGATATTGAATACGCCGATGAAATTACTCTGGGCTCGGCCATTTCTAACAGAAGAGATTTATAGCGTTGTTTTTTGTTTTTTATTTCCAAGCACCCCAAAGGCCGTGAATATTGCAATAAGCCCTGGCTCTAAACTCTCCCTCTTCAACTCTGAAAACCGCTTCCGGCTTGTCGTTTATTTTCAAAAATTTTCGATAAACTTTGCCGTCATAAATCAGCTCTATCCAAACAATATGGTGGTCTTTTGTCATTGGATGCGGAATCTTCCCCACAGAAACTTTCACTATTCCATTTGTTTTTTCAATTATGGGAACATGTTTTTGGCTTTCTTCGCTTTTTTCATCGCCGATGTCTATCGGCCTCACAATTCCCATCGACTGACCGCAGCAAACCAAATTTCCTCCTCCGGCATAAATTACTTCCACCACATTGCCGCAGATAGCGCATCTGTAAATCTGATTTTGTTTTATCATAATATTTTTAATTAAATTTAATTTACAAAGAAGATTGACCTATTTGCTTTATCCGGGGTAAAATTATATATTAATTGTAGTATCAAATATGACGAAAATCAATATTTATGCGAAATCAAATTGAAGAGATTAAAAAAGAATACACCGAAATACAAAAGCAACTCAGTTCTCTCGAGATTGTTTCTGATGCAAAAAAAATGGCCGAACTGGGCAAAAAACAAGCTGAAATGTCCGAAATCATCGGCCTTATCGCCGAAACGGAAAAAACCGAAAAAGAAATGAAAGAAAACGCC
>CAZWRY010000020.1:0-8052 GCA_964636505.1 uncultured Bdellovibrionales bacterium | reverse complement strand
ATACCGATGAAGAAAAAATGGAAATTATTGAAGAGCTGAAGAAAGCGACCAGCGACAAGCGACAAGCAATAAGCAATAAAAAACAGGTGGCAAGAGGCAAAGAACAAGAAGGAGAAGATTCCGGTAATGATGAGTTGATGATTATGGAAAATGATGAAGGTGAGAATATCGCCGGCGCCAATATCCAAAGATATAAAGGTCTTGGAGAAATGAATCCGGAACAGCTTTGGGCAACGACGATGGATCCGGAAAGAAGAATCATGCGCCAAGTAATGATTGAAGATGCTGAAGCAGCGGACAGAATCTTTGATGTCTTGATGGGCTCGGAGGTTGAACCGCGTCGTCGTTTTATTCAAACACATGCGAAGAGCGTGACAAATCTCGATATTTAAAAAATTTTCAATGATCAATTATCAATTTTCAATGAATTTTCAATGATTAAATTTTAAAACAGTTTGAAAATTGAAAATTTGTAAATTGGTCATTGCTTGAAAATTGTAAATTGTAAATTGTAAATTCGGTGATAAAAAAAACAAAAAAAATATCAATAATTTTCTTCAGCGGATTATTTCTTTGGATAACAACGAATTCCGCTCTTGCTATGTCCAGCACTAATTATAAAATTGATGCGGATGTGATTGGAGTGGCTGGAGGAGAGGGAATATCAACTAATTATAAACTGACGGATACTCTTGGCGAACCGGTAATCGGAATTGGGCAAAGCGCGAGTTATCAACTGCAAGCCGGTTTTTGGTATATGGTTAACTACATTATTTCTTTGCAAGTTGATTCCAATACGGTTAATTTGGGCACGCTAACACCCGGAACACCGGTGACAGGACAATCTGTTTTGACGGTGACGACCGATTCTTGGGGCGGCTATGATCTTTTGGCCAGCCAAAATCAGGAAATGACACATACGGATACGGTGACAACTATTCCGAATTATTCTTGCGATATTACAACTCCCTGTCTTTGGTCCGGAACCGGCTTGGGTTTTTCTGTTACTTCCGGAACGGGCGTAGAAGCCAAATGGGGTACGACTCCAAATTTCAAATACGCCTATTTTCCTTTGGCAGATACGATCTTTCATGAAAAAATCGGCTATACCGGTGGTGGCGGAGACATAACAACGGTCGGATATAAATTAGACACGCCGGCAACCCAAAGATCGGGAAATTATTCCAATATCATTACTTACACGGCGATGACTAAATTGTAGAAAAAACTGTGGATAACTTTTGGTATATCTTTTTTTATTAAATAGGTATAAAATAATTCTAGGTAACATAGCTTGCTTTCGATATTGTAATTAAACAAAAGATGATAGACGAAATCAAAGAGAAGGAAGAAAAACAAAAAACAAAAAAGAAAAAATATATAACTGCTTTGATGCTGTCGGTTTTTTTGTTGTCGTTTTTTGTGGCTTCTTTAGCGCTGGACTCAGAGAGTGCGACGGATACCGAGCAAGTAACGCTTACAACAGAAGTGGCAGAAACAATTTCCTTGACTTGTACTACCCCTGTCGCATTGGGAATTTTGACGCCGGGTACTCCGGTATACAATTCCAATACTTGTACGGCAACCACCAATGCAAATGGGGGTTATAACTTGGCGGTCAAGAGGGATGACGCGGATACAACTATGGACAAAACATCTGATGCAAGCATAAACATAACCGATAAGATAGCCTGGAACGCGACAACTCCAACTTCGGCGGTTTGGTCAGGCACGGGTCTGGGTTTTAGCGTTTATGCTTCAACGGCGACAAAAAATAACACCTGGTGGGGAACAGGAACAACTTGCGACGACGCTTTGAATTTATATGCCGGTTTTCCTGCGGCCTATGAAGATGTAATGCGCCATACCTCTTATTCGGCGACTTCCACCGTAACCAGCATTTGTTATAAGCTGGATGTGCCAACAACGCAAAGATCGGGGACCTATGATGGTACGGTGACATTTCAGGCAACCACTACACCGTAAGGACGGGCATTGGCAGGAGAATTTTTTCTTGGTAAATAGAAATTGTAAATAATGATGACTTTGAATAAAATTTCACGGGGTAAATCAATATTCTTTTTTTTATTGCTTCTGATATCAGGAGCTTTTTGTTTCGCAGGAGCCGGACATTCCCAGCAAGACCCCAGGATTGCAACCGGCGTGCAAGTTTCACCGGTGCGATTTGACTGGGACATGAATGCCGGCGAAGAAAGAACCGGAGTCATTAATCTGAAAAACTATGCTGAATATTCTTTTAATGTTGATATTGAGCTGGAAGATTTCTATGTAACCGATGATACGACTGAAGCTCGTTTTTTTATTCCCAACAAAGAACATCCTCTCTATGCTTATGATGTGATTAGCTGGATAGATGTTCCAAAAAATGTTCATTTGAATCCGGGAGAAGGCAAGGATATCTCTTTTAAAGTCAAAGTTCCGGAAAATACTCCGACGGGCGGCTATTATGGCGCCCTGTTTTTCAAGACGGCAGCCGGAGGAGAAAGCGGAAATGACCGGGCGGAGGATCAAGATTCTAAAATAAAAATTTATCAAAGAGTCGGAACCCTTTTGGTTTTAGCGGTTAAAGGGCCGGAAAAAATAGAGAGAACCGGCTTGCTGCAAAGCTTTAGGTCTCTTAGAAAAATATTTTGGAGCAGTCCGGTCAAATTGGAAGCCGTGGTTTCCAATACGGGGAATATCCATTACAAGGCCATGGGCTACCTGGATATTTATAAGTTTGGCAAGAAAAAAGACAGCGTGGAAATTGACCAGCGAATGCTTTATCCGGGGAAATACAGAAAATATGAGAGCGATTGGAGTTTTTCTCCTTGGGGCTATGGTTTTTATAGAGCTAAATTCAATTTATTTTCCGAAGATATGCAAATAAAAATGGCCGGAGAAACCGCATTTTGGGTAGTGCCATGGAAAACGACAGTGGCTATCATTATCCTCATCTTTATTATCTGGATGATTTATAAGATTTTTGACAGTCGGTTTGAAATTCACAGAAAAGGCGACGATCCAGAGACAGGAGACATGAGACATGAGACAGGGGTTATTCAACAAACGACAAGTGGTGTTCAGCAAAAGGCAAATGACATGCAACAAGAGATAGATAGTGAGAGACAAGCGATAGGAGCTATGAGACAGAGAAAGAAAGAAGAAGCAAAAAAGAGAAAAATAGTGTAGGAATGACAAATGACTAATTTCCAATAACAAATCAAATCTAAAATTCAAATGACAAAATTTTGAATTTTGATTTTTGACATTAATTTGGCATTCGTTATTGGTAATTTGTCATTAATAAAATGTCTTTATGGAGCTTATTTATAATCTTAAAAAATTTAAATTCTTATTCTTATTTTTATTTTTGCCTTTTTTTGTTTCGGCGGAAGAATTGGGATACGGTGGAATTAACCCGGCAGAATCGGTTGGAATTACGGTTGAACAGTCGCTTCTTTCTTTTGACTCGGATCCGGGGAAGACCATTGATTTCAAAATTGCCATCAAAAATATTTCCCAAAATGAACAGAGAATTTCAGTTTATGCTCAAGATTTTTCGGTTGAAGACAATAATCAAATCCAAATTCTTTCCGAAGGCAATGAGCTCTATGGAATAAAAGATTGGATTAAGCTTGCCGAAAAAGAGTTGATTTTGAAGTCGGAAGAAAGAAAAGAAATCAATTTTTCTCTGGATGTTCCTCGGGACGCAGCCGTGGGAAGCCACTATGCCAGCATATTTTTCCAAGCTTTTCCGCCGATTGACGGGCAAAATTTTCAAAAGACCATTGTGAGCGGAAGGGTCGGTTCATTTGTTCTCCTAAATGTTTCCGGGGAGATTTCCGGCAAGGGCAATCTGAATAACTTTACCTCTCCGATTGTAGCCGGGGAAAAGTCTGATTTTAGGGCCGAATTTGAAAATACCGGCAATATTTTTTATATTCCACACGGAGAAATTGCGGTCAAAAATTTACTGACTAGAAAGGAGAAAAAGATGGAGGTTGCCAAGCATTTTGTTTTTCCCGGAAAAAAATACACCTTTGATTTGGAGTGGGCTCCTGAATCGGCGTTGGGCGTTTATCGCGCCAAAGCCTATTTTGTGGATGGAGACAGAAATGTCCACTCTTCGGGAAGATTTGTGTTTGGGGAAATGGCTTGGCTATGGCCGCTGATTGTTATTGCATTGCCTGTTATATTTTATTGGAGAAGTAGAGTAAAAAATAAAAAATAATTTTGAATTCTGAATTTTGAATCAATTTTAAATTTCTTAATTTTCTAATTTTAAAACATTCAGTTATTAAGGCTTGATTCAAAATTAAAAATTCTAAATTCAAAATTTAGGATGAAAATAAATATAATAAAAAAAATATTAGTTACTGGTGTAGTTGCAATTTTTTTTGTTCTATCTTTTGTGTTTTTTACAAGTGCTTCCGAACTTCAGGAAATCAGCGCTGAAGCGGGACTGCGCAGCATCAAAATCAGCTGGCCAAGAGTTGCTTTATCAGAAACTGAAAGCATTGTTTTGATCAAAAAAGAAGGAGATTGTCCGAAATCATATCGGGACGGCCAGGAAGTTTACCGCGGTAACGGAAATGAAGTTGAAGACAAAAATGTTTTAAGCGAAAAAAAATATTGTTATACGGCTTGGATTTATGATTTTTCCGGTAGAATATCGGAGCCGAAAAAAACCGGATTGATTGAAAAATTGGGCAAAGGCGAGTATTTGGCCAGGATCTTGATTTCCAAAAACAACTTTTTTATTGTCATTGAAGTTGTCGTTTTTTTGGCTTTGGCTTGGTTTAATTTGAAAAAGCGGGGATATTTTCAGAAAAAGAGCAAGTTTAAGATTTTGAGAGTAGACGAGAATTGAAATCGTAGAATGACAAATGACTAATGTCAAATTTTTGGATTTTGGATTTTTACGTTGGATTGTCATTCATCATTGGTGATTGGTCATTGAATTATTTTTTAATTCCTCGTATTCTATGTTAGAATAAATCTGTTAA
The DNA here is from genome assembly GCA_964636505.1 of uncultured Bdellovibrionales bacterium. GTDB lineage: Bacteria > Patescibacteriota > Minisyncoccia > Moranbacterales > UBA2206 > CAZSCF01. The sequence continues at coordinate 3,043 of CAZWRY010000020.1, read as the reverse complement.
ATAAGCAGTTTTGTGTATGGATAAAAAATACTTATCAATGGCGCAAGCGGCGGAAATCAGTCCCTATGAACAGGAATATCTGAGTCTTTTGGCGCGTCGCGGGGAGATGAAAGCTGAAAAAATCGGCCGCAATTGGTACACGACGGTGGAGTGGCTGAACGAATATTTGAAAGAAAAAAGGCCAAGCGATATTATCGTGCCGAAAGAAAAACTGGAAAGAGGTATTGAAGAAAAAATCATAAAAAGAGAAAAAAATGTTTTTCAGGTTGTTTTGGCGTGGATTGTTTTCACGGCGGTTGTGGCAGGCGTCGGTTTTTTTGTTTTTGAAAAAATTTCCAAACGTTTGGAAGGGGTGGAGCAAAAAGCCCAAAAAAGCGGTGAGTTTGTGCCGGAAGAAATTACCAAAGTCCCCAATGAAAGTGGCGGATATGATGTTTATGGAAAAGGCAAAATGAAATTGAGCGATTGATTGAAGCATTGATTTTTGATATAATACAAAAGAGATGAAAGATTTTTTTCTAAAAATAAAAAATTTTATTGAACAAAAACCATTTTGGGCGGTAGCTGTTGCCGCAGGTCTTTTTTTCTTCTTGGGGACCGGTTCTTTTGCGATGTACGAAAAAAACAAGGAAAAAAACTTTATTCAAAAAAACAAACCGGAAAGACAGAAAGATCCGACCAAATACAAATTTACCAGTCCGCTTCTGGATTGTAATTATGCGGACCCGTCACTTCTTTTGACAATTGATGAGATGAGGGATGAAATCCAAAAAATTATCAATGCGGAAAAAAACAAGTCTGGGGCCTCTTTTTCAGTTTATTTCCGCGATCTTAATAATGGTCCGACCATGGGAATTGGAGAAGATGAAAAATTCACTCCGGCCAGCTTGCTTAAGGTGCCATTAATGATTGCTTATTTGAAAAAAGCGGAAACTTCGCCGTTCATTTTAAAAGAAAAAATTATCTATAAGAAGCAAGCGTTTGAAGATGGGGTTCAGCAAAACATAAAGCCGGAGAGAAACTTGGAAGACGGAAAGGCATATGAAGTTGAGGATTTGATAAGAAGGATGATCGCTTATTCAGACAATTCCGCGGCTAACTTGCTTTTAGAAAAAATAGACGAGGATTTTTTAGCCAATGTTTATTCTGACTTGGGCCTGGAGATACCAACTTCTCAAAAGACGGAAAACTATATGAGCGTCAAAGAATATGCTTCTTTTTTCCGTATTCTTTTTAATGCGTCATATCTGAATCGCGATATGTCGGAAAACGCCCTGAGATTTTTATCCGAATCAAAATACTATGGAGGAGTGAAAGCCGGAATTCCGGAAAAAATACAATTTTCACATAAATTTGGGGAAAGAGTTTTGGACGGAGTCATCCAATTGCATGATTGCGGGATTGTTTATCACTCTCAAACACCGTATATTTTGTGTTTAATGTCAAAAGGAAATAATTTTTCAGTTTTGGAAAGAGGCATAAGCGACATTTCAAGAAAAGTTTATGAAATTATTAATAACCAGTAAAAGAAAGAAGAAGCATAGAAAATGCTTTTATTTTAAGTAAAAATTAAGCAAGAAAAGTTATCCACATAGAGTTGCCTGGCAGACTTAACAAGTCTGTTTTTTTATGCTATAATAATAGCATACGATATTAGACGATTTTATCCGATAAGTGGCTTTCTTGAGGCAAAAAAATCCACCTTCCATCCCGTTAGAGACAAATATGCAATATGTTTATGTTTTAAAAAGTAAAAAAGACAAAAAATGGTACACCGGGTGTTGTATTGATCTTCGAAAACGCTTTAAACAACACAATGACAATGAAGTTTTATCAACTAAAAATAGGGGTCCATTGGATTTAATATATTATGAGGCGTGTTTAAACAAAAATGATGCTTTTGCTAGAGAAAAATATTTAAAATCAGGAATGGGTAAAAGATATTTAAAAAATCGCTTAAAGCGTTTTCTGTCTCTAACGGGATAAAAATGTCCAGAAAATCAGAAAGAAAAAATAAAAACAAAAATATTTTCAAAGCGGTTTTGATATTAGCCTGTTTTTTGGCTTTTTTTGTTGGCGTTTTTCCACAAAAAAAAGCGAAGGCTGCCATTACAAAACAGATTAGTTACCAAGGAAAACTTACCAATGCAGCGGGTGTGGCAGTGACGGACGGAAATTATTCTATGAAGATCAGCATTTATGATGCGGCAACCGGCGGCAGTTGCCTTTGGACGGCGCGCGGAACTTGCGGTACTCCAACGGCCAGAACAGTGGCAGTAGCCAATGGAATTTTTTCAATTATGCTGGGCGATACGGTGGCCGGAGATAATGCGATTGCTTTGGATTTTAATAGTCCGTATTACTTGGGCGTTACAGTCGGGTCGGACGCGGAAATGGGTCCAAGCAGAAAACCAATCAGTGCCAGCGGGTATGCTTTTAATTCGGATTTGTTGGATGGACTGGACAGCGCAACTTCAGGCGCAACTTCTCATATTTTAGCAACTGATTCAGGCGGAGGAATTACCGCTGTTGGCGTCAATTCCGGAACCGGACTCATCCAAGGAACAGGAGGCCTCACCATTACCGGAGCAGCTGTTAATCTCAATGCATCTTCCAACTTTGCGGTCAACATTGCAACCGGAACATCAACCGGAACAATCACACTCGGCGGTACCGGAGCTCAAACCATTGCTATTGGAACCGGAGTTGCGGCTAAAACAATTACCATCGGTAATGCCAATGATGATACTTTCTCAATCAATTCTTCTGGCTTAGATGTTTCTACTGCCGGTGCGCTTTCGGGAATTACAACGATCGGTATGTCCGGCCAACTGACTTCCACTCTGGCGACCGGCACAGCTCCTTTTGCGGTAACTTCAACTACGGTCAATACCAATTTGAATGCAGATCTCCTGGACGGACAACATGGATCATATTATCTTTCAGCCGCTTCTATTTCTGGAACAGCAAACAGAATTGCCAAATTTACCGGAGCTACTTCACTTGGTAACAGTGGAATCAACGATCTTTCCGATGCTTTGGC
>CAZWRY010000019.1:0-8680 GCA_964636505.1 uncultured Bdellovibrionales bacterium | reverse complement strand
TCTTTAATGCAAAGTATTCTACGGCACCATCGGAATTCTCCCTAGAAAGGAGGTGATTCGTGGGAGGAAACAGGAGCTACTCCCCTCTTATTTCAACAAAATTAACTTTCCATTTAATTTCCTTTGAATCTGAAACTGGAGTAAAGCTAGGATTCAACTTCGCAGCAATTGTGCCATCATTATTAAAACTATATTTAGTATTATTTCCAGTCATTTTTATCTTTGGGAAATTTTTAATGTCTTCTTCCAAGCTTCCCTTCAATCCATGAATACTTCCTCCTAGCACATGCCAAACATTAAGGGTTTTTTTCCAATTCGCATCATTGATTGCTTTGTCCACAATCTCATCATCAATTTTCAATATTTCAGCAATACTCCAAATTAGACCAAGCATAACTGAATCAATATATGAAGCTACTTCTTTATGAAAGTCTGGTGACAACTCGCCATACCCATGAAATAAACATTGTCGAGCATCCTTTATTTTTTCAAAATTAATACCTTCTAGTCTTTTTGAAAAAACATTCTTAACACCTTTCCACTCATCATTTGTTTTTTTCAGTTTTTTTCTTAAAATATTTTTAACAGCCTCAATTCCAATCCAAAAAGATATAAATTTATCCATCGTATGCCTTTCAGCCATTCCTTTTCTTAACCAAGATGTGGCTCTTATCACTCTTTCCTTAAACTGAGGCTCACATCTGTTATACGCCTCATATACTTGATTAAATTTTTCTTTGTCTAATGGGGAAAGCTCAATAATCATCTCACTTAAATCCAATGGGTAGATATTTTCTCTAAACTGACTTTTGTTTAGCTCATATTCAAATTTTATTGAGTTTATCAATTTTGGCGGATGGCATATAGCCAAGGAAGTAAAAGTCATCATATTAATAGTCACTTCGGAATACGCCATCGAGATACTTATTGCTTCCTCGTCATTTTTTGCTTCAACTTCAACAATTACATCCAATCCATAATGAAAACTTAAATCATCAACTCTTTCAATTGAATCCTTTGCTGCAACAGAGACATTATCTGCAGGATATTTAAATTTCCATGTCCCTAATTTCTCCTGTTGCTCTTTTCTATCCTTTGACAAAGAAATGCTGGTTCTATAAAAACGTTTGATATAATATTTACTCATAAAATGTAAGTCTTCTTAGTGTAAATAATTTTATCATTCTAATTATAATTTTTTATATCTAGCTCCTCTTTTCACTCCAATTCTTTCAATCAACTTCAAAGCAACCAGCCTGGAAAGTGCCTGCTTAATCGTAGCCATTGGAATCGAGTCTTCAAGCTGTTTACTGATTTCAGAAACACTCAATGTGTTAATATCAGCCTGAAATAGTTGATAGATGGCCAGTTGTTTTTCTGAGAGCAATTTCTCTGGTTGGTCTTCTTCCATTATTTTCTTAGCTCTATTGATTTGTTCCAATAAAGCATCCAGAAAAAAATTGAGCCAATGCGTAATGTCTTCATTTTCCGTCTTATGCTTGGACTGGGTCTTGCGAAGAGCCAGATAATAATCAATTTTTCGTTCCTCAATAATTTCATCTAATGAAACATATGGAACATAAGTATAGCCAGTTTTAAGTAGGAGCAATGTAGTTAATGCTCTGGAAAGTCTGCCATTGCCATCTCTAAAAGGATGGATTGCTAAAAATTCAAAAATGAAATTGGCAATAAGGATAAGCGGATGAGTTTCTTTGTTCTCCATCTGTTCAGTAAGCCAATATAAAACGTCATCCATTTCTTTTTTTGTTAGCCACGGCTTGGTAGGCTCAAAGATAACCACTTCCGTGCCATCCTCTTTCTTCATAACCACTTTATTGTCTTCGGTTTTGTAATTTCCCCTGTGCCTTGTATCTTTTTCTGAAAAGTTAAGCAAAATTTTATGGAAATGCAAAATCTGCCCCTCTGTAATTTTGAAGGTTTTCCAATTATCAAAAATTCTTCCCAGAAGGTCAGCATAACCCGCTACCTCTTGGGCATCCCGACCTTTTGGCGGAGTTGACTTCAAGCCTGCAATCAATCTTGCTATTTCATCATCGGACATTCTCGAGCCTTCAATGCGAGTAGAAGCCCCTGTGCTGGTGATAAGCACGCTTCTTTTGAGCCTGCCTAGCGTTTGGGGGCTAAGTCGCAAACTGCCTTTCCACAACCCCCTAAATTCGTCTATTTTAGCAATTTTTTGTAGTATTTCATCGCTTAAATTAACTCTTTTTTTAAATCGATTGTTCATAGTTAGTTTAGATATATATTAACTATATCTAATTATAGCTAAATATATCCAATAGTCAAGAGACTTCCTTTTTGTATATAATTAAGTATATGCGATTATAGCCAATTATATACATTATTTTAGAAAATTATATCATTTATGATATAATAAACCACTAAAATTCTTATATTCTCACATAAAATGGCTTGTTCTAGCCAAAATAATTATATCATTTATTTTACAGCCACGAATCCATATCCATATATTTTTTATGGGCTTCTTTGGCTTCATCATCGCTCAAGATTCCTAGATAATGGCGACTGGTAGTTTGAATATCCGAATGTCCAAGCAAAACCTGAATGTGTCCTAGGCTTACTCCTTTTTTGAGCAACATCGTGGCAAAACTATGCCTTATCGTATGAGCTGTTATAATAGGAGCTAGTCTAAGTTTTTCACGATAATTTCTGAAACTCCTTTGTGCATCGTTTCTGTCCCAGCGTTTCTTTTTTCCCTGAACTACAAAAATAAATTTACCTTTATATTTTCTTTTCTTTATATATTCCCTGATACATTCCAGCGACCAGTCGGTGAAATATAGCTTGCGTTGCTTGTTGCCTTTTCCAATAATCATCGCCTCTTTTTTATCCCAATCAATATCCTGAATTTTCAAATTTAAGGCTTCACTAATTCGACAGCCAGTAGAAATCAAAACTGAAACTAGCGTCCTGAATCGGAAATCCATATAAAGGTTTAATATCAATTGATTCTCTGAACCTTTGAATTTCTTCCGAGGTAAGAAAAACGACCTCTCTGCGAGGTCGCTTGGGAATAGTTATGTCTTCAGGACTGAAACGGAGCGGAGTAGAGAGGTTAGATTTGCAATATATCAGAAGCCCCTTGATAACCGCCAGACAGACTCCGATAAAAACTTCTGAATTATTCCGCTGATGTAATATCTGCTTGAGTTTGAATATGTGTTCCATCGTAAATTCTTCTATCGGAACGTCTCCGACGTCTCGGACGAAACATTTCAACCTTGAGCGATAACTTACAATAGAACTCTGGGCGAATCGCCTTTCCACCTGAAGCCACATCAGATATTCTTCAGCGGTATTGTTTATGGTTCGTTTGTGATTACTTGTTTCCATAGCAATGACACATTACCTTCGTGTCACACAGAGTCAAGGCGAGTTATCCACTCCAGCGGAGCGGTGGAGTTAAGCAACTTTTCCCAAAGCAAAAAACACCATTTAAGGTGTTTCCTGCTAAAAGTATTGAATTTATAACTTTTATCTATTCCGTTGTTTGTCCGTCAAAATCCGCTTCGTTGGCTTCAGCTTCTTCCTTTGTAGCTCTAACAATGCCATCTTTATGATGAGCTGGAGAATAAATCGTATAAAGTTTTAATTCTTCAGTTTCTGAAGTGTTAATGATATTATGCTGGGCACCAGCGGGAACAACAATTGCCACGCCGTCTTTCAACTCATACTCGTTGCCGTCAATAATGCATTTTCCCTCTCCTTTTTCAAAACGGAAAAACTGGTCGTTTTCCTCGTGAACTTCCATCCCGATTTCTTCTTTCGGTTTTAGGCTCATAAGAACCAATTGGCTGTGTTTGCCAGTGTAGAGCACTTTACGAAAATTGCCGTTTTCCAAAGTGTCTTTTTCAATGTTAGCGTTAAATCCTTTCATATTGTTTATATTTTAATTACTATTATCTTTGATTTCGCATTTGTCGGATTTGAATATGTTTTTCGTCATACAGACAATCCAGTTCCAGTGAAGAATGAGATGAATTATTACAATAATTATAAAAAGTATACCGAACCAATCGTGAATTTCCGACCAAGTTCCTTTTTGGATTCCTAAAAATTCCTGAAGCCTTCCCTGGCGAACACCGCTTGGCATAAAAAACTTAATTGCCAGTCCTGAAAGAGCAGTAATCAAAAAAGATAAAAGAGCCAGAAAATCAATGATGTAATTTATTTTGGATTTGTTCATAATTGAATTATAACACTATTTATATTTATTCTTCAATTCTTAATGCCTTACCTTTCACAATCGCCTTGGCAATCTTGACTCTGGCGGAAGACAAAATCCGCTGGAATGTGCTCTGCGAAGTATTCATTTTTTCCGAAGCCTCAATCTGTTCCAGTCCGTCAAAGTCTTTTAGCTTTACCGCTTCCATTTCTTCCTTGGTCAAAGCGACTTCTTCCAACTGATGCATCGGTATTCCCTGCGGTTTAAAATAATGGGCTTTAGGTTTAAATCTTAACCTTCGGCACATCCTTGGTCTTACCATAAAGTTGTTATTAGCTGATTTAATTATAGCATCAAAAACAATCTTCTCCCTCTTTGCTAGCTGAAGAAGGAGAAAGACTGCTTCCGATGGAAATTACTACTTTTCCAGCTGTTTCAGCTCTTCCTCCACCATTTTCATTTCTTGTTTTAAATCTTCAATTTCCGATTTTAGCAACCCTTTTCTTTCATCTTTCGGCATTGCTTGGTATTTACTATAGAACCAACCGCACATCGCCCTGCCATAGCCCCTGCCCATTCCTAAACCTGAACCGAATCCTTTTCCGCAAGGACCCATTCCCCTTCCAGTTCCGGCTCCCATCCCCACAGGACCTGTTTTATCTTGTCGTGGCATATTTATCACCTGCCTTTCTATTTTAGTTTCTTTAATTGAGTAGATATCTATATTATGAATATATACCCATTATATACTACTGTCAATAACCGGGGATTATTTCAAGCAGAGTAGCGCAAGGCAAAAAACGCCACTGAAGGCGTCTTGTGCTTGAACCTTGAAAGGTATAAATCACTCCGCCCGAAGCGGATTGAGTTTTGTTGCCAAATTGAAATTTAGACAAAAATCAAAATCTTTTGCAGCTCCCCGATTCCTTGCGGAATCATATTTATTTGTGTTATGCGAAAAAAGAATTATAATAAAGGCATAATCAAATAAAAAAATATATGGGCATTAATTCTAAAATTGCCAGAATTCCATTTTTTGTGCTTTATCTAATTTTAATTGTTATTACTTCATATAACTGGTTTAGAGTTATTTTGTTCCAGAAAAATTTTGAAGTTTTCAAAACTGAGCAGCCATGGGATTATCATTTATCCAATTTTTTCGTGAATAATTTCGGTATTACTCATCAACAATATTTTCTTTTCGCTTTTCCTGTGATACTTCTGCTTTTATATATTATTCCCAAAATTATTGGAAAGCTTATGAGTTTGGATGAAAAATCCAATATCAAAGGAGATAATCATACTGCCATAATAATAATTCTTCTCACTGCCCCTGTTGTTTTGGGAATTCACAAATTTATAGGTCCAGGTTGGAAAAATAACCTCATTCCGGGAATCATTCTTATTGTTATATTTTCAATTTGGTCATGGATAGATGAGAAAAAATATAAATCCCAAAATATCTAATAAATTTGCATAATATCTTGTATCAAAAAACCGCCTTAAGGCGGTTTTACTTTGAATTATATGAAATTTAATTCTTTTTTGTTTTTAAAACTATTATTTTTTTACTAATATTTTCTTCGCTAACCTGAACTGACTGCGGTTTTGGTTCTTCCAAATTCTGAGGGAAACTTCCGCTATTGAAATAGATAACGTAATTGCCTGGCTGGATGCTGAAAGTTGCTATGCCATTTTCATTGGTAACCGCCACGCCTCCTTTTTTCGGAGGACCTGGTTTTTCCGCTAAATCAACTTCCACATCAGCGACTGGCTGCCCATTGTCCATCTGAAGAGTAACTTCCAGTTTAGCGGAGCCTGCTATACTTTCTCCACCGCTGAAACTGAAACCGCTCCAAGGAATGTAATTGCCGAGGGCATAACCTGAAATAAAGACAACTAGCACTAAAAATGTTTTCAATAACATTTTCATATAATTATTGTAATTTTTTAATAAATTCCTGGGAGATTTTATTTATTCCGCTGGCATTCGGATGTAGACAATCCAGCTCACTCACATCTTCCGAACCCAGAATTGGATATAAATCCACCACTGTTGCATTATATTTTCCTGCGATTTCTATGATAGCCTTATTAAATGACTGGATTTTGGCTTGAGCTAAATTCTTTACCCGATATCCGAACTTATCTTCCTTGCAGGATGCATAGGAAGCGGTCCGCATTTTGATAAAGTCAGGATATGTCATAACCATTATCTTCGTATCCCCTCCCTGGATTTTCCCAAATATTTTATCCAGATTTGACCGAAAATTAGCTTCTGAACCTGATAATATGTCCGCCCCTGGGTCGAGAGTGATATATTTGGGACTAAAACTAGACACGTTTACTGCTTGTTTCTCCAAAATTTCTTTAGTGTCCGCTCCTGAAGAAGCCAGATTTTTAGGAGTCAGGTTTTCTCCTTTTGAAGTTAGGTATTTGTAAACGCTGTTTAATTCTGTTCCCGTGGAAAAACTCATATTTTCCCAGTCGCCTCTTTTATCCAAAGAATAATTGGTTGCCTTAGAAAGGCTGGAGCCCAAGGCTACTATTTTACGCTCTTGTTTCGGTTGTTCTATTTGAGGGGAAACACTTTTGATGTTCATCACAAACACAACCCAAAAAATAATACTTGCCATGTTCAGCGTTATCGCAAAAATAGAAAAGCCCTTTCTTGATGATTTAGCCCCAGTTATTGCCAATATTAACCCTGCAAATTCTAGAACAATAAAAATTGGAGAAATAATAATATTTGATATAAATTGCGGTAGCAAAGCGGAACTGAAATAAAAGATTAATAAAATGAATACAGCTACAATTCCTATAATTAGCGATAATACAAATTTTATTCCGCTAGTTGCTGTTTCCACATTTTTTTCTTCTTCAGTTTTTATTTTCCCTATTTTATTTTTATTAATTATTGTTGATATAGCCACGACCAGAACGATAAAAACAAGAAATGCAAAAATAAGCATTAACGTCTTTTTATCGCTCTCCTCACTGCTGTTTTTTGCATCTTTATTCCCTACGCCGATATTTTTCAGAATGCTGTCTGCAATATTTATGTTGGCAATTTTATCTTTTTCTGGTATGGGTGTGCATCGTGGAGGACCGTAATCCGCTGCATCATCAGGTACATCATACAGTTTAACGCAATAATTTTGACCGTCGTCAGATATATAATATTCTTCGTATTCCTTCCATCTGCTATCCTTTTTCCAAAGCAAACAATGATTTTCTTCTTCTATTTCAATATTCCATTCTGGTCTATTCTCTCGAAAAAATTTGCACGCATCAGAGGGCGACATAACATCTTCAAGTGGTTTAATGGGAATTCCTTTGGCTTTGGGCATCTTAGGCATTTGCTGAGCGCTGGAATAATCACCAGTCAAAAAAATTGTCAAAAAAACTACAAATGCTAACGCGACTAAAGATGTTTTTTTCATAAGAATATTTTATTTATGTTTTTATATTTTATATCACATCTAGCAGGTCAGTAAAAACAGTGAAAATATACACCAGATTTTTTTCTTCATAGCATACCCCGAGTTTTAAGTAAAAAAATTATTGCATCGGCTGGCGTTCAGGCATCTGATTACCATTTTGAGCCTGTTGCGACAAACTTCTCTCCATATTTTGTGCCATATTACGCATAAGCCCCAATACAGCATTTATTTGCAAGGTGGATTTGAAATCATTCCAATCTTTTTCAATTCCCATTCTTTCCATTTTGTTAGTCATAGCTGCTATTTTTGTTTCCACTTCGGTTGCTTCTCGAGAACCGACTGTTAATACTTTCAAATCTCCTGGAATCATAAAGGAACTGGAAACTGCACTTAAAACAGCTGTATTTTTCTGAAAGTCATTCAATTTGCCATTCAGCTCTGATATTTTGCCTTCCGTGACTTTCTTTTCCGACTGACAATGCTCGCTGTCTTTTTTATAATTCGTCGCCTGTTCGGAAATTTTGCTAACTTGGGAATAAAAAACACCAGCAAATACGATGGCAATAACAGCTACAATAGTAATAATAATTGAATAAATTTTCATTTTTTTGTTTTTAATTTTTACTGATTCAAATATACCATATTTTGATGCTATTTAACAGCGGAGTGGTGAACTCAGTGATACAATCTCCTTCATTCTCGAGTGTTCCTAGGGCATTTTTAATTTCTGACACAACAAAAACACCCTTTTGAGGTGCCTTGTTTACAGTTATCCCAATTTTTTGTGATTAGTCCTAGAGTCTATGCACGCTCTTGTACAAATAGCGTGACTACAGATTATTTTGCTCTGTTAAGCCATTGCTGTTACTTACTAACTTAATCAGTAAGTTACGACCAGCGGATGAAATCTACACTGCACAGTATTTAGTTTTGAATTAAATACCTTTTGCGTGCAATGCTCTAAGATTCCATCAAAATCTCCCTAGAAAGGAGGTGATCCATCCACAGCTTCCGCTACGGATGCCTTGTT
>CAZWRY010000018.1:7798-11722 GCA_964636505.1 uncultured Bdellovibrionales bacterium | reverse complement strand
TACACCCTTTCCCCCTCTTGGCAAAAAACAACCCCGATCACTCGATATTGTTTTTGAAAGCCTATTTTTTGCTTGTTATGCCCAAAATTCACGCCAAAATGTCAATATTCCGTGAATTTTGTTAAAAAGTATCCTAAATTCACGCTAGAATCATCTACTCCATTCGTTTAGTTTACATTTGGGAATTTTCATTCTACACCCATTCCCCCTCTTGGCAAAAAGAAAAGCGACCTGCTGCCGTTGGCAATTTGTAGAAAGAAAAAACAAGCCCTTTTCAGAGCTTGTTTCATGTTCTATGTTTTATGTTATATGACCTTATTTCCCCATCTTCCTTCGGATGAAGGCTGGGATTTCCAATTCATCATCCTCTTCCATATCCTTTGAATCACTGATAGATGTAATTCGGCGTGGCGGAACTTTTTCTTCAATAATCAATTTAGTTTCAATTTTCTTGGAAGGAAAAGTTATCCTGGGTGCTTCTTCAAGTTCTTCTTCCTTTTTTTTGCTTTCCTCTTTAACAATGCGGGATAATCTTTCCATTGGCGCTTCTTTAACATTATCCACATCAAATCCGGTGGCAACAACCGTAACTTGAACTTCACCTTTCTTGATGGCTTCATCCACTACAGCTCCGAAGATTACCTTGGCGTTCGGGTCAATTGATTCAGTGATAATATTAGCGGCTTCATTAATTTCCAACATGGTCAAATCATTTGAACCGCTCACATTAAAGAGAACACCCTTGGCTCCATCAATAGAAAGTTCGAGTAATGGACTATTAATAGCTGCCTTAGCTGCATCAGCTGCCCTGTTTTCACCAGAGCCAACGCCAATTCCCATTAAAGCTGAACCGCTATTAGACATAATGGCTTTCACATCGGCAAAGTCCACATTAACTACTCCAGCCTTGGTAATGAGATCAGAAATACCTTGCACACCTTGGCGCAAAACATCATCCACAATCTTAAAGGAATTAAGTAAAGTGGTTTTTTTATCAATAATTTGCAAAAGCTTGTCGTTCGGAATAGTGATCAAGGAATCAACTCTTTCTTTCAAGTTTTCCAAACCTTCTTCTGCAATGGCTCTTCTTTGAGCTCCTTCAAAAGCGAATGGCTTGGTAACGACCGCCACAGTTAGACAGCCAAGTTCCTTGGCAGTTTCAGCAACGATTGGAGCTGCACCAGTTCCGGTTCCGCCTCCCAGTCCGCAAGTTACAAAAACCATATCGGCACCTTTCAAAACTTCTTGAATTTCATCACGATTTTCTTCCGCTGCTTGTCGGCCAACATCCGGATTCATTCCAGCACCCAAACCTTTCGTCAAATTTTTTCCGATATGAACTTTTTCGGCCGCTTTGTTTTGATGCAAGTCTTGCGCATCAGTATTGATCGCTACAAACTCAACACCTTTGAGTTTAGTTTCAATCATTCGGCTAATTGCATTGCCGCCAGAACCGCCGACGCCAATGACTTTTATTCTTGCAAATGTCTCCACTGGAGGTTTTATCTCTGCCATATTTTTTTAAATCTGGTTGCCCAGATCAATTAACATAAAATAAAAATTGTAATTAAATAACCAAAAATGAGTGTAAATTTCCCCCTTAAAATAGATTTTCTTTAGTAAATAAATCTAGCACATCATCTTAAGGTGTGTCAAATGTATTATAATATTTTATTTTTGTTATTTATTTTAGCCTTTATTTTGCCCCAACTAAGGCAAAAATTTCTCAAACCATCTTTTCATGCTGGAAGCCGCTCCGCCAATGCCGCCTGAAATGTCGCCCATTATTTTGCTTTTTGAAAAACTGCCTTTTTTAGAATAAGTTGCATTCTCCATCCCCCACAAAATCAAACCGACTGAAGTTACAAAAGAAGGATCATCAACTTTATCAATGAGTCCGCCAAGTTGCATTGGGAATCCTGTCTGTGCCGGCAAAGCCAGAACATCTTTCGCCAAATCCACTGCACCAGGAATCTTGGCAGTTCCGCCAGTCAAAACTACTCCGGCCGGTAAAAGTTTTTCTCGACCAATTGATTTGAGTTCTTTGTTAACCATGGAAAAAATTTCTTCCAGTCTGGCTTCAATTATTTCCGCCACATGTTGGCGTGAAACGATACCTTCTTCGTTCTGTTCTATTTCCGCCAAGTTAATATCTTCTTTTTTGCTGATTTCTTTAGGCAGCGCACTGCCATATTCCAGCTTAATTTTTTCAGCTACATCAATAGAAGTTCTGAGGCCTATCGCAATATCATTGGTAATATGGCTGCCGCCGATTGGCAAAATGGCCGTATGCAAAAGTTCATTTTCTTCAAAAACCGCCAGTGAAGTCGTGCCGCCGCCGATATCAACTAAAACCACACCCAATTCCTTTTGTCTTTTAGTGAGAGCAGTCTTGGCAGCAGCCAATGGCGCCAGAATAAAGTCGTCCAGATCCAGACCGGCTTGTTCCAAGCATTTGGCCAAATTTCTGATAAAAGGCGTTGAGCCTTCGACAATCATGGCATCCACTTCCAATCTCACGCCGTTCATTCCCAAAGGATCTTTAATGTCTTTTTGATCATCCAAGGCATAGCTTCTGGGAATCACATGGACAATTTCCTTATTGGCCGGAATGGAAATGGCTTGCGCCGCATTAATAACTCTGGAAACATCGTCCTCAACCACCTCCCCGTCGGCTCGTCCAACTGCCACTACACCTTTTGAATCTTGAGAGCTGACATGCGATCCGCCCAAACTCACGATGGCATGAGAAATTTTTTTGCCCGAATTCATTTCAGCTCTTTCCAATGATTCACAAATAGATCGGGTAGCTTCCTCAAGATCAACTACCGCCCCTTTTCTGATTCCGGATGACGCCGAAACACCGACCCCGATTATTCTGGGATTTTCTTCCTCAGGAAAAATTTGAGCAATAACCGTTCTTATATTGGAAGACCCGACATCCACCCCAATGACTATATCTCCTTTTGACATGATTTGAAATTAAAAACTAAATTTGTTAACTTTCTAATATTATAATAAAAAAATGTTAGGCGCAATCCGGCAAAACCTACATTACGCCCCAACCTTGGGCTTTTTCAATTATATAGGGTATGAAAATGATAAGACCCAAAATAACTGTTAGCAGCGACATCATGAGCACGCTGGCCGCCATCAAATCTTTTATCAACTTGGCATAGGGATGAATTTTCGGCTTCAAAATATCAATTACTCTTTCCATAGCCGTGTTCAGAAGTTCCATAATCAGAACGGCCATAATAACTACAAACAAAACCACGGCTTCGCCCTTGGTAACCTTGAAATAGAGCATCGCTATGATTACCAATGTCGCCACAACTAATTCATTTTGAAAGTTCTTTTCGTTCTTAGTCGCATAAGCCAATCCCCTGAAAGCATGCTTTAGACTTCTCCAAAACTTGGCCATCCTTTCCATTTTTTTGTTTGTTAATTTTTAGCTACTTTATCCCTCACTTTTTTTGTGCTTGCACTCCGTGCAAAATTAGCCAAAGGCTGTGTGCAAAAAAGGTGAGGAATCTTGTCCTGGATGGCAAACATTTTTTTGCCATGAGACATTCCCAAAAGATGCAAAACACCATGAGAAACAACTCTAATAGACTCCTCCTTTAGATTGAGTTTCTCTCTTTTGGCATATTCCTTAATATCATCATAGCACAAAATCAGCTCACCTAAAAACAACTCCCCCTCTTTGGATTTTTTTATTTCTTTTTGGTCTTTATGCTCAGCAAAAGAGAGAATATCGGTCACCGCATCTACTCGGCGATATTTTTTATTGATGGCTCGCATTTCGGCTTTTCCAACCATGGCCAAGCTCAAGGAAATAGTTTTCTTTTGCAAAAAATTCCAACCAACTTCTGTAAGGGTTTCTGTAATAACTTTATTCAGAAAAGCTTTTGCCAGCGGACT
>CAZWRY010000018.1:0-7698 GCA_964636505.1 uncultured Bdellovibrionales bacterium | reverse complement strand
GTCATGCGTTTATAGACAGCGCGAGTGGCTTCCACATCTCTTTTGCAATATTTGCAGATGTCGTCAACTTTGCCTTTTTTGTAAAAATTGAAAACTTGTGATCCATCAATGCCATCTTTGGGAGTCGGAACGCCCAGCGCCAAAGCAATATGTTCCAGCCCAATATTATTACTTGACCATTTGGTCCATTCCTTCATGGTGTCATAAATTGGATAGTTGCGATAGCGTACGAAGGGAAGTTCATAGGCCGGTTTTATTCTGTTCACAACGGAACGCTGATAAATGAAACGTAAATCAAAATCCATGACATTGTGGCCGATAAACTGCACGCCATAGTTTTTCCACTGCCCGCTGCCAGAAGGCATACTGATAGAATCGACAATTTCCCAAAATTTCTCGAGCATTCCGGCTTCATCACCGTCGCCATTTAGTACTTCCACTGGATCATCATCAATCGCATAGGCAATGCAAAGAATGCGGCCAAAGGAACCATCAAAAGAAGTACCCAAGAGATATTGCTCAAAATCACTCAAATCTTCGCACTCTTTTTTCTTTTTGGCCCTTTTTTTGTCATACAAAATTTTTAAGGCTGAAAAATTTTCATCTGAAGCTGGAATAGTTTCAATGTCCAAAAATAACTTGCGCATATTTTTAATAATATTTTTTTAATTAATTTCTTTCCCTAATTTTACGCTAAAAAAGCATTTTTAACAAACAAAAAGACAGGAAGATCCCCGCCTTTTGCGAAATATTTTTGTTTTGGCCTTAGAATTGGGCGGCCACAAAAACGCCGATATAATACGGCCAAAGCACAATTGCCAAGACACCCTTCCAAAAAGCCAGGTGCAAAAAACCGATAGTGAACAACCAGCCGATTGCCCAAAACATACAAGCAGAGCCACTTTGTTCGATTTTTAATTTCTCCATATTATTTATAATTAATTGTTAAATTTCTTGTTATTGAACGTAATATTGTTATTTCCGGCTTCTTCTCGGCTGCCACTCGGTGATTTTTCCGGCTTCAATTTCAATCTGGTCTGCCTTTCGCAGGTTTCTGATTTGTTTTTTATCAAGAAGCGGTAAATGTTTTATTTCCGCAAGATATTCCGGAATGTAATAAATGTCGCCCATGGTTGTCATCCAGCCTTTTTTATCAAAACGCCTAAGGTTAACCGGCCGCGAAAAACTGCGAAGATTTTTCCGACCAAAATCATCCGTGTATTCATGAAAATAGCTCATGACTAATTCCCGAATGGAACTGTAGACCGGCTCGCGAAAACGCAAGACGGCGTGATTAGTTTTGGAAATTGCGCCCCACTTGTCATATCTTTTGTAAAGCGTAATGACATGATCAAAATCATTTTTGTTGGCCATGAGATCCAAAACTAAAGGCGGCTCGCCATTTACACGC
This sequence comes from uncultured Bdellovibrionales bacterium, assembly GCA_964636505.1. Classification (GTDB taxonomy): domain Bacteria; phylum Patescibacteriota; class Minisyncoccia; order Moranbacterales; family UBA2206; genus CAZSCF01. The sequence goes on along the minus strand of CAZWRY010000018.1, from coordinate 6,287 downwards.
AGCGCCAAGGCCGCCAGAATTGCGCCTTCGGTGCAATGGCAAAATCCTTTTTCCAGCACCGACATTGGAGACAAAAAAGAGTCCCCGTCTTCTTCAAAATTTATTGGCATCCTGTCCAAAAAATCTTGAATCTTTTTGGGGGTATTCAGTTTTTTCAAAAGGCGTAGTTCTTTTTGAGGCAAATTAAACATTCTTCTATTATTTCAATTTTTAACTATTTATATTATATAACCAAAACTGCAAATTTTCATTTTTCAAAAAGCGCTCGGAAACCGAACGCTTTTTTCATTTGTTGAAAAATTTTGGTAATATTTATTTATGGCAACTCTTCCTCCACAATTTTTTTAACAAGATTGCCGTCTGTCTGGCCTTTGAGTTTTGCCATAGCAGCGCCCATGACCTTGCCCATTTCAGATTTTGAAGTTGCGCCTAGACTGGCAATGACTTCTTTGACTGCGCTTCTCACTTCATCTTTACTGAGTTGTGCCGGCATGTAGACGGACAAAACTTCTATTTCATTTTTTTCTTTCTCGGCCAAATCGGCTCGACCGCCCGCTTCATATTGAGCGGCGCTGTCGCGTCTTTGTTTGATGGCTCTGGCCACCACTTCAATAACTTCCGCATCAGAAAGACCATCTTCTTTTTTCAGTTTCTCAATTTCGGTATTTTTGATCATTGAGTCTAACATTCTCAAGGCATCTTTTTTCAAGGCATTGCCTTCTTTCATTGCCGCCTTGATGTCTTCTGTTATTTTTTGTTTAAGTGACATAGCTTATTTTTCCTTTTTAACTAATTTCTTTTTAATGTTTTTGAATTCTTCTTCATCAAACTTGCCCATTTTTTTGAGCCTGTCTACGACTTTTTTGACTTTTACTTTATACATCGCACCTTCTCTTTTTTCTCGTTTGCTTTTTTCTTCGGTGCGAAATCTTGATCTTCTGGCCTGCACCAAAACACCGCTCTGCTGTACACGGCGTCCAAATCTTCTGATTAAACTTTCAGAAGTTTCTCTATCTTTTCTTTTAACTTCGATCATAAAAAACCTCCTCTCTAATTACTGCTTGGTTTACAATTTTGGACTATATATTTTTATTTTTAAAATATATATCTTTAATCTATCTATAACTTTTGCATTTGATTATGATAATCTGTCTCGGAAGTGCGACTAAAACTTGTCCGCTTCGCACTGCAGCACAGATTAACAGAATCAAATGCAAAAGTGTAAATTATTTATACGTGATTGTTATTGTCATGATAAACAACTACGTTGTCCACTTTTAATTTTTTCTTTATTAAATCAACTAATTTTCCAAGGCTGGCTATTTCCTGCACGCCAGTTTTCATGTTCTTGATAATGACCGTCTCATCCAAAGCTTCCTTCTGTCCCAAAATCAAAGTAATTTCCACGCCCAACTTGTCAGCTGATCTGAGCTGTGACTTGAGACTGCCGCGCCCAAAACTTTCCGCTACCAAAATTCCATTTTTTTCCAAATCGGAAAAGAGACGCAAGCTTTTCTTTTTCGCTAATTCTCCCAGCTGCGCCAAAAAAACTTTCGGTCGCGGCGCCTTGTAGGGCTTAGCTTGAACTCTTTTCATTTCCATAATCAATCTTTCCACTCCCAAACCAAATCCGACTGCCGGAGTATCTTCTCCGCCAAGTGATTTGACGAGGCCGTCATAACGGCCGCCGCCGCCCAAGGAAAATTTGCGACCCTCTTCTTGCCCGGACCAAATTTCAAAAACAGTTTTCGTGTAATAGTCTAAACCGCGCACCAGTTGCGGATTGATAGTGTACGGCAAATCTAGTTCGTCCAAATATTCCAACAGATTCTTGAAGTGGGTTCGGCAATCTTCGCACAAATGATCAATGGATTGCGGCGCAGTTACAGTCACTTGCATGCACTTGTCTTCTTTGCAATCCAAGATCCTGAGCGGATTGATTTCTAATCTTCTTTTACAGTCTTGGCACAATTTATTTCTGCGAGATTCAAAATAGCTCACCAAAAGTTCCCGATATTCTTTGCGGCAAGCCGGGCAACCGATAGAATTGACTTGAACTTGAGCCGCTTTAATACCCAGATTTTGGACAACGCGAAAAGCCATTTGAACCACCTGTGCATCTAAAATGGCATCTTGTTCGCCAAAAGCATCATAATTGATTTGGTAGTGTTCTCTATAACGGCCTTCTTGCGGACGATCATAGCGATAAACCGGACCGGTTGAAAAAAGCTTGACCGGCTTAGTCCAAACATTCATACCATGCTGGATGAAGGCTCTGGCAACTCCCGCCGTCATTTCAGGACGCAAAGCCACCTTATCGCCGCCGCGGGTTACAAAGTTATACATTTCTTTTTCCACGATATCCGTACCATCACCTATTCCGCGCACAAACAAATTGGAAAATTCCACCAGCGGAGTGTCTATTCTTACATAACCGTAGTCACGCGCCAGCTTTTCTGAGACCCGACGCACTTGTTCCCAAAAAGGCTGCTCTTCAGGTAAAATATCTTTCATGCCGCGGAGAGTTTGCAGGAGTATTAGCTCAGTTTCTTTCGTTTCTTTTTTCTTGTCTTTCTTTTGCATAGATGTTTTTTTCTTTACAGACGTATTTATTTTTTTTGTAGCCAACTTTTTTTTGTTTTTCAAAAGTTTGGATTTGGCCATACGATTAATTGAAAAAATTAAAATACCTTAATATTATTTAGCGGCCAAGCTCTCAAAAGGACCTTGCCCACTATGTCCACCTTGTTCACCGGTCCCCAAAATCTTGAATCGGAACTGGCTTTGCGGTTATCACCCAATACAAAATATTCATTTTGTTTGAGGGTGATCACCAGGTCTCCAAAAGTTTTTTCTGTTGCCGGCAAATATTGAGATTCATCCAAAATAAATCCTTCTGGATTGGCATCATTGAAAATTTTAATCTGGCTATTTTTGATTTCAATTTTTTCTCCCGGAAGGCCGACAACCCTTTTAATGAAAAATTTACTGCGATCTTTCGGATAACGAAAAACGGCCACATCTTCCCGTGAAAGATTTTTAAAAGAACTTAGAGTAAGCAAGTCTTTATTGGCTATTCCGACTTTAGTTTCTTTGTAGCCAAGCTCATTTACAATCAGGTATTGATTGTCTTCAAAATTCGGTTCCATGGATGCACCCTGGACGAAAAATGGTTGAAACAAAAAAACCCTGACAGGAATGATTATAATGAAGGCTAAAAAAAATATTTTCAAAAGCTCCAAAATAAAGCTTCCGACACCATAATAGCTCTCTTTTTTGTAATTATTGTCTATTTCGGTCATTATTGCTGCAAAAAAATAATCAAACTTTCCTCCAGACTAACAGAAATTTGACCTTTTGGCAAGGGTAATTTAGCCTTATTTTAAGCCAAATTTTGACTTAAGGCATTTAAATTGGTAAGATTATAGCATTCTTATCTCTCTTATGAGCAGCCAAAAAGAAAAACCGAGGAACAATCTCTCACAAACACTACCCCCTAACTTCAAGAGTTGGGAAGATTTTTATGATTCCTTGGCTAAAAAGCCAAGTTCCGCAAAAAAAATTACGCCCAAAAAAATTATTCTTTTGTTTTTTACAGTTTTGGCTATTTTGGGAATTTCTTATGGAATTTTTGTTGCCTATAAAGTAAATTTTGTCAGCAAAAAAGTAAGTCTTTCCGATGAAAATTCATCTTTATTCGGCACGATAAAATCTTTTACTACTCCCTCTTCTATTTCCGATTTAAAAGGCGCTGACACAGGCAGGATCAATGTTCTTCTTTTGGGAATTGCCGGAAAAGGCAAACCGGGACAATATCTAACGGACACTATTATCATTCTGAGCATAAACACCAAGACTAGCAAAGTAGCGCTCCTTTCCATTCCCCGCGATTTGTATGTGGAGGTTCCTAACGCCCGTTTTTGGACCAAAATAAATTCCGTTTATCAATATGGCCTCAGCTCTGCACCCAAAAACGAAACAGAGCAAATCAATCCCCTTTTGGAAGTCATTAAAGAGATCACTAATTTGGATATGAATTATTATGCCGTTTTGAATTTTGATGGTTTTCAAAAAATGGTTGACTCAATCGGCGGCATTAACATCATCAGCGAAAGGGATTTTTACGATGCCAGTTATCCGGGACCAAATTACAGCTACGAGATTTTTGAACTCGAAAAAGGCTTCCACCAAATGGACGGAGCCACAGCACTTAAATACGCCCGCGAAAGACATAGCGATCCGGAGGGAGATTTCGGTCGAGCCAAAAGACAACAACAGGTGATGCAGTCATTTAAAAATAAATTCTTTTCTGTTGGGACTTTTTTAAATGTTTTTGTGCTTAATGATTTTTTGAATGCCTTAGGTGAAAATCTGAAGACCAATGTAAGTATTGAGGAAGTTGGCAGCTTTTTGGAATTGGCCAAAAAACTAGACACGCAAAATATCAATAACATGGTTTTGGATGCTTGGAATAAAGACAGTCTTTTAAAAATCTCTCGCGGTGTCAGGGAAGCAGTTGGCGCTTCGGCTTTGGTGCCCCGAGTTGGCAATTACAGCGAAATTCAAGAACTGGCTCAAAATATATTTGATCTCAATGAAATCAAAAGAAGAAAAGAAAAAATTTCCGAAGAGAATGCCCAAATCATTCTTGTCAATAATAGCGGCGACTCATCTTTAACTGAAAAAATCAAAAAGCTTTTGAATGTTAATCTGAATTACAAAAATATTAGTGTAAAAAGTGTCCCAGAAAAAACAGTCATCAGCAAAACACTGGTCTATGATTTAACCGGTGGAACAAAACTGTTCACTCTGGATGAGTTCATCAAAATTTTACCGGCGGAAGCCGCTGCCAATGTTCCGGAAAATATCAGAAGTTTGGCAACGGCAAAAAAATCAAGCACCGATAAAAATAGCGACTTGCCAATTATTATCGTGCTTGGAAAAGATTTATCTGAAATATATAATATAGAAGAAGGCACAATCCAAGATTTGGAAAGTTCCAGAGACAATGAAGAAAGTTTGAATTTTAATAAAAAATAAATTTATGAAATTAATTATCGGCCTCGGCAATCCGGGAGAAAAATATTTTGGCACCAGGCATAATGTTGGCTTTGAGTTTTTGAATAAATTAAAAGCAAATTTGAATTTTCCTGAATTTGAATTCAATAAAAAATTTAATGCCGATATTTCGACTAGCAAAGAAATCACTTTGATGAAGCCCCAAACCTTTATGAATTTGTCTGGCGAAGCTGTGCAGAGCTTTCTGAATTTCTATAAACTGTCTCCGGACGACATTCTGGTTATTCATGATGATAAAGATATTGCGCTCGGAGAGTATCGTCTGGCTACCGATTCCTCTTCCGCCGGACACAATGGCGTGCAAAATATCATTGATAAACTTGGTACCCAAAAATTCAAGCGCATCCGCATCGGAGTTGGCATTAAAGCAGGTTCACCTTCGGACTTGTCCGCCGAAGCCTTGGCGAAGGCGGAGGTTTTTGTCCTGCAAAAATTTTCCGATGAAGAATCGGAAATAATAAAAAATGTTTTGGAAAAAGTTCTGGAAGAAGTAAAAAAATCTTTGTAGCTTTTTGTATTTTAAAAGCGGGCAGTCCTCAATGGGTCTGCCCGCCTTTTCGTAAAAATATTATTTATGAAACTTTCATATCTTTACTTTTAATTCCAGATCAATTCCGAGCTGTTTTAATTTTTCCAGTATTTGTGATAATTCTCGGAAATCACCCAGTTTTATTTTAATAACTGCCGGATCTTTAATGCTAACCTCCAATTCCATGCTTTCAAGTAATTCTTCGGGCACCTTTTTGCGAATCTTTTCACCAGGAAATCTGACATCCGGCCACATTTTTTTAAGATCTTCTCTGGTACATTCCAAGATCTTGATCAATGAATCTTCCCATTTTGGAAGAATGGCTCTTGCGCCAGACTGGAATTGAGTGATCATAGCAGATATATTGTTATATTTCTTACCTTTAAAAACCTTCATTAATTCTCTCGTTATTTCTGGTCTTTTTAAAGATCTCATATTCCCTCCTTATTATTATTTAATTATTATATAACTGAGCTTGACGGAACATTCTAGCATTGTTTTAATCATTTGTCAACATATTAAACCAGTTGTTATCCAAGGATTCAAAAAGCGAGAATGGCCATAAAGGTATTCTCGCTTTTTTAAAATCCTTGGTTTTCAAAGTCCCGTGCGTAAGTGATATCCTCTTGTGAATTATCACCGTCAAATACACTCAACTCTACTGGCAAAAGTAAGGAGG
>CAZWRY010000017.1:0-13165 GCA_964636505.1 uncultured Bdellovibrionales bacterium | reverse complement strand
AATAGGTAAAAAATTTACAAAAGGCACAGTATCTACAAGTGTTCCAATAAAAATAACAACCAGGCGTCGAGCTATTTTTCTATTGGCACCTGCCCCCAATAAAAACATTATTAGGAAAATAAAAATGGCGCACAAGGCAGAAAAGGTTAATGACAAAATAGGGCCAATAAGGGGGATAAGATTAATAAATATATCTGAAAAATCTTTAAACAAAGCAAACATTAAAACAAAAACAAATAAAACATCAAAAATTTCGAGGCAAGAAAAATTTGATTTCCAAAGAGTTCCCTTTTTTAAATCTGGTTGTTTTGGCATATTGAATTTTTTATTCCTCAGCTAGTTCTTTTTTAGCTTTGTCTATTTCCAGGAGTTGCGACGGATCGGTGGTAATAATTTGGTCTTCGCTGTATGAGGCAACAACCTTAATAGCGACATGTTTGGTTCCGGCAAAGAAAATTCCTTCTCCAACATTACTTTCCAAAAGTAAAAATTTTTCTTGGTCAGTCAGGTAGAATGTTTCCATAATAGTTTCAATGGCGGCTGAGGATTGTTTGAGGAGAAGCTGAATAGATGAGTTGGTCACAATTGGTTTTCCATAGCGGGAAGACAAAAAGTCATTTACATCTTGTGTAATAGTGGTTAAACCAGTAAAGTATTTTCGGCATCTTTTGGCGATACCAAAAAGAAAAGAGGCGGCATCATCATATTTCATCATAATCCAAGCTTCATCCACTAAAACAATCCTTTTTTTCATATTGGTTCTCATTTCACCCCAAATAAACTGCAAAACAACATACATGGCGATGGGGCGAAGGTCCTCTTCCATATCCCGAATATTAAAAACTACCATCTGATTATCAACCCTAATGTTAGTTGAGTTATTAAGAAATCCTGCAAAAATTCCCTCGGTGTATTTTTCCAAGCGAGTAGCCAAATCCTCTGCTCCATCCATGTTGCGTAAGACATTGTAAAGATCAGACATAGTCGGAAAAGCTTCTTTGCCAATATTATTGAAATTTGTTTTGGAAGAAATGTCCCGAATTGCATAGGTTTCATGCAAGGCTCTATCCAAAATTGAATCCTCTTCCGGTGTGATGCTGCCAAGCATTAAGTGCAAGAGTCCGATTAGGTTAGCGATATTGTTGCGCAAAACATCTTCCGGATCCTCATCTTCTTGTATTTTTGGCAAATCAAAGGGGTTGAGATGATTAGTGGAATTGAGAGAAATTTTAATAAAAGTTCCGCCAACGGTTTCACAAAGGTGTTTATATTCATTTTCCGGATCAATAATAATCACATCGGTACCTATCATCAGAGAACGCAAAACCTCCAGCTTGACCGTATAGCTTTTTCCGGCTCCTGATTTAGCGAAAACAACCATATTTCCATTTTCCATTTTAAACCGGTCAAAGATTATCAAGCTATTATTGTGTCTGTTTATGCCATAGAGAATACCTTCAGTGCTGGAAAGGGTTGAAGATACAAAAGGGAAAGAGGTGGAAAGCGGACCGCTGTTCATATTGGTTCCAATATTCAATTCGTCATTAGCTAAAGGCAAAGTTGAATTAAAGCCTTGTTCCGTCTTGAAAACAGCCGGCTTAACATAGACCAACTGAGCTTCCAAAATAGAGGTTATGAACTTATATTGTTTGTCCAGTTCTTTTTCATTTTCTCCATAAACCGTTATATACAATCCGAAACGAAAAAACTTTTCCGTGCCTTGCTGTAATTTGTCCCGGAGCTCCTCAATGTCTTGCATGGCAGTTTCCAGGGCCGGATCGCGGACCAAGCCTTTTTGTTGTTCAATATGGACCTGGGATTGAATTTGAGTGGCGCTGCGGCGGAGAGTTTTGAGTAAAGAAGCCGTTTCAATTGGGTGGATAAACATGGAAATATCCATAGGCATATCAATGTTGATAATCGGGGAAAACCAGGTGCTGTGAAGATAGCGGGGATAAGAAATCACAAAAAGAGTTTGGGCATAGGATTCCCCAATTTGGATATATTTTGGAGCAATTTTGACGGCCGAAGGCGCGATTAAATCAAAAAGTCTGGAAATGCCTTCCTGATAAATTTTTTCGGCCGAAACTGACTCGTTTGGTTTTATTTTTTTTCCGAATAGCATGATTTTTGGGTAGTTTATTTTTTAAAGCAGCCTTTTTTATTGTTGAAAATCAATTTGTTCAACATCTCCCAGCGACTCAGAGTTAAAAATGTTGGAATTGTAGGCGTTGTAGAGTAACTCTATTATTTCCTGGGTCTTAAGGGGTGTAACTCTAACGCCTATGCCAGAAAGACCGGCGGCGATATGATCCATTCTCTGGAAGAGTTGGGTTTTGTAGGTTTCAAAGTTTTCTTTCTTTTGAGCAATGTTATTTTTAGCGCTAAACATGTTGAAGAGATTCCCGAAAAAACCTTTATTTTTATCTTCAATCGGAGAAAAAGGCAAAATAATAAAAAAATTTTTGTCCATAATATTAGAAACGGAAACCAACTGTTGGATGAAATTCCTGTATTCGGCAGTTTGGATTCTAAGAAGCTCGTTCATTTGCTCTTTTTCTTTATTATCAATGAATTCAAGATAGGAATTGATATTAAGCTTCCTGGAGTTTATGAGAATTTGGACCGGGAAGTCCAGAGAGTTCAGAAAGTTTTGATATTGATTAATAATGGCGTCTTGTTCTTCGGATGACTTGAGATCGTAGTTTATTGAAGAAACGGCTAAAACTCCCCGATAAGAACCGTTTTTCAAAACAATAACATCTTCTTTGATTTCAGCGATATCCAAAAACTGTTGTGTGGCGACTTGGGGCGTTGACTTGGTTATCTTTTTTGAGTGCAAGCTTTCCATGGAAGTCAAGATTTTAATAGTTATCCAATATTTTTGATATTTCCTCTATTTTATCTTCAGAGATATTTTTTTTGGTTATTTTTTTCTCTTGATTTTTAGCTGAGGGTTTCTTGAAAACTTTCTTTACTCCAAAAGTGCCTTTGGGCGGAACTCTTTTCCAGAGATAAAATTTGGGCTTCATCGTGAAGCTAAAAAGCGACAAAATGAAATTCAAAAATGTTTGATTATAGGGGCGATAGAAAGCAAAAGCCCCGACAATTCCACCCACAACAATAGCGGCCAAGATGAAAGCAGTCATATCAAGCAAATTCCAAAGAACCAAAAGAATAGCGCCGCCGCCAAACATCCAACCTAGCTGTTTAGCTGTAAGTGGTCCGACAATCTTATCTTCTTTATCAATGAATTGTGGAATATTAAATTGCATAATTCTTTAACTAATCTTTTAGGTTTACTAAATTTTTGGGATCCGGGCTGTCTTTTTTGGGTATAATAACCATATTGTTTTGCGATTTTTGTGGGTATGAAAATTGAACGGATTGGATATTATTTTTCGGTTCAAGCGGTTTTTGTGCCATTCGGGCGGTATTCGCGGAAAAAATATTTTCCGAATTTTGCGAGAAAAGGATTTGTTTGGTTGTTTTGCTGATAGAAACAGGAATGTTTTCATCCAAACATTTCAAAATGTAACTCAGGCGCTGACGATCAAGAGTGGAAAGGTTTTTTCCATTATCACTCTGAAAAAGGTAGTTGCCTCTTTTGACGGCATTACGTTCTTCGCGTCCGGCAATCATTATGTAGTCAGCTAACCAATTTTTGAGAGACGGCCTGGCCGGTTCGGGAAAATTTTTAATTTTTATTCTATCGCCAGTGATCAGTTGTTCTCCGACTTCAGGGTAACTTTTGAGCGCTTCTGGGATGGTTAAAGAAATTGCTTCATTGATATGAGAGGTATTTTTGATTGATTTTGGAACAAGCGGACTTTCTGCTAATTCTTTGGCTTTGTAAAGAATGTTTTGATTGATCAAAGTAGCTATTTGGCTAGAGATTTGAGAGGATAGCCTTAGGTTGGTTTGCAATAGATCAAAAGTAGCCTCCCATTTTTTATTTTGGCAAATATTCCAGACGATAGAAGGCAGGACATTTCTTTGCTCTGCATTTAAATTAAATTTTTTTTCTATTTCATTATAAAAAAGAGTATGCTGAAATGAAAGTAAAAATTCTACTAGAAGCGGATTGAGACTTTCTATTGCTTGAGGAAAAATTTGTGCATTTTTATATCTTCTGTTCCATTTTTCCAAAAGTTCTTTTTTTATTTCTTCTGTTTCTTTTGCAATTAATCTTTTTTCCTCTTGTAAATCGTAATCTAAAGCAAATGAGTTTCGGGTAGAATTATTAAGTTGTTGAGGATAGATTGTCATAGGGTGTAATTAAAATTCAAAAACTGTGCGGTTGTCTTTTATGTATTGTATAACATTTTGTACTCGCTCTTGATTTTTTGTTGAATCAGTTGCTAGACCAGTATCCATTGCTCTGGCAATTTCAAAAATTTCTTTGATTTTGTAGGGTTGCATAATTGAATTTAGCAATTCTTTTTTATAATCACTCGGTGCATTTTTGGCGACATATTCCACCTGTCTTTCTGATATGCCAGCCAAAATAGCAGAATAAGAAAACATCGAAGAAGCGGGTATTATTAGAGTTTCATTGTCTAATCCTAGCGTCTTTATGGCCAAGTTTATTTTGCTTGCCATAGAAGCTTCTTCTATAAACAAATAAGGAAGTGTTAATTTTTCTGTTATTTCATCTTTGAAATTTTCATTCATAATTTTCTATTTATTTAATATCTGTGTGAGCTTTTTTTACTTTATTATAGTTTGCTCTCATGTTGCCCCAAGATGTTGCAATTTCGCGCTGGATAAATGCTTCCATATAGGCACTTCTGTCCTGTGGTGCTATGCCAGCTGCCGTTGCTGCAGCAGAAGCAGCGGTCTGATGTTTAAGTCTGATGTCACCTTCATGTTCGGCTTTTCTTACAGGATCTGAAATTAATTGTTTGTATTGACCTGCAAAATCAATAGCTGCGGCTCTATTTGCGGGGTCAGAGGCAGCTATTACTGCACTTTTGCTAATAAGGTGTTTATGAATGGCTCCAGTTGCAGTTGCATCATGTTTATCTGCAGCTTTTTTTGCATCATCATCAAAATCAGTTGTTTTTGTTTTTTTCAACCTTTTAGCAGCAGCACCCTTGGGGCCGGTTAACTTACTAATAAGCGTATCTTGGCCTTTGTTTAGGGCTGTGCCAATTTTACTGCCAAAACTATTCTTGGCTATTTCTTCTTTTCTTTTCTTTCTGGCTCCAGCAAAATTATCATATTGTTTTTTGACAAAATTGAATCCACTTACAGATTTTCCGATTCCTTTCATTTTCTTTTGTGCATAACCAACAATGGCTCCTCCGGCTTCGCCGGACATGCTTTTACCAAATGCCATTCCAATCCAAAGTATGACAATGGGAACAGTGAAAGTACAGGCACGAACTAACCAGGACGGATCGGAAAAATTTTTTCCAGCGATGGACGGTAAAGATTTCTCCATTTCGACAGTCATGGACGCAGTAAGTCCCGTGGCAATATAAATCATAAAAATCATAATTGGGGCGAAAAAAGAATATGAAAAAAGCTGTTCCCACCATTTTGCAGCCTTATCTTGAAGTCCCGGGATAATAGAGCCAGTGAAAGCGACAGGTGAAAAAATGATAATAATAGCCAAGGCGATAATACGGAGAGCAAAAAGCAAGGATATGACAAGAAAAGTAACAGCAAAAAGGAAAAGGAAAATATCTGCAAAAACAAGCGGAACCAGCTCAGCGTCTCCCGGGTAAATTAAGTCGCCTATATTTGACATTCCAGCAAATGCTCCTGGCAATTGATCTAGCCCGTCGGGAAACAAAACGGCTAGCAGCGTGTAGGCTAAAGAATTAGAAATATCAATAACAAAACGAGCAATAGGAAAACTAAAATTAACCAAAAGAGCCATCAAAACTATGTTTAACCAAGTGTTTTTTATGCTGTATTTACTGACTTGAAAAATAGTGCAAAAAGCCGAAAAAAGCAGGAAAAGAATAAAGGCGATATTAAGAAAATCGCGTACATTTTTCCAAGCTAAATAGACGCTGTCACTGGCAATTACAGCAGTTAGTTTAGCGGGATCAACAACCCAACCAAAAAAAGAAACGGCAATTGAAACGAAAGCGGACAGAACTTTGAATAACGATATGGCAAGACAAATAAGTGGACGGGTAAACCACCCGCCAATGCAAGCATCTTCCTGAGCCGTGCTTTTAGCTTCAGCCAACGGAGTGTTTATTCCGAAAACAAAAAGAAACAAAAACACAAAAACAAAAACGGTCAAAAATATTTTGACTAAATTGTTTTGTTTGTTTATTTTTGCCAAAACCGTATCCATGAAAAAACATTACATCAAATGCTTCCAAGATTTGTCTGTAATAAAATAAATTTAAACTGTTTTTTTATTCTTCGCCGAAAAGTTTGCGTAATAGGCTGGGAGCAAAAATATCTTGAACTGTCATTTCGCCCATAGCATCTTGCATGTTAGCTTTACCAGCCAAATCATCCATTTTCTTCTGGAGCATTTCTTTCTTGGACGTGTTGTCGGGACTATTTTTTTGTCCGCCTTTTATGCCTTCGGATATTGTTTCAGAGGCCATGGTTAAAATCATGGTTACCATTGCTTCCGGGATATTGGTGGCGTTAGCTAGCATTTCATTGCCGACAGTTTTACTATCCGAGATAATATCTTTGGTTGTAATGGCCGGAGTTTTTACATTGCCCTTTTCATCGGTTGTTGGCAAAAATCCTTGGCCGGCGATAAAATTTGTTTTGGCAAAATCCTTAGCTTCAGCTACCTGTTTTTCATAGGCAGATTCAGCATAAGAAGTGAAGGCCCAAGGATTGTTTATGCCTGAAGCGTATTCATTCATTTTTTTGAATCCGTCTTTAGCCTTGCTTTCAAACATTTCTTTTGGATTGCCGACGTAGGTTACTGCAGGTTCAACTTTCGCCATGGTTGCTTTTTTGGCGCTTTCAACCATATTGCTAATGTAGTTGCCGGAGCCGGAACTGCCGGATGATTTGGATCCGGCGGCACTGACCGTTTCAATGAAACTGGTGCTTTCAGAATAATTGCGATACAGACCAATCCTAAAGGAGTCAGGTCCAACTCCTTCAAAATTTGAATCGTTGTAGTTGGATTTTGAACTGAGTAAAAGATTGGCGTTTAAGTAATTAGCTCCGCCTTTTCCTTGAGCCATTACTTCTTTTAGATATTTATCAAAAGTCTTATTGACTTCTTTTACCGGATCTGTATTTAGAAATGCTTTTGGGTTTTCAACAAATTTGGCTGCCTGGCCGGCAGCATCGGCAATCATTTGAACCCCTTCTTGTTTTAAAATGGCTTGCAGGGCTTGTTTTAAAATATCCATAGCTTGAGCGAAAATTTCATCGCAAGGGATGAACCAGCAGTCAACAGCTTGGGCGGGTTTTTGAATCGGGAAAAAAATCATGGCAAAAAACAAGAGAGAAAAAATAAAGAATTTAATTTTGTTTTTCAGTCTATTTTTTGGCTGCATTTTCATTTTGTTTTTTAAGCTGAAAGGATTATTTTTCTAACTCAGATTCGGACCAGGAAGTATCAATTCCCATTTTCTCCAGCTTTTCTTTTACTAAATTATTGTCCAATTCATATTGGTTGCTCTTGACTCTAAACTCTTTTGAAAGACTGATAAAGCTCTCAAAAAAAGTGTTTATTTTTGAAAAATTAACCAAGTTTAATACTGGGTCATTTGCATCTCTGACCAAAGAACCCTTTAAAGACAGGCCGTAATTGAGAGCATTGAGTATTTTGACGTGGATTTCCTGAAATTCTTCCGGAACTTTAACATCTTTTATTTCTTCCAGGACTTTTTGAGTCTTTCCTTCTAATTTGTCAAAATAGACCAGATCGTTATCCAGCAGAGCCTTGGCAATTTCATTAAGTGTTTCCGAGAGAGACTTTTCAAAGTCAGATGTGCTTAAAAGGGGTTTTTCTGAATTTAAAGACAAAACATAAAAAAGAGAAATAGAATAATCCGTAAAATCTTCCGACATTTTTTCTTTTTTTTCTTCCTCTGAAAGATCGGAATAATTTTGTTTTTTAACCTTAATATCATCGGTGGTCAGAGGAATGATTTTTGTTTCAACCGTATTTTCTGTCAGAAATTCCTGGACAACCGATCTAAGGTTTTCAAGTGTAGCTTCTTCGGATGAGTTTTCGGGATCCGAGGCCAGACTTAATTTATTGGAAAGCTGATCGTTTAATTTTTGGGTTAAATTTGTTTCTTTTCCCAAAACAGGAATAATTTCAGTCGGTTCGGTAACACTGACAGTTTCAATCTTATCTCCCGGGGAGGGTTTGATTGGGTCATAGCCAGATTTTATTTCAGCCCCGTCTGTGTAGCCGTCCCCATCAGTGTCTGGATTGTTAGGATTTGTTCCATAAGTCTTTTCCTCTTCGTCCGAAATTCCATCTTGGTCACTGTCTAAAAAAAGATTGGCAGGATTTTTTGTATTTTCGGCAAAAGCCAAAAAAGCGTTTCCCAGGACAAAAAAACTGGCGAGAAATAACATAGCTAATTTTAGATCATTGATTTTTATTTTCATATTAAATTTCATTAAGTGAATTATAACACAAAAAATATTTTTTGTAGAACAATTTTTTGACTAGTTATCCACAGGAGCCGGAAATGTTTTGCAAAGAATAGAATGAAACAAAGCATTCCGTTTTTTTCGTTTTTGTTTTCGGATCTATCAAAATTACAAGCTATAAAATATTTAAAAGTTCTTTCCATTTTTCAATGCTTAATTCTTGAGCACGGGTGTTGGAGGTTAAACCAATTTTTTTCAATTTTTCTTCAATGATTTTTTTGTCCAGCTTTAGGCTACTATGGACATTATTGGCTAGAGTTTTTCTTTTAGAACAAAACCCAGACTTAACAAGTCGAAAAAAACCTTTAATTTCTTCTTTGGAGGCATTATTTTGGCTTATATTAGCTATTTTTATGACCGCACTGTCTACCTTGGGAACTGGGCAAAAAGATTCCTTTGAAACTTCAAATAACAGCTTAGATTGGGCATAATATTGAACCGACACAGCCAAAATACTCATTTTTCCAGGTTTAGCTACTATTCTTTCGGCGACTTCTTTTTGTACCATCAAAATCATCTCTTTTGGCTTTATTTGAGCCTCAAGAAACAAACGAATAATTGGGGAAGTTATATAATATGGTAAATTGGCAACTACTTTGTATCTGGTATTTGGTATTTGGTATTTCGAGATTAAATCTAGAAGATTGATTTTTAAAATATCACTGTTTATTATTTTAACATTCGGCGTATTTTTGAATTTTTCCTCAAGTTTTTTGGCTAAAACTCGGTCAATTTCTATGGCGACAATCATTTTAGCGTGTTTGGCTAATTCTTCGGTTAGGGCGCCTTCCCCTGGTCCAATTTCAAGCACAAAATTATCCAATTGTAAATTTGCTGAATCGATAATTTTTTTAATCACCTGGCCATCTTTCAGAAAATTTTGACCTAATTTGGTTGGCATAAGCTATAAATTTCTAGTTAAGAATGTGTTCAACTTTAACTCCAATGACTCCAGCTCCAAGAGATGCAATTTTGGCAAAAGCAACTTTATCAAGATCAATAATGCGACCTTTCCCCTGGGGTCCGTAATCGTTAATTTGAACAACAACTGATTTGCCATTAGCTGTGTTGGTAACTTTAACATACTCTCCTTTTGGAATGGAAGTACTTGCAGCAAAAAGCCCTCCTTTCCAAGCATACCAAGTACCCTGTCCCTTAGCAGCCTTACCTAGTTTCATATAGGTACCTTTGATAACAGTTTGTGCTACTGGTTTTTGAGTAATATTTTTTTCCATAACCATGCGAGAAATTTCTTTACCATTTTTGTATGTTATCTTGTATTTTACTTCACGAATGCCTTTTGTTCCAGGTTCCTGAATTTTTTCTTCTCTCCAACTAAGCTTAGAATCATTTTTATAAACAATTGGGAAATCGATATCCTCTGAAATAATTTTCTCTTCGATGTTAATACGGGTAACTATTATTTTCAGATCTTTGCTGGGAGGAAAATTTTTATCCGGCGAAACTTTATCCAAGCGTCCAAGCGTGATTTTATTTTCCAAAATGGCATCTTGGATATTATTTTGCAAAGTATAAGTATCAATCAGTTTTCCATCCACTTCAATTTTTATTTTCAAAGCTCTTTTGATTTGCAAATTCATTCCAGAAAAAATTTTATTTTGTTTGCCCGGGATAATTTCATCATGTTCTTTAAGAATTATTTTGTTTTCTGCTAGCCAATCGGCTACGGTTGCCTCTTTTGTTTTGGAAATGAAATTGAATCCGGAATCATTAATGTTGATAATTTTTTCTCCATTTTCAATTCCAACCAAACTGCGAGAAAAAAGACCAAAATAGGCCAAGATTTTGTATCCGGAAAATATAAATAAGATTAGTAGAAATATATATAGAATTTTTTTCAAGAAGGGCATATTTTAATTGAATTGAGAGTCAAAAATTTTGAATTTTGAATTTACTCTGTCTTGAATCTATATTGGATAGCTTCAGCAATGTGGGGTGACTTTATTTCTTTTGAATTTTCAAGGTCGGCGATGGTTCGGGCGACTTTGATTATGCGGTAATAAGATCTGGCGCTAAGATAGAATTTGGAAACAGCGTTTTTCATCAGTTCAAGGCAAACAGAATCAAGAGAGCAAAATTCTCTTATTTCTTGGCTGCTCATCTCGCTGTTGGTGACGGTTTTTGAATTTTTAAACCTTTCTTTCTGGATGTCACGGGCTTTTTCTACGCGTTCCCTGATTGAATCTGATTTTTCTGCAAGGACGTTTTCTTGTAATTTTTCAAACTTAATTCGTGGCACTTCTATGTGCAGGTCAATCCTGTCCAAGATGGGCCCGGAAATTTTTCTCTGATATTTTATGATGCTGGCGGGACTGCAAGCGCACAATTTTTCCGGGTCGGTAGCATTGCCACAAGGGCAAGGATTCATCGCAGCCACCAGAGTAAAACGAGCTGGGAATTCCAAAGACCCCTGGGCCCGGGAAATAGTAATTATACCATCTTCCAATGGCTGTCTCAAGTTTTCTAAAACCGAACGAGAAAATTCCGGGAACTCATCCAGAAATAAAATTCCTCTATGGGAAAGACTGATTTCTCCTGGGCGCGGAAAAGTTCCGCCACCAACTAGAGAGACTGCACTGGCGCTATGATGTGGCGAGCGGAATTGTCGTTTGGTAATCAAAGCCGTTTCTTTGGGTAATTGTCCGGCCACAGAAAATATTTTTGTGATTTCCAAGGATTCATTTCGAGTTAGTCTTGGCAGGATTGAGGGCATGGTTTTGGCTAACATTGTTTTGCCCGATCCCGGCGGTCCATTAAGAATAATATTATGTCCGCCGGCAGCGGCAATTTCCATGGCTCTTTTAGCGTGTTCCTGGCCCCGGATATAGGACATATCAACCATATGGCTTTCATTGTGAAATAAATCTTCTAGATTTGTTTTTGGTGCAGGATTTAAGCTTTCTTTGCCCAAAAGGTGTGCAATGAGCGAAAGCAAGTTTTCTACTGGGAAAACAGTAATGTTTTCAATGATGGAAGCTTCACGTGAATTAGCTGCAGGTACATATATTTCAGAGATGCCTTTTTCTTTGGCGAGAATAGCCATGGGCAGAACCCCTTTTACCGGACGTATTTTGCCATCCAGGGACAACTCTCCCAAAAAAAGTTTATCCCGGTGATCAAATTTAATTTGCTTGGTGGCCGAAAGAAAGCCCAGAGCAATGGGCAAGTCAAAAACGGGACCTTCTTTGCGAAGGTCTGCCGGAGCCAAATTGACGGTTACTCTTCCGCATTGATGCGGTGAACGAAATTGACTATTGCGGATGGCAGCGCCGACTCTGTCACGGGATTCTTTAATGGCAGCATCCGGCAAGCCGACAATATTAAATTGATGAAGTCCGGACGAGATTGTATCCACTTCCACTTCAATTACCTCACTTTTTAGGCCAATCGTCGCCGCAGATAAAATTTTAGAAGACAAAGTATTGGAATTTTAGATTTTGAATTTTGAATCAATGTTAAGTCTTGAATGTTTTAAAATTAGAACATTAAGATTTGAATCAAAATTCAAGATTCTAAATTAAAAATTTTTTATATTACTTTTTAACTCTTTAAATAATAACATTATAACTCCTACAGCTATAAAACAGTCGGCCAGATTAAATACCGGCCAAATCTTAAGATTTATAAAATCAATGATGCAGTTAAAAAATAATCGGTCAATAAAATTTCCAATTGTTCCGCTTAGAACCAAAATCAAGGAACCAAGAAAAATTTTATCAGTAACATTTTTTTTGAAAAGCTCTTTATAAGTCAAATAAACAAAAAAGAAAAAAACAACAGTCCAAAAAATCCAAAACAGAAATTGTGGTAATTTTATTCCCCAAGCAATACCGCTATTGCACAAATAAAATCCGCCAAAAAAGCGGATTAAATATTTAAACAACTGATCCACCAAAACCAAGAAAAGAAAAAAAACCGAGCTTAAAACCAAAAGATGTGTCTTTTTCATTGACTTAATTGCATTTTATGCAGGTTTTGGCGGAGGGATTTATTTTTAGACGTTCAATATCGATTTCTTGCTGGCAGTTTTCGCAAGTTCCATAGGTTCCCTTTTCTATTTTGAATAAGGCTTCAAGGACATCTTTTAGCTTGTTTTCCAGTGCTGTTTCCACGGGCAAGTTGTCGGCATATTGTTCTACCTCAGTCGCATTATCATCCTTATCTTCGCCAATTACTTCAAAGTTCGTCTCATATTCGCCATCTTTTTTATCTATAGGTCTGGCGATCTTTTCCAGGTCTTTTTCTAGTCTGGCTTTTTCTTCTAAAAGAGATGCTTTTAATTCTGATAATGTTTTTTGATCCAATGGCATATGTTTTTACTATTAAGAAATTGATACAAATAACCCGTATACTTATATTATCAAATTAAATTTGCGTTGTCTATTTAGTAAAAGATGCTTTGCAGGTGTTTTACTTTTGCTATTCTTTTTTCATAATCTAACCAAACCGAAATAGCGTCAAAGCGGTAGTCTGAATCTCTGAGATTATTTTGCTGAAGATACCTGGCGGTTATTTTATTTAGCTTATGGAT
>CAZWRY010000016.1:1637-15973 GCA_964636505.1 uncultured Bdellovibrionales bacterium | reverse complement strand
CACCTCCTTTCTAGGGAGAATTCCGATGGTGCCGTAGAATACTTTGCATTAAAGATATGCCGGGTCAAACCGGGTGTCGCAAGGTATGGTCATCATCAGGCGGTCGAACTCCGATTTATCGGAGAACTGCCAATGCCCATGAGAGCTATAATCTCTAGCGTGTCTTGTACAAGCACGCGATAGACTCTAGGACTAATCACAAAAGACAGCGATAAACTTTGCTGAAAAATATAAAACACTCAATGGATACCTGCCTGCCGGTAGGCAGGGGGTGTTTTTTAGTAAAAAATTTGAAATTTGTTAAGAGTTTGCTTTATTTATTTTCTTTGCTAAAATTAGGATAACGTTTTAATATAAATTTTCATGATGCAAAATTTTAGCAAAATTACCGTTTTCCCGCTGATTTTTTGAAATCGGCTGTTGGGGTTTATCAGATTTAACAGCCGACGCAAAGTCGGTTTTTAATTATATAACATAAAAATATGGACAAACAGATATACATCACAAAAAATGACAAAGAGAGACTGGTAGAATTACTTAAAGAAAAGCGTCTGCATGACAAATATGACGAAGCATTACTCCAGGAATTAAAAAGAGGCGTAATTGTTGATTCCACGAAAATTCCTTCAAACGTGATTACCATGAATTCTCAGGTGAGACTTACAGAAATTGAATCAAATTCCGGTCTAACTTATTGGCTTGTTTTTCCGCAAGACTCGGATGTTAGTAAAAATAAGATTTCGGTTTTTTCGCCAATTGGCTGTGGTCTTCTGGGGTGTAAAGTTGGCGATATTATACCAATCCAGACACCTACAGGAGAGAAAAGATTAAAAGTGGAAGAGATTATCCATCAGCCAGAGGCAGAAGGAAATTTTGATTTATAATATTATAAAAATTATAAGAAGTATATTGAATAATTTTCCAAGTCAAAAAACACCCGGGAAAGGTGTTTTTTATTATTTACAAGAATGATTGGATTGGCCTTAACTAAAAAGCGACGAGTATCTCTGTTGTTTGGAGAAGCAGAAAAAATAAAAAAGTCAAAAGCAAAATCAAACCTTCAATTGAGGTTATGCGCTCTTTGGATCTGGCAAATAAGAAAAACAAAATATAACCGAAAAGAATTACCAAAAAAGTGTAGTCAAAGGCATTCTTGTTGATCTCAAAAGATCCGTTAACAAGAGTGAAAATTCCAAACAACAGGGAGTTAGTGGCGGCCGATCCGACATAATTGCCAAAAGCGATTTCCGAGCGCTTTTTTCTTATTGAATTGATAGCGATAATTATTTCCGGTAAATTTGTTCCGATGGCCAGTACCAACAAACTAATTAAAAAGGGCGGAATTTCGGATATTTCGGCAAAAAAGATTGTTTTATCAACCAAAATATTGGCAGAAAAATAAACCAATGCGATTCCTAGGATTACCTTTGCGATTGTTTTTATGTTTTTTTGACTGGGTTCTATGGAAACAATGTTTTTCAATATGGAATGTTGCTTTTGGAAAAAATAAAAAAACAAACCATACAGAGAAAGCAAAAGCAAAGCATCGTAGCGACTAACTCTTCCGTCCAGGATAAGAAGCGACGGACAGATGATAATAAACAAAAACAAGAGTAATTTTTCCTGGCTCAAATGATTTTTCAGAGTAATACCTTTGTTGAAAATCGCCAAAATCGGGATAATTAAAAGTAGAATCACAAAAGAACCGCCGATAAGATTACCGACAAAAATTTCCGGATTTTTATTTAAAATTGAATTTATGCCGACGGATATTTCTGTAATAGAAGTTAATATTCCTAAAATAAGAAAAGAAGTTACGAATGAGGAAAGCCGCAAATTGCTTGAAAATTTTTCAATTCCAAAAACCACCATTTCCGAAGCTTTCCACAGAACAAGGCAAGCGGCAAAAAATAAAAAGATATTCAAAGCTATATCCATAAATATATCATAGCATTTTTTTTAAAAAATAAAAGTATTTTTTGGGAATAAGCACGGAAATTTTTTCGCTACAAAAAATTTACAAAAGTGGCAATTCAAGATAAAATACGAGTAAGATTAAGATTATTTCTATAAATGCAAGAAAAACTTGCCATATTACCAGAAAAAAATGATTGAAATAAAACATAAAATTGCTATTATCATCCCGATTATTCTGTGTCTGATGCTGCTGTCTTTTGGCGCCTATAAATATGTTGAAGACAGAAAAAATATCACGGCAATGAAAGAGGATATTGATATTGAAATAATCAGCGAAGGTAGAGAATTGGCTGAAGAAAGTATTGAAGAGGAAGTTGACGAAGAAAAAATGGAAACTGATGCGGAAGAGCTGGAGATAACAAAGGAAGAAAAAGAAGAAAGCGTCGAAGAGGCAGAATCAGAAGAAGTTGCGGAGGCCGAAATGGGAATGCCGGCGGCCCTTTTGCCACCCTTAAAAACCAGAGATGATCCGGATGAATTAAGAATAGGCTTTATCACCGACTTACATGTCAGGAGCAGCTCTGACAAAACGGGAAAGTGGGTTCTGAAGCCTGATTTTACGGCAAAAATCAATTATTTTATTGAAAAAATGAACAATGATTTTGTGCCGAATTTTATTTTATCAAATGGCGATATTATTGAGGGTACTAATGCTAGCTCAGAAAAAGGAATGGCCGAGCTTGCTTTGGTTAAAAAACTTTTTGACAGGACTGTTTTGGAAAAATATTGGACAGTGGGCAACCATGATTTGCGTTCTGTGGACAAAAAACAATTTATGCAAGCGCTGGAGATTGATTATGTGAACAAAGCTTTTGAAGTGGGGAATTACAAAATAATCACTTTGGATAGCAACTTCAGGGCGGACAGCAGCAATGTTGTTCCCGGTAAAGGATATACACGGGGATATGTGTCAAAGAAACAGGTGGATTTTCTTAAAAGAGAATTGAAAAACACCGATAAAAGAACGTTGGTATTTTTGCATCATCCGCCTCTTTGGAATATTGACGGAAAATCAAATTCCGGATTATTGGAAAACTCTCCCGAATTAATGGAAATTTTTTCACAAAAGAAAGTTTTTGCCGTTTTTGCGGGTCATATTGAAGATTTGTTTTTCCAAGAAATTGACGGAGTCAAGTATTTTATTTCTCCGGGAATGATAAAAAATGAAAAATATCAAGGGACCTTTTCCGAAATAACCATAAAAAAAGGAAAAATAGTTATTGATATGAATTATCTGAAGAAAGACGGAACCTACAGAACCGTTCGCATAAAAGAAGATTAAAAATTTCAATTGTCATGAAAATATGCTATAATAAAAATGACCCAAATTAATCATTAACAAAAAAATATGAAAGGATTTAACGCAAATATTGAAAAAGACACTTTGGAAAATGACAATTTTCGCAAAGTTCTTTATACTGGCAAGCACAGCCAATTAGTTTTGATGAGCCTGAAGCCGAAAGAAGAAATTGGTATGGAGGTTCATTCAGAAAATGACCAGTTTTTTCGTTTTGAAAAAGGAAATGGCAAATGCATTATTGATGGAAATGAGTATGATTTGAAAGACGGGGTGGCAATTATTGTTCCCGCCGGAGCCCAGCACAATATCATCAATACTTCGGAAAACGAGGACCTGAAACTCTATACAATTTATTCCCCGGCTCACCATAAGGACGGGATTATAAGAGCCACCAAGGCTGAAGCGGAAGCAGAAGAAGCGGACTTTGACGGCCAAACCACGGAATAAAGATATGCATAAAGCAAAAACAAACTACATAATTGATTTTCTGGCACTTGTTTCTTTTTTGCTTGTCGCTTTTTCTGGGTTGGCAATCAAGATTTTTATGCCAAGCGGCGTAAGGCAAGGTAGATTGCAAGAATTTTTAGGCCTTAGAAAAGAATTTTGGTCTGAAATTCACGATTGGTTCGGCATTATTTTTATTGTTTTGGTGGTTGTTCATTTTCTTCTTCATTGGGACTGGATTGTTTGCATGACGAAAAGTTTTTTTAAAGCGGATAAATGTGAAACTAAGTAAAATAATAATTAATTATTAAAAACAAAAAAATGAAAAGAACATTACTCGTGGCTTTCTTGCTGATGTTCGGTCTTTCTTTTCAAGTGTCAGCGGCCAAAGATGACCAAGCACAAGAAAACGGCAAGACGAACTCAGTCCAAGCCAACAAGCCAGCGGCAGTAACCTCAAACAGCCAAAGCGGATCTACTGTAAAAGCCAATGAAAAAAACAAGGTGAAGAATCAAGGGGAAAATAATCAGATTCAAACCCAAGAACAAGGCGCGCTTGAAACCGAAGAGGATGAAAATGAGAAAAGCAAAGGAGGAGTTAATGCCGAATCTCATCGCAGCGCCGTTGCGGCATATGTCCAGAATCTGTTATTGGTGGCCGATCGGGAAGAAGGAATCGGCCAGCAAGTTAGAACGATTGCCCAACAGCAAAATGACTCCAAAGAAAAAACAGCCGAAAGCATAGAAGTTATAGGCGAGAGGAATAAGCTTAAAACTTTCTTATTAGGAGCTGATTATAAAAATCTGGGAGCACTTAGAAGTGAAATGGTTGAAACAGAAAATCAAATAAGGCAATTGGAACAACTAAGAGAAAGAACAACTAACGAAGGGGATAAAACCGAATTGCAAAATCAAATCAGAGCCATGGAAGAAGAACGGGCCAGGATTAACAATTTCATCACGCAAAATGAAAGCCAATTCAGTTTGTTTGGATGGGCATTTAGACTTTTCAGTAAATAGCTTCTTTCTAAACAAAAAAACCGTCATTTCTGACGGTTTTTTTGTTTTTATTGCACATTTGTCCTATAATGGGCCTGTATGAAAAAAATACTTTTTCTCAAAATTTCAGCAGCGGCGGTTTGTCTTTTTTTTGTTTTTCCGTTTTTTGCCAAAGCCGAATCCTATGACGCCTACGTAGACGCCGGATATTCCGGCGAAGAAGACGGCAGCAAAGGCAAGCCTTTCAACGATATAAATGAAGCTATTGAAAGTGGCGCTAAAAAAATATTTATCAACAAAGGCAAATATGAAGGAAAAGTTACCCTGGAAAAATCAACCAAGCTTTACGGAAAAAGCAGAGGAGATGTTACCATAGAAAGTTCGGTGGTTATGGGCGATAAAACATCTATCAAAAACATCACGATTTCTGCCGGTGTAATTGTTGAAAAAAATTCCGAAGCGACAATAGAAAAATGCAATATAAAAAATTTCGGGCTTATTGGAATTGATATTGCTGCCGGAGACGGTAAGCTTACGGTTACGGATTCTAAAATATACAATGGAACAGGCAAGGGGATGTATATCCAAGCCGGAAATGAAGTGAAAATCAGCAAAAATGAAATCTACGGTAATTCGCAGGAAGGAATTGACGTGCGAGCCAAAGTTTCCGGTGTAATTTCAGGCAACCTGATTTATGACAACGGAGAAAGCGGCATTGAAATTATCGCTGGCAGCTCAGGTGTTTCTATTGTGGGTAATACTATCAAGAAAAACACTGCCAGCGGAATTGCTGCTCAATTTTATCAGGAAAACAAGAAAAACGGGGATATTTTGATAGAAAAAAATATTTTAAGCAGCAATAATAAATATGGGATTGATTGCGCAACTCCGAGTGGCGGAAATCCATCATCTGATTACTGGAAAAACTCTCTTAATCTTAGCGGCAATACAATAAAAGATAACAAAAAAAGCGCTATTAATGATTTTTGCGATATTTTGGAAATAGTAGAAAAAGAAGATGAAGCTAAGGACAACAAAATTGAAAATACTATACCGACCGAAGAGGAGAGAAAGGAAGAGGATCTGGATAGGGAGCTGGAAATATTAAAAAATGCAGACCCGATTCGGGAGGAAATCGTCGGGATAAAAGATGAAATCAAAAAATCCGAGGAAAAAATAAGCCAAAGGAGTTCTTTTTTTAGATTTATTGCCGGACCAAACCTAGAGGAACTAAACAAGCTGAAAGAAAAGAAGGATTTGCTAAACGATAAAAAAATGCAGATGGAAGCTTTTTTAGATCAGGTCAAGAATGAAGAATTGAGGCAATCCCTGATTTCAACAATTGCGGAAATTTCCGAGGAGACCGGAAAATGCGAAAGGCTGATTGATGAAAATGAAAAGATTTTCAGTATTTTTGGATGGTATTTAAAAATATTCTATTCCCACAGAAACACAAAGTAAATTTTTTGCCCGGATTTTTCATGGGCGGCTGATTTTTTAGCGTCAGATTGGGATTAATTTTTTCGTTTGCGAAACCAAGCGGTTTTTTATTTTTCCTTGCATTTTTGCGTTTTTATGTTAGGCTCAAATTAGGGAGGGACTTGAAAAAAACCTTTTACAACCCAAAAAAACAGTTTATCTAAAGCATTCTTTATCCAGCGGTTGAAAATATTTTTGTATGTATTTAAATACATAAAAATATGTTACTTTTCCCCAGAGTCAAGACCCTATTTAAAAAAATTCTAAAAGGCGCAGGCCGGAGTTTGATTTGGTTTTTTGAACCGGTGACATTGATGCTAAAAAATAATTTGACAATTTTATCAAAAGCAAAAGTTCTACGGGGCTTTTGCTTTTTTAATTATGAAGAAAAAGAAGCAAATATTTTACAATCTAAATCCTGCGATTCAATTGAAGAAAAACTGAAAGAAAGTGAAAAAAGATACCGGGACATATACGAGCATGCGCCTTTTGGAATTTTTCAAACCACTTTAAGCGGCAAGCTTTTGCGAGCGAATCCGGCTTTTGCCAGGATCCTCAAGTATGATTCTGCCGAAGAAATAATCACGAAAACCAACAAAACCGATATCGCTAGACATCTTTTTGTTGATCCTTCAAAAAGAAATACATAGGATGAAAAGGTGATGAGCCGGGCCGGTAGGCATAGTTTAGAAAATCTTTATAAATGCAAAGACGGGCAGATTATTTGCGCGCAAATTTTGCTTAGGGCGATCAAGATGAATCCGGAGAAACAAATGGAAGGCTTTCTTATAGATATCACTGAAAAAAAAGAGGCGGAAGAAGAGCTGCTTGAAAGTCAACAGAAATACCGGGAATTGGTGGAAAACATAAATGATGTAATTTTTCGTTTGGACAACAAAGGACGGTTTGTTTATATAAGTCCGGCTATTAAAAGAGTTGCCGGTTATGAGCCGGAGGAAGTCATTGGACATTCTTTTAAAGAGTTTGTTTTTCCGGAGGACTTTCCCGATGCTCGGGAGAAACTCAAGGCAGCTCTTTCCGGTAAAATGAAACCAAGGGAACTGCGTATTGTCAAAAAGGATGGATCTATCGCCTACATCAGCAGCTTTGGGCGACCGCTTATGAAGGACGGCCAAGTGAAAGGAGTGATTTCTGTCTTGACGGATATTACGGAGCGCAAGAAGTCCGAAGAAATTTTACTGGAATCATATAAATATCTAGGTACCGTCAATCGGCAATTTTCAGTTTTGAACAGTCTGAATAAAGTCTTGGAAGAAAAAGATGAAAAGAAAATGATTGATTTTATTTCTTTGGCGGTTATGGAAGCAGTTAATGCTGAATTTTCCGGTCTTTTTAAATATCAAAATGAAAAAAGGGCTTTTCAAATGTTGTCTGTCGCTTCAAAAAACAAAATGAGCGAAAAAGAAAAATCAAAAATCTTTCACTTGACTATCGTTTCTCCAAATTGCCAAGAAAAAATAGATGAGAAAAAGATCGGAGAAATTGAAAATATTGAAGAATGTTTCAAAGAATTCAAATTAATAAGCCTAAAAAGAAAGTGGGGGATAAGCAATTTTAAAATTTTACCGATTATAAACAAAGGGGAGATGAAGGGTATTTTCCTTTTGGGTTTTTCCGGGCAAAAGGGCAATTTGGTTAATGGGGAAAATTTTTATGATGTTTTTTCCAAATATGTCGGTTTCATTTTGCTGGATATTGGAGTATTTAAATGATAAAAATTGCAGAACTTGTTTTGGGCTTTGATTTGGGTTATATTGTTTCTAGGAAAAACTTTTGAGATTAAACGTGATAAAAGCAATCAAATGGAAAAGAAAATAACTTATCCGATGCGCATCAATAAATATTTGGCTCTTCAAAACATTACTACTCGGCGTGAGGCCGATGAACTCATAAAAGCCGGGGAAGTGAAAATAAACGGAAAATTAGCCGTTTTGGGAGATAAGGTATCCAAAAAAGACAAAGTTACCGTCGACAAAAAAATTCAAGACATAAAAAAGCTTGTCTATTTGGCCTACAACAAGCCGGTCGGGATCATAACTCACGGCCCCCAGGGCCAGGAAAAAAGCATCCGGGATGTTTTTAATTTTACGCAAAAAGTTTTTCCGGTCGGAAGATTGGACAAAGATTCTTGCGGCTTGATGATTTTGACCAACGACGGACGCATAACCGATAAACTTTTGAATCCGGACTATGAACATGAAAAAGAATACATCGTCAAAGTAAACAAATCCCTGAGTCCTTCTTTTATTGAGCATATGAAAAATCCGATGGTGCTTGGCGATGGGCATAAAACCAAAAAATGCAAAGTAGAAAAAAGAGACAACTTTTCTTTTTCTATTATTTTAACTGAAGGCAAAAAAAGACAAATCAGGAGAATGTGCGAAAAACTCAATCACCATGTGACAGAACTTAAAAGAATTCGCATAATTAATATCAAGCTGGGCAAGCTGGCTTCGGGCAAATACAGAAAAATCAGCGGTCCGGAACTTGCTGAATTTATGGAAACTATTGGAATAAAAAATCTCCCTTAAAAGGGAGATTTTTTTAATATTGCGAAAAAATTAAGTTCTTTCCTTTTCTTTGATAAAAGTGACAAAGAGAACCGGCACCAAAAACAAGGTCAGAAAGGAAGAAAGTAAAAGTCCGAAAATAATGGTGCTGCCCAAGGCTCTCCAGAGTTCATTGGAAAGGGTAACGGGAATGATACCAAAGATTGTGCAGAGAGAAGTAATAAAGATGGCTTCTAGCCTGGATTTGCCTGCGTCTATAACCGAATCTCTGAAAGGAATGCCGATTTTAATGTTTAAGTTTATTTTATCAATGAGGATAATGGCGTTTTTAACGACGATTCCGAAAAGAGCTAAAATTCCAATGAGTCCCGGAAAACTAAGGTTGATTCCAGTAACGGCTAGTCCGATAAAAACCCCGATAAGCGCTAGCGGGAGAGTTACTAAAACAATTAGTGCTTTTTTGAAAGAATTGAATTGAACAATCATTGTGGAAATAATCAAAATGGCAGCGACAATCATTGCTTGAAAAATAGATTGCACAGACTGAGTGTTTTGCTCATTTTCTCCGCCATAAGTGATATCATAGTCTTCCGGTAATTTATATTGCTCGGCAATTTTTTTCTGAAATTCGGAAACAACCTGGGTAGAGCTTGTTTTGCCGGTCACATCCGAAGTGAGCAGCACGGTGCGTTTTTGGTTAATGCGGGTTATGGATTCAACGGAAGGAGTGAGTTCAATCCGGGCGACATCTTTAATGAAAACCGGCTGCCGATTTTTGTTAATGATTTGCAAATTTTGGATTGATTCCAGATTTGGCAGCTTATCTTTTTGGAAAGTAGCGACAATATCTACTTCCTTGCTTCCCAAAATTACAGTGGATATTTTTGTGCCGGAAATGGCCATGCGCAAGATGCTGCCAACACTGGCGGCATTCAGGTTGTAATATTCCATTTTTATCGGGTCAAGTTTTAATGTGTATTCGGCCGGCGCATCTTTTAGAGAAATTTCGCTATTGATAACTCCTGGGATGGAATCTAGGGCAGGCTTCAAGTCATTGGCAATTTTGTCCAGAACATGCAAGTTGTCACCGGCTATTTGGGCCTGAAAGGCGCTGCCGGAGGGTGGACCGCCTTTGGGCGCAGAAACGGTAATAGCGGCGTCTTTGATGTCGGCTAAATCATTTCTGATTATATCGGCCAAATTAAAAGAAGTCGGACGATTTTTATCTGTCGTTGGCGTAAGTTTGACTTCAATGGAAGCGGTATGGGAAGTGTTTTGCGTAAGGCCAAAATCACTACCTCCGCCCGAACCCGGATTTCCAACTAAGGTGGTAAAATTAACAATTCCCTTATCCGTATATTTAAGCAGTCTTTCTTCAATTTTTCTGACGATAGGATCCATTTTTTCCAAGGTCAGTCCGGATGGCGCTTGCAAACTTATAGAAATGAAATCCATATTGGAAGCCGGAAAAAATTCGCTTTTTACGACGCCAAAAATAGGCAAAGAAATGGACAAAAGAAATACAGTCAAGACGCTTAAAATAAAAATAATGCGTCTTTTCTTGGAGACTAGAACCTTTTTTAAATATTTTTCATAAACAGGCAAAATGTGATCAAAATGGATGATCCCATGAATCATTCTTTGGGCGCGGGTGGCATTTTCTTTATTGCTTTGCTCTCTGAGCTTTTGTTTTATCAGCTTATCATCTTCCCATTCTCTATCTGCTAAAATTTTATTGGCTGCCAGTTGATTTTTTCCTTTCCCAAGGTACCAACTAAGCATTATGACGATTGCAACAAAAGACAAAACAGAAAAAAAGTATCCGGCAAAAGAGGCGCGGATAATCCCCAGGGCTCCAATAGCAATCAAAATTACAATGAGGGAAGCAAAGAAATTTTTGGTTAATCTGACGCGTTCCAAGACGGCGGCTAGTGGATGATTAATCATAAGCGCAACCAAGAGAGAAGCGAAAAGAGTCACCGAAACGGTGATCGGAATAGACTTGATGAATTCTCCGATGATTCCGGTTGACATAAGTAGTGGCAAAAAAGCCCAAACAGTTGCCAGGGTCGTAGTTGTTAAAACTACCTTGAAATCGTGCAGAACCAGAAGTACGGCTTCTTCCGGAGTATATTTTCCGGTTTTCATGTATTGTTTGGTGGCGGAAACGACGACGATGGCGTCATCAACCAGAAGTCCCAAAGAAAGCAGCAGGGAAAAAATAGACAAAAAGTTAAGTGTGATACCGGTAAGCAGCATAACGCCGAAAGTGATGAAAAATACCAACGGAATAGCCAATCCGGCAACAAAAGCTTCTTTGAGTCCGACGATCAGAATCAAAACTCCGACCACTAAAATCAAAGTGAAAATGAAATCATGAGTCAACTGGTCAAAATCTTGCTTGATTTGGTCGGCCTGATTGAGAGTTGTTTCATATTTTATGCCCGCGGGATATGTTTTTACCAGTTTCTCAATTGTTTTTTGAGATTGGTTTATGGTGCTCAAAATTGAACTGCCGGTTCTTTTGATAATTTGGATAGTGATAGCATTTTGCGGCTGTGAACCCTCAGAAGAAAATCTGGAAATAACAGTTTTTTCAACAGCGTTTTCTTCCACTTTGGCAATGTCCTTAAGATAAACGGCGCCGCCATTTTCGGTATGAATAATCGGAATATTGCTTAATGTTTTGGCGTCAAAAAATCTGGCATCCACGCGGACCGGATAATTAAATTCGGAACCCTCAAAGTTACCGGCCGGGATGGCATGATTGGTGGCAATTACGGCTTGATTGGCCTGTTCCACAGATATCCCAAAAGAAGTTAATTTTTGCGGATCAAAGGCAATTTCAAATTGTCTTTGGTCTCCGCCGGAAACATTAACTTGGCGAATTCCGGGAATTTTTTCCAATTCATCCTCAATATCTTCGGCGTATTTTCGCATTGTAAAACCGTCATATGGTCCGGTTAATTCATAGGTGACGACGGGAGTATTGTCAAAAGAAATTTCAATAACTTGCGGATCGTTAGCTTCGGATGGGATGTCATTGCGAATATTGGATAATTGATCGCGCAAACTTCTGATTGAATCGTCTAAATTTTGATTAGCGTCAAATTCAACGGTTACCGAAGAAAAAGAATTGGACGAGCTGGAAGTTATTTTATTTATTCCCTCAATTCCGGAAATATTAGTTTCAATTTTTTTGGTTACCAATTCTTCAATGTCCGAAGGCGCGGCACCCGGCAGGGAAGCAGTAATAACGGCAATCGGAATTTTTACTTCGGGACTAGATTCCAGCGGGAGTCTTAGATAGGAAAAAATTCCCCAGCCGGCGATGAGTAGGATAAGTAAAATAACCACGCGAAAATTAACAATAAAAAAATTAAACCAGCTTTTTCGCAGTTCTGGTTTGAATTCCAATCTTTCCAGATAAGCTAAGTCGGTGGATTTAATTTCCGGTTTTTTGGTTTCTTCTATTTTCGGTTCTAAAATCTCCATCTAATTTTTAAAAATTATAAAATTGTAAAAATTAAAGATTTTCTATTGTATTGTTATGGAGTCTCCGTCCTGGACTAATTTGGCGCCTTCCGTAATAATTTGTGAATTGTCCGGAAGGTTGGCTCTGATTTCAGCGGCTTCGCCAATAACATCAATAATTTGAATATTAACTTTTTTAGCTTGGTTGTTATCTGCGATAAAAATAAAATTTTCATTTTGTCCGACAGTTATGGCCGAAAGAGGCAAAAGGATATTTCCGGCTGTAGAAGCGCTTTTAGTGATTTGAAAGGAAACATAAATAACATTGCCGATTAAAAGCGGCGTGGATCCTTGCGGTTTGGCTTCAATCAAAAATCGGCGGGTAGCCGGATCGGCCGTGGGGGAAATGCGGCTCACAACCCCACCAATTTCATTGCTACCCTCATTTATTTGGATATTCATTCCGATTTTAAAAGCGGGAAGTTCTTCTTTGTTAACAAAAAATTGAACTTTAGTGAGATTTGTTTTGGATATTTTTGCCAAAACTTGTCCCGCACTCACCGAGTCGCCTTCTGAAACAAAATTTTGGGTGACGACTCCAGAAATAGGTGAAACGATAAAACGTGCGTCCAGGGCACCTCGGAGATTTATTCTGGCGGTTTGCAAATCAATCTCGGCCACTTCTTTGGCTTTTTTATTGGCATAAGTTTTGTCGTGATCGTAGGTATATTTGGCTGATTTGTATTTTTCTTCGGCGGAAGTTGCGGCCAATTCCAGAGCTTGAATCTGGCTGTCTTTCAATTCTTTTTCTCCAAATTTGGAAAAATTACCGATGCTGTCAATAATGGCCAGCTGCATACCTTCTGAAACCCTGCTGCCTAAATTAAAATTTTTAGAAATAAGGGTGCCGGAAGTTCTGGCGGTCAAAGTTATTTCTTGATCTCCTGCGGTAACAGCTGGATATTGCAAATCTTGCAAGAGAACATGGCTATCGGCTAAGTTTTGAACAGAAACAACGAGCGGTTCGCCGGGTTTGGTCTCAACCGCGATCGGAGTTTTTTGGGAAAACCGGTAGGCCACACCAAAAAAAGCCAAAACAGCCAGAATAATTACAAGAAAAATGATTTTTTTTCGCATATTTTTATTGAAAAATTATGTTAATTTGAGGCTTATTTTCAATCTTTTTTATTTTTGATATTACAAATCAGAATATCACAACCAAAACAAAATGGCAAGAGAAAGGAAAATGTACTATAATAAAATTGAAGAAAAACAATAAAAAGAAAGGAGGTGAGACAAATGAAAAAGCTAAATGCTTTGGATTGGATTGCCGTCGTTATTCTTTTTATCGGAGGCCTGAATTGGGGCCTGGTCGGACTTTTCCAGATTGATCTGGTGGAAGCTTTTTTTGGTGACATGACTGTTGTTACCAGAATCGTTTATTCTTTGGTTGGACTTTCAGCTATTTATGCTCTTTGGCTTTCGTTTTTTATTGTCAAAGAAGATCCGCCGAAAGAAACATAGACAACCGGTCGGGTTTAAAAAATTTAAAAATTTTTTTGAAATAACTTCAGGTTAGAATATTTTTGTTGGCTGTTTATGAAATTAATTTTGATAAAAATCGGCAAAGCAATGAAAACCCTGCAAAGAGAGGGTTTTATTAATGGTGGCCGAAGAATTTTGAAATCATTTTTAGCCATGTTTGGCCGAGTGAAAGCCGGAGACATTCTGTTCATTACGGGAGGAGTGGGTGATAGCGCCCGCTATAGAACCGCCCATGTTGCAGAAGAATTGGAAAATCAAGGATTCACATGCTCAATTACAATTCAAGACAATCCTTTTTTACCAACCTATGCCGACAAATTTAAAATCTTTATTTTTCATCGCGTTCTTTTTACTCCCAGCGTGAAAAAGTTGATTGAAAAAATCAAAGAACAAAAAAAGGAAATTATTTTTGAAACAGATGACTTGGTTTTTGATCCGAAATACCTGGAATTTATGGACTATTTTAAACAGATGAATTCTTTCGAAAGAAAACTCTATGAAAACGGAGTGGGCGGAGAAATTTTACAAGATCCATATGTCAAAGTTTGTACAACTACTACTGAATACTTGGCCGAAAAACTCAGAGA
>CAZWRY010000016.1:0-1537 GCA_964636505.1 uncultured Bdellovibrionales bacterium | reverse complement strand
CATATGTCAAAGTTTGTACAACTACTACTGAATACTTGGCCGAAAAACTCAGAGAATACGGTAAGCAAGTTTTTATAGTCCCTAATAAACTTTCAAAAAAGGATGTTGATATTTGTAATCAAATATCAAAAAATAAAAATTGTCGCATGTCGCATGTTGCATGTTCTATGATTAGGCTCGGTTATTTCTCCGGAACTATTTCCCATAATAAAGATTTTGCAGTTGTCACTGAGGCGCTGATGGAAATTATGGAGAAGCATCCCGAAGTCGAATTATTTTTGGCAGGGCCATTGGACATTGAAAATAAACTCAATAAACTTAAAGACAGAATTAAACAAATTCCGTTTTCTCCCAGAGATAAACATTTTGAAAATATCGCCAAAGTGGACATTAATCTGGCGCCCCTGGAAACGGGCAATCCTTTTTGCGAATCTAAATCAGAACTCAAATTTTTCGAGGCTGGAATTCTGAAAATCCCGACTGTAGCCAGTGCCACAGAAGTCTTTAAAAATGCCATTTCTGACGGTCTAGACGGTTTTGTGGCTGAGAATACCGAGGAATGGGTAAATAAGCTGGAAAAGCTGATTTTGAGCCCTGAAATGCGTTCTCAAATGGGATCGGAAGCCCGCAAAAAAGTTTTGGAAAAATACACAACCCCAAATGCTAAAAACGAAGAATATTACGCTTATCTCAAATCTAAAATCTAATAAAAACTATGGAAATTTTTCCTGAAAGCAAACTGGCGCATAAATATTTGGATGGACTTGCAGGTCTTGAAATTGGTGGTTCAATTCATAATCCTTTTGGCCTAAATACAAAAAACGTAGACTACACCGATTCATCCGATACGGTTTTTAAAAGAGAAGAAATAGACAAACAAGGACAATTTCTGTCTGTGGATATTGTAGCGCCCGGCGATAACATTCCTGTTGCTGATGAATCTTGTGATTTTGTCATCAGTTCGCATGTATTGGAACATTTTCCCGATCCGATCAAGGCGCTCAAGGAATGGTACCGCGTAATAAAAACCGGAGGGTATATTTTTATGATTGTTCCGCACAAAGAAAGAACTTTTGACAGAAACAAAAAAAGAACGACATTGGCGGAACTTCTGGAAAGACATACGACGGGCATCTATCCAAAACCAAAATCTAATCATTACTCATTTTGGGTAACGGAAGATCTGCTAAATTTAATAGAAAATATTCCGCTTGATTGGAAAGTTATCGATTTTCAAGATGCAGACGACAAAGTTGGCAACGGTTTTACCATTGTCATAAAAAAAGAAAAGAAAGATGCGGAAAAAGACAAAACAATAAACCAGGCCATTTCCGATTTTAGAAAAAATAAAAAAAGAGAAAATTCATCGCTCCGCAAAATCTTGAAAATAAACAGACTGCAGGAACTTTTTAAAAATACCATCAAGGAATTAAAAAGAAACGGAATCAAAGGTGTCTTGCATCGAATTCCATATATGTATAAATGGGAGAAGAAATAAAAACCTAAATAAGAGCCACGATAATAATGATCAGAAAAA
>CAZWRY010000015.1:0-17228 GCA_964636505.1 uncultured Bdellovibrionales bacterium | reverse complement strand
GCGGGTATCGTATAGTGGCTATTATACGTCCTTGCCAAGGACGAGAGACGGGTTCGATTCCCGTTACCCGCTCAAATTTAAAAAAGATTGATTTTTTATTTCAAACAAAGCATTTCTTCAGTTCGAGCATAGACAAAAAATGCAATCTACGATTCAAGGCT
Organism: uncultured Bdellovibrionales bacterium; assembly: GCA_964636505.1. GTDB lineage: Bacteria > Patescibacteriota > Minisyncoccia > Moranbacterales > UBA2206 > CAZSCF01. The sequence continues at coordinate 17,067 of CAZWRY010000015.1, read as the reverse complement.
TTTGTGAGCCTTTTTTCGTTAAAAAAATCTTTGACTTAATTTTTATCTTTCAATAAGCGGCTTGTTTAGTTGGTTCTATCAGCATTGTTTTACTGATATCGGTGGGCGGCTTTAAGCACATTGACTTTTTCTATAAAAATGGTAATCTGTAGTGTTCCTTGAAAAGTGAATAAAAGTTCAAAAACAAGGCTTTCATAAAACTAAAAAGGAGGTACAAAAATGAAATCTTCGGAAAAAACGAATCAAAATTTAGCCAAAAAAACAGCAGGAGAATGGAACGCTGATAAAGCCTTTAACCCTTTTAATAGCCTAAAAATAATGGCTCATTTAGATCGTTGGAGTTTTATTAAGAGAAATGGAATGATCCCGCCGCCAGTCTTAGTAACTGTCGACCCAACTAACGAATGCAACTACAATTGCATCTGGTGTAATGCCAAGGCTATTATTAAAAAGAAATCGGAGCAAAGGCTTTCCAAGGTTGCCCTGGAAGAAATTGCTAAAGCATTGGGCGATTGGAAATACAAGGGAAGTAAATACGGAGTGAAAGCTGTTTGTATAGCTGGAGGAGGCGAGCCTCTTCTAAACAGCGAAACAGGATTCTTCATAGATAATCTTGTTGATAGGGGTATCGAAGTCGGTACTGTAACTAATGGAAGCCATATCAATGATTTTATTGAATCCTTATCCAAATGTCATTGGGTTTCTGTTTCAATTGATAGCGGTACGGCTGATACTTTCGCTAACTTGAAAGGTGTGTCTTTATCTGAATTTGATAGAGTCATTGAAAACATGCAAGCGTTAGTGGAGTATTCTCGTAAATATTCTACATATTTAGCTCAAAAACCATTATCGTTTGGTGTGACCTATAAATTTCTTGTTCACGAAAAAAATGTCCATGAAATTGATACGGCTGCGAAACTAGCAAAATCAATTGGGTGCAAGAGTATTCATATCAGGCCCGTTGGTAAACCGTGGTATTCAAAAAAGGCTATCTCATTTGATGATAAAACAATCTCAATGTTTTATGATAAATTGAGAGTGGCAAGGGAAATGGAAGATGAAAATTTTTCAGTATATGGAGTTACTCATAAGTTTACTCCTAACTTCAATAAGAAGAACAGTTTTGCTAAATGTCATGCATTGTTTATGACAACTGTTTTTTCACCACCTACCTCTAGGAACCATCGAGATTCTTTCACGCTTTGTCAGTGTTGTGACAGAAGAGGTGATTCAGCATTAGAACTTTCCCATAGTCTAAGAAATCTTGGGGATATTCTCAATATATGGGGTAGCTACAACCATTGGGAGATGTACGACAAGCTTGATTTAAATAGATGTCCAAGGTGCACATATTCTCCTCATAATGAAATTTATGAGAAGGTTTTGTGTGAAGACAATATGTCCATTAACTTTATCTGATTCTAGATAATATGGATATAAGGAGGCCACAATGGTTTATGCGAATATTGCAACTGATAAAAAAAGAATCTTGAATCATCTGGAGTTAATTAGAAAAAAGAGAGATGTTCTGAATTCGCCAGATGTAAACAAGGAATTATTATGTCAAGCTGGACACATTGAATTGCAACTTACTGATAGATGTTGCTTAAATTGTCCAAACTGTCACTTTCGGAGATTGGGGGATAAAGAAATTCCCTTTGAGCTACTGGATAATATTAGTAGATTCATAAAACCAAAAGCGATAACGATCGCTGGTGGTGGCGAACCTACTCTCTATCCAAGTTTCGATAAGGCTGTTCTAAAGCTCGCGAAAATCCCAAATGTTAAAATCGGTCTAATAACTAACGGGGTTGTCATACCCGATGGCTTATGGCGAAAATGCATTGATTGGGTTAGGGTTTCGGTATATTCAGTTGAGGATGAAAAGTACGCTGGAAGAAAAGCTGAATTATACTGGAAAGTTTTAGACAATATCGAATTCTATTTGAAGAATTGTGTGGAAATTCCTCATGTAGGGGTACACTTTCTCTTTTATAGAAAGAATATGCTAGATATCATTCCTTTTATAAAAGAAGTGTATCTGAGATATAAGAATGATAGGAATGCCCTTGAAAGGATGCATGTCCAATTCAAGCCTGCCTTTTTGATGTCTCGTCCGACGCGATTAACGCAAAAGATTCACGAAGAAAATATCGCCTTTTTGCCCGATAAAGAGCAGCTAGCTACTCTTTTGACTAATCTGAAGTATGAGTTCAGGAGGTGCGAAGGCCTTGAATATTTTCTTGGGAGAAAAAGTAATATAAGTCTGTTTTCTCAGTTAATCAATGGTGGCCTGAATAGGCTTATTGACATTACTAATCCTGGCGATTCTTTTGATGAAAAGCTGGATGAATGTTTCGTGTGTCTTGCCTATCAGTTGGTGGCTCCAGACGGATATATGTATCCCTGCTTAACTTTAGCCGAATACAGATTGCATGAATTATCGATTTGCAATATTGCGGATTTACCGAATTGCAATAATAATGCAATGAATGATTTCCGCAAAATGAGGAGTGAGTGGTGCAATTCGTTATTCTGCAGAAGTTGGGAACACAATAAAATTGTAAAGAAATATCTTGATGGGTCATTTGATTTTAGAGTTTCCGATGATAGTTTCTTTTAGTATTTATCAATGTGTCTTGAATAAAGACATGAGTCATGGTAGTATCAATGTGGATTATAAATTAATCCACCTTGTTTTTATTAAGTTAAAAAAGTAAATATGGCAAATAAAATAGAGAAGTGGGAGGAAGTTTTCCGAGAGGAAATTTTTAGCAAATATGGAAGAGGTATCGAAAAAGTTGATTTCAAATTACCAAATGGAGAGGTCAGTGATTTTTATATTAAGAAGGAAAGTGTTTTTGTGGCTACTTTGGCGATAACCAAAGATGAAAAAATCGTTCTTGTTAAACAATTTAGACCGGGACCAAAAGAAATTCTTATTGAGCTGCCTGGTGGTTATGTCGATAAAGGTGAAACTCCCAAACAAGCGGCAGAAAGAGAACTTTTAGAAGAAACTGGGTATAGGGGAAACGCTGAATTTGTAACATCTATCATTGGTGACGGTTATTCCACAATGGAAAAAAATTGCGTTGTGGTGACTAATTGCGAGAAAGTTTCCGAACAAAAACTTGAAGAAAATGAGTTTACAGAGGTCGTGCTGATGTCAATTTTAGAATTTAGAGAATTACTTAGAAGTGGGAAAAACTCAGATGTCGAAGTTGGGTATCTTGGGTTGGATTATTTGAAATTACTCTGATTTACAATAAAACTTTTTTAAAAAATTCGAGGTGCTTAAGTAAAGGACTTCTTCATAAACCCAGTTCTAACCGTATTAACTAGCCAGCTCACAATAAAAAAAGTGTTATTTTTTATTTCAAACAAAGCATTTTTTCAGTTCGAGCATAAAGAAAATTTATAATTTGCGATTTAAGGCTTCCACAAGCCTTTTTTCGTTGAAAAAATCATTGACTCACTTTTTCTCTTTCAATAAATGGCTTAACCAATCAGTTCCAGCCGTGTTGTCTTACTAGTATTAGCTGGATTAAATATGACTTTAAAACTTTTTATGATAGAATATATTTATAAAAAAAGATTGGAAAAATCAAAAGTACTGAATTTTATATGATTATGGCCGCAACTCAGTTCTAACCGCATATATTAGAAATCTCTTAATGGAAAAACTTCCGGTTTATTTCGGAGATTTTTAATATTTGACTTATTAAGTTATTTTTGCTTATATAAAATAACGTTCCTTATAAAATAACTAAGTAAAGGAGGAAATTATGAAAGAGAAGATCCGCCTGAGTCAATTGGCCCTGGATATTTTCTGCGAAATGGGAGAAAAATTTGGTTTTCCGCAAGAAGAACAAGTTGAAGACTGGCGAGAAAGGCTTCGCACAAAAGCCAAAACAGTCGCGGAAGAAATGGAATTCTCCGAGGAACAGTGCCAAAAAGTAGCTGACATAGCAGAAAAGTTTTTTGAAATTTGGATTCGTAACAGTGAAATTTGGAAAGTCAAGGGAATCAATGCGGAACTTGACTTTGGAATTACCGAGTAAAAATAACCAAGCCCTAAAGCCTCTTCGGTTCTTAAGTTATAACCAAGAGGCTTTTAGTATCTCTTGATTGTTTTTTGTTTTTACATATTTTTGCTTTATATTAGCCAAAATATTCTTTTAGGCTAAATAAAAATGGCTCATTTGAGCCATTTTTTGTTGTTGACCTTTGACAAACCTTCCAGAGTCTGCTACAATAGTTGGTCATTGTGAAAAAAGGCTTTTCACAAGGGCAAATTAACAATTAAGGCTAAACTATGCGTATCATTGGTATGATGATATTGCTGCTTATTTTGCTGGTGTTATCAGTTCCTCAAAATACCTTAGCAGCTGAAAATAGTACTGATGAAACAAAAATAAACGCTAAAATACAAGAAAATACTCTGATTGTGAACGGTGAAGTATACAGCAATTTAATTGCTTTGAATAAGACTCCTTACAATTTTGACGAATATGAACCAGTTAAACCTTCCAGAGATGACCACTTGAGTCGTTATAAGAAAAAAGACAACACTGCTGTTCCTAAAGGAAAGTTTGAGATAAATGCTTCCGCTTACACTGCTGCTGCTGATGAATGTGGCAAAAGTGACGGAATCACAGCTAGTGGCCTCAAGGTAATGGAAAACAGAACTTTGGCCTGCCCTCCTCAATATGCTCTTGGAACTAAGATAAAAATTGAAGGAATGGGAACCTATGTCTGTGAAGACCGTGGTGGGGCGATCAAAGGAAATCACTTTGACATCTATATGAAAACTAAAAAACAAGCTTTTGCTTTCGGAAGACAAATCCTAGAAGCGGAAGTTGTGTTATAAAAAAGGCTGCACGTAAGTGCAGTCTTTTTTTGTGCAATAGAATCAATTTTATTGACCGGAAAATCTATTTTTGTTAAGCTTATTTTATCGCTATATTGGCCATGTGGTGAAGTAGCTAACACAGCGGTCTGCAAAACCGCGATTCGTGGGTGCAAGTCCCACCATGGCCTCAGAAACGGGCGGATGGCGAAATTGGTATACGCTCAACACTTAAAATGTTGCGTCATTATGGCATGCGGGTTCGAGTCCCGCTCCGCCCACATAAAAATCCTTGATTAGATTCAAGGATTTTTCATTTACAATATTCTTATTTTTCTTCTTTCTTTATGAGTTCCAAAACTTTGGGAATTTTTTTAAAATCTTTAATCAGCACTTCGCGCATTGAACCATTATACAAAGCTGCGGCCGGATGATAGAGGGCAAAAAATATTTGTTTCCCAATGCCTGGAAAATCTCTCCGCATCGCACTGCCATGAATTTCTGATATTTTATAACCCGGCAAAAATATTTCTATGCTGTGCCGACCCAGTGTCACGATTAGTTTTGGCTGAATTATTTTTATTTGCTCCAAGAGCCAAGGCCAACAAATTTCTTTTTCTTCTGGCAGAGGATCTCTGTTTTGAGGCGGGCGACATTTAACCGTATTAGCAATATAAACACCTTCTCTTTTTAATTTTATTGAGGCTAGCATTTCATCTAAAAATTTTCCTGCTGCACCGACAAATGGCTTTCCCAATTCGTCTTCTTTGGCTCCCGGACCTTCGCCAATGAACATTATTTTAGCCTCCGCGCTGCCATCGCCTGGCACAACCTGATTGCAACCAGCTCGCAAAGCACATTTGGAACAAGCCTTCATTTCTGCATTTAATTTATCTAGTTGTTCTTGTTTTGATTTCATATTATTTAAAATCGTGAATTCTTTTTAATTCAAACTTATTATCTTCTATGTTCCAAATCGCAAATGTTGGTGGAAAAATATCACCGGCCACATTCCCTGGATTTAACATTTTGCAGTTATTTATAGTTTCCTCAAAAGGCTTATGCGTATGCCCATAAAAAACAAATTTGTATTTTCCGGTCTCGCACAATTCCTTGGCCACTTCTGGAAAATGGACAAAAGCGATCTTCTTACTATTGATTTCAGTCTCACCAAAATCTTTGAATATCTCAACATTTTTATATTTATTATTTTTAAAAGGATAATCTTGCAAAAAATCATCATCCATGTTTCCAAAAACAAAAAATATTTCTCCGGAAAAATTATCATTCAAAAAATCCAACGTCTCCAAGGATGCCAAATCACCGCAGCAGATTATTTTTTCAATTTTGTTTTCCGAACAATAACTCAAAACTTTTTTGAGATTAACTTCGTTATCATGAACATCGGAAATAATTGCAATTAGCATTCTTATTTTCTTAATTTTTTGAGAAGTTCGATGTCTTCTTTAACTTTGTCGTGTTCGGTTTCGAGAATCATATCAATGTTTTTTTCTTTGGCAAAAGCAACGATATTTTTGAAAGCTTCTAGCCCGATTTTTCCTTGGCCAATGTGTTCGTGGCGATCTTTGTGCGAATTAAATTCAGTCATCGAATCATTGACATGAATGAGTTTGATTTTTTTGAGTCCGATTTCACTGTCTATTTTTTTGAGCATATTTTCAAAATCACGCCAATCGTAGCCTGAAGCAAAAGAATGTTGGGTATCCAAACAAATACCGACCAGTGCTGGATGATTTACTTTTTGGATAATTTCTGCAATTTCCGAAAGAGCATCACCTATTATTTTTCCACTACCAGCGCTGTTTTCAATCAAAAGCTCAGCACTACCAGCATAACCACCTAAAGTTTTTTTGAGCATTTCAATAGTTTTTTCAGTCGCTTCTTTTTCTGAAAGTTCTCCGGCGCTGCCAAGATGGGTCATGACATATTTGGCGCCCAACAAACTGGCGCGTTCCAATTCATCACGCACCACACTGACGCTGCCATAACGGATACGGTTATTGGCGGATGCAAAGTTAATATAATATGGTGTATGCACGACAAAAGTTTGTAGTTTGTAGTTCGTAGTTTGTAGCTTAAATTCTTCCAGAATTTCTGGAGTTAGTTCTGGGACTTTGCCACCTTGAGGCGAACGAGTGAACATTTGAAAACACTCACAACCAAGTTCAGCTGCTCGTTCAGGAGCATTTTGCACACCACCGGCAATTGAGACATGGCAACCCACATTCATAAGATTTAGTATTATTCCTTATGGCTTAATTTTACCATAATATATACTGATTGCCATTAATAGAGATGCTTAAATTTCAAAATCCAAATTTCCAATGACAAATCAATATCAAAATCTAAAGTTCAAAAATTTGTCATTTGGGTTTAGACTTTGATTGGAAATTAGTCATTTGTCATTTTAAATTCCTAGACTATTGTCCAGCCAGTTTCTGTTTCTTGTATCTTGCCTTTAATTTCAAATCCGCTTGCCAGTTTATGTCCGCCACCCCCAAACTGGGCTGCGATAGCTGAAACATCTACTCCTTTATATTCCTCGCTGCGCAAACTGCCTTTTATCGATCCGTCGCCTCGTTCTGAAAGCACCAGGGCAAATTTGGTGCTCGGTACAGTATTTAAGATTCCGACAATGTGCGCAATATCTTCTTCACTAGCACCGCATTCATCCAAATCTTTCCGGGTTAAGACCGTGGAAATCATTCCGCTGTTTGGATTTATCTTGGCTTTTTCAAAAGCCAATCCCCAAAGCTTCAAAGTTGAGATTGTTTTGTTTACCGAATTTAATTCCACAATTTTTGTTATAAGCGCCCCTTTTTTCATTAAATCAGAGGATATTTCCATAATTCTGGAAGTTGTATTGGAATGTTGGAACATCCCCGTGTCTCCAAGAATTCCCAACATTAAAAAAGTGGCAATTTTTCTGGTTATTCTGATTTGATTAAATTCAAAAAAATCATAGATTATCTCACAAACCGAAGAATATTTTGCATCAATAATATCAATATCTCCTTTGATTGTAATGTCCGGATGATGATCAATGAGCGCCAACACTTGATTTTCCCGAAGATTATCTTGAATTTTATGAAATCCTCTTTCTACACTATCGCAAGCAATGACTAAATTGTACTTTTCCAGTTCCAAATTCTCCGGCAATTTAAATTTTTCCTGAAAAAAAATACTGAACGATTCCGGATATGGATCAAAGCAAGCCAAGTCAACATCTTTGCCTAAAGATTGAGCATATTCTTTAAGAGCCAAAACAGAACCAATCGTATCTCCATCGGGATGTGAATGCGCAAAAAGCAAAATTCTGTCAGAATTATTGATTACATATTTTAGCGTATTAAATTCTTGTCCAAATTTTTTCATAAAACTTATCCTTTCCGCTAGCGTTACTCCACTGTCATGCTGAATTTATTTCAACATCTATTTTTTAGATCCCAAAACAAGTTAGGAATGACAAGTTGTAAGCCACCAAAAATGCGACCTCCCGTCGCATTTGTTTTCTTGTTTTTTTATCTAAATTTCTTTTAGTAATTTTTCAATGATGTCTGCTTTTGATTCCGTCATGTCAGTTCTAAATTGAATCTTGGGCAAAGGTTTAATTGAAAGTTTTCTGTTGAGCTTGCCTTGAATCTTATATAGTTCTTTCTCCAAAGTTTTTTCCACATATTCAATATCTTTTTCCGGGAAAATACTTAGGAATATACGAGTATAGCTAAGATCGGAAGATGTGTCAACCTTTGAAACAGTAATAAAAACCCCTTCTTTCAGGGATAATTCTTTAAGCAAAATTTCATCAATATTCTGTCTGATCAGCGCATTTACTTTTTCTATCCTCTGGTTCATAATTATAAATTTTATAGTGTTTTCTTTTTCACTTCTTCTTTATATGAAGCTAGGATATCTCCAACTTTTATTTTTGTTTCTCCGTCAAAAGTAATACCGCATTCCTTGCCTTCCGCCACCTCATCAACATCTATTTTGTTTTGCTGGAGATTTATAAGTTTTCCTTTGCCAATCACATTTTCATTGCGCACAACTTCAATTTGAGATCCCTTAACAATATGCCCTGAAGAAATTTTTCCCCCGACAATCATATCTTTTTTGCCGGTTTTAAAAATCGCCATGACTTTCATTTTACCGAAGTCGGTTCTCATGATTTCCGGATCCATCATTTCAATCAAGTTATTTTTAATATCTTCAACTAATTCATAAATAATTTTGTAATTCTTTATTTCCACTTTGCTGCTTTCTGCCATTCTTTTGGCCACTGGCGTTGTTTCGACATTGAAACCATAAACTATGGACCCGGAACTTTGTGCCAACCTTACATCTGATTCCGTGATATTTCCCACCGCTGCACCAATATAATTTACTGCCACTTCTTCCGATTTTATTTCGGAAAGTATTTGCTGAATTGCTTCAACCGAACCTTGAACATCCGACTTTAAAATAATATTTAATTTTTTTATTTTCCCATCAGCAATGTTCTTGTATATTTTTTGCGTATTAAATCCGTCTCCGCCACTGGAATTTTTGATAAAATCATCAGCTTTTTCATGCCTCATTCTGGCTTCCATTTTTCCAGAGACAACCTGCAAAATATCGTTGGTATTTGTTGTAGTGTTAATACCGATTAAACTTATTGGTGCGGAAGGACCGGCCTCAGCCAGCCTCTTGCCAGCAAAATCCTCCATTCTTCTCACTCTTCCAAAAGCCGAGCCAACAATAATATCTTGTCCTTCTTTTAATGTTCCGGTTTTAACGAGCACCGTCGAGACAGGACCTTTTTGTGGATCAAGATGAGATTCCAGAACAATTCCCAAAGCTTCTCTTTTGTGATCGGCCACAAAATTTTCAACCTCCATTAGTAATAGGACATTGTCCAAAAGTTCATCAATACCAATCTTATTCTTGGCGCTTATTTCCGAACAAAGAACTTGTCCGCCCCAGTCTTCAACCAAAATTCCATTTTCGCCTAATTCTTGTTTAACTCTCTGAATATTGGCCCCCGGTTTATCAATTTTGTTTATCGCTACAATGGTCGGTAATTTCTTATCTAAAAGATATTTGATAACCTCTTTTGTCTGCGGCTTTACTCCATCATCAGCCGCCACTACCAAAATAGCAATATCGGCTATGCTCACACCTCGTTCACGCATAGCACTAAAGGCTTCATGCCCCGGAGTATCAACAAAAGTAATGATTTGTCCTTTCTTTTTTACTTGATAAGCATTGATGTGTTGCGTAATTCCACCTGATTCCTTAGCTGCCACATTGGTTTTTCTGATTGTGTCCAACAAAGTTGTTTTTCCATGATCAACATGCCCTAAAATTGTTACAACTGGAGGACGCGGTCTCAGGCTTTCTCCAGACTCTTTTTCTTTTTTAATTATTTCCAATAATTTTTCTAAGGTCATTCTGCCATCTTCCGCCAAAAGTTCTTCTTCAACCTCGTATCCAAGATATTGTGCCACAATTGAAGCCGTTTCAAAGTCAACCTGTTCATTTATGTTAGCTAAAATTCCATTTTTCATGAGTTCTGAAATGACTGTTCCGACCGGCAAATTCAAAACCTCACTGAATTTTTTTACAGTGATCTTAGAAGGCAAATGAATTTTCTTTACATTATTTTGCATTTAGACTTTTTTATTTCCCTTAGAAATAGCTATTTTTATGGCTCGTTCTTCTTCTTCGGTCAAAGGATGTTTTTCCGACTTGCCGGCCAGAATTGATTTAGAATAGACTCTTGTTCCTTCGCGAGTATAGAGAGAGGAAACGACAACTCCGCTGTTTTTTCCATTCAGGAGAGCAATAGCAAAGCTTTGATCTCCGCCTATTTCCTTAAAAGGATTAAATCTTACTACTCCAACTTTGTGCAACCCACGGAAAGCCAGTTCATTGATCTGATTTGAGATATTAAAAAGCTCGAATATATCCTTATCTAGCTCTTTTATGGCTTGTTCCTGCTTAGCAACAACTTCTTCCAAGGCTTCCGGATCACCCTTTATTTTCGGCCCTTTTTTCTTTTTGAGGCGACTTAGACTTACCTGCAGAACAATAATCCAGACAAATGCCAGCGCAACTAAAAGCAAAACGGCTAAAATATAGATATTTTTGCTGTCGGATAGTATGAAATTTAATACATTTTGCATATATGTAGCCTTATTTAGCTTATTCAAAGCTAACACTTAAATTGCTTTATGTAAAGAAAAAAGCGGAAAGTGGAGGATTTTCACCCCGCACTAAAATATATATCAATTTAATTAGCGGAGAATGGAGGATTCGAACCTCCGGAGAGATTTCTCCCTCACCGCATTTCGAGTGCGGCCCATTCAACCACTCTGGCAATTCTCCAAAAAATTATTTTTAGTGCGGGGCGTGCCTCCGGAGAGATTTCTCCCTCACCGCATTTCGAGTGCGGCCCATTCGACCACTCTGGCAACTTTCCAGTAAATACATCTTATCCAAAAACACTGGACAAATCAACTTTTTCATGTTATCCTTCCCTAGTAATCAATAAATAGCAAACATTGGCTCACGGTTTACCGGAACGAATGTTTCGCCGAAAAAATATGGCTCTAACCAGCAAACAAAAGGAAAATGTCACCAAGGAAATAAAGAGACATGAAAAAGATACGGGTTCTCCTGAATATCAAATCGCTCTTTTTACAGAAAAGATTAAGAAACTGACTTCCCACCTGAAAAAGAACGCTAAAGACTTTCATTCCAGACGCGGACTTCTGAAGATGGTTTCCAAAAGAAAAAAACTGATGCTCTATTTGGAAAAGGTCAACGAAAAAGCTTACAAAAAATTGATTAAAAATCTAGGACTTAAATAATAAAAATAGTCTGCCAGTTGGCGGACTATTTTTCATAAATAAATAAAAACAATAAATTATGCCAGCAACATTTAAAGATCAACGTGTCGGAGTTTTGGTAGACATTCAAAATCTCTATTATTCCGCTAAAGTTTTATATAAAAAGAAAGTTAACTTCGGTCAACTCTTGAAATCAGGCGTCGGAGACAGAAAACTGATCCGTGCTATTGCCTATGGAATTAAAACCTTGGAAGGCCAAGAAGAAAAATTCTTTGAAGCTTTGGAAAAACAGGGCTTTGAAGTCAAAACCAAAGATTTGCAAATTTTTCCAGGTGGCGCCAAGAAAGGCGATTGGGATGTAGGCATTGCAGTAGATGCTATCAAAATGTCTAAAAGCTTGGATGCCATCATTTTAGTTTCCGGTGATGGAGATTATATTCCACTCGTACAATACATTCAAAGCACCACCGGTTGCCGAGTCGAAGGCATGGCTTTTCTGGAATCAACTAGCAACAAACTCGTCGAAACTCTCGATGACTTCACCAATCTTTCGGAAAATAAAAAGAAGTTTTTGATATAATGATGGACGTTTTTATTTATAAAATAGAAAATCACCAAGCGCTTACTGCAATTATCATTTTTTCTTTAACGATATTTTTTAGTATCCTTGGTTATTTTATAAAAAAAATTATCACCAAGAAAAATTCTTCGCCTTATATAAAAATTGGTGGCAAAAATTTAAAAGTTGGTGGCAGTATTTTTATTGGAGATATAAATCATGAAGATTAATATATCAGCTTTGACAAAACCCTAGAAATAAATTAAACTGAAGCCACTTTAAAAAATTAATTAAATAAGCCTTTTCTAGTGCGTCGGAGACACAATAATGGACTCAAGACTTGAGTTTAATATCGTGTTTATAACGTCATTAGCGCAAGGCTAAACGTTTCATATGGAACATAAAAAATGGTCCCTCCAAATTGGTGGAAGAATTTTGGAGATTGAAAATGGTCTTCTGGCCAAACAGGCCGGAGGAGCAGTGACCGCCCGTTATGGCGACACCGTGGTTTTGGCCACAGCCGTCATGAGCAAAGGTGCTTCCCGCATCAGCGGATATTTTCCTTTGTCAGTTGACTTTGAAGAAAGATATTATGCCGCTGGAAAAATCAAAGGATCCAGATTCATCAAAAGAGAAGGCCGTCCTTCAGATGATGCCATCCTTTCTGGACGCGTAGTCGACAGAACTATTCGACCTCTTTTTAATGGTCGCATGCGCAATGAAGTGCAAGTTATTTGCACTGTTCTTTCCTATGATGGAGAAAATGATCCGGGAGTACTCGCTGTTGTTGCCGCCTCAGCTGCGCTTTCCATTTCCAATATTCCCTGGAATGGTCCGGTAGCCGCTGTCCGCGTTGGGAAATCCAGTAATGGTTTTATTTTGAACCCAGTTAACGGAGAATTAACTGAAAGCAACTTGGATTTGGTAATCTCCGGAACCAAAGACAAAATAAATATGTTGGAAGCTGGAGCTAAAGAAGTTCCCGAAGAAGAAATTGTGGAAGCTTTTGCTTTCGGGCAAGAAGCTATTGTTAAAATTGCATCTTTCATTGAAGATATTGCCAAAGAAGTTGGTAAAGAAAAATCAGAACCAGCCCTGCTTCAAGGTACACCCGAATTTGAAGCTAAAGTCAAAGAAATTTTGCTTTCCGAAGGATTGGCTGAAGCTTTGTATGACCCAAGCAAAAAAGTTATCGAAGAAAAAACCAAAGCTATCAATGAAAAAGTTGAAGCCTACATTAAAGAATCCTTTACTGAAGATATTGATAGGCTCAAAGAAATTGCTCAGCAAGTCTTTGAAGAAGTTTCAGACGAAATTGTCCATCAAAATATTTTGGAAAAAGAACAGCGACCTGACGGAAGAAAGCTCAGTGAAATTAGACACATTGATTGCAAAGTTGGAATCCTTCCCAGAACTCACGGCACCGGACTTTTCACTCGCGGTGAAACCCAAGCTTTGACTGTCACAACTCTTGGTTCCCCCGGAGACGAACAAATTATTGATACGATGGAAGTGGATATGAAAAAAAGATATATTCATCATTACAATTTTCCTCCATATTCAGTTGGAGAAATCAAACCGATGCGTGGACCAGGCCGACGTGAAATTGGTCATGGCGCCCTAGCAGAAAAAGCTCTTGTTCCAGTGTTGCCTTCCAAAGAAGAATTTCCCTATACAATTCTTTTAGTTTCAGAAGTTTTGGAATCCAATGGTTCATCTTCGATGGCCTCCACTTGTGGCTCAACATTATCTTTAATGGACGCCGGAGTTCCCATTAAGAGACCGGTAAGCGGAATTGCCATGGGAATAATTGTAGGAAAAGATGAAAAATTCAAAGTCTTGACTGATATCCAAGGATTGGAAGATCATTACGGAGATATGGACTTTAAGGCTGCTGGAACAGAAAAGGGCATCACCGCACTCCAAATGGATGTAAAGCTTGATGGCGTAACTTTGCCAATGCTGGAAGCAGTTCTCCTGCAATCAAAGGGCAATCGCATGGAAATTTTGGGAAAAATAGCTGCGGCTATTTCCGCTCCCCGAACTGAAATGTCGCAATATGCCCCTCGTATTATCACTATGCATATTAATCCTGATAAAATCCGTAATGTTATTGGAACAGGCGGCAAAATTATTAATGAAATTATTGATGAAACCGGAGTTCAGATTGACATTGAAGACGACGGGTCCATTTTTATCACTTCGCCTGATGGAAATTCAGCCGAAAAAGCTAAGAAATGGATTGATAACCTCACCCACGAAGTTAAAGCCGGAGAAATTTTCAATGCCAGAATAACTCGCATCATGAACTTTGGGGCTTTCGCTGAAATCTTACCAGGACAAGAGGGCCTGATTCATATCTCAGCTCTGGCCGACCGCCGAGTGGAAAAAGTTGAAGATATTGTAAAAGTTGGCGATATTGTTCCGGTCAAAGTAGTTGAGATCGATAATCAAGGCAGAATTAATTTATCCGCTAAAGCCATTTCAAAATCGGCCTAGTCAAAAATTAAGTTTTGTTGTAAAATAAGAATGACCAAAATCATTCTTATTTTTTTATATAAAAAATTTACTCTGTTAAATAAGAAACACGGTCCGTTTATAGCGGAATTTAACAGAGTTAAAAAAACAAAAAAATGTTTCAAGATAAAAATAAAACTGACAAGAAAACCCAGACCGATTTTTCATCTTCAATGCTTCCGGATGTCCCAGTCCATCTTATGAAAAATGATTTGGAAGAAATTAAAAATCCCAAAAAAGAAATCCCGTTAAATTCAATTAAGCCATCTATTAATTTTTCTGAAAAACAAAAAAGTAGTCCTTTTTTTAGTCCCACCAAAACTTCGGAAGACAGGCTCGCCGAACACAAAAAAATTCCCGAGCCTTTTGTTCCCGCCCCTCCCAAAGAACCCGCTCGAGAAACAAAAAAAGATCTACCGATTTCAACTTCACCGTTTTTTTCCAGAGAACGCACTCAAGAAATAAAAAAAGAAAATCCTAAAGAAATAGAAACATCAGTTTTTTCTCAGCCTAAGGAGCTTAGAAAAACAGACACCGCAAAAACTTCAGAAAATTCCACTCTAAACAAAATCATTGTCGCTTTTGCCGCTTTTCTTCTTATCTTAGCCGTTGGAGCTAGTGGCTATTATTTTTGGATACTAAAAGCCCAGGATCAAAATAAGCCCGAAGAAAATCAAACAACAACTCCGCCGAAAAACGAAGCTGTTTCTCTCCCTGAGCCCGAACCAAAAAAAGAAAAAGTTATTGAAATTTCAACTGAAAAATTGAATTATTTAATTATAAACATAGAAACTGCTGATAAAAACTTTCTTAAAGAACAGCTAGCTGCCTATCTGAAAAAAGCCGAAGAATTAAAAATAACGGCTCCTGCCGAGCTTATTCTAACTGACGAATTAAATAATCCTGTTTCATTTAAGTCTTTTGCAGAAAAAATGGAAATAAATTTTTCGGCTCCGGTTATAGCCGCGCTGAAAGACACCTTTAGCCTCTTTATCTATAATGACAACAACAATTACCGATTGGGCATAGCCATTGATTCTGCAAATATTTCAACCCTCAGAGCCGCCATGCTAAAGGAAGAACCAAATCTTGTCAACAAATTAACTCCCATTCTGAATAACCCTGAAAACAAAAAAATTAGCGAGGGCGAATTTTCTTTGAATAACTACAAAGGTACGGCCATTAGGTACCTAAATATCGTTTCACCTGAATATTTATCTATTGATTATACTCTTTTTCAAAAAAGGTTAATTTTTACCACCACCAAAGCTATGGCTCTAGCCATAATAGACCATTTAACGCCTGTATCTGAACAGAAGGAAACAAAGTCATCTTCAGTTGAAATTGAGAAAAAGGAAACCACTGAAGAAAAAACTGAAAACACTGCCACGTTAAACAAAACAACAACTTATCCACAAGCTCAAAACTGATTTTTTGCTTTAAATAAGCCTAAAAGTATTTTTTCATTAAGCGAAAAAAAGAAAATTACTTTTTTAAAAAAAGCAAAAAAGCCATTTTTATTTAAAACAGCTTTATTTTTATTTTCTAAAATAAAAAGGCTTATATAAAGTTTTTTTCAAAAATTTTTATTAAAGTTTTGACTGAGGCTCCATTTTCTGCTATAATAAGGCTATGCTTCATTAAAAATCAAATAGTGTATGAACAGCTATAGGGTTTCAATCGCAATTTCCCCCTATTTGCGATTGAAACTCTCTTGCTGTTCAAGCGTTCTAAGTCAACGTACTTGAACCGCCCCGCCCTTTTAAAAAAGAGCTGGGACCCCAAAACAAAAACAAAAAATTTTTATACAAACAAAAATAAAAATAAAAAATGTTCTTTCAAAAGGCGAAAGCCAGAGAACGGTAAGAGAAACACAGAAGCATGTATATAAAATACATATACACTATAATTTTAGATGCTCTCACCCGCTATAAAATTTCCGTGTTATATGTTAATACATGACAAAAACGCTGGGGCGCTGAGCCTAATTTATATATTTTAGGGCGTTAAGCGCCCTGGTGATCCCATAAAGTGCACCAGGAAGGGTGTTTTTTTGTACTCAAATTTAATTTATTTTAAAGTTATGAATAATATTGGTAAGGATGGCGAAGAAGTTGCAGTTAATTTTCTTAGAGATCTTGGCTACGAAATATTAGAGCGCAATTTCAAAAATACAGTTGGCCGTGTTATCGGAGAAATTGATATCATTGCTAGAGATAAGAAAGAAAACCAGTTAGTCTTTGTTGAAGTCAAAACCCGCCAATACCAGAAATACAAAGAAACTTTGCCAG
>CAZWRY010000014.1:10709-18946 GCA_964636505.1 uncultured Bdellovibrionales bacterium | reverse complement strand
AAATATCCGGCTTTCGGAAAAAAAGTCCGCCCTGGAAGAAAAACTCAAAAAAGCCCTCATTCCCAGAGATCCCAATGACAGCAAGAATGTAATCGTGGAAATTCGCGCCGGAGCCGGCGGAGATGAATCCGCTCTTTTTTCAGCCGAACTCTTTCGCATGTATTCCAAATTTGCCGAAAAAAATCACTGGAAAATTTCAGTTTTGAATTCCCATCAAAACGGCATCGGGGGCTTCAAGGAAATTATCTTTGAAATAAACGGACAAAATGTTTTTGAAAAAATGAAATATGAATCCGGCGTGCATCGGGTGCAAAGAGTCCCGGAAACGGAAAAAAATGGGCGCGTTCACACTTCCACTTCCACCGTGGCTGTTTTGCCTGAAGCTGAAGAAATTGATCTCAAAATTGACGCCAAAGACCTTCGTATTGATACTTTTTGCTCTTCCGGCCCCGGTGGACAATCGGTCAACACGACTTACAGTGCGGTCAGAATAACCCATCTTCCCAGCGGTCTGGTTGTATCTTGCCAAGATGAAAAATCACAAATCAAAAACAAAGACAAGGCTATGAAGGTTTTGCGCTCCAGGCTTCTTCAGACCGAGGAAGAAAAAAGAGCTAAAGAAATTGGCGACCAAAGGAAAAGCCAGATTGGCACCGGCGACCGCAGTGAAAAAATCAGAACCTATAACTTTCCGCAAGACAGAATAACCGATCACCGCATTAAAATGTCTTGGAGCAATATTCATGACGTCTTGGAGGGAAATTTAGATGAAATTATCAAAGCTCTGCAGGAAGAAGACACTAGAATTAAATTAGGCGGAGCCTAATTTAATAATGACAAAATTTAAATTTCTAATGACAAATCAAACCCTAATGACCAAATGTCAAAAATTTTTGGGTTTTGGATTTTGAACTTGATTGGAAATTAGTCATTTGTCATTTGAAATTGACATATGTTAACAATATCTGACTTAAAAAAACTCAATAAAAAGATTGATCTCCTAGACATCGATCTTATCATTTCTGCGGTTATTCAGAGACCGCGGGAATTTGTTTTGGCTCATCCGGAATTTTCAATAAACAATAGCCAAAGAACAAAGATCAATAATTTAATAAAAAGGCGCTTAAATGGAGAACCTATAGCCTATATTTTGGGCCAAAAGGAGTTTTTTGGGCTTAATTTTGCCGTAAACAGGCGCACCCTCATCCCCCGCCCTGAAACAGAATTATTAGTAGAAAAAGTCTTAAAATTAAAACCGAAAGATAAAAATCTAGTTGATATTGGAACCGGCAGCGGAAACATCATTATATCTTTGGCAAAAAATATAAAAGATAAAAATAACTACATTGCAATCGATATAAGCAAAGAAGCATTAAAAATTGCAAAGCATAATGCTAAAAAAAACAAAGTCGATAAAAAAATAAAATTCTTGCATGGAAATCTTCTGGAGCCAATAATAAAAAATAAAATTTCCCTCATTCATCATTCCTCATTCATCATTCTAGCCAACCTGCCCTACCTCTCAAGAGAAATTTACAAATCTGCTTCAAATGACATCAAAAAATATGAACCCAAATCAGCGCTCTATAGCAAAAAAAATGGATTAGACCATTACGAAAGACTCCTTGGGCAAATTGTTTTGTTAAAAAAAAGATGTTGCATATTAGATGTTGTATGCTACATGGAGATCAGCCCGGAACAAAAAAATAATCTGCATAGACTTATTAAAAAATATTTTCCGAAAATTAAGCCAGTTTTTCACAAAGATTTAGCCGGAAGATGGAGAATTTGCGAAATTGATATTTATTAAATTATGCCTTATATAAAGCAAAAATCCCGATTACTCGGGATTTTTTGCTTTAAGTATTTTGATTCGCTAATCAAAACTTATCCATCTAATCCAAACGATTTATACCACCCATTGATGAGATAAAACGAGTGAAAAAAGACTATGAAAGACTATTTCTTTTTCTTCTTAGCTACTTTCTTTTTGGCTACTTTTTTCTTAGCCTTTTTTACAACTTTCTTTTTCGCTGCTTTTTTCTTGGCTGCCATGTGAGTCACCTTCCTTTCTATTTTTGTTTTTTATTTTTCGAAGATAGTTATCTTCGATATTCTTTAACTTTTTTGCATTCGACCTTTTTTATTTTCAAGAAAAATATTTTAAATTTTTAAAATTATTTTTCTTTAATTAAATTATATAACAAATAATTTTTTTTGCAATAGCAAAAAAGTTATCCACAGGCAAGAAAAATAAAAAAGCAAAATAAAAATATGAGAAGTTAATAAAAAAATATATATCAAAAAAATTTTAATAATTATTCAATGACAAATTTCCAATTTCCAATGACAAATCAAATTAAAATGACAAAATGACAAAAAAATTATAACTTTTGATTTTGACATTGACTTGTCATTTGTCATTCACCATTTGAAATTAAAAAATTATCTTAGTATATTAAAAACCTACTACTTCTATTTTCTACACAATAATTCTGTTTAATTTTGATGTCCTTTATTACGCCCTAAATGCCTGTTTTTGTCTAGTTGACGCCATAAATCGTTCGGTTTAAAATAATAAGACGAGGTCGAATTTCCACTCTTTGCCATTTCGGCAAAAACGGAAATCTCACAAGCTTCAGCGTAAGCACTTTTATAATTAAATAGCTCGGGTTTCTTGTTTTTCTTCGCGAAAAAAGAAACAGCGACATTAGAAAGGTAGGTGAACATATGGAAGACCAACAACCAACAGAAACAAATGAGGGTGAAAGTAATATCCAACAATGGATACAGGATAACCTAAGGGTTATCATCAGCATTGTGATTGTTCTCGTTATTGCAGGCGGAATTTATTCTTATTCCAAGAGAACTGAGGCTCCGGCGGGAAACGAAGAACAGAAGCAAATTTCTGAAGAAGTTCCGGCAGAAGGCGCCATCTCTGCAGATAAAGATAGTTCTACCGAAACCAATGCAACCGCAGATGAAAAAGTTGCCGTAAGCCAAGAAACAGAAAATTCTTTTATAGAATCTGCTGCCAAAGGCGAGGGCTCAACTCATCTAGCTCGCAGAGCGCTAGCGAACTATTTAGAAAAAAATCCAGACTCAAGCTTAACACCTGAACACAAAATCTATATTGAAGATTATCTCAGAAAGAAAGTCGGAAAAGGAGTAAGCGTCCGAATAGGAACTTCGTTAGAATTCTCCAAGGATCTGGTTCAAGAAGCAATCACAAAATCAAAAACTCTGAATGACAAGCAGCTTCAGAATTTACACAAATATTCTGTAAGAGTGCCGTCACTGACTTAATACCTCTCTGTTTGAAAGAAACGACACTATCAAACAAAAATTCTAATGTTCTTTTTTTGGACAAGTATATTACTACTTTTCAATAGCAAAAATCCGCCAAAAGGCGGATTTTTGCATTTTCGGAAGAATATCTATAAACCGACTTCGTCCCCTATTTTCAGTCTCAAATTTTCACTTTTTCCAGCCCTTACTTCAATGATTTTATCGGCCATTTCCGGAGAATGAATTTTTTCCTGTTCGCCTTTGCTATGAGAAACATTGGAACGAATATCCACTATTTTGTTGCCCTTAACCCAAATAACATCAATATCAAACTGCATATCTTTCATCCAAAAATTGCGATTATCCGGATTATCAAAAAAGAAAAGCATGGCGCATTTCTCGCATAATTCTTTTCTGCCGGAAAGCCCCTTCTCTCTTTTTTCAGGATTATCCGCAATTTCGGCTAAAAAAAATTCCTGGCCCAGCCTTATGGTTGTTTTTTTGCTGTCTGCCGGCTTGTTTATATAAAAAAACGCCAGAATAATAAAAACAAAGACTAGGATAAACAAAAGTGGCTTTTTGTTCTTGAAATTATATCCCCCAATTTTAGAATTATTTTTTATTAAATTTTTCTTGGAAACAATCCGGTTTATCGTCAAAAGGGCCAATGCCATAATTACAGCTGACAAAATGAGTGTTATGCTTTTTCCAATTGCCCTTGTATTCAAGGCAACCATCGCGATTAGACCGGTAATCACATAGAAGCTTAAGGCTATTTTTCTTTGCGACCAGCCCATTTCCAATAATTTAAAATGCAAGTGATTCTTATCCGGGATAAAAATAGATTGGCCTTTTTTCCACCTTTCCCAAATAACCCAAAGAAAATCTACGATGGGCAAAAAAAGCACCAGAAGAGTGGTTGCTATTTTTGTACCGGAAAAAACAGCCAAAGCCGCCAAAGAAAAGCCCATAAACATAGACCCGGCCGTCCCGGCTAGGATTTTTCCGGGATTAAAATTAAAAACCAAAAATCCCAAGATACTGCCCGCTAGAATTATGGACATTATAGCCATCGGCGGCTGATTAACTTCTGCCTTAAGACTGAGAAAAAAAATGGTCAAAAAAGCGATAAAAGTCACCCCGCCAGATAGCCCGTCAATGCCGTCTAACCAGTTCATTGCATTCATAAGAAGCAAAATCCAGACCAATCCGATAATAAAGGAAACTCCCATCAGCCAGCCGGAATCCAGGTTGATTATTTGCCCGGAAAACGGATTAACCAAATAATGAATTCTGACTCCGAATAAAAAAACCAGTCCGGCTATAAAAGATTGAAAAAGAAATTGAATTTTCCAAGATAGCTCTTTGATATCATCCCATATCCCTACAGCCAAAATAAACAGACTGATTATCATTATCCCCCACAGCTCAAGAGGAATGTAGAGATCTTTATTCAATAAAATGGATAAATTAAAGCTAAAAATAATAGCTAATCCGCCCCAACGAATAATATTTTTTCTAACATGTCTGAAGGAGCTCCTGTTTTTAGAAACTTTTTTTCCAAAAAAGACAAGCGAAAGACAAATAAAAAAAACGCACAAAAGAAAAGATGTTATGAATGGAAGAAGATACTTTAACATTTATATTTAAGTCTAAGGTCTAATTTTTAAAGTCTAAATTAAATCTAAATTATTAAGGTCAAAATTTATACTTCAAAATTTTAGACTTTAGGCTTTAGATTTAAATATGCTTACTTTTTTCTGACTTTTTCGGTTACCCAAAAATCTCCAAAGTATTTTCCTAAGAGAATTCTGGTCTGCGAGTCAATGGCCGGCATAGCGCCCAGAAACGGAGCTGACAACGGCACCAAGACCCACTGCAAAACCAGATAAATATTTCTCCATTTGGAATATTTTTTCGGACGCGGCGGCATCAAGGTAAAGCTCAGGGTTACCGAAAAAACCAATCCGATCATAGCAATATTCATCAGCATTCTGGTGATGGAAGGCAAATTGTGCGCTAAAACGCTTTGATTGAAAACTTCCCCGCCGAGAATCAAAGGAAGCCATCCCAAGACAGCCAAAATGAAAGGTGCCGTCGCCCAAGAATGATGCCCTTCCAACATTTCAAAAGCTACATAAATTTTCTTCCTGAACGGTATTTTTTGATTTGGCCAGATCGCTCGCATTATAACTGGAAAATTTTCAATTCCGTAAGCCCATCTTCTTTTCTGCTTGTATTGGTTGACTATCGTTTTCCAATAACTTTCCGCCAAAACGGCATCTAAAGAAACCGGCAAATATATCGGCTTGACTTTGTAATCGCCGTTGTAATAGGTATAGCATTTCCAATAAATTATTGAGTCTTCGCTGATCATGTTTATCGGCCAAAATCCGACCTTAACCAAAGTATCAAAAGGTTCGCTGTGCGAGGAAAAAGTTACCATGCCTTCCGGACGCGTGCTTTGAAAAATATGCCAGAAACTTGAACCGGTAACAATCACACGGACAAAAGCATTGGTATCCCAAATATTATTATGGTACATGGGCAACGGCTGGTAGCTTCTTTGCAACCTTTTGGGATCAATGATGTATTGATAAGTCAGCGCGGCAAAATATTCCGGATGCGCTACACTATCACAATCAAAATTGGAAAAGATCACTTTTTTAAAATCAATGTTTCTTTCGTTTAGATACTTAACCAATTCTTTAGCGGCATAGGTAGCATTTGATCCTTTGGCCCGCATTTCATCGTCTTTTACTTTGTGCGTGGTCACAATAAAGTCCCGAAAAACGCCGGCAAACTTATTTTTCAGATAGTTGACTTTGGCCAAACGCATTTCTTCCGGTTCGCGCTCTTCGGTGGCCAACAAAATAATGAATTGCTTTTTGGGAAAATTTGCATCCGCAATAGATTGGATTGAAGGCTCAATTATGCTGGCATCTTCTCCTGCCGTCGGAAACATTACCACATGGACGACTTCTCTCCAGTCCATAATTTTTTCTTTTCTGATAGAAAATGTTTTTTCCACTTCCTCCACTTCTTTTAAATATTTTTCCTGTTTTTCAATTTCTTTTTTAATTATTCTTTTTTCTTTCCATTTTAAATTTTTGCTCCGCAAAAGATTTTCTTTCAATTTTTCTATTTTCAAAAGGATATTTTTTTTGAATTCCGCCGGGTTTTCAATATTTTGGCACCGTTCCCACCAATTGATTTTTTTTCCTTCTCTCAGCCTGAAAAACCCCCGCAGTGAATAAAAAGTGATAAAAATGGTTCGGAAAATCCAGTAAAGATCAAAAGCAATAACAAAAACAGCCACCCATAGCGGCAAATAGAAAGACAAAACAAACATTCCGATAAGCGTCCCCCAAGTCAAAATACCCGGAATTACTTCCAGGATTCTTTGCACTTTTCTTTCTTTTTTATCGGTTGTTTTGGGATTGGGAAAATTTAGCATTAGTAGTTGATAATAATTACGCTAACGGAAGAAACAATAAGCGCCAGCTGAATCATAAGTGCGGCCATCAAGAGTAGATAGCTAGCAATTCTTTCTTTTTTTTCATAGAGATGGCGAGATAAAAAGAAATTTACAAGTAATAAAATAATGCCTATTAAAGGCAAAATAAAGACTTCTTTATAATTCCCCATCATGTCAACTCCGAAATAAACATTGTAATGCAGAATTATCGGCAGGTCAATAGGCTGGATAAAAATCCCGAGAATAATCCAGTTAGCCAAGTTGAAAGCCAGGCTAAAAAGCAAAAGCCAAACCACAATCGCGTTTTTAAAATAATCCTGAGAAAAAACCCTTTTAAAGAAAAAAGAAGAATTATTTAATATTTGTTTAAAATTAAACATAAGATATAAAAAATTCCAATTTACAATTTTCAATTTCCAATGAATTCTCAATGACTGAACGACTCAATTTACAAACTTGATATTATCTAGATAAATATTGAAAATTTAAACATTGAGCATTGATTGAAAATCGGGATTTGAAAATTAGTCCTCCCTGGGCTTGTCCAATGCCATTGGTTCAATAGTTTTTTCAGTTTCGGCTATTTTGGAAACATCTTTGTCAATTTTTCCCAGTTCTTTGTAGGCAGTATTGTAATGGCTCACGGTCGTTCCAAGACTTGCTCCCAATTTTTTGAAATATTCCTCATAAGCAATAATATGCTTGCCCAATTTTTCAACGTTTCCTCTAATTTCCTTGGCGCTTTCTTCTATTTTAAGAGCCCGGAGTCCTTGCAAAACCGTTTGCAGATAAGCCAAAAATGAGGTTGGCGACACAATAATGACATGTTTTTCTTTGAAGGCATAGTCAATCAAGTCCCGGGAGTTTACCACACCGACATTATTGGATAGCAGATCATAGTAAATGGACTCCGAGGGAATAAACATAAAAGCAAAATCCATTGTGTTTTCCGAAGGTTTGACATATTTAGCCGTTTCATCAATCCTGAATTTGAGATCATTTTTGAATTGCTTGGTATATTTTTCCCGCATTTCGGCATCTTGGGCGCCTAAAACTCTTTCGTAGTTTTCCAAAGAAAATTTGGAATCAATCGGGATGATTTTATCTTTCACAAAAACCACCGCATCCACAATCGCTCCGTCTTTAAAAGCATATTGCATTTGATATGAATTCGGCGGCAGGACATTTTTGAGAGTTTCTTCCAAAAAATATTCTCCCAAAATGCCCCTCTGTTTCGGATTTTTCAAAATATCCTGCAGGCTTTGCAATTGAGCAGAAAAATTTATTACCTGTTTATTGGTCTCTTCCAACTTTGTCAGACCGGCTACCACATTAGAAATTTGCCTAATGGATTGCTGCATCTGTTCCCTGGAAGCGCTGTGTGTTTCAGAAAGTTTTTTGTCCATTTCCCGGCGCAGTTCCCGGTTTTCTTCAATAATATGTCGCAGAGATTCCTGCATCATAGCCATCC
>CAZWRY010000014.1:8234-10699 GCA_964636505.1 uncultured Bdellovibrionales bacterium | reverse complement strand
TTTCTTTTTCTTCGCCCCGCTCAGATCCGGCTTCCATTTTTTTCTTCATATCAAAAACGACCCACAAGAGGGCAAGAACCAGAATAACAATTATTATAAATAAAAAATAAAACATTTTATATATCAAATGGCAAATGACAAATTTCTAATGACAAACCAAGCCCAAATAACAAATGTCAGATGCCAAAGATTTGGATTTTAGATTTTGACATTGATTTGTCATTTATCATTGAATATTTGTCATTCCGATCCTATTTTCTGCTGGCGATAAAACGCTTCAGGCCGTTAATCTTGTTGACTATTTCTTCATGCGGACCTTCCAGAAATTCCAGGATGAATTTATCCAGCATATTCAAGCGATATTTAAATTCTTCCCCGTTCATCAGCACAAAATCTATTTCCTTGCCGAGTTCCGCCTCCAAGGCACCCATCAGGCTTTTGAGCTTTGTCCGACTGATATCATCGCCCACTAAAATCATATCCGCCTTGCTTTTGGCGTAGTTAATGAAAGCTCCGCTTACCACGGCTAATTTTATGTTACCGATATGTTTTATTTTGTCTAAATTTCTTGATTTCGGATAAATATTGTCTTTGGCTACCAAATTTTTAAGTTCCGGATAAAAAATGAAGTCCTGGTTCAACACAAAAAAATTCTTGCCTTTCTTTTTTCTTTCCGTTATGAATTTTATTTTTCTCAGATTTTCCAGTTCTTTTTTGCCTTTCAGCTTGTTTAGCATATTTCTTTTCATCACTTCAACAAAACCGTATTCTCTTTCGGGATTTTGCAAAAAAAACCGCAAAATTCTGGTTTTTTCTTTTGATCCAAATAGATTTTCCAAGACTTCAGACATATTTTTAGAATTAAAAAAGTTATTTATATTTACTCCAAAATACCTTCTTTTGCCTTTATTTCCATTAAATATAGTATATATCAGAACTGTAAAAAGTAAACCCCTCGCCAAAAAATTTTAAGTTTTTGGTGAGGGACAAGCCCCCTCCCTAACTCCTAGGGCAGAAAGGCTTTTTTATGCTAAGCTTCTCGCTTTTTTTCTCTTTTATGCTAAAATATTAATAAAGAAAAAATATGTTTCATTTTCTGGATTTGTCTGATCCGCACACACTCATGTATATCAAAACAATCGGTTATCCGACTATGTTTGTTTTGATGGTTATTGAAGGGCCGGTTATAACCATTTTGGGAGCTTTTTGGGCCAGTCTCGGTTTTTTTAATGTTTACCTTGTTTTATTGCTGAGTGTTTTGGGCGATATCCTCGGCGACCTTCTTCTCTATGCCTCCGGTTATTACGGTGGCGCCAAAATTTTGGATAAAGCGCGGAAATTTCTGAAAATCAAAGAAACAACCATAGAAAAAATAGAAAAACATTTTGGAAAGCACGGCAAAAAAATAATTTTCTATGTCAAATCAACTACCGGTCTTTGTTGGATAACTTTCATCGCCGCCGGATCTTTCAAGATGAACTTTAAGAATTTTCTAACCGCCTCTTTTTTGGGCGGAATAGTCTGGAGCGCTTTTTTGGTAACAAGCGGATATTTCTTCGGTTATGCTTTTGAAAAAATCAATGACTACATTAAGTATGCGGGTATCATAATTGCTGTTGTTGTCATCGCGTTTTATGTGCTGATTGTCTTGTATAAAAGATACCAAGCCGCCCAACTGCTTAAAAATAACAACGAAAAAAGTCTTTAATTATAAATGCGAAATTAGAATCGTCTAAAAATGTCCAGAAACAAACCCAATAAAAAAATTACCGAGTTTGAATTCTCTTTTAATGATATTTCTTTTTGTAATGACGCAAAGTTGAAACCTTTTTTGGAAACATTTGTCCAAGAACCGGAAAACATTAGCCAGCAAAGTTTGGGAACGCTTTTCGGCGTTTTTGAAATTTCCGACAATTCGGAAGATTCTTCCTATATCACCAACTACCTGATTTCCGTAATAAAAAAAGAATACTACTCTAAACCAAAAAGAGGCACCGTAGAAAGCTTTGAGGCGGCCCTGCACAAAGCCAATCTGGCTCTTTCTAAGCTGGCTGAACACGGAAATGTAGCTTGGATAGGCAAAATAAATGTCCTTTGCGCCGCTTTGGAAAAATACAATTTGCACCTCACGCAGATCGGCTCTTGCCATGCTTTTCTCCTGCGAGAAAAAAGTCTCACCGATATTAGCGAGAATCTTTCTTCTCCGGAAGAAAGCCTGAATCCGCTCAAAACATTTACGGACATTTCTAGTGGAAAAATAGAAGAAAATGATCGACTGGTCGTCACTACTAATGATATTTATGATATTTTTTCTTTTGAAGAAATAAAAAAGAGCGCTAACAAGTTTCCGGGCTCCGATTTTGTCAGATTTTTGAAAACAGCTCTTATCAACGAACTTCCTAAGGCCGGCGTTTTGATTGCGGACATCAAAAAGAAAGAAGAAAAAATCACGGAACCTGTTCCCG
>CAZWRY010000014.1:0-8224 GCA_964636505.1 uncultured Bdellovibrionales bacterium | reverse complement strand
AGCCAAAGTTTTGAAAAAGTTTTGTCCAAAAAAGAGCCCATAGAAGAAAAGCTCAAGGAAGAAATCAAGGAAGAGCTGGAAAAATCAAGCAGAGAGATTGAAAATGTACAGCACGGCCATATCTACATCAAGGAAGCAGAAAATTTACCGGAGGAAAAGCCGCCTTTTTTCTCAAAATTATTGAGCGGCTTCAGCCAAACGTTAGTGGAAGTTCTTAATCTCATTTGGGAAAAAACAAAAAATTTATTTTCCGGTTTGTTTTTGAGAGCGAGGTCCGCAAGCTTTAAGCCAAATTTTTCAAAAATTGATTTTCGGGCTGCAGCTTCTTATTCTAAAAATTTAGCTACAGACGCAAGAAATTTTGGTAGCAAAACAAATAACCTTCTCAAAAAATTTATTCTTTTTATATTTGCTGTTTCTAAAAAAGAACTGGAAAAGTTAAAGCTGCTTTTTCAAGGGTCAAAAAGACAAGCCGAAATTCCTTTTACTTTTCAAGTTGAAGCAAATTCATCCTCGGAGCCGGTTCCTACTTTCAAAAATAAATTTAATTTATTGCCCGATTTCGGCAAAATAAAAGAGCTGTTCTCCCGCTTCAGTTATGAACAAAAAATATACGCACTCATAATTTTATTGCTAATTTTTGTCGTGCCTTATATCGGCGTAAAAATAGAGAACAAGATAGCTGCAAGAAAAGCTGCCTTAATCTCCCAAAACACGCCCCAAGAAATTGTTCCCCTGGAGCAAGATAAGAATGTCGTTCGCCTTCCGGAACCGGAGACGATCAATCAGGAAGCCGGCAATATTTCGCGAATTATCAATTTGAATCAAAAGATTTTCTTTGTCGGAACTTCCGGAATTTTTGATTTGGATAAAAAGCAAGTTTCCCCTTTTCCTTCCGAGATTGGCACTGCCAAAAATTCAGCCGGCATGAACGACCTTAATTTGATTTTGCTGATTACCGAGGATAAAAAAGTTTTTTCTTTCTCTCCGATCTCCGGCAAATACCAATCCAACCAGATTGAAATCCCCATTGAAGCTAATCCTGTTTCCGGGGAAACATATTTAACCTATCTTTATCTTTTGGACAGCCATGCTAACCAAATTTACCGCTACCCAAGAGCTGAAGGCGGCTTTGGCACCAAGGTTAACTGGCAAAAAGACGACACGGATTTATCCAAAGTTTCCGATATCAGTGTTAATGAAAATATTTTTGCCGTGTCCTCTGACGCAATCATTAAACTCTTTAAGGGCAAAAAACAAGATTTTTCCGTTGAAGAAACGGCCACTCCCCTAAGTTTTGATAAGATTTATGTTGCCAAAAATAATTCAGAAATATATATTTTGGACAAAAAAAATTCCAGGATTGTTCGCTTAAGCCCGGAAGGAAATATCTTAACCCAATATTACTCTGAAAAAATAAAAGAAGCCTCGGCTTTTTCAGTGGACGAAGAAAAAAATATCATTTACTTTTCGGTAGAAGATAAGATATTTTCCTTCAATATTGGCCAGTAATTATATCTCTAATTTTCAATTTTCAAATTCCAATTTTCAATTTTCAATAAAATCTAAATGACGCAATTTTCAAACAACAAAAAGACATATGACTTAGAGGAAAGAACTGCTAAATTCGCTGAAGAAATTATAATACTGATGAAAAAAATACCACACGACCTTATCAATCAAAGATTAATACCTCAATTGGTAGGTTCGGGCGGATCTTTAGGTGCTAATTATTGTGAAGCTAATGAGGCAGAAAGTAAAAAAGATTTTCAACATAAAATTGGTATCTGCAAAAAAGAAACTAAGGAAACCAAGCACTGGCTGAGACTTCTAGCTAAAGCTAACCCGCAATTTAAAGATGATTTTAGAAAATTATGGCAAGAAGCACAAGAGTTGTTGCTAATATTTTCCAAAATTTTAGCTTCAAGTAGAAATTGAAAATTGAGATTTGAGAATTTATTGTAAATTGAAAATTGGAATTTGAAAATTTAAAAAAACTCTCCTTTTGGGAGAGTTTTTTGTTTAGGCTATTTTGGTTATTTCCACTTCTGTAAGTGTTTGTCTGTGGCCGAATTTAACTTTATATCTTTTTTTGGCCTTGAATTTGATTCCGGTTACTTTCTTGCCTTTGGAAGTGCTCAGTATTTTGCCTTCCACTTTTACATTTTTGATAAAGGGCGTTCCAATTTCAATTCCTTTTTCGTTTTCCACAAGCAAAACTTCGTCAAAGTATATTTTTTCGCCTTTTTCACCTTCCAGTTTTTCAACTTTGATTTTATCTCCCATCCCTACCTTGTATTGCTTCCCGCCTGTTTTAATGACCGCTAACATAAATTTGTTTATAAAAAAGATTAATATACAACATTAGTTAATATAAAAGGTAAGCCGGAAAAAGTCAAGAAAAGCCGCCTTTTTTACCCACCAGAGGCGCCTTTTTTGGCGCCTCTGAATAATATAAAAACTCTGTTTCGCTTTTTTACGGATTTTGTTCTTCGGTCAAATTATCTATCGGCTGCTGTTCTGGTCCCGCCTGTTCTTGGCCAGGCATACCTGGATTTTGTTCGGGAACTTCCTGGTTGAAAGTTTCGGATTTTTCTTGTGTTGCCGGAGTGCTAATGCCCAGGGTTTCGGCATTGTTGGGAACTCCGTTTCTCACATTACTGATCATCTTGGAAATTCTATCCCGAGTTTCTTTATTTTCCGCCGGCAGATTATCCAACACTTTTTGGTATTCATCAATAGCTTCTTGCTTTCGTTTCTGGCTTTCAAACAGAGAACCCAAGCTAAAATGGACATTAACTTCATTTGGTCTTGCTTCCAATATTTTCTTGTAAATGCTTTCGGCATTTTTAGCGTCCTCATTTTTATTTCTACTTTGCAAGAGTCCGGCTAATCCGTAGAAATAATTTATATTTTGATTATTGAAAGTAACCGCTTTTTCCATATTTTCCACCGCTCCGTCCAAATCTCCCAATGCCTGCTTGACCAAGGCCAAATTATAGTACCCGGCATCAAAATTGCTTTTCTTTTCGATCGCCTTTTGGAACAAATCTCCGGCTTCATTTATGAGCTGCTTCTTTTCCGCTTCTTCTTTTTTGTTTGCCGCTAAAGATTCTTTTACCTGGCCCAATTTTATGTAGAAACTGGGATTTTCGGGTTCCATTTCCAAAGCCTTTTTGTAGGTCGCTTCGGTCAAAGGCAATGAGTCTGAAACATAAGCACCGGCGCTTTCATAGACTTGCGCCGCAACTTCTGTGGCCAAAACATCCTGTTTCATCAGATCTTTCCCCATATTGGCAGCGGCGATGGAATTGTTCAAATAAACTTGAACTTTGTTCAGATCTCTTTCTGATTCGCCTTTAGCTATTTCCTGGTTGACCAGGGCCATATATTCCTGCGCCAGCCTTGAATAATAGCGCCCTTCCTTGCCATAGAGCTTTATGGCCTTCAAAACTTTAGCCGTTGAACCCTCTTCCGAGATTTTCGTTTCCCTATTGGCCGAACCGATATACATGTCCGCTACGAAAACTTTGCCGATAAAAATGAAGAGAAAGATGACACCTGTCGCCACTATCATGAAAATAAAAGCCAGCGTCAAAGCAAATTTCGGAGAAGCTTTAAGCGAGAGATTAAGATTGTTTTCCTCGGATCCGCTTTCTTTCAGAACAACCGCGATTGCCAGAATGCCAAGAATTATTCCGACAAGCAAGATTGACCCGTTCATCTTTAATATCAAAGCGTTGATTAAAAATATGACAGCCGCCGAAACAAAACCCAAGGAATAAATCTTATTTTTTTCCTTGTCGCGGGACAAAAGATAAATAATCACGCCCAAAAAAGTCAGCAAGACCAATATCATTCCGATTGTGCCCAGAATGCCAATAGTTGAAAGTGATTCAAAAAATACTCCGGAGCCATTATAGAATCTTAGATTATAAAGAGAATTATTGTTGAATTCTTGCGGCTTGTACAAGGAAAAGGCATAGCCATACTGGCCGGGACCGGCTCCCAGGAAAAATTTATCTTTAAGGCTTTCTTTGGCTACCGAATAAGAAAGACCGGGTGCCGGGCTTACTTCAGCCGGCAGATTTATTTTGGAGAAATTGATGTTGCCAATCATCAGGATGGCTAAAATAAAAGCGAAGGAAACCATAGGCAACCAAGTCCACTTTTGGAGCGGCCTGACTATTCGCGCCAAAATATAGATCAAAAAGAAACTAAGCCCCACAACCAAGCCCAAAGAAGCGTCAAAGAAGTTCTTTGAGGAAAATAAATAGGCTGACAAGGAAAACAGAAGAAAAAAATCAAGCAAAATAACCGACAGCAGAAAGTAAGTTGAAAAATTTCTTTTCCATTTTATTTCTATGCCAGAAACTTTGAAGACCAACGACATTAGAATCGGGATCATGAGGCTTAGATAGACTCCCAATCCAGTAATTGAACCCAAAAGACTGATGGGCGAAAAAGAAGCTATTTTTTGCGGCAAAAAATTTATTCCCCTGATAGCCAGTATTGACCAGACGGCCACCAAAAAATTAGCCGCCACCACTCCTCCGATAATCCATTTGAATCTTTCCCAAGTGAAATGACTGAAAATCAAATAATAAGCCAAGATTAAGGCAATGATATTAATAAGTCCCCTGGACGGATCGCCGAAAAATCCCCAAAAGCTATGCCATTTGTCAACGGAAAAAATTGTCGCCAG
This sequence comes from uncultured Bdellovibrionales bacterium, assembly GCA_964636505.1. Lineage (GTDB taxonomy): Bacteria > Patescibacteriota > Minisyncoccia > Moranbacterales > UBA2206 > CAZSCF01. The sequence goes on along the minus strand of CAZWRY010000014.1, from coordinate 3,519 downwards.
CAAATAAACAAAGAAAAAAATTGCAATCGGAATATCCAAAGGAGTGCGTCTTATTTTCATCTCTCCCGTTATGACGGCTTTAGTCGCCCAGGCAATCAGCGCGATAAGCAGCCAGAAATAGAAGTAAATTTCTTTTTCAAAGACAATGCCTTGGAAAGTCAATCCGGTAAAAAAGATTGGCAGTCCAAAAAACAAGGCTACCAAGCTCACAGTGATGAGCTTGTCAAAAAAGTCCACTAATTTAGTGTTTTTTTCTCCTTCTTTCTCGTTTCCTTCCGGAAAACTAGTCCTATTTTGATATAGTTCCATATTTTTTAATTAATTTAAAAATATTTAAAAAATAAACTTTCAAAAACAATGTCGCTAAAATAAAACAAAAAACCAGCGAATCCTTGACTTGTACTTATTATAGCACCAAAAACAGAAAAATTTGAAGGGAAATGTCAAGATTCTGTATAATTTTAATTTTTAAGCTCTTTATTGCTTGGAATTTTTGATATTTTAGCAAATATCCGGACTAATTTATGCGATTCTTGCCAAAACCAAAAATTTCTTAAAAATTACAAAATTAAAAATTACGGAGCTATAACATCCTTTTCTTCTACCATCCACCAGTCAAATTCCAAATCTTCTTTTACCGGATTTTCGACTTCTACCCAAAAGCCTTGTTTTTCAATAATGGACGTTACCGCCAAGCTTTGGCTGGTAGCTTTCTTGCTGGTAACGAAAACTTTGGATTTTGAATTAGCCATCAAGCTTTCCACAAAAACTTTTTTGCCGTCGCTGCCTGTTTCATCATCAATCTTATCGTCATTGGCATCAATTTTTACTTCCGTAATAGCTGATTCACCGATTGTGCGCTTGGCTTCTTCTGAAACCTTAATCAGCATTTGTCCGCTTTCCGTTTTTTCAGCTGAAAGTTTGCCCAAAATGTCAACATCGCCTGCGTTAGCCGCTCTGTCCAGGCCCAAGATTCTCTTGATGAGACTTGTTTCATTGGCGGTTTCTTCAATTTTGGCCACATTTAGTTCGTAGGCTTCGTTTCTGTTGTTGATATCATTGACTTGCGCTTGGATTGAATCAATCAGTTCTTGTTGGTTGCCGATCTTTGAATTCATTTCGGACATCTTTGTGTCCAAAGCCAGAATTAAGGTATTTTGACTTTCCATAGAATTCAGTTCAATGCTTCCTCCGTTCAAAGCAAAAATAGCGCTTGGATTGAGGTTGGTTTTTTTCTGAGCTTCAACTTTGACATTCCTGATTTTCAAGTTGTTTTCTCCCTTGAATTTAAAAAATAGTCTGAAGTGGGAAATTTTTTGCCAATCAACTTGCCCGATTTCATAGCCGCTGCCTATGGAAAGCTTAACTGTATTCCAACCATCAACCAGCCAGGGGAAAGTCGCTTTTTTCCATTGGATCTCTTGTTCGTCCTGGATATTGCCCAGCTCCGCGTTGAAATCTTCAAAAAGATTTGCCTTTTCAAGATAAAGTTCAAACTCCAAATTGCCGTTTTTCATATCATATTGGCTGAGATCTTTGGTTTCCTGCCAGTCAATGCTTATTTCCCGGTATTCTCCGGGAGATGCATATTCTCCGCCGAAAGCCGCATCTGAATAGACAGCTTTATCTAATGTAGTTTTTGCTCCGTCTGTTTCATTATTTAGTTCTTCCAACTCCACTTTTTCAGGCTCGGCAGATGATTTGAACAGGGCCAGTTTATTGGAAAGCAAGCTTATTTCATTTCTGATGTCGTTGGATCCGATTCCCAAATTAATCAAGTTGCTTTGAAAACTTGTTAAACTTTTCTCCTGAATTAAAGCGACATCTGTAAGCCAAAGAAGCTCATTTTGCAAGCTTAAGATTTTTTGATCTCGGATCGCTTCGGTGTTTTCAATATTTGAAATTTTTTCATTTACAAAAACCAGCTGGTCATCCAGATATTTTGTTAAATCGCCCCATGAATCTTTGCACTCATTATTCAAACAAATCCTGTTAACATTCAAAATGTTGGAAGAAGCTTCTCCCGTTCTCAGGTTGCCAATTACCAAGCTGTCAAAAGCACTCATTTTTCCTATCTCTTCTCCCGTTGATTGGACCAATTTGAATCCTCCTCTGTCATTGGCTTGAATTGTGATGTTGGCTAAATCTGTTTCGCTCATCTCCGCTTCTCCCCAATCCAAATTAACAAAGACAATTATTTTTCCGCAAATGGCATTTTCAGGCGAACCAAGAGGGCAGGCAACTCTTTTTTCCGAATTTATAGCCGGATCAAAATCTTCCATGGCTTTGCCAACTGCCAGACCGGAGGTTGTGGCCTTGGCGCCATAGCCTGGAATTTGACTGATGGTGATCGGATCGCCGCTTTTGATCGGACCGTTTATGTTGGTTACTAAAGTCGGCACTCTTCCGGACAGGGCGACTTGTGCTGATGTGTCCGTGGCTTCCCCCATTGTGGTGTGCGGACTGGTAGCAACAATACCAACCAAATTTTTTCTTTCGCTTAGTACGGCTTTTTCAACTTGCTCCGGTTTTTCGACAATTGCCACCAATTCTCCGGGCATCGGCCTTTCTCCGGAAGTTTCCATCCATTCGGCTAAGTCTGCGCCGGCACCGTTTCCGGAACGTCCGATAATATGCCAAGTGCCGTTCATCCTTATGACAGTATATGTATCTGTAGCTGCTGCGGTTTGAGAAATTTGCACTCCGTTTATTTGAACTTTTAAATACACAGCAACTGCAGAAGTTGCTCGGATAAAAGCAAAGGTACCATCCGTATCCGGAAGTCCTGTAATATTATAAGTAGTAACAGCTGTGTCTGTTCCAAGACCCGGCCTGTAGAAATAATAACCCAGCGCTTTTGTGGTAATAGTATAGGTGGTTCCGGCCGCTGCTGCTTCGTAAACGGTATTGCCTCCCCAATTACCCGTCACATCTAAAGTTCGTCCCGGCGTCGTTGTGCCGATGCCGACATTGCCAGCAGAAGTTATTCTCATATATTCTGTTATTGTTCCGTCAAGTGCGGTTGAAAAAGACATAAATGAATCCTGGGTTGAAGCAGTACTTGTCCAATCCGTTTCTGTGCCCACTGTAATGTTACCGCTGTCTGCTATGGCTGGCGTCGTCGCATTATAATAATATTGGTTAAAAAGAATTGAAGTTGAGGTTCCGTCCATATCGGCGGCATTGCCGGAATTGGTAAGAGAAAAAATATTGAGATTAGCTTTGGCTGTTCCGGCTTTTTGAAGGCTTAATAAATTAGCCGCGCTTGTTGTTCCAATGCTTACATTGGTTCCGTTATCATAGACTAATGAGTTACCTATCGCGTTTGATCCGGTAAATTTGGCAATGTAATTTGTTGTTCCTGAGGCACTGCCAAGATACGGCAGATTGTTGTAATGATAACCATCCAACAAATCTGCATTTAAGTTTGTATTGACCGTGGTTGAAGTTACCGCAAAAGGAGCAGTACCGGTGGCAATGGTGGATATCAGACGAGTGCCAGAGACGGTGCTGGTGGCA
>CAZWRY010000013.1:2666-25773 GCA_964636505.1 uncultured Bdellovibrionales bacterium | reverse complement strand
CTAGCGGCTAGGACGCCAGGTTCTCATCCTGGTAACAGGGGTTCGATTCCCCTTGGTGGTACAGAAAAATAAGAAAAGTTAAAACTCATGCTAAGAATAAAAGACATTCCTAAAATTGAAAGGCCGAGAGAAAAGATACAAAAATACGGGCCGGGAAAACTTTGTAATTCCGAACTTTTGGCTATTTTGCTCAGGACCGGATCAAAAAAATCCAATGCCATTGAGCTTTCCAGAAAAATTTTAAATAAATTTCCAGGAAGCCGAATAGCTGAGGTTGGATTTTCCGAGCTTAAAAATACTTTTGGTTTAGGGGAGGCTAAAGCGGCGGAAATTATGGCATGTTTTGAATTAGGAAAAAGGGTTTTAAAAGAAAAAAAATCGGAACTTATTCTTACTCCGAGAGATGTTTGGGAGAATCTGAAGGATATTCGTGACAACAAGCGTGAACATTTTGTAATTTTCTTTTTGGATGCCAGGAATCAGGAAATTCAGCGCGAAGTGATTTCAGTTGGAATCTTAAATGCCAACCTTATTCATCCTCGAGAAGTTTTTGAACCGGCTATCCATCATTGTGCGGCACAAATACTCATTTCTCATAATCATCCTTCCGGCGACACGACTCCTTCGGATGATGATATTACTGTGACAAAACGCCTGCAAGAAGCCGGCAAGATATTGGGGATAGAAATTATTGACCATGTCATCGTTTCCCAAAATTCCTTTTTAAGCCTGAAATGCGAGGGGTTGCTTTAAATTATATATGTACGTTATAATGTACATATGTAATTTTTTAAAAAGCAACAAAAATGAAAATCAAAAACACGCTTCCAATTTCTGAGGCAAGAAAAAATATTTTTTCTATCGCCAAAGAGGTACAGCATCCGAGTACTTACTATACTCTTACTGAAAAAGGTCGACCAAGGGTGGTTATACTTTCGGCTGAAAAGTTTGAGTCACTTATTCAAGAAAATGAAAACAGGTTTTTATTACATGATAAAAAGTCTTATAATCATTCCGACAGAAGGCCGCACATATTTCCCAGAATTCTAGTGGTGCGTGATTCATCTAAAATTGTTTATCTCAGCGAAGATGATCATGACTTGAAATATCGGGAAGAAGGTTTAATTAAAGCCCAACTGTATGTTGATCTCATAGAAAAGTATCATTATCCTGTAAATTCCGTTGAATTAGGGAGATATGTAAAGGTGGGCGGAGAAAAAAGCAAACGCTATATTGAAGCCGATGTGATGATAGATGATAGACACGGTAATGTAGAAAGCATTTTTGAAGTAAGTTCTTTTGTTGATTTTGAAGACGGAAAGGACAAAATAGTTGCTGACCTTTTTGATTTGGCTTATGCCAGCACATGGGCAAAAAAGCCGAAATATCTGGTGTATTATTCGCGTTCATATAAAAACTGTTGTTGTCAGGAAAAAATTTTGGTTATTGATTATACTAAATTCAATAGTTTTTTATCTTGGAAAAAGGCCGGTCGTCCTGGCAGCGACAAAATTCCAGAATTCAAAAAAGGCGAAAGTTTTCTTAAGAAGAGTGTCTGATTTATGATTGACTATTGTTTCTATAATTGGGATAATATGAGATAAAGCAAAGCCGTCTTATGTTTATTTTAGCTTTAAATCGGCAATTTTATGAAAGTTGAGGAAAAAATGGAAAAATTAAAGAAGGAGATTGATTTTAATTTGAGAAGATATTTGTTGCAAGCAACAAGGGAAACCGAGAAAAAAGACAAAGAAGCGGGTCGGATGCTTAAGCATATGGCAAAAATAATTATGACCGGCGGGAAAAGGATCCGGCCCATTTTGTTGTATGTCGGTTATTTGGCTGCCGGAGGCAAAGAAAAAAAAGAGATAATTAAGGCTGGAATTGGTATTGAACTGATTCATAATTATTTTTTGGCTCATGATGATATTATGGACCGTGGAAAAATGCGGCACGACATTGAAACGATAAATACTTGGTATGAGAAAAACGGGATCTCTTTTTTTCCTAATTGCAAGGATTTAAAGCATTTGGGGGTATCCATGGCTATCATGGCAGGCGATTTATCGGCAACCATGGGCGCTCAAGTGTTTTTAAATTCAAACTTTGATGCCGGATTTGTCAATAAAGCTATTTCGTATCTTCAGCTGACCATAAAAAATACAATCGTCGGTCAGATACAAGATTTCTATCTTGGAAACAAGAAACAAATTTCAGAAAAAGAAATTTTAACGATGTATGAAAATAAAACAGCCAAATATACAGTAGAAAATCCTTTAAAGTTGGGTGCAATTTTGGCCGGAGCTAACGAAACATTTTTAAGAAAAATTTCAACTTTTGCAATTCCGGTCGGTATGGCCTTTCAAATTCAAGATGATATTTTGGGTCTTTTTGAAACCAGTCAAAAAATAGGCAAAGATTCGGGTTCTGACATCAAAGAAGGCAAAAAGACCTTATTATTGTTCAAAACACTTGAAAAAGCAACAGAAGAAGAAAAAAAGTTTATGAAAGAAAACTTGGGTAACAAAAAAATAAGCTTTAAAAATATTGAAAAATTTAAAAAGATTATTAAATCAACCGGCGCTTTGGAGTATAATCAAAATTTAGCCAGAAAACTTATTGAAAAAGGAAAAAGAGAATTAAAAAAAATCCGAATGACAAAAGAAGCCAAATCTTTTTTGTTGGAGTTAGCTGATTATTTGATTGGACGCAGAGCTTAATTGGTTTTTTGTTTGTCAGATTAGTGTTATTGCCAGACTTTTATTTTTAAGTTAACATTCGTTTATGGAAAAAAATACGGAAAATTTGCCTAATCATGTTGCTATTATTCCTGATGGAAACCGTCGCTGGGCTAAAGAAAAGAAATTAAAGCCTTGGGAAGGACACCAAGCCGGAGCTGAAAATTTGGAAAAGTTGATTGTTTTTGCTCAAAAAAGAGGGATAAAATGTTTGTCTTTCTGGGGCTCCTCAATTGATAATTTACAAAAAAGACCGTTTCAAGAAAAACGGGCTTTACTTGAAATTTATAAAAAATATTTCTCCAAACTTTTGGACAACAGAGATATCCATGAAAACAAAGTTAGAATCAATTTCATTGGAAAATGGCGCGAACAATTTCCAGAAAGTTTAAAAGAAATATTGAAAAAAGTAATTGAAAAAACTAAAAATTATAAAAAACGCAGTCTTAACTTTATGTTGGCCTACAGCGGTATTGATGAAATGAAAGAGGCTTTTGAAAAAATGCAGAAAAATTATTCAGCAGGAACCAAGGTAACCGAAAAAATGATTAAAGAAAATTTAATGACAAGCGAATTGCCGTCAGTTGACTTGATAGTGCGCACAGGCGGAGAGCCACACCTAAGCGCCGGTTTTATGATGTGGGACAGCGCTGATTCGCAACTATATTTTGCCGAAGAAATGTTTCCCGATTTTAATGAAAATAGGTTTGAAGAAGCCCTTTTGGATTATGAAAAAAGGCAAAGAAGGTTTGGCAGATAACGATTGAAAACAATCCAGATGCGATAAAAAAATAAAATTTATCAAAGTTCAATGAAAAAACTTTCTTTTTTTGTGTTAATATTCCTGGCCCTTTTTTTGTTGGTTGGGATAAATATTTGCAAAGCAAATTCGGAAAATATCAGCAATAAAAAGAAAGCCCTTTATTTTTACCAAGAAACTTGTGAGTATTGCCAGGCAGCAGAGAAATACTTCCAAGAAAACGGAATTTATGAAAAATACGATATTGAAAAAATAGAAATTTCCGGAGCGTATAATTTGAGTTATTTCAATGAATTTTTTGATGCTTTTGGAGTTCCTCCCGAAAAAAGGGGTTGGCCGGTAATCTTTTTTGGCACAAAATTCTTGGCAGGATATCGTCCTATCCAGGAAAATTTTACTGTTGAAATTGAAAAAACAAACGCTGATAATTTTCCCAGACCGGAAATTATCAAAAAATACAGATTGGCAAATGCCAACTTTATTGAAGAAAATTCTACCCATGCTAATATTTCTTGGCTGATTTTATTTGGAGCCGCTCTGGCGGATTCCGTAAGCCCCTGTGTTTTGGCAATTTTTGTCATTTTGGCCAGTATCATTATTTTTGGTAATCCAGAAAACAAGAAAGAAATTCTTATTTTCGGAACTTTTTTTATCCTTTCTTTGCTTCTTGTGTACTTTTCTTTAGGTGTCAAAATGCTCAGTTCGGGAGAAATTTTTAGGCTATCCGGAATCCCGAGTAAATTGTTCGGCTTGTTTGTTGTTGCGGCAGGCCTTTTTGTCTTGCGGAAATATTGGCAAAAAGCAAAGATTATAAAGACAACAAGCGCAAAGATAAAACACTTAGTTTCAGTTAATTTTGGTGGAATTTTTGAAAAAATATGGAATTTTATCAAAAAAAATATTCAAAAAATGAATTTAGCTGTGGCCGCTATCATGATCGGTTTTATTTCTAGCGGCTTTCTTTTTCCTTGTGCCAATAAACCCTATGGTATATTTGCTAAATCATTTTTTGGAAAAGAGAACATGTTTAGCGGTATTCCGATGATTGCTTTGTATAATTTGATTTTCATTTTTCCGATTGTTTTGTTTTCCGGGGCTATTTACTGGTTTGCTCATACTAAAAAATTAGAAATTTTTAGGTCAAAAAATGATAAATTAATTCGGATAATAATGGGTATTGGGCTTCTTTTTGCGGGCGGTTACTTTATTTATAACAGCTGCTTTTAATTAAGTCGGAAATATATTATAATTAACAATAATAATTTTTTAAAGTCTAAAAATATGGTCTATGAAATAACCGATCAGAGTTTTAAAAAAGATGTGATTGACAGTGAAAAAGCGGTTCTTGTTGATTTTTGGGCGCCTTGGTGCGGTCCTTGTTTGATGATGGGGCCGATTATTGATGAATTGGCCGCAGAATTCAAGGATAAAATTAAATTTGCTAAAATAAATGTGGATGAAAATTCAGAAACAGCATCTCTATATGAAGTAATGTCAATTCCTTCAATAAAGATATTTAAAGGAGGAAAGGTTCAGAGTGAATTTGTCGGAGCTCAAGGCAAGGAAATTTTGAAAAGAGAGCTGGAAAAATATGTCGCTTGATGAAAAAGGGGACTGGTGGTAAAATAGACTTGTAAGACAGGCTCAGAAATCTTGCTAAAAAAATGAAAATATACAGAAAAAAAATAAAAATAAACAGCAAAAGCCAAATAGAATTCATTGATATTACCGATAAGATTGAAGAAATCGTGGAAAATTCCGGTATTCGCGAAGGACAAGTTCTGGTTTTTTCTCCGCATACCACTGCCGGGATAATCATAAACCACAATGAACCGATGCTGCTTCAGGATTTCATGCGGCTTTTGTATCGGACGGTTCCTTTGGGCGACAGATATTCGCATGATTTGTTTGAAATTAAAAAAGGCCATATCTCTGATGGAAGAAGTAACGGCCATTCTCACTGTAAAACAATGCTTCTAAGGACAAGCGAAAACATTCCCTTGGAAGGGGGCAAAATGCTGATTACCGAAAGACAAAATATTTTTTTGGCCGAAATGGACGGAGCCAGAAAAAGGGAAGTTATCATTCAAGTCATGGGGGCATAGTTTTGAAAAAAAGATGAGTAAAGTAGTTAATGACTTAATTAACCAAGGCTATCTTAAAACCGATAAAATTATTGAGGCCTTTTTTGAAATAGGCAGAATTGAGTTTGTCCCTGGTGAAATGGAATTACAGTCAGATGCTAACATCGCCTTGCCCATAGGTTTTGGGCAAACAATATCTCAGCCGCTAACCCTGGCGTTTATGCTAGAACTTTTAAATCCCCAAGAAGGACAAAAAATTTTAGATGTTGGCAGTGGTTCCGGATGGTCAACAGCACTGCTGGCGTATATTGTTGGCAATCAGGGCAAAGTCATCGCAGTTGAAAGGATAAAGGAGCTTGTGGAAATGGGCAAAAGGAATGTGGACAAATACGGTTTTGTTAAAAAAGGAATTGCCGAATTTCATGAAGCTCAAAATAAAATTCTCGGTTTTCCCGAGAAAGCACCTTATGACAGAATTCTTGTTTCCGCTTCTGCGCCTGAAATTCCGCAAGAACTTATTGATCAGCTTAAGGTCGGCGGGATTATGGTTATTCCGATTAAAAACAGTATTATTTTTGTGGAAAAGAAAAATGAAAATCTTTTTTCCCAAGAAGAATTTCCTGGTTTCAATTTTGTACCTTTAATTTTAAACTAAAAATTTTGATGGAAAAAAAATATAAATTTCTTTTAGTTTTAGCCCTTATTGCAGTGCTGTCCCTCGGGGGGATTTTTTATTTGCGTTCAAAGATATATTTTTCAAAAGGGAATAAGAATGTTGCGAAGATGTTTGAAATTGTAAAAGGCGAAAGCAGTTCTGCCGTGGCTGTTAATTTGGCAAAAGATGAATTAATTCCGGGTAAGTGGTACTTCTTATACTATTTGAGGAAACAAGATCTTCTGGATAAAATTTTACCCGGAAAATACGACCTGAATGGGGAGATGACGATCCCGGAGATAGCCATGGCTATAACGCAAAAAAAAGAAGATTCTATTAAATTAACTTTTCCGGAGGGATGGGATAGTAAAAAAATGGCCAAAAGGCTATCTGAAAACGGCCTTGACGGAGAAGCTTTTCTGGAAATAGTCAATAACCCTCTTACCCTTAAAGAAAAATATAATTTTCTACAAGATCCGAAAATAAAAAACTTGGAAGGTTTTCTTTTCCCGGACACTTATTTTTTTAAAAAAGACGAAAGTGCTGAAAACATTATCGTAAAAATGCTAGGCGATTTTAACACCCAATTTTCCGTTGCCGCGAGGGAAGACTTAGCCAGAAGAAATATTTCCATTTTAGATACAATTATTATGGCTAGTATTTTAGAAAAGGAGGTTAGAAGTGATAGCGACAGGGAAATTGCCAGCGGAATATTTTGGGATAGAATAAAGAACGGACAAGCTTTGCAAAGTTGTGCAACTCTAGCCTATGTTTTAGGGGAAAATAAGAAACAATATTCATACGAAGATATTCAAACAACTTCTCCTTTCAACACTTACCTCAATAGGGGTTTACCGCCTGGACCTATTTGTAATCCCGGACTTTCTGCTATCAGGGCTTCCATTTATCCCAAGGATTCAAATTTTAATTATTTTTTGAGTGACCCGGAAACTGGAAAAACCGTTTTTTCCAGGACATACGATGAACACGTGGCGAATAAAGTGAAGTATGGCCTGTAAATAACATATATAAAAAACATGAAACCTCAAATCCTTTGGATTGCTGAGGTTTTTTTATTTTTCTTGGGAACTGTGGGAAATAAAATCTAAATTATAAAAGATGAGGGATCAGGGCTTAGTTTTGCACTAAGTTAGCAATGTGCTGAAGGCGCAAAAAACATTTAATCCTAAACCATCTAATAAAAACGAAAAGAATATCAGATTAGAAAACAATTATTTTTTTTTGGGGGGGGTTCAAAATAATCTGGGGTTGACAAAAATATAGGTTATGTGGTAATATTACGCGACCTAAAAAAACAGTTAAAAATATGGCAAAAAATAGCAATAACGGAAAACTAGAAAAAGAGTCTGTGATAAATGCCAAATCGGAATTTTTGGATGTATCTCTAGAGCTTTTAGCCGATCTGCCGGAAAGAGCCCGAGAAATAGCTCAAAAAAGATTCGGACTTTTTAGTGGCGAAGAAGAAACTTTGGAAAAAATCGGTAAAGACTATGGAATAACCAGAGAAAGAATACGTCAAATAATTGCGGATACGAATAAGAAAATTCTTAAAAAAAGAAGTAGTTTTAATTTTAAAAAAACCGAAAGCAAGCTTCTTTTTACAATTAATGAAAAATCTGGTATAATTAAAAAGTCAGAGCTGGTAAAAAAAATGGCAGGTGAAAATAAAAAAGAAGCCAAGGCTCTGGTGTTTTTGTCCGCTTTTTCGGATAAAATTTTTAAAGTTGAAAGCGAAGAAGTTAAAGAATCTTTGGCTACAAAAAAAGAGGCCATTGAATATGCTGGTATCGTGAATCAGGTTGCGAAGGAAGTTCTAGAAAAAGAAAAAACTCTTTTAAACGATAGAGAAATTATTGAAAAAATAATCAAGAAAATTGAAAAAAATATTCCTGCTTCAGAAGTTTTAGATTATTTATCTATTTCAAAAAAAATAGAAAAAAACAGCTTTGGAAAATGGGGGCTTTCAAATTGGGCGGAAGTCAATCCGAAAGGCACCAGGGAAAAGATATATTCAGTCTTAAAAGAAAAGAAAAAGCCGTTGCACTTCATGGAGATGGCCAGAATTATGGACGAGGTTGGCCTTAGCAAGAAAAAGGCGCATCCGCAGACAATTCACAATGAACTGATAAAAAACGAAAAATTTGTTTTAATCGGCAGAGGGATTTATGCCCTTAGAGAATGGGGTTATGCTGATGGAACCGTCAAAGATGTTTTAGAAGAAATTTTTAAAAAAAGTGGCAAGCCTTTAGCTAAGAATGAGATTCTAAGGCAGGTAATGAAAAGCAGAAAAGTGAAAAAAGCAACTATCATGATAAACTTAGGTAACAATCAATTTTTTTTCAAGGAAAAGGGTCTGTATTTTTTGAAAAATGCATCCAAAAAAGCTTAAAAATTTTTAATACAGTTGAGGGAGTAAAAATAAAAAATTAATTCCAGCAAGAACCTTTGCTTGAATTAAGAAATTTAATGGACAGCATACAAGAAATTTTTAGTTCATATCGGGTTATCTTTTTGGCAATGTTTAAATTTTGGTGGATTCTTCTTCCGCCTGTTTTGTATTTTGGTTTTAAAATTCTTTGGATGGATTTTGTGATTGCTTATTCAAAAAATTCTTGGCTAAAATCTTTGCAATGGACGATGCTGGAAATAATCCCGCCTAAAAACCTGGAAAAAGGTCCCAAACCAATGGAGTCAATTTTTCATGGCTTGGCCGGAGTTATGGAAACTAATAATGCTTTTAAAGATTTTTTAGTAGGCAGGCAAAACGATAGCTTCAGTTTTGAATTAGTGAGTTTGGGAGGTGAGGTGCATTACTATATCAGAACGCAGAAGAGACTTAGAAATATGATTGAAGCTAATATTTATGCTCAATATCCGGAGGCAGAAATTTTCGAAGTAGAAGATTATATGCAAAAATTACCTAAAGTTGTTCCAAATAAGTATTGGCAACTTTGGGGGGCGGATATGGAATTGGTTATGCCAGATGCCTACCCAATCAGAACTTATGAACATTTTGAGGAGGATATTACCGGTACCATGATTGATCCCTTGGCATCATTTATCGAACTTTTTGGTAATCTGCCTCCAGGTCAAAATATGTGTCTTCAATTTATTGTTAAGCCTCTGGAAGAAAAATGGAAAAAAGATGAAATGAAAATCATAGAAAAATTAGCTGGTCGTGCAAATGACAAGAAAAAAGGAGTAATTGACCATATGACCGAAGTGGTTACTCATTTGCCAGAAGGCTTTGTTTCCACCGTTGAATATCCGTCCAGTGCTAAAAAAGAAGATCAGCCTCTAGAATTCAGATTAACACCCGGAGAAAAAGAACAGCTAAAAGCCATAGAAGACAATTTGACCAAAAACATGTTTCAGACAAAGATGCGGCTCATTTATGTAGGGAAAAAAGAAGGGTTCAATATGAGTCATATAACCGGATTTTTTGGCGCCTTGAGGCAGTTTAACAGTTTAAATTTGAACAGTTTCCAGCCGAATAATATTTCCAAAACTTTTGCTTACTATGTCTCTGTGGACAAGAGAGCTGATTATAGAAAGAGAAAAATTTACAGACGTTATCGGGACAGGGATCCTGACGGAGTCAAGTTTGTCCTTTCAACTTCCGAATTGGCTACGGTTTATCATTTTCCGGATATGAATGTTAAGGCGCCCGCTATTTCTCGAGTGGGAGCCAAGACCGGCACAGCGCCGTATAATTTACCAGTGCAATAACCCTCCTACCAATATTTTGTATTATAAAAAAGTGAGTGAGATTATTTTTGAGTAAGTTTGATATCTCTCAAATTCGCTCGGGATAACTTCACTCATTTAAACAAGCTTAAATGAGTGAAATTAATTTTTTTGCTAAAACCAATTTTCGCAATCAAGAGAGAGTTTTTGGAATAAAGAGCGATGACCGGCGTCGTCATATGTATGTTATTGGAAAAACCGGTATGGGTAAAACCAATCTTTTGGAAAATATGGCCATCCAAGACATTCGCAGCGGCAAAGGAGTTTGCTTTGTTGATCCGCATGGAGAAGCAGCGGAAAAACTTTTAAAGGCCATCCCCAACAGTCGTATAAACGATGTTATTTATTTTAATCCGGCAGATGCAGATTTTCCAATTGCCTTTAATATTTTGGAAGCGGTAGATGAAGACAGAAAGAATTTAGTGGCGTCAGGAATGATGGGTGTCTTCAAAAAAATCTGGCCGGATGTTTGGAGTGCTCGTATGGAGTATATCTTGAATAATACTATTTTGGCTCTTCTGGATTATCCCGGCTCAACTATGCTAGGTGTCAATCGTATGATGTCAGATAAAGATTTTCGTAAGCGCGTTTATCCTAAAATTAAAGATCCGGTTGTGAAATCTTTTTGGATTAATGAATTTGACAAATGGGAAGACAAGTTCAGGAAGGAAGCTGTTGCGGCCATTCAGAACAAAGTCGGACAATTTCTTTCTTCGGCGGTTATTCGTCATATTGTGGGCCAGCCTAAATCCAGCATAGATCTTTATGATATTATGAATAGCCAAAAAATTCTGATTGCCAATCTTTCCAAGGGACGTATCGGGGAAGATGCAATGCGCCTTTTGGGCGGAATGTTGGTAACTAAAATTCAGCTGGCAGCCATGGAAAGAGTGGATATTCCTGAGGAGCAAAGAAAAGATTTCTATTTGTATGTGGATGAGTTTCAGAATTTTGCCACTGAATCTTTTGCGAATATTTTATCGGAAGCCAGAAAGTATAGGCTAAACTTGATTTTAGCCCATCAATACATAAATCAGCTTATTTTTGACGGCAACTCAACAGTGAGGGATGCTGTTTTTGGCAATGTTGGAACACTGGTATCCTTCAGAGTTGGTGCGGAAGATGCGGAGCATTTGGAAAAAGAATTTGAGCCTGTCTTCATGATGAATGATATTGTCAATCTAACGAAATTTAATATTTATTTGAAATTGATGATTGATGGCATTGCCGGAGATGCTTTTTCGGCGACAGTTTTGCCGCCGATTGACCTAAACGATACGGAAAAAAATGTGAGCAAAGTGATTGCCAGCTCAAGAGAGAGATACGGAAAGTCAAGGGCTGAAGTGGAGAACAGGATTTCTCGTTGGAGTGGTGTAGAAATTATCAGGGAGAAGAAGGGCGAGTTAACCGGTATAAAAACCGAAAAAGTTTTAGTTGAACCAAAAGTTATTTCAAATGAAATTCCCACTGATGTTAAGAAGGAAATTAAGAACGAGCCTCAGAAAGATCATGCTAAAAAAGAGGAAAAAAGGTTTTATGAGACCATTTGCAGTACTTGCGAAGAAAAAATTCAGGTGCCTTTCAAGCCGGATCCCGGTCGTCCGACTTTTTGCAAAGAATGTCTGAAAGACCATCAAAGAATGATGGCCATATCCAGAAGTAATGCAACGAAAAATAATTTACCAAAAAAGGAAGACTCTTTAAAAGGTAATACTATGGAGAAGATGGTTGATTCTTCTGAAAGAATAATCCATGTTCCGCAAGAAAAACCAATGACATTGTCCCAATTATCTCATATTGAACCGAAAAAATTTAAATCGCAAAGAAAAAAAAGCGATATTGATTTGTCGGGATTGCGTAACCTTTTAAACAAAAGTAAAAACAAAAAAAATGATTCAAAATAACTTTGATATCAGGCAAAAAATATCCAGCTTTATCGCGCTTACCTTCATCATCTTATTGGGCTTAATTTTGGGTTGGTATTCCATAAAAACCAGCGAGGAACTTTTAATCAATATGCCTGATTCAAAAATAATCAATATGGGCAGGAGATCGGGAGACGCGAGTTTTTTGGAAAATGAAAAAATGAAAAACAGCCCAAGAGAAAATAAGGCTGCGGACGAAGAAATGTAAATCAAAAAAAGCTAAAATTTTCCACTATTTATGAAATCCTCGCAAAAGAACCGGCGGCACCAAGCCGGTCTTTTTTTGTATATGCTGCAAGTATTTTTTTCATTGAGAAATTTGCAGGTGCGACTAAACATCGGACGCCTGGTTGAAAAAGTGATATAGAGGCGGAAGAACCAATTCAGATTTTTGCAACACCAGGCACATTTATGGCAAGGCATAAATTAGTTTTTGTTTGATAGCTTGTATTTTTTAATCATAGTTCCAATTTCAGGTTTATTTTAGCATAAAAAGACAAATTGTGATATAATGATAAAAATAAGAAACTTAAGAAAATACTATGGTATACCAAAATAACCAAGATAAAACCAGGCAAAAAAATGATTTACAGCGCGAAATGATCATGAAAGAAGGGGATTATAAAAAAATCATGGGTAATAAAACCAGATTGGAGGCAGAAATAAGAGGCTTAGAAAAAGAGGGAGACAGGATCAAAGTTGCCGTGCAAGATAAAAAAAAACAAATTGAAAAAATTGATCAGGAAGCCAGAATGGTTGAGGTGGAGCTGAAAAATCTCAAGAAGAAAATGAATTTATTGTAATAATTAATTAAAAAACATATGTTATCAAGACTGGGGTCAATTCTGGATCCATATATCAAGGAAATAAAATTAAACAGCGGGCAAAAAGGCCGTCTGTATTTAATCGAAAAACAGCTAAATGATGGCAGGCTTGGTCTTAGTGAAGGTATGGATGAGCTCAGAAGAAATTTGGAAGGTAACAAGTATCTAAGTGACAATGATTTTAGAGAAATCAAAAAGAGACTAGGCTTTAACGGCATAAAAGAGAAACAAGAGCCGGAGGAGCGTGATGATGAACAAAGGGCGGCAAAAAAGACTACTCCGCCACCAGAAATAAAACAAAGGCCGAAATTATTTTAAATGCATGACCTCAAGAGAACTGCGCCAGAAATATTTGAATTTTTTTAAATCCAAAGGGCATATAATTATTCCTTCGGCTTCTTTAATTCCCGAAAATGATCCTTCCGTGCTTTTCACGACGGCCGGGATGCATCCTTTAGTTCCCTATCTTCTGGGAGAAAAACACCCAAGCGGAACAAAACTGACTAACGTGCAAAAATGCGTGCGGACTGTTGATATTGAGGAAGTAGGTGATGCAACGCACCATACTTTTTTTGAAATGTTGGGCAACTGGTCTTTGGGGGATTACTTTAAAGAAGATTCAATTAAAATGAGCTGGGAATTTTTGACTTCTCCAGATTGGCTAGGACTGGATAAAGACAGACTTGCTATTTCAGTTTTTGCAGGAGATGCGGATGCGCCTTTTGATCAAGAGGCCTATGAAATTTGGAAAAATTTGGGAATTTCGGAAAAAAGAATTGCCAAGCTTCCCAAGGAAAATAATTGGTGGGGGATGGAAAAGGGCCCCTGCGGACCGGATACAGAAATATTTTATTGGGTCGGAGATGAAAAAGATGTTCCGGAAAGTTTTAATGACGACAATGCTTTGTGGTTAGAAATATGGAATAATGTTTTTTTGCAATATGACAAAAAAGCTGATGGGAAGATTGAACCCTTGAGGCAGAAAAATGTTGATACGGGCATGGGAATGGAAAGAATTTTGGCAGTTGTGAATGGGCTGGATGATAACTATAAAACAGATTTATTTGCTAATGCTCTGGATAAAATTAAAAAGCTTTCCGGCAAAAACTATGAAGGTTCGGCAGAAATAAAGAGAATGATGCGGATTGTGGCCGATCATTTGCGAACTGCAGTTTTCATTATGGGGGACGATAAAGGTATTGCTCCTTCAAATATAGGTCAAGGATACATTGTCCGTCGGCTTATTCGCCGTGCTATTCGATATGGCAAACAGCTGGAAATTACGGAAGAATTTTGGACCAAAAAAGTAGCCAAAATTATTATTCATGATTATCACAGTGTTTATCCGGAATTGCAGAAAAATGCTGGTTTTATTTTTGAGCAGCTTAAAGAAGAAGAAGCCAAGTTTAAAAAAACTTTAGAAGTCGGATTAAAAGAATTTGAAAAAATTCAAAGCAAAAATATCATTGATGGTAAAACTGCCTTTAATCTCTACCAGACTTATGGCTTTCCCTTGGAAATGACCGAAGAACTGGCCAAAGAAAAAGGCGTAGAAATTGATCAAAAGGGATTTGAGGAGGAATTTGAAAAGCATCAAAAACTTTCCCAAACGGCTTCAGCCGGAATGTTTAAGGGAGGTTTACGAGATAGCGGGGAAGAAACAACCAAACTTCACACAGCGGCACACTTGATGTTGGCGGGCCTGCGAAAAGTTCTGGGCGATCATGTCATACAAAAAGGATCAAATATCACCGCCGAAAGACTCCGTTTTGATTTTTCACATCCGGAAAAAATGACGCAGGAACAAATCAAAGCAGTAGAAGATTTTGTGAATGAGGCAATAAATCAGAAACTGGATGTTGTTTGCGAAGAAATGACTTTGGATGAGGCCAGGGCGCAAAATGCAATGGGAATTTTTGAATCTAAATATGGTGAAAAAGTCAAAGTCTATTCCATAGGTGAAATATCTAAAGAAATTTGTGGCGGTCCGCATGTAAAAAATATCGGCGAACTCGGCCATTTCAAAATTCAAAAAGAGGAGTCATCCAGCGCCGGAGTGCGCAGAATAAAAGCAGTGCTGGAATAATTGTAAAAATGCCTAATCTATTTTATAATAAAGGCAAAATAAAGATAAAAAATAGGAATGGGAATTTTTTCCAAAATTTTAGGTTTTAATAATATCTCTTCGGATTATCTTTTGTCTTTGGATATCGGAACGGAGGTTGTGAAGGCTCTGGTTTTTAAAATTGATCCAGAAACAAGCAGCGGAGTAGTTAAAGGAGTCGGACGCGCCAGACAAGGACTCAAAGACATGCAGAGCGGAGCCGTTTGCGATATTTCCGGTGTGATTGAAAATTGTCGAACGGCTATTGGGATGGCTAAAGCCATGGCCGGTGCCAAAAAAGTTGAAAAGGCTATAATCGGCATTGCTGGCGAACTGGTAAAAGGTACAACCACGACAGTTCATTATGAAAGAATAAAACCTGAAATTAGAGTGGATTTGCCGGAGCTCAAAAATATTATTCAAAAAGTTCAATGGAGGGCCTTTGATAGAATTCGCCAGCAATTGGCGCTAGAAACTGGACATAGTGAAATTGAAGTAAAATTGATTAATGCGGCTATCGTAGATATCAGAATAGACGGGTATCGGGTTACTAATCCGATCGGATTTCAGGGTCGCGATGTTTCTATCGCGGTTTTTAACGCCTATGCCCCCATGATCCACTTAGGCGCCCTGCAAACAATTGCGGAGGAATTAAAATTGGATCTTCTAAGTATTGCTGCGGAACCTTATGCTGTGGCTAGATCTATGGGCATTGAAGATGTGACCGATTTTAGTGCGGTTTTTATTGATATCGGAGGTGGAACAACTGATATTGCGGTGGTTAGAAATGGCGGTTTGGAAGGAACAAAAATGTTCGCTTTAGGCGGAAGAGCCTTTACAAAAAGATTGTCCCAAGAGCTGGAAATAAACTTTGAAGAAGCCGAAATTTTGAAAATAAAATATGCCGAAGGCAAATTAGGCAGAGATGTAAGTGCTAAAATTGAAGAAATATTGAAAGATGATTGTAATGTTTGGCTTAGTGCTGTGGAGCTATCTTTGTCCGAATTCGCCGAGTCGGACATTTTGCCGCATAGATTTTTTCTTTGCGGAGGAGGGTCCGGCCTTCCCGGACTTAAAAAGGCATTGCTTTCGCCAGCCTGGTCAAGTAGTTTGCCTTTTGCCAAAAATCCTCAGGTAAGTTTTTTGCAACCCAGAGATGTGGTTAATATAGTGGATGAAACCAAGGAACTGCGTGATCCGCAAGATATTACGCCGATGGGACTGGCTAATTTAGCACTGGACTTAGTCGGAGAAGAAAAGATTTTATCAGGCATTCTTCGCCGGGCGGTAAAAATAATACAAAAATAAGTAATCTTTGATAATTATCAATTTATTATGGATATACTTAATTATAAAAATTTTACGGATAAATCAAGTCCTATAATAAAAATATTAGTATATTAGTAATTCGTAAACAAATTTTTTATGCATCAAACATTTTACATAGACGTGGATGAAGAAATAACTTCCATCATAGAAAGAATAAGGAAGGCACAAATGGACGAGCTGGTTATTGTTATTCCTAAGGGCGCTTTGCTTATACAAAGCATTATTAATTTGAAACTCCTAAAGAAAGAAGCAGATAAATTGGGTAAGGAAATTATTATTGTTACTCAAGATAAGGCCGGCAAGCTTTTGGTGGAAAAAGCCGGGATATCCATTGAGCAGAGATTGGAAGATATTGAAGGCGAAAAATGGGAGAATGTTTCTGAAGAAAAGATAGAAGAAGAAAAGCCGGCCATTTCAGAAGATAGCGCTTCCACCGCCAAAAAGGACATTAAAAAGCGCTTGGATAAAATAGGCTCCTCAGATTTTTTTGAAAATGAGGAAAGTAAAGATAAAGAAGATGAATATCTAAAATCCGAAACTTCCGTGAAAAAAAAGAAGCCAATGCTCAGATCAAAAAAAAATGAAATTGTTGGCGCTGATGAAGGAAATGAAAAAATTCTAAACAAGGAATTGGTAGTCGGATTAGGAAATGACATTAAAAAAAGGAGCACTGCATCCGGGATGAAAATGAAAAGCGGATCAATGGATATGGTAAAAAACATCAACATAAAACAAGACAATTTTTTCACAGAAGAAGGTGGAAATAAATATCCCAAAGCCAAAGAAACGGCTAAAAATTTACTTACGAGCCGACAAGCGTTTTTTGATGACAGACAAAAGAAAGCTTCCCAAGAGGAAATGGTAAAAAACGAAAAATTTGAACAATTTCTAAATAGCAGTGACGTGTTTTTAAATCGCCAAAAGATGAGACCGCAGAAAGAAAAAAAATATTCAGTTCCGAGCCAAAGTATTAATTTGCCCTCCAAGTTTTGGAAATTTTTCATAGCCTTTAGCTTGTTAGTGGGAATTTTTGCTTTCGGCTTATTTTTGTATTTGTTTTTACCCAAAGCTAAGGTAACTGTTTTTTTGAAAACAAAAAGTCAAAGTCTTGATGCTGAAATAAAAGGAGATGTGAAAAATACTTCTGTTGATATTTCCAATAAAGCTATCCCAGCTAAACTTGTTTCTTTTACAGATGAAATTACTCAAAGCTTTGCTTCTTCAGGTGAAAAGTCAGCTTCCAGCCGAAAGGCTCGTGGCACTATTACTATCTATAATGAATACAGTACTGCTTCTCAGTCATTAGTGGCAACTACCAGGTTTTTATCTGCTGACGGCAAATTATTTAGGCTAGTTTCCGGGATAACTATTCCGGGAATGACCAAGGCAGGCTCGGATTTAAAACCGGGAGCGGTAGAAGCGGAAGTAGTTGCCGATGAAGCGGGAGACAATTTTAATATTGGTCCGACAACGTTTACTATCCCTGGATTTCAGGGTAGCGGCAATGAAAAATATTCAAAATTTTATGCCAAATCATTTAGCGCTATGACTGGTGGCGGTAGCAGTGATGTGATGTCTAGAGCCATTACGGAACAAGACATCAATTCGGCCAAAAATAAAATATTAAATGAATTTAATGCTCAGATCAAACAAAAAATAAAAAACCAAGCCGGAGCGGATTATTTGGTTTTGGATGACGCCTTGAGTGTAGGCGAAAATAGTTACAAGTTTTCAAATTCAGCAGGAGATGTGACTGATGAATTTAGTGTAACCATAAGTGCTAAAGCTAATGCCATTGTTTTTAGTGAAAAAGACTTGAAAGAGGTTTTAATAGATATTATGAATAAAATTTCCGGAGATGATTTGAAAATATCCGAAAAAACGCTGCAAATTGATTTTGGAAAATCAGATTCTAATTTATCAGAAGGAACAATTTTAATCAGGGTGCATGGCAATGGCAAGACGGAATCCGGAATTGACGCGGAAAATTTAAAAGAGGGCATTTTAGGCAAAAGTAACGAGGAACTAAAGGCTTATCTAGGCACTTATCGTCAATTTTCCGATGTAGAAGTTGAATATTGGCCAGCCTTTTTTGGAGAAAAAATACCAATTTATAAAAGTCGTACCGAAGTGATTCTTGACAATAATTAATAAAGTGCTAAACTGGCTAAAGACAACTAAATTTTTTTGTGTGTCTCAAATAGAGGGAATCAGGCGAAACTCAGGAATTAGGACAGATTTGACTCTCGACTGAATTTTTGGTCGAGGAGAAAATCTCCTTCTATTTTTTGTTTTATAATTTGCAGCGCAGTTTATAAATAAAAAAGTATCTATGTCGCAAGACAAGGAATTAGTAAAAGTTGAAGGAATAGTGGAAGAAACATTGCCCAGCACAACCTTCAAAGTAAAACTGGATAATGGTCATTCAGTTCTTGCTCATATTTCTGGCAGGATGAGGGTTAATTATATCCGTCTTCTTCCCGGAGATAGGGTTTTAATTGAAATGAGTCCTTATGATTTAAGCAAGGGGAGAATAATTCAGAGATTAAAGTAATCTTTACTAATTATGAACTAAATTTTATGAAAGTTAGAGCTTCGGTAAAAAAAATATGTGACAAATGCAAGCTTGTAAAAAGAAAATCCAAGCTGTTTATTATTTGTACTAATCCAAAGCACAAACAAAGACAGGGATAAAAAAAGCTCAAGGCGTTCAAAGCGTTCAAGATGAGCAGCTAGAACGAACACAGAGATATAACGATAAGAACATTAGAACAAAGCATATGTTAAGAATTGCAGGGGTAAACATACCTGATGAAAAAAGAATAGAAATATCCTTGACCTATATTTACGGAATAGGAGTTTCCACATCGACCAGAATCCTGGACGAACTTGGTATTTCCAAGCTGACTCGAACGAAAGATCTAAGTGAAGATGAAAAAAACAAAATCAGGGATTACGTTGAAAAGAAAATCAGAGTTGAGGGCGAGCTGAAGCACACCGTTAGAACTAACATTAAAAGGCTTAAAGAAATCGGATCCTATCGTGGAGCAAGACACTCCAAGGGTTTGCCGACTAGAGGACAAAGAACCAAAACGAACAACCGGACAGTTAGAGGCAATGTTAGGAAAACAATGGGATCCGGAAGAGTGAAAACGGAAAAAACATAAAAAAGTCCCAGATTTATAAAGTCTAAAGTCTATAAAGTTTATAATAATATGGTTGAAGAAAAATCCGAACTAAAAAAGGAAGCAGAAGCTCCAAAAACTGAAGAAAATCAGGAAGTTTTGGGTGCGGAAAATGCGGCTCAAGTAACAGAAGATGTAAAAAAGAAAAAAAGCAAAAAGATAAAGAAGCAAATCTTAAAAGGTAGAGCTACTATAAAATGCACCTACAACAATACGATGGTTAGTATTTCTGATTTGAATGGAAATATTTTAGGCTGGGCTACCTCGGGACTCTTGGGTTTCAAGGGAGCTAAAAAAGCTACTCCATATGCGGCTACTCAAGTGGTGGGAAATGTGAGTGAAAAAGTAAAGAAATTTGGGGTTAAAGAATTAGAGGTTTATGTTAAAGGTGTCGGTTCTGGCAGAGAAGCCTCAATTAGGGCGTTGAATAATAACGGATTTGAATTGATTTTAATTAAGGATAGGACTCCCATCCCTCACAATGGATGTCGTCCCAAGAAACCCAGAAGAGTATAAAACATATAACACGCGTAACATACAACATAAAACACAGAGTGGAACAATAAATAATTTAAAAATAATTTTTTGTTCCATCTTCCATGTTTCATGTTTCATGACTTAAAATGGCAAGAAATTTAGATGCAAAATGCAGAAAGTGCAGAAGAGCGATGGAAAAGCTTTTCCTTAAAGGTGATCGTTGTAATACGCCTAAGTGTGCAATGGTTAGACGTGCCTTGCTTCCAGGAGTGCATGGTAAAAAGCCCAGGAGAGGCCTGAGTGAATATGGGATGCAACTAGCAGCCAAACAAAAGATCAAAAGAATTTATGGTGTCCTGGAAAGACAATTTAGAAATCATTTTGAAGAAGTAAAAAACAAGCCAGGAGTTATTGGAGATTTGTTTATTGCCAGATTGGAACTTCGCTTAGATAATGTTGTTTACCGAATGGGGTTGGCTAATTCCAGAACCCAGGCCAGACAAATTGTGAATCATGGGCTCATTAAACTTAATGGAAAAAAACTTGACATTCCTTCAGCGCTGGTAAAAGTCGGAAACATTGTTTCAGTGAGTCAGACAAAGGAAAAGAAAAACTATTTTAAGAACTTGGAACAAACATTGGAAAACAAAAAAGACTTTCCAACCTGGCTGGAATTCAATGCTAGTAAAATGGAAGGTAAGGTTTTAAGTGTTCCGACGAGAGATGCCATTGGGATTAATGTGGATGTTCAGCTGGTGGTTGAATACTATTCAAGGTAGACATTATTTTTTAAATAATATTTCAAGAAGTAATTTTTTAAGGATCTGGCTAATTATTAATTAGTTATATCCAAAGTTAATTTTATGCAATCAATAACCATTCCAACACCGCAAAAACCAAAAATTACCGTTATTGATAATGAAAATGCCAAAATTGAAATTGAAGGTTGTTATCCTGGATATGGAACAACTCTGGGAAATGTTTTGCGCAGAGTTTTGCTTTCATCTTTAAGCGGTGCAGCTGTAACCTCAGTCAAGATAAAAGGTGTGACGCATGAATTTTCCAACATTCCGAATGTTTTGGAAGACGTGATTCAAATCATTTTAAATTTGAAAAAGATCAGGTTTAACCTTTTCAAGGATGAACCGGTTAAAATTCAACTCAAAGCCAAAGGTGAAAAAACGGTAACTGCCGGTATGATAACTTGCCCCTCTGATGTTGAAGTTGTGAACAAGGATGCTCATATCGCCACCATAACAAACACAAAAGGAGAAATTGAAATGGAACTAGAAATAAGTAAAGGAATTGGATATGTTCCGGTTGAACAGCAAAAAAGAGGCGAAAAAGAAATCGGAGTTATTGCAATAGATGCCATTTATACTCCAATCAGAAGAGTGAATTATTCAGTTGATAACATGCGTGTAGGCAAGAAGACTGATTACGAAAAAATAACTTTGGATATTTCAACCGACGGCAGCATTACTCCCGAAGAAGCTTTTTCAAAATCAGTGGCTATTCTGTTGGAACAATTTTCAAGTATTTCTGAGCTTGAAAAAGAAGAGGGCAAAAAAGAAAAAGGGGAAAAAGAAGTTAAAGAAGAAAAAACGGAAAAAGAGGAAAAAATGGAAGAGAACGAGGATCCGAAAAAAGTTAAAATTGTTGAGCTCAAAAATCTTTCCACCAGAACCTTGAATGTTTTGGAAAAAGGTAAGGTGAATACGGTCGGCGATATTATTAAATTTACCGAAAAACAACTCAAAGATTTAGAAGGTATGGGGGACAAGGGTATAAAGGAAATTAAAAAATCAATTGGAGAATTTGGTCTAAACCTAAAGCAAGAGAAATAATTTTCAAATTTTTATGCGACACTTAAAAAGCGGAAGAAAATTTAAAAGAGACAAAAATCAAAGAAAAGCCTTTTTTAGGACTATTTTGGGTAGTTTGATTTTACATGAAAAGATAAAAACAACTGAAGCTAAAGCCAAGGAAGTCAAAACTTTAATTGACAAAGTAATTAACAAGGCTAAGTTGGCCAAAGTTGAAACCAAAAAGGTAACTGTTATCAGAGATCTTAGTAAAAAAATTCCGGAAGTGGCTGTAAAAAAATTAATGGGAGATTTTATTGATAAGTTTTCTAAAAGAAAAAGCGGCTACACAAGAGTAATAAAACTAACTCCCAGAAAAAGCGACAGCGCCAAAATGGCTGTGGTGGAATTTGTGGATTAAGATACGAATAAAAATATATGGAAAAAAAATCAATTCAGAGAAAATATCACTTATTTGATGCCGAGGGTAAAATCCTGGGCCGTTTAGCTACGGAGATTGCTCTTGTTTTGCGAGGTAAGGGAAAAGTTGATTTTACTCCCAATATTGATGGGGGAGATTTCGTGGTGGTTATAAATTCTGATAAAGTTAATGTTACTGGAAATAAAAAAGAAGGAAAAATTTACCATCATTTTAGCGGATATCCAGGAGGTATTCACTCGATAAAGTTAAAAGATCAGTTGATTAAAGATTCAACTAAAATTATTCAATCGGCTGTCTACGGAATGCTTTGTAAAAATAAGCTGAGAGATAAAATGATGCCTAGGCTCTTGATTTATAAGGACGCTAACCATTCTCACAAGATAGACATAACTCATAAATAATATAGAAAACATATTTAAACTTTTATGGCAACAAAAAAGACTGTTAAAAAAGCTGAACCAAGGAAAAAGGTTAAAAAAGTCAAAGAAGAGAAAGTTCCAGTAATTTCTGAAGAGTTGATTGCGCCTGAAGTTAAGGAAGCTAAAGAAGCCTGCCCGCAAGCGCGGGACGCGGCCAGGGAAAAAAAGACTCTGGGAAAATACTTCTATGCAGTTGGACGCAGAAAAACTTCTATTGCTCAAGTAAAACTTTTTGCAACAGACAAAAAAGAAACCTCCATTGAAGTTAATGGTAAGGATCTGGAAAAATATTTTAGCCTGCTTAGATTGCAGACTTCAGCCAAAGATTCTTTGGCAGTAGCTGGGGATAATAAATTTTTTATTTCTGTTCATGTGGCTGGCGGGGGAATGATGGGCCAAGCTGAAGCGACTAGGCTCGGAATTGCCAGAGCTCTCGTTAAATTTAATGAAGAACTTAAAAAACCTTTAAAAGATCTTGGATTTTTGACTAGAGATGCCAGAATTGTAGAAAGAAAGAAACCAGGTAAACTCAAAGCTAGAAGAAGTCCTCAGTGGGCGAAGCGCTAGTTCTTCAGACATACACGAATTTACA
>CAZWRY010000013.1:0-2566 GCA_964636505.1 uncultured Bdellovibrionales bacterium | reverse complement strand
AGAAGAAGTCCTCAGTGGGCGAAGCGCTAGTTCTTCAGACATACACGAATTTACACCAATATTTTACAAATACAACAAATTGCTTAAAACGCCTAAACAGGGGCGTTTTTTGTGGAGAGATATCCAGACACGCAAGCTGCTTTTGATTTGCCTGGAAATAATTTAAGTAATATAAAATTGTCATCTTGGGCGAATCCTGAACGAACGAAGTGACTCGAAGGAAAATTCGAAACCTGCCTGCCGATAGGCAGGGATCTAATGGGATCCCTCGACGAGCTCGGGAGGACATATTCTAAAATTTGTATAATATAATAAGAATAAAATAAGAATCTGATATGACTTGCCAAACAGAACTTTTAGCGCTAGCATTAAATTTATGGATAAAATAAGCAGAAGAATTTTTTTCTGGGTGCTGGCAATCTCATTTCTGGTCACAACTACCTATGTAATTTTCTATGCCAGGGGATACCGTTTTGATTTCAAAAAAGGCATTTTTGTGCATAGTGGAACCATTACTATAAAATCAAATCCCAATGATGTTAACATTAACATTGACGGAGAAGAAATAACTTCCAAGAAACTCAATAGGATCAACAGTTCATATAGTCTTTCGGGATTCATTCCTAGAGAATATACCATGACGGTAAGCGCGGAAGGATTCAAGCCTTGGTCAAAAAAGGTAGATGTCCATAGCGGACTTTCAACCGAATTTTGGAACTTGCTTTTAGTCAGAAATGAATATGAAAAAGAAAAATATGATGCACAAGGTGCAAGTAAGTTTTTTATTTCGCCAAAAAGTAAAAGACTAGTTTTTGTTCAAAATGTTGCCGGCGGCTTTTCGGCTAAAATTTTGAACATAGATAATAATGAGATTGAAAATAATTTTAATTTTGCCAAGTGGGATTTCATTGATGATGCAGTGAAAGAAAATATAGAGTGGTCTCCACAGGAAGATTATCTTTCTGTTCCAGTGCAACGTCTGAATGAAGATGCAATAGAAGATTCCTTAGAGTATGCATATTTTATTCTTAATCCAATCACCAACGAAGCTTTTAACCTGAATGATTTTCTGGGAATAAAGAACATGAGTCATGTGCGCTTTGATCCAAAAGATAAAAAATATGTTTTCTTTCTAAGTGGCAACTCTCTTTATCGGGCGAATATTGAAGAAAAAAATGATTCAAGATTAATAGCTGAAAACATTTCTAATTTTGATCTTTCCAAGACTAATGTTTATTATTTGCAATTGCCTAATAATTTTGTATACAAAACAAGCCTGGATGGGCAAGCACAAAAAGAGCAAATAACCAAAAATTTGCCAAGTGGCTCATCTCTGAAAAAGAATGTTCTTTTTATTGTTTACGATGATTCGCGGATTGCTTTTATAAATGAAAATAAGGAGCTGGTTATCTATAATAGCGGTACTCAAGAAAATGAATTTTTTAAAAAAATATCGGACAACGCAGAGGGTATCCAATTTTCTGATGATGGGAAAAAAATGCTTTACTTTACGAAGAATGAAATCTCAGTTTTTTTCTTGGCAGATTGGGGCGTGCAGCCTTTTCGTACCAGAAATGACATGGAAAACATTACTCGCTATTCAGAAGAAATAAAAAATGTCCAATGGTTCAATAAAGACTACGAGCATGTTATTTTTTCCAATGGACATCAAGTTAAAATAATTGAATTGGACCCAAGGGATCAAAGAAATTGCTTAGACTTGGTTAAAATTGAGGGTGGAAATCAATTTTTGATATATAATAATACCATTGAAAAACTTTTTTTTGTGGATAAACTGGATAATGAAAGTGGTCTTTTTTCCATTGATTTTCCTGAAAAAACAGGCATTCTTGGATTTTAATGGCTAAAATAAGCCACTCCCTGTATTTACAGGTTTTTTAAAAATCAGATTTTCGGGGGCTTGACACATTTTTTTCATATTGCTATTATGAAAATACGTGCATTTTAGGTAAATCCCCACATCAATTTTTATAAGAACTTAGCGTATATTTGGTGTTGTGGGAATTGGTGAGGGGATAAATTTTAAAGCAAATAATGATAAGAATACTGGTAAAACTTTCAAGAGAAAAAAGCGGGTGATTCTTAGTTTTGGTTTTGTCCAAAATGTCCCGCTTGAAAGAGCGGTTTTTTTGTTGGTTAGTACGGAAAAATTTATTGTTGAAAAACTTCAAAAATATTTTTTCCGCATTAGTGGACCTTAACAACTGAATAGTTCAACATTATTTTTCAGATTTTGGAAAATGTTGAGCGAGGTCAATCATTCGGATATTTTATTTGATGGCTAGCGGAAACAAAATTCAATATTCAAGTGATTAGTTTTCTCTTAATGTTATTTAAGCAATATGACATTAAGAAGTAGGTCTTTATCCGGTTAATTTTTTAATCAGGATAAAATGCAAAAGTAGAATTGAAAATTCTTTCGTTTTAAACGAAATGAATTGGAAATTATTAACTGCTAACTTACAACTCTGCTAATTTATTAGCAGAAAAATTTAAGGCGGTATACTAATGCGTATGGTGAATGCCTTGACACTAAAAAGCGATG
>CAZWRY010000012.1:0-27234 GCA_964636505.1 uncultured Bdellovibrionales bacterium | reverse complement strand
TCTTGTGAATTATCACCGTCAAATACACTCAACTCTACTGGCAAAAGTAAGGAGGGTCTTTTGCTTTTCGAACTTACGCCCGAGACTCTGAAAACCAAAATATGCAATTTTTAACATGACAAATGAGTATAGCAGATTCTGGGTGTTTTGTCAATAGCTAAAAATATTGGTATAGTGGAAATAATTTTATGAAATATCTTAATGCCCTTAATAAAATAGAGGGTATCGGAGCGCAAAAACTTCGCCTTTTGGTGGCCTTTTTTGGCAAAGCCGAAGCGGCTTGGAAAGCCGACTTTTTAGCTCTCGAAAAAAGTGGCGTCGGTAATTCCGTGGCTTCTAAAATTTGCGAACAAAGAAAAAATATTGATCCAGATGCCGAATGGGAAAAAATGCAAAAAGAAAATATCCGCATTATTGATTGGGAAAGTTCGGATTATCCCCTTTTGCTGCGTGAAATCCCCAATCCTCCATATCTTCTATATGTCAAAGGAAATTTGGATCCAAATAGCGCCCCAACTATTTCCATTGTCGGCTCCAGAAAATACACGGCCTATGGAATGCAAGTCGCCGAAACTTTTTCTCGCGAACTAGCACGCGCCGGGATAATCGTGGCTAGCGGCATGGCGATTGGCATTGATTCTTTTGCTCATCGGGCAGCATTGGATGCTGGCGGAAAAACTATCGCTGTTTTGGCTGACAGCTTGGATAACGATCACATTCATCCGCGCCTCAACTTCAATATGTCGCAAGAAATCATGGAAAATGGGCTTCTTATTAGTGAGTATGCCATTCCCACGGAGTCGCTCCCTGTTTTATTTCCGGCCAGAAACAGAATTGTTGCCGGACTTTCTTTGGGAACACTGATTGTGGAAGCTAGAGAAAAAAGCGGGTCACTTATCACCGCTACTTTAGCTCTGGACTTTAACCGTGAAATTTTTGCCGTTCCCGGATCTGTTTTCTCTCCGCAATCATTAGGTACCAACGATCTCATTAAAAAGGGCGCCAAAATTGTGACTAGCGTCAAGGATATTTTAGAAGAATTAAATTTAGGTAAAGTAGAAAAAAATAACCAGAATTTTTTGAAAATTCCAGAGAATAAAGAAGAAGAAATTCTCTTAAAAATTTTATCCACCGATCCGCTTCACATTGACAATATTGCTAAAATATCTAAACTGGGAACAGTCAGTACTCTTTCTGTCCTTTCTATGATGGAATTAAAAGGTTGGACAAAAAATATCGGCGGACAAAATTATATCAAGCTATAAAGTTCGTAAAGAGAAAAATACTTTATAAACTTTAAAGCTTTATAAACTTTATAACTTTATATTTATGAAATTAGTTATCGTTGAATCTCCAACTAAAGCCAAGACTATTTCCAAATTTTTGGGAAAAAAATATAGCGTGAAATCCAGTTATGGACACATTCGCGATTTACCGATAAAAAAAATGGGCATTGATATTGAAAATGATTTTGAACCTGCTTATGAGGTGCCCCTGAGAGCCCAGAATCGCATGGAGGAACTCAAAAAAATAGCTCAGAAATCAGACGAGGTAATTCTCGCAACCGATGAAGACCGCGAAGGAGAAGCGATCGCCTGGCATTTAGCCGAGGCTCTGGGACTTAATAAAAAAAGCCTTTCCAAAAGAATCGTTTTTCATGAAATAACCAAAAATGCCATTGAAAAAGCTTTGGATAACCCTCGCACTATTGATTTGAATTTGGTGGATGCTCAGCAAGCCAGGCGCGTACTTGATCGTTTGGTTGGTTATGAACTTTCCCCTTTTCTTTGGAAAAAAATCAGACGAGGACTCAGTGCCGGCCGTGTACAATCAGTAGCCTTGCGTTTGATCGTGGAAAAAGAAAGAGAAATCCAAAATTTCAAACCCGTTGAATATTGGGCTCTTGGAGCCAAGCTTAAAAATGAAAAAAATGAAGAATTTGATTCTAGACTAGTTAAAGAAAATGGCAAGGCCGTTGGCAAACTTGGAATAAAAGACAAGAAGCAAGCAGAAAAAATTACCAATTTTCTGGAAAAAGCTGCTTATCAAATTACTGAAATTACCAAAAAAGAAGTTCAAAAAAATCCTTTGCCTCCATATACTACTTCCACGCTGCAACAGGATGCCATCAGCAAGCTGGGATATTCTGCCAAACAAACTATGATTATCGCTCAGCAGCTTTATGAAGGAATAAATTTGGGCAGCGAAGGTCATGTTGGTCTCATTACTTACATGCGAACTGACAGCGTCAATCTTTCTATTGAATCTTTGGTTTCGGCCAAAAAAATTATTGATCAAAAATTCGGTCCGAATTATTCTTTGACCAGTCCTCGCTTTTTCAAAACAAAATCCAAAGGCGCGCAAGAAGCGCATGAAGCCATTCGTCCAAGCAATCCGGAAAAGGATCCCGAGTCTATCAAAGAATATCTAGACTCAAAACAATTCAGATTATATAAATTAATCTGGCAAAGAATGGTTGCTTCTCAAATGACTCCAGCTGTCATGAATTCCATGACTTGCGACATTGCAGCAACGCAAAAAGGTTCCGCTGAGAGTTACACTTTGCGAGCTATCGGTTCAACTATTAAATTTGATGGCTATCTTAAAATTTATGGAGATAAATTGCCGGTCTCTGAAAATTTATTGCCAGAAATGAAAGAAAAAGATAACTTATATTTGCTTCAGGTTTTGTCTGAGCAAAAATTTACTCAGCCACCGACCCGCTACAGCGAAGCTACTTTGGTTAAAACCTTGGAAGAATATGGTATTGGCCGACCTTCAACTTATGCTCCAACAATTTCCACAATCATTGAAAGAAAATATGTTTCCAAAGACGAGAACAAAAGACTTTTTCCGGAAGAGATTGGCTTTTTAGTTTCTGATCTTTTGGTAGAACATTTTGGAAGCATTGTTGATTATAAATTCACTGCTCAAATGGAAGAAGATTTGGACGAAATTGCTGAGGGCAAAAAAAAGTGGGTACCGGTTATCAGAGCTTTCTATGATCCTTTTCATAAAAACTTATTAGCCAAAACCAAAACGATTAAAAAAGAAGATTTTCAAGAAAAATTGGATAAAAAATGCCCTGAGTGCGGAGGTGATTTGGTGGTAAAGTTTGGCCGTTTTGGAAAATTCATCGCTTGTTCCAATTATCCGACCTGTAAATATACGGAAAAAACTGATGAAGAAAAAAAAGAAGCAGAAGAAAATTCCGGTGAAATTTGTGAGAAATGCGGCGCACCCATGGTTGTTAAACGCGGACGCTTTGGATCTTTCTTGGGATGCTCAAAATATCCGGAATGCAAGAATATCAAGAAAATAGAAAAGAAAACCGGAATTAAGTGTCCCAAATGCAGCCAGGGGGAAATTGTGGAAAGAAAATCCAAGCGTGGCCGTCTCTTCTTTGGTTGCAATGCTTATCCGAATTGCGATTTCGCTCTATGGAACAAACCGACCGGCAACAAATGCCCCAAGTGCAGTTCCCTCTTGGTCTATGCGGCCAAAGGCAAAGAAAAATGTTCCAACAAGGAGTGTCACTACGAAACCTAGGGAATTGAAAATGATATGAAAAATACAGAGACGCCAAAATAGGGCGTCTCTTTTGTTACATGTTTTATGCTATATTATATGTTGTTCTTGTTTTTTGGCTTAGCCTAAATTATACTGAAAGTAGAAATAAAAACGCATTAATATGGAAAATATAACCGTAGAAGACATATTAAAAAATTTCAGGTCCGAAAAGACCGCAGAAAGAGAAAAGCGCATTCGGGAGGCCTTTGATTTTGCACAAAAAGCCCACCTTGGGCAAAAAAGGAAATCCGGAGAAGAATACATCCAACATTCTCTGCATACAGCCTTGAATGTTACTAAACTCGGAATGAGATCCAAGACTGTCGCCGCCGCTCTTTTGCATGATATTCCGGAAGATACGGAAGTTACCCTTAAAGAAATTGAAGACAATTTTGGCAGAGAAATCGCTTTTATCGTAAGCGGGGTAACAAAACTGGGAAAAATAAGACTCAAGGAAACCCGGGAAGAACTTTATGTGGAAAATTTACGCCGTATGTTTTTGGCTATGGCTTCCGATATCCGTGTTGTTATTATCAAATTGGCCGATCGTTTGCATAATATGGAAACTCTGGGAGCATTACCTCCCCAAAAACAAAAGGCTATCGCCATGGAAACAATGGAAGTTTATGTACCAATTGCCAATCGCTTGGGAATCGGAGAAATAAAATCAAAATTGGAAGATTTGTCTTTTAAATATCTTGACCCGGAAGGCTACAAGGCAACCAAAGAACTGGAAGAAAAAGAATACGGTTTGCGAAAAAAGAATATAGAAAAAGTCATTACCACGCTTAAGAGCGAACTGGAAAAGGAAAATATCAAGGTTTTGGAAATCTATGGAAGAAATAAGACCATCTACCGTCTTTACCAAAAACTTAAAACCCATGAAATGGACATGAATAAAATATTTGATTTAGCCGGTATCAGAATAATCGTTCCGGATATCGCTTCCTGTTACGAAACTCTTGGAGTGGTACACCGAAAATACAGACCGATGATAGGTAGAATAAAAGACTATATTTCCTTGCCCAAGCCTAATGGTTATCAGTCTATTCATACAACCATTTTTGCTCCGGAAGGTAAATTCTTAGAAATACAAATCAGATCAAAAAAGATGCATGATGAAGTTGAATTCGGAATCGCTTCGCACTGGATTTATAGCGAAAATAAAAAAGATTGGAAAAGTTTTTTCTCTCTAAAGAAAAAAGAGGATGTTCCCAAGGAAACATTTGCATGGATAGAGCAATTGAAAAATTGGCAGACGGAACTGGGAAAAAATAACAAAGAATTCATTGAAACGCTTAAGTTTGATTTTTTCAAAAACCACATCTTCGCCTTTACCCCCAAAGGAGACGTTATTGATCTTCCGGAAGATGCCACGCCTATTGATTTTGCCTATAAAATTCATAGCGAGATCGGTAATCGGGCCATCGGTTCAAAAGCTAACGGCAAAATAGTGTCCCTGGATTACAAAATAAAAAATGGCGAAATTATTGAAATTATTACCAGTAAGGACAGAAAAACCCCTAATCGTGACTGGCTTCGTTTTGTCGTGACTTCCGACGCCAAAAGCCACATCAGAAAGGCCTTAAAAAAAGACGAGCTTTGATTGAAAGCCCGTTTTTTCATATTTATTTTAAATTTAAACTCTTCCGAAAATTCTTTGCAGCAAATTATTCAGTTCTTCTTTGGAATAATAGTCAATCATAATTCTACCGCCCTTTTTAGACGCGGATACTTTAACCTTCGTACCCAAAAAACCGCCTAAATCTTCTTCAATTCCCTTTGTTTCCGGATCAACATTAATAGTTCTTTTGTGAGTTCTGACTGAAATTTCTTTGGTTTTTTCTTCGGCTTGTCGGACATTCATACCGTTTCTTAAGATTAAATCAAAAAGTGCCCTTTGCTTTTCCGGATTTTCAATGGCTAAAATTGCTTTGGCATGTCCTTCATTGATTCGGTTTTCCATCAAGGCTTTTTGAATTTCCACCGGAAGCTTAAGTAGTCTCATTTTGTTGGCAACGGCACTTCGGCTTTTTCCGACTTTGGAAGCAACTTCTTCTTGGCTCAAATCAAAGTCTTGGGCCAACTTCAAATATGATTGAGCTTCCTCGATAAGATTCAAATCGTGTCTTTGTATATTTTCAATGATAGCCAGTTCTAGTTTTTGCTGTTCGGTAGCTTCACGCACAATGACTGGGACGGTTTTGAGTCCGGCTAACTTGGCCGCTTGAAATCTTCTTTCTCCAGCAATTATTTCAAACTGCCCTTCTTTAAAAGAAACAACGATGGGTTGAATTATACCATGTGTCTTGATAGAAGCCGCCAAATCTTCCAGTTTTTCTTTATCAAAATTAATTCTGGGTTGATGCGGATTAGGGACAATCTTAACGATTTCAATTTCTCGGACATTATTTTTCTCATCCTTGACTAGACTAACCTGAGAATTTCCAGCAGCAGAAACATCTCCAAAATAATTAAAATCTTCTCTGGGTTCGGTTATTTTTTTAGGCGGAATAAGAGATGAAAGTCCTCTCCCGAGACCAAAATTTTTAGGCATAAAATTTATACTTCTTAATTATTTTTTATTTTTATACAGTAAAACTTTTTTTGTGATTATTTTTATCAATTTCAATTATTTCTCTGGCCAGATTTTTGTAGGCTCTGGCTCCCTTGGAAAAAGCGTCAAAGCCCAAAATTGTTTTTCCAAATCCAGGAGCTTCAGCTAGACGAATGCTTCTCGGAATAATGCTTTCAAAAACTTTGCCGGGAAAATGATCCTGAACTTCCTTAACAACTTGGCGCGCCAAGCGATTGCGCTTGTCATACATCGTCAGCAGTGCACCCATAATTTTAAGTTCCGGTTGGAGATTTTCTTTAACTAAATTAATCGTATTCAGCAATTGACTCAGTCCTTCCAAGGCAAAATATTCCGTTTGCACGGGAATAATGACCTCGTCACTGGCTACTAGTCCATTAATAGTCAAAAGCCCCAAACTTGGAGGAGAATCGATGATAATGTAATCGTAATTGGTACGAATTTCTCTGAGGACGTTATAGAGTCTAAACTCGCGATTTTCCATATGAACCAACTCTATTCCTGCGCCAGCCAAATCTTGTGAGGCTGGAATAATATCGTGGCCCATTGTTTCTGTTTTAAAAATAATTTGTTTTGGGTGCTCACCCAAAATCATTGAATGATAAAGACTTTTTCTGACTTCCCGAATATTTATGCCTAGTCCAGAGGAAGCATTCCCTTGTGGATCAAGGTCAACAAGCAGCACAAACTTGCCGGCTGAAGCCAGATAGGTTGCCAAATTAATAGCGGAAGTGGTTTTACCCACTCCTCCTTTTTGATTAATCAGGGATATTATTTTTGCCATAGAATTATTATACTACATTGACAACCGGCTTACAATTTCATATTCTTAATCAGTATGAAAAATATGCCGAGGTGGCGGAACTGGCAGACGCACGGGACTCAAAATCCCGCGGTAGCAATACCATAAGGGTTCGACTCCCTTCCCCGGCACAAAGAAAAAATCCCTTTTACAGGGATTTTTATTTTTATGAATTTATCTTTCCAATGAAGCCAGATAGACATTTTCGAGAAGGCAGGCAATGGTTACGGGACCAACACCACCGGGAACCGGAGAAATAAAAGATGTTTTGGGAGCTACCTTTTTAAAATCAACATCCCCAAGAGTTTTGTCATTTTTCTTACTTATTCCCCCATCCACAATCATCACACCCTCTTTTACCATGTCACTTTTAATCAAATTTATTTTTCCAACAGCAGAAATAATAATGTCAGCTTTTTGAATTTTACTTTTTTTCTGTTTCAATTCTCTGCTCAGAATATATTCGCTTTTTATTTTTTTACTCTCGAGAACTTTTCGCATTGTTTCTCCAAAAATTTTCGAATTGGCAATAATGACGGCTTTCTTATCTTTCAGATTTATTTTGCTAGATTCAAGCATTTTAATGATAGCTTTGGGAAAGACCGGCTGAAGGGCTCCTGAATTATTTTGATTTAAAAATCCATCTGCATCTTTTTGAGGAGATATGAGATTGATAATTTTTTGCGTATGAAAGCCGCTTGGCAAAGGCAGTTGCACTATAATTCCGTTTATTTTTTTATTTTCGTTTAACTTTTTTATTTTCAAAATGATTTCTTTTTCCGATGCATCTTTTTTGAATTTGAACTTATGAAAAACCATACCGATTTTTTTGGCTGCTTTTTCTTTGAGATTAACATATGTTTCTGAAGCTTTATCCTCCCCCGCTAAAATAACCGCGAGTTCCGGTTTTATTTTTTTGGCATTTATTTTCTTTTTGAGACCAGTAAGAATTTTTTCTGAAATCTTTTTTCCTTCAAGTAGTTTCATGACAAATTTTTTATTATCTTAAAAAATAAACAATCACAATCAATCCAGCCAAAGCCAATCGATACCAGAAAAATGGCGCATAACCGACTTTTTGAATAAATTTGAGCATATACTTTATGGCTAGATAGCCACTCAAGGCCGCCGCCAAAACTCCTATTATAACTGGCGCTGAAACCCCAACTTTCAAGAGCTCTGGAATTTTAATAATTGCCGCCCCAAAAATTATTGGAGTGGAAAGCAAAAATGAAAAACGTGCGGCTTGTTCACGGGAAAGCCCCAGAATCAAACCAGTTGTCATCGTCGCGCCACTCCTGGAAACTCCCGGAATAATGGCCACTGCTTGTGAAAGCCCAATCAAGATTGAATCTTTCACATTCATATGCTCAATATCTCTTTTGTGGATTGCGTATTTATCCACCAAAAAAAGTATTAGACCCACAACACTCAGAGTAAGAGCAGCAACAAGCGGATGGCGAAAAACACTTTCCGCATAACTTTCTAAAAGGAAACCGAAAATTGCTCCTGGCACAGACGCAATAACCAATAACCATAACAATTTTGAATTGTATTTAGTATTCGGCACTTCGTATCTAGTATGAGAAATAGAATTTAAAGTTAATTTAAAAATTTCTAACCAATCTTTCCAAAAGAAAGAAATAACCGCAATAAGCGTGCCAACATGCAGCGCCACATCAAAAGCCAGCCCAGGATCGGACCAACCAAAAAAATATGGTGCTAAAACCAAATGAGCCGTCGAAGAAATGGGCAAAAATTCACCCAAACCCTGAACAATTCCCAGAATAATCGATTGCAAAATGTCCATTTTTATGAAACCAATTTAAATTGACATATAGCCAGTATACTTGTAGATTAGAGAAAAATCAAAGGGGTGAAAGGAGGATTTTCTATGAGTTTAGACTATAGTACTTTCATGGCATGCGCAGTGGCTGAACTTGTTCTTATTATATTTCTCATCATCATGATCGCTCTTATTATTCTTCGTTTCAGAAGATTAAGAAAGGAGCTGCTGAACGAAAGAGAAAATTCAAGGGCCTCCCGGAAATCATGGCGAATAGCAACCAGCGACCGTTGCTAAACCAATCAATCGTCCTAAAAAGAAAAAGGGCATACTGAAACATTCAGTCTATCCTTTTTTCTTGGCCACAAGCAATATATTTTTTCTGTTAATAATTTTACACTTCTCCACTCTAAATCCAGCCTCGGAAAAAAGATTTTTCAATTCTCTTTTTGTGAAAGCATGGTGAAATCTTTGGAATTTGTTTCCTCCATTATCCGTGAAAGAAATATAGCAATCATTCCAATCTAAATCGCTTTTGTCAAAAATCTTGTTTTTCCAGTTTTTTAAAACATTTTTAATGTATCTCCCTTGCCACAAATTCCAAACTGTAATTATTATGTATCCGTCTTTTTTGGTAACCCTATATAGTTCCTGCGCTATTTTTTTGCGATATTCTTCAGAAGGAAAATGATGAAAAACCGCAATACTGTAGGTTGTATTGAAAAATTCATTAGCAAATGCTAGACTTGTTTGACTGGGATTTGTTTTGGTAAAATGCGCATCTGCGTACTTTTGCTTGGCCAATTGAATCAATTTTTCCGAAATATCTGTACCATAATAGTTAATTTTCTTGTTGGCAAATAATTCCAGAAGTCGTCCGTTGCCACAACCAAAATCCAGGATTTTATCGCCAATTTTTGCATAGTCACCGATAAACTCCAGGCCACGCCAAAAATGCTTCCGGGTTTCGGAAAACTTAGAGGCAATTAGGTCATAGCCCACTTCTGTTTCTTGTAATATTTTTTTAGCGGTTTCTTGATCCATTTTACATAAAATAAGCCATGCTTAAAGGTTACGATAATTACATAAAAAGCGCAATAAAAGAGCTGCCAGAGACACAGTTGGATTTTTCCTTGCTCAAAAAGAAGCTTTCTAAAATGTATAAATTGCCTATTCCGACCAACGCGGATTTGCGCGATAGGTACAATAAACTGCTTAGAAATAAGAAGATTAAAAAATCAGAAAAATTTGAAAAATTACTTTTGAGCCGCGCTATCCGCACCGAGTCCGGAGTGGCAGTTGTCGCCGTGCTTACCAAGGCATATCCCTGCCCCGGAAAATGCATTTATTGCCCGAGTGAGAAAGATATGCCTAAAAGTTATCTTTCCAATGAACCGGCCGTGATGCGCGCCATTGATGCTAAATTTGATCCTTACCGACAAGTACAAAATCGTCTGCGTTCATTGGAACTCAATGGACACCAGACTGATAAAATTGAACTTATTATTATGGGCGGAACATTTTCATATTTA
The DNA here is from genome assembly GCA_964636505.1 of uncultured Bdellovibrionales bacterium. Lineage (GTDB taxonomy): Bacteria > Patescibacteriota > Minisyncoccia > Moranbacterales > UBA2206 > CAZSCF01. Next base: position 16,948 of record CAZWRY010000012.1, on the reverse strand, counting down.
CCCAAAAATTATCAAAAAAAATTTATTACCGAATGTTTTAGAGCGGCTAATGATTACCCGAAGAAAGTTCGTAAAGTTTTAAAAGTTCATAAAGTTATAAAGTCATTAGATAAAGAACTTTTAAAAGAACAGAAAAAAAATGAGAAGGCTAAGCACCGAATTATTGGGCTCACTTTGGAAACGCGGCCGGATTTTATTGATGAAAAAGAAATTTTGAATTTCAGAAATCTTGGTTGCACTCGAGTGGAACTTGGCCTCCAAAGCATTTTTGATGATATTTTGAAGATAAATAGGCGTAGTCACCCCGTCCAAAGCACCCGAGAAGCCACAAAAATCCTCAAAGATGCCGGTTTTAAGATAAATTATCACATAATGCCGGGCCTCTATGGATCAACTCCCAAACGCGATTTTGAGATGTTCAAAACCCTCTTTGAAAACCCTGATTTCCAGCCAGATATGCTTAAAATTTACCCGACTGTTGTCCTCAAAAACAGTCCCCTTTTTAATCTCTGGAAAAAGAAAGAATACCAACCACTCACAGATAAAACATTTGAAAAACTTATTTTGAAAATAAAAAAAGAAATTATTCCACCCTATGTCCGCATCGCTCGACTCGTCCGCGATGTGCCGACACCTTCCATTATCGCCGGACCGATCGTTTCCAATCTCAGACAAATTATTGCTCCCAAATCCAAGTGCCAATGCATCCGTTGCCGCGAAGTACGTACTAACTATGAAATAAAGGAAAAAATTATTTTAGATCGAATTAATTACAAAGCTTCAGGAAGTAATGAAATTTTCCTACAATATGTTTCTCCGGACAAAAAAAAATTATTTGCTTTGCTGCGCTTGCGAATTCCATCAGAAAACAATAAGAATTTTTTTATTCCAACCTTAAGAAATTCTGCTATTATTCGTGAAGTCCATACCTATGGGAAATTGACAAAAATAAACAAGAAGGATTTGGCTTCCCCGCAACATATTGGCCTGGGTAAAAAATTATTACTTGAGGCAGAAAGAATTGCCAGAGAAGAATTTGGACTTGAAAAAATCACCGTCATTTCCGGTATTGGAGCGCGCGAATATTACCGCAAATCCGGCTACAGACTTAAAGCTACTTATATGGTAAAATATTTCTGAGATAAAAAATAACAAAAAACCATGAAAATTATCAATCATGTCATTAAGCTAAAAACCGCCGCTGAAATGGATTTTATTGATATCACTGAAAAAGTTCAAAAAAAGATAAAGGATGCCGGGATTAAAAATGGCATTATCAATATTCAGAGTCTGCATACCACCATGGCTGTTATTGTCAATGAGGCCGAACCGCTTTTGATTGCCGATATGAAAGTTCTTTTGGAAAAAATGGCTCCCCGCACCTACAAATATATGCATGATAATTTTGAAATCAGAACAGTCAATATGTGTGACGGAGAATGCGCCAACGGTCACGCTCACAACAAATCCATCCATCTTCCGACTTCAACTTTACTGAATATTACAAAAAATAAAATTCAGCTCGGGCAATGGCAAAGGATTTTCGCCGTGGAACTGGATCGTTCCCGTCCCCGCCAAATTGCATTGCAAATTATCGGTAAATAGTTTTTTAGCAGCTTCCGCTTGCTAACTTTTTCCCGCCAATTGACCACAAGCGCCTTGGATATCACTGCCAAGGCTTTTTCTTATCGTCACCTGAATATGATTTGTCTCAAGACAATCCTTGAACTTAAGGACAGCCTCTTTTAAAGAAGCTCTGAATTTATCGTTTTTTTCGTATTCCGCATTATAACCAATCAGGTTCACATGCAACAAATAACTATGCCCGACTGATTTTAAATATTCGCTTAATTTTCTGGCATCTTGCAAGCTATCATTCAATCCTCGGAATAAAATATATTCGATAAAAACTTTTCGTTTACTTTTTTGAAAATATTTTTTAAGTGTTTCTCTAATTTTTTCCAAATTATATTGTCTACTGATTGGCATGTACCGGCTACGCGTTTCGTCATCCGCAAAATGCAAAGATATCGCTAAATTTATTTGCGGGAAAGTCTCAGTAAAAATTTCTATCCCCTCTGGAATTCCCGCTGTTGAAACGGAAATAGACCTTGAACCAAATCCGAAAAGCTCTGGATTGATTAGGTTATCAAGACTTTTTTTAACCTGATCCCAATTTAGAAAAGGCTCTCCCATTCCCATATAAACCACACTAGAGACATGCGACATGAGACATGTAATATGATTATTTTTTTTAATGTTTCTATTTTCTTGTCTCTTGTCTCTTGCTTCTTGTCTCTTGCTTAGATATTGTTTCCAAAACAAAACTTGATCAGTAATTTCTTCGGATGTTAAATTTCTTTTGAATCCTTCTCTGCCAGTAGCGCAAAATGCACAATTTAGTGGACAGCCAGCTTGGCTAGAAATACAAACTGTCCAATTTTTTTCAGATGAAAGCAAAACAGTTTCAATTACTTCTCCATCTTGAAGATTAAGCAAGGCTTTTATAGATTGCTTGTTTTTTGAGACCAAAATTTTTTCCACGCTAAAAGACAAAATTTTTATCTCTTTTTCCATGGTTTCTCGCAGTTCCTTGGAAAGAGTAGTGGCCTCTGACCACGCTGAAACGCCATCCTGAAAGACGGCTTTTTTTATTTGGTCCAAACGAAATTTCGGTTGGTTGTTTTTTTGCAAAAAATTTCTTACTTTTTCCAGGTCCATATTCGGTTTTATATAATACCATTAAACAAAAATCAAAGGGCAAGTTGCTTGAGCTTGCCCCGTTTCAAATCCCTCAAGGGACTTTTTCATGAAAAAAGAAATTCATAAACCTTCCAGGGTAAAAGAGAAATAATTTTTTCTCTCAGTTTCCACTTCCGCTCTGACCTGGTCCACCAAACTTCTGATCTATCCATAAACCAGAAGTTTTTTTCAATTGTTTTTTTGAAAGTTTCCACCGAAATTTTCACATTCGGAAAGAATTTTTTAAGTTCATTCAGACACCTTCCCCAAAGCGGTGGGGCGGCTACCAGAATAATCTCTGACATTTCAGGATTATTATTCCGTTGCCATTCTTTAAAATCTTTGATCATTCGCAGGCTCCGAATGTGCTCTTTCTTCTTACCGTAAATATGCACACTATCTTCCAGTTCTCTGAACTTTATCATGTCCAGGTTCCGCATTTCTCTGGCAACTAACCAATGAACGAAAATTTCCGTTCTCTTGTTTTTCCCGATCACCTCATAGGTCTTTCGGGAAAGTTCTTTGTTGGAACAATCGCTCCCATACATTTGGTAAAAACCAAACGCGAAGACCAGGATGATTTTTGCGCTCATTTTGAGCTCCTTTCTTTTATGTTTTAATTTTTTTAAGAACTTTCAAAATTGACATCTGCCTAATTTTATGCATAAAAAAGCAGGAAAGTCAAAGACAAATTTTAAAAAATAAGACTTCCGTACCTTTTATTCTACGGTTACACTTTTAGCTAAGTTACGTGGCTTATCCACGTCTAGCCCTTTAAGGATTCCGACATAGTAAGCAAAAAATTGCAAAGGAATAACCGACAAAAGCGGTGTTAACATTTCCAGAGTCTTGGGAATATAGATCACATCATCGGCTATTTTTTTAACTTCTTTATCCCCTTCTGTAGCAATCGCAATAATTTTTCCACCGCGCGCTTTTATTTCCTGCATGCCACTCAGATTTTTTTCGTAAATACTGTCCTGCGGAACAATAAAAAATGTCGGAAAGTCTTTGTTAATCAAAGCAATCGGACCATGTTTCATTTCTCCGGATGGATAGCCTTCCGCATGAACATAGGCGATTTCTTTTATTTTTAACGCACCTTCAATCGCAATTGGAAAATTATATTTTCTGCCTAAATAAAGAAAATTTTGACATTTTACGTATTTTTTGGCTATTTTTTTTATGTTTACCGATTGTTTCAATATGCGTTCAATCAACTTTGGAATCCTGTTCATTTCCGTAGTGATTCTTTTACCGGTAACAAAAGACATTTCCCTTTGCCGACCGAAAAATATTGTAAGCAGAACCAGAATAGAGACTTGAGAAGTAAAGGCTTTGGTGGAAGCCACTCCGATCTCAGGACCGGCATGGTTGTAGACTCCGGCCATTGTTTCACGCGCAATGGTTGATCCGACCGCGTTGACAATCCCCAAAGTAATCGCACCTTTGTTTTCGGCTTCACGAATGGCTGCCAGAGTATCTGCCGTTTCTCCGGATTGAGAAATTGCCAAAACAGCCGTATGTTTATCTAATAATATTTTTCTATAACGAAATTCCGAGGCATATTCAACTTCAACCGGAAGTCCGGCATATTCTTCCAACATATATTCGCCTATCAGACCGGCGTTATATGAAGTACCGCAACCAACTATTATTATCCGCTTTAGGTCTCTTAATTTTTCTTTGATATCACGCAATCCTCCAAGCTCCACAGTTCCTTCTTTGGCAAAAAGTCTTCCACGCACCGCATCTAAAATTACTTCCGGCTGCTGAAAAATTTCTTTGAGCATAAAGTGAGTATAGCCTTGTTTTTCCGCTTTTTCCACAGACCAATTCATTTTTGTGGCTTTTTTACTTATAGATTTATTTTTCAAATTGATAATTTCATATGTTTTGGGGTTTAGAATCGCCACTTCTCCATCTTCTAAAAAAATAATCTGGTCCGTATGCCTGACTATGGCCGCTATGTCCGAAGCGATAATAAATTCCTCCTTTCCCAGACCTAAAGCTAAGGGGCTCCCCGCTCTAGCTGCAATGATTTTATCCGGAGCTTCTTTGTTTATAGCCGCCAAACCGTAGGTTCCTTTTAGCAGTTTTAATGTTTCCAAAACAGAATTTTTAAAATCAAACTTCTTGTTAAACTCTTCAATTAAATGAGCGATTACTTCCGTATCGGTTTCCGAAGAAAATTTATGTCCCTTTTTGGCTAGCCGCTTTTTGAGCTCTTGATAGTTTTCAATAATACCGTTATGCACAACTGAAATTTTTCCCTTGCAATCACAGTGCGGATGCGAATTTTTATCGCTTGGCCTTCCGTGTGTTGCCCAACGGGTATGCGCAATACCCAATGTTCCCAAAATGTCCCGGCTATTTATTTTATTTTCCAAATTAGAAACTTTGCCTACTGACTTGAAAGTTGCGATTTTTCCTGACTCAAAAACGGAAATTCCAGCACTGTCATAACCACGATATTCAAGGCGCTTAAGCCCTTCAATTAATATCGGAACAGCCCTCTGATTGCCGATATAGCCTATTATTCCACACATAATATAATTTGAATTTTTTTATTTAATAAAATATAAAAATCCGCTAATAATTATTAAAATGATAATGAAAACTACCGCCAACCAACCAAAAATTTTCACCCACAAAGGGTGGGTTTCTGCGCCCATTATTTTCTTGTCATTGCCAACAATTAAAATAGCAATGAGCAAGGGTACGGCAATGACACCATTAATAAAAGCGGCATAATAAAGGGCGGTAATTGGGTTTACGCCTAAAAAATTAAGCATCATTCCAGCAATCACCGAAAGAGCGATTATAAGATAAAAACCTTTAGCTTTAAAAAACTTGAGCTCCAAGCCTTCTTTCCAGCTCATAAGCTCACAAACAGCATAGGCTCCTGATCCGGCTAAAACCGGAACTGCCAAAAGACCAGTGCCGATAATTCCAAAAGCGAAAAGAAGAAAAGCGAATTGCCCGCCGAAAGGTTTAAGGGCCAGAGCAGCCTGTTCGACCGATTGGATATCTGTTATACCGTTTTTAAAAAGAACTTCAGCAGTAGTTAAAACAATAAAGAAAAAGACTAGATTAGCTAAAATTATGCCGACTCCGACATCAGTTCGCATCTTGCCGATTTGATTATGGATAGAAAACTTTTTTAATTTTGAATTAAAAAGCATCTTGCCGTTTTCCACTTCCTCCGAGGCTTGCCAGAAAAAAAGATAGGGCGTAATGCTGGTTCCAAAAACCGCAATTATGGCAAAGATATATTCTTGGTTGAGTTTTATTTGTGGCACAAAAGCTTCTTTAAAAATACTCAGCCAATCAGGATGAGACAGAAAACCGGCAGCAATGTAAGCAAAAACAGAGAGCGTGAGCCATTTGAGAATTTTTATATATATGTGATAACCGAAATATATTTCCGTAAAAATCACCAAAAATGAAAAAAAGATCAAACCAAAATAAAAATTAACTCCCACTATCATCTGCAAAGAAGCGGACATCGCGCCCAAATCAGCCCCAATATTAATAATGTTAGCGATAATTAGCAATAAAACTATCACAAAAACTAAGTTTCTTTTATAGCGCTTAAGTAAAACCTTGGCTAATCCTTTGTTCGTAACAATTCCAATCCGAGCGCAAATTTCTTGCACAGCAAACATAACTGGCAAAAGCCAGGCAGCCGTCCATAAAATAGACGGTCCAAACTTAGCACCTACGGAAGAATAAGTCCCGATACCGGAAGGATCATCATCTGAAACTCCCGTAACGAGACCGGGACCAAGAGATTTAAGGAATAAAGATATTTTTTTTCTGGGATTTTTAAGAAGGCTTCTGATCCTTAGGGCTTCGGTTTCGGCGATCCTAATCGTGCCATCTAAAGTTCTTTCTGCCTTTATTTCGCCCCAAATAATCATTTTTTTAACTACAACCAAAGGCAACCCGGCTTCATGATGAAATTCGGAAATGGTGAAAAACTTGCTGGTTCCGGCTTCTTCTCCATTTGTTGATTCTTGGATATTTTTATTCTCCATTTTTCGTTTTGATTATTTTCAGGGTCTCTTTTAAATTTTCTGCCCTTTGATCACAATACTTATCGCATGCGTCTTTGTATCGCCCCTCTTTTCTTTGCAAAAGAATAGTTATGATTTTTTTATTTTCTTTTTTTACGCTTCTCATTTGCTCTATCCGATCATCAATAAAAAAGATTTTTTCATCTTTTTCCTTCCTTTCTGCCCCTAGTGTTTTCTGGATTATTTTTGCTTTTAGTTTATCCGTTATTATTATTTTTTTAAAATATTTTTTTAGTCCGGAATTGTATATCTTTTTATTTTGAAAGTCCGCCTTTCCAAAAGAAACAAGAAAAAGACCTTGTTTATCAAATTTATCCAAAAAATTAAAGCTGTCGGAGAAGATATAGGCAGATGTATCCAGAATAAATTTTTTAATCTTTTTTCCCAATTGTTCGGTCCTGATGCCGGCTTTCTTTTCAATTCTTTCAAGGTGCTTCTCCGGGTTGTACATCTGAATTGCTCCTTTGGATATTTTGTCCGGATAAGTGTAGTAATATTTGTCAAAAATTTCTTTTGTGATACCGCTATCTTTAAAAATTTTTTCAAAGTCTTTCCTGAATTTTTTAGTATTAAATAAAACATCGTCAAAATCTATGAATATTTTCATATCATTTCTTTAATAATGTTTTCATAATCACCTATTTCAAGAATCATCATCAGTATTTTAGACAACTCATCTTCATCGTGGCGAATAAAAGATCTGATATTCGCCAAAGAATCAGCTTGGCTGTAAGTAGCCGTTTTCCGGCTAAGCATATTGGCCCTAATCACCTTATAGCTCATCTTATGCTTGTTTTTTTTCATTTTGATCAGCAACTCTCTTTGGCTCTTGTATTTTTTTATGAGATTTTCGGAAGGTTTTTGAATATTAAAAGTTGCGAAATCAATTCTCTCCCGACCGATAAGCCCATTGACCCGCTTAATATATTCGTCTAGGTCAAATTTTTCCGTTTGACCTTTTTTGTTGACTAAGTTGCAATTAAAAACGACCTTGGCTTTGGATTTTTTAATCGCTTCGGAAATACCTTCTACCAAAAAATTGGGTACGATACTGCAATAGTAATTACCCGGTCCGATTATGATCAAATCGGCTTCCAAAATTCTCCGAACGGCTTTCTGGTTGGCCTTGGCTTGGGGTGAAAGGTATATCTCTTTAATCCCGACTTTTTCTATCTCAAAATTGTGATTTATTTCATTTTCCCCCTTTAATATTTTACCGTTTTTTAGTCTAATAAAAAGATTGGTGTCTTTGCTGGTTACCGGAATAACTTCTCCTTTGACATTTAAAATTTTTATCGCTTCTTCTACTCCTTTAGAGAAATTTCCGTTTATTTTTTCTAAGGCCGAAAGAAAAATATTGCCAAAATTATGTCCTTTGAGGCCGCCCTCTTCAAAACGATAATTCATTAGGTTTCGAAGCTCCCTGGAAGATTCCGAAAGCGCCACCAAGCATTGTCTAATGTCGCCCGGAGGTAAAACTCCCAGTTCATCGCGCAAAATACCCGTTGAACCGCCGTCATCTACCATAGAAACAATAGCCGAAAGGCTAACCGGATATTTTTTTAGGCCTTTTAATAAAGTAAAGCTTCCTGTTCCGCCCCCGATTGTCACTATTTTTTTGTTTTTCATGATTGAAAAATTATTTTTTTTTGAGCTTGGCTTTCTTGGTTTTTTTCTCTTGCTGTTTTTCAATTCTAACTCCGAATTTTCCTAAAACATTTTCCGCTTCTTCCAGATCTTCCGGCTTGCCGATTGGATGCCAAATCCTGGCCTTTTCGCATTTTATCGGACAGTCTTTAGCCATTTTTACCAGAGTTTGGGGCAAGCCAAATTCTCCATTGCCAATGCTTACCAAATCATATTTAAAGAAATCCTTATTTAAAACATAGGCTCCGGTATTAGCCAGGTTGCTTTGCGGACGTTTCGGTTTTTCAACAATCTCAATAACATTCCCCTTTTTGTCTGTCTTAACGATTCCGAATCGGCTTGGGTCTTCTACCGGACAAGCTAGAATTGACAATTTGTGCTTGAGCATTTTTTTAATATCTTGTTTATGATACAAATCATCACCCATAAGCACTAGGAATTTATCTTCCAGTATTCCTTTGCATAAATGGATGGCTCCGCCGGTGCCATTTAATTTATCCTGAATAACATAAGTAATTTTTCGGCCTTTGTAGTTCTTCTTAAAGTGATTCATTATTTGCTCGCGATAATAACCCACTACAAAAATTATCTCTTTTATTTCTTTGGGTAAAGCGTCAATTTTATATTCCAACACTGGACGACCGTAGATCTTGAGCATCGGTTTGGCATTATTTTTGGTCAAATGATTCATTCTTTTTCCCCTTCCGGCCGCGAGAATAACTACTTGCATATGGTTTTATTAAGTTTTATTAGGCTTTTAAACTTGCTTTTAAAGTAGCAAATTTTGCTTATTTCCGCAATATTTGTCTAATCTAAGCTTTTAGCTTAGTCTTTCCTGAGATTTACACACTGGTAAAAAAACGCTATACTGAAAAATAAAGATTTTACTAAATTTTAAGTTTAATATGTCAAAAATTACCAAAAAAATCAGAGTTGCCGTAGGCATGAGTGGTGGCGTTGATTCAACTCTGACTGCCTTGCTGCTTAAAAAACAAGGTTTTGATGTTGTTGGATTGACCATGAAAATTTGGCGCAATGAATTTAGATTCAAGGGTTCTGGCAAGGGATGCTTTGGCCCTAATGCCGAGCAGAATATCTTTTCGGCTCAAAAAGCTGCAAAAAAAATAGGAGTTCCTCATTATGTTATTGATCTTTCCAAGGAATACCGAGAGACAGTCATAAAATATTTTCAAAAAGAATATACAACTGGCAAAACGCCCAATCCCTGCATTGTTTGTAATTCAAAAATGAAATTTGGCTTGCTTTTGGATAAAGCTTTGAAAAGCGGCATAGATTTTGAATATTTTGCCACCGGACATTATGTTGATAAAATTTTTGATAACAAGAAAAAAATATTTTTATTAAAAAGAGGTATTGATAAAAGCAAAGATCAGTCATATTTTCTCTACCGCCTCACCCAAAAACAATTGGCTAAAATAATTTTTCCTCTGGGAAAATTTTCCAAAGAAGAAACTAAAAAAATAGCCAGTCAAAATGGCCTTCGGGATTATGCCCAAAAAAAAGAAAGCCAGAATTTTATTGAGTGCAAAGATTATTCAACCATTTTACCCGCTGGAATCCCGGGGAAAATTGTAGACTCAAAAGGAAAAGTCTTAGGCAAACACAGAGGCATTGCTTTTTACACTATCGGACAAAGAAATTTGGGTCTTGGTGGGCTTGCGGAACCTTATTATGTTATTAAAATTGACGCTGCAAAAAATGTCCTAGTTGCCGCGCCTAAAAAATATTTATACTCCAATAAAGTTAAAGTTAAAGATATTAATTGGATTATTCCCTTAAAATTCATCCCAAAAAAAAATATCCAAGTCAAAATTCGTTATGGCGCACCTCTGATGGAAGCAACTTTTTCCAAAAAATCAGCTCGAACTGCCTCACTTAATTTCAAAAAACCGCAACTGGCTGTTACGCCCGGACAATCAATTGTTTTTTATTCCAACGAAACAGTTCTTGGAGGAGGGATAATTGTCAATTAACTTTTAATTGCTTTTTTGGTATAATAAGAACATAAGCAATTAAATAAAAACATGTTTGAATCACCAGTAAAAAAACCGTCCCTGGCAGAAACTTTGCCAGACAAAATAGAACAGCCAAAACAAGAAGGCAACAAAGAAGAAGAAAAGACAAGCTTTATGGAAAAATTACGTAAAAGTCGCTTGGGAAAAACTCTTTTTGTCATGGGAGGAGCCATGGCCGTCGGCGGAATAATTGATGAAGCTAGCGCCCAAGAATATAAAGTAAACCCTGATGCTCTAAAAAATCGCATAGAACAACTGAAGCAAGACCGAGCCAAAAAAATAATTAATGCCCGTAATGAGGCGGCAAAAAAAGCAATCCAAGAGTGTGAGTTTATAGATAACGGCGATGGAACTTTTGTTTGCAAGTTTACCGCCGATGGAGTAAAAATTAACGCTTCTTGGGCGGAAAGAGGAAATTAAATTTTTTGACTTAATATTTAAAAGCGCTCTTCTGAGCGCTTTTTTTATATTTTCAGAAACTTAGCCTTTGAAAATATTTTCCCTGGTAAATTTTTTTTCTTCGGTTAAATCTTGCGACTTTTGAATTTTAAACTCTCCGGCTTCTTTCTGCAGTTTTTTTAATATTTCTTCGGATTTCAATTCTTTCCCTGGCTTTATTTCTTCTTCTGGTTTTTTCTTCTCCCCTGACCTTCTTATCACAACTCTTCCGCTGGGCGATTCTATTCTATCGCCAAAAAAATTTTCGCTCATTTTTTTTATTTAATAATTATTTATCTTTTTTCTTTTTATTTTGCCAATAAACAAACCCCCAGATGGAATACGCCATAAATAAGAGAAATAAATTAGGAATAAAAATTATTGGTTCACCCCAACTGATACCATTTATTTTAAAATCAGATACTGGCCACAAAAAAGGCGTTGGAAAAAAAGCCAAGGAATGAGACGGGATGTCAATCAGGATATGTATTCCCCAAGCCAAAAGCGGCCAGAAGGTTTTTTTAAATAAAATCCAGATGATAAAAAAAACCAGAGCAAAAATTATTAAGCTGTGAGTAATGTTATATAACCAGTTTACAAAATTGGGAATTTGCGATATGTCCATGTGATTTTCTGCCATTCCCGAATTTTTGGATAACCCAAAAATTCTAGCCACCATCAAAACGCCAAAAGAGGCTGCGTCCGGAAAAATAGAAATAAAAAAAGCCCACCAAAAATAACTGCGCTCTTTTCTGCCTAAGGCTACTCCTCCCCAAAGACCATGTGAAAATACATCCATAAATTTTTTATTGGTCGGAGCGCCGAGAATCGAACTCGGATTACATGAACCCGAATCATGCGTAATACCACTATACCACGCTCCGATATGAAAATTTAACGGGACAAAGTTGCCTTCACTATTTTGGCTATTTAAATTACAATACTCAAAAGCCGACATTGAACAAAAATTACTTTTTTAGGTTCTTTGCCCTCAAACCATTTTTGAATATTGGCGTCAGACAAAGCTAACTTTTTAGCTTCTTCTTCAGAAATATCTGCCGCCACCATAAATCGGCCACGAATTTTACCATTAATTTGTACCACCATTTCCACTTCCTCGTCAACTAAGTATTTTTCTTCAGCCACTGGCCATTTTTCTTTGCATATTGACTCTGTATTTCCTAGCTTAGACCACAATTCCTCGGCAATGTGCGGAGCAAAAGGACTAAGTAGCAGACAAAGAATTGAAATTTGAGACGGAGAAATACTTTGCTCTTTTTCAAATGCATTAACTAAAATCATTAGCTGTGAAATAGCCGTATTAAATCTGAAATTTTCAATATCTTCCGTAACTTTCTTGATCGTCTTATGAAGTAAGGTTTGTATTTTATTGTTCTTTATCTCCTGATTACCGATTACCGATGCCAATTTCCATATTTTTTCTAAAAATCTTCTTACACCAATCACTCCATTGGTGCTCCAGGCAATGTTTTGAGTAAATGGACCCATAAACATTTCATATAAACGGATTGAATCGGCTCCAAATTCATTGATAATATCATCTGGATTAATAACATTGCCCCAGCGCTTACTCATTTTTCTTCCATCTTCTGCATTGATAAGTCCAACATGAACAAGTTTTTTGAATGGCTCGGAAGTTGAAACAACTCCAATATCATACAAAAACTTATGCCAGAAACGAGCATATAAAAGATGACGTGTAGCATGTTCTGCTCCGCCGACATAAAGATCAACTGGCATCCAATATTTTTCTTTATTTTTATCAATTAAAGCTTCCTCGTTTTTTGGATCAATAAAGCGCAGATAATACCAGCAAGATCCTGCCCATTGCGGCATCGTGTTTGTTTCTCTTTTGGCCGAGCCACCGCATCTTGGACAAGTTGTGTTCACCCACTCTGGAATATTAGCCAGTGGGGATTCTCCCGTACCTGTCGGTTCGTAGCTTGCCACTTCCGGGAGCCTTAGGGGCAAATCTTTTTCCGGAACTCCAACTGCTCCACATTTTTCACAATGGATAATTGGGATTGGCTCACCCCAATAACGCTGTCTGGAAAAAACCCAATCACGCATTTTGTAATTTATTTTTTTCTTTCCAATTTTTTCTTTTTCCAGCCAAGCGGCCATTTTTTCGCGAACTTCTTCGGATGTCAGGTCATCGTATCCTTTTGAATTTATTAAAAATCCGTCTTCAGTATAAGCCTTTTCTTCAACAGAAGATTTTCTATCATCGCTTTTTATAACTTCAACTATAGGCAGATTATTTTTCTTCGCAAAATCAAAATCCCTTTCATCATGCGCGGGCACGGCCATAACTGCGCCAGTACCATAAAATCCCAAAACATAATCTGCTACAAACAATGGGATTTCTTCTCCGGTAAATGGATTTATGACTTTTATCCCCTTGAGCTCAACTCCAGTTTTTTCCTTTTGTAAATCCGTGCGCTCCAAATTAGTCTTATTTTGGGCTTGAATAAGGTATTTTTCTACAACATCATAATTTTCTATTTTGTCTTTTAATCTTTCTATTATTTTATGCTCTGGCGCTACGACAGCATAGGTCATACCAAATACAGTATCCACTCGGGTAGTATAAACTTCTATTTTTTCTCCACTGCCAACTATTTTCATTTCAAACTCCACGCCTTCAGATCGTCCAATCCAGTTTCGTTGCTGTTCTTTGATAAGCCCTTCCCAATCCAAATCTTCTTTATCTAAATCATAAAGAAGTCTATCGGCATAATCAGTCATTTTTAAAACCCATTGCCTAAGTTTTTTTTGAATTACCTGGGTGCCGCATCTTTCACAAAGTCCGCCCTCCAAGTCTTCATTAGCTAGAACTGTTTTGCAGCTCGGGCACCAATTGACCGGCTCTTCTGATTCAAAAGCCAAACCTTTTTCAAACATTTTCAAAAATATCCATTGTGTCCATTTATAGTATTCCGGATCAGTTGTGCTTATTTCCCTATCCCAATCATATGTAAAACCGAATATTTTAAGTTGCTCCCTGAATTTATTAATATGTTCTTTTACAAAAATATTTGGGTTTATTTTATTCTTAATAGCATAATTTTCTGCCGGAAGCCCAAAAGCATCCCATCCCATCGGATGAAGTACGTTGAAACCCTTGAGCATTTTATATCTTGAGACAACATCTGTAGCAATATACCCCTTTGGATGTCCGACATGAATTCCCGAACCAGAAATATATGGGAACATATCCAAGACATAGAACTTGGGTTTATCCTGATCATCAAAAGTTTTGTACAGTTCTTTTTCTGTCCAATATGTTTGCCATTTCCCTTCAATTTTTTTGTGGTCGTATTTATCCATAATATCTTTATCCTAGCCCAAAACGGCTTTTTTTTCAATCCCGCACTAACTTTACATATTGGCCTTTGGCCAAAAACAGCACCCTGGGTGCTAATGCAAAATTAGTGCGGGACAAGAAAAAACTCCGAATAAATCGGGGTTCTTTTTATTTATATTGTAAGGCATCCAATGGATCAATTTTACTGGCCCGTTTCGCTGGAATTGCACCCGTCAAAAGACCAACAAATCCGGCAAAAACAATAATAAGTATCACAAACCAAGCAGGACTATAAAATAAATCTACGGGTTGTCCACCTAAACGTGCAGCTACCATATTTATCAAAAAGTTGAATATTCTACCACCTAAAAAGCCAATTACCACTCCACTCAAGCCGCCCAAAAATCCCATGATAGTTGATTCCATAATGAACATCCAAGAAATTGATCGATTGGAAGCCCCAATTGATTTCATAATTCCAATTTCGTTGGTTCTTTCCAAAAGGGCAATGGTCATTGTATTAAACATTCCAATAGCACTAACTATTAAGGCTATAATACCAAAACACATCAAAATGATTTGAATTATACTGAAAACCTGGTTGGCCTGATCAACAGTATCCGAAAGAGATGAAACTATAAAACCTTTTTCCATTATTTTGTCGCGAATATCGTTCATTTCACTATTAGAAGCACACTTTACTTTTACTTTGTCATATTTTTGTACCTCAATATTTTCCAGTGATTTATAGTTAATATATACCAGACTCTCCTCACCTTCGATGACACCGCCTATTCTATAGGCCTTACTGGAACTAAATTCCTGCGCTTTTTCTTGCAAGCCATCTTCTGCTTCCTCAGACTGAGCGCTTGGTACAAAAAATGAAATATTTATTTCCTGACCTAAAACAGAATCAACATCACTTCCAAAAATTTGCGCCACTGAAGAGGTGATGATAATATTGTCTATTTTTTCATCACTCAAAATTTCTCCTTTTTCTACTTTTATTCCACCCAGGCGAAGAAATGTCGGATCAATTCCAACTGAAATGAGATCAGCTGACAGATTATTCATCTGGCCTTGAGATGACAGGCTAAATGATTTACTGACTTCAGATACTCCTTCCATTTTTTGAATTTCATCCACAGCTGATTTATCAAGGCTAACCGCTACTGATTTTGATTCAGCCACATCCAATGTCAGCAAAGAATCAGAAGTAGTAATTTTTTCCAAAAGAGTTTTTTGAAGTCCATACCCCAGAGAAACAAGAAAGAGGATGGCCCCAATACCCACACCCATACCCATAACAGTTAAAAGTGTTCGAGAGGTTCTCGCCTTAAACATTCTGGTCGATAATTTTAATAAATCGTAGAACTTCATTTATGCAATATACACTAATAACATAATTATTTCTATTTCTCTAGCAATTTTTTCTACGGTATTTTTATAAATTCCTAGCCCTCCCACAAGTCTAGAAGTGTTCATTCTTTTTCTGAGTTCCAGATAATCTATTTGGTTTTTAATTCTCAGATCCAAAAATGCAACTAAGCGTTTTTTCATCTCTAAATCTAGGCCAAGAGCAAAAAATCCATTCAGATATTCGGCTAACGCCTTTGATGCTTTTTCAGGTTCTTTCTTGATAATCTCAGATTGATTAATAATTTCCTTTACTCTTCCCGAAAAAGAAACGGCCTTTCTCTTGTCCCAATTAGCTCCACCTTTTTCAATGCTTTTATCCAAATTGGCTTGCAAGGTAGCTGCATCAATATCATTAAGTAATAAATTTTTCAAAAAATTATCCGTTAAATTCATTTGTTCTTCTGTTAATTCAGAGAGAACGTGGGTAAGCAGTTGTCTGGATTTATAGGGAACCAAGAGTGTACCCAACTGATTAGGTGTCAGATTGCTGAAAGCTCTCATTAAAACCTTGAGTTCTTGTGAAATTTCCTTGCCACTTTCGGCCATCGCCCTTTCCTTAGCTTCAATTGGTCGTTTTTCTCGTCTAATCTCTTCGCTAATTATTTTACCATCTCGCATACCAATAATTCTATCGCCATAATACAAATGTTCATCATTATGCGTCACCAAAATAATGGTTTTTTTATCAATTTCGTTAAGCTCCTTGATGATTTTCATCACATTCATTGATGATTCGCTGTCCAAATTTCCTACAGGTTCATCAGCTAGGATTATCTTTGGATTGTTAATAAGTGATCGAGCAATGGCAACTCTTTGTTTTTGTCCGCCAGAAAGTTGGTTAGGAAATTTATGAGCTTGTTCGGCAATATTAAATCTAGTCAAAAGTTTCATGGCTTCTTCTCGCCTTTTTTTCAGCTCATTGCCCTTAAAAGTCATTGGTAAACAAACATTATCAATGACGTTCAATGAGTCAATGAGATAAAAAGCCTGAAAAATCATACCGATTGTGTCCTGATGAAGTTCCAATTTTTCCTTCTTATTCATGCCAAAAATTTCTTTACCAGCCACAGAAATCGATCCGGCTGTTGGATTTTGCAAGCCAGCCATTGAATAGAGCAGCGTTGATTTGCCGCAACCAGAAGGCCCATGGATAATTACATATTCTTGTTCGAAAATTTCCAAATCAGCATCAACAAGAGAGCGAACTTCGTTCGATTTTCCTCGATTATGGATAACGCTTAATTTTTCCGCTTTTATAA
>CAZWRY010000011.1:0-28625 GCA_964636505.1 uncultured Bdellovibrionales bacterium | reverse complement strand
AACAAAAAGATTTTTTACATCTTTTTCGATAGAACCTTCACTTTTAAAGTTTTTTACGACCCTTTCGAAAACTGCATACATAAAATTACATCTTCCAAAAAATATACATCAAAATCGCATAAAAAATGACTGCCAAAATAATCAGAGTCAGATTGGCATAGAAGAAGATGAGACCTAAAAATATAAGCGTCCAAATAACAATTGCAAATTGAGTGGTGGGCACTGCAGGAAATTCAAAAAGTTCTTTGCGGATAATGGCAAATGCAATCAAGGAAACAAAAAATAAATTACCAATAATAAAATATGGAGTGTTATCAATAAGTGAGCCCAACGAAAAACTTATTCTGTAAATTTCCTCGTAAAATATACCCCAAATAACAAAAAACCAAATAGCCGGGATCAGAATTTTTATTTGAAAAGGCACCAAAATATTGCAATTAGAATTATTTCTGTTTTTTACTAGAATATATGTTGCCCAAGAGGCATAAATAATATCAAGAAAATACAGATAAAACATTATTATTGGGCTTGCATTATAGCTACATGTTTCAGGATCATAATAGGAAAAAATATTGAATATAAATGGACTTGCCGCCAAAATAATATATGGGATTGCAAAAATAAATTTTTGCTTTATGGTTATATTTTTGCGAACAAGATGATATGAAAAATAAAGAAAGAATAGAACAATAAAATCAGCCATAAAGGAAATTTTATTTATAACTAAATTCCAAAAAATATCCTTAACGGCCCATTGCCCAAAAACATCAGCCGTCCAAAGTGCCATAATCAAAATAAAATAAAAAGCATTCCGGTTGGAAGCTTTTTGATGGTCATGCACAAGGATAAGAATGGCAGTTAGGAGACACAATACAAAAACCGCGATATGAGAATAATAAACAAACAATGGTGTATCCAATATACACATATAATTTTGCATTATGCACTATCCTAGCATAGAATTGGGAAAAATAAAACACTTGCTTTTTGTAATGAACTTGCTATACTTGCCTCATCAAAAATATGCAGAAAATATACACCAAAAATTGTCTCTTTTCTTTTTTCTTTACCTCCTAAAGAGATTGGTTTTTGCGCGATAAAATAACTTCTAACCGATCTCTTCCTCAGAGGTCGTTTTAATTTTTAATTTAAATTTATGAAACTTAATATCACAAAAATTGGATACGGCAAGCCACTCATTTCTATTGTTGGCTGTCTACATGGCAACGAGATAATCGGCAAAAGAGTTATAGATAAATTAAAAGACATATGTTTATTAAAAGGGTCTTTGAAATTAATCGTTGCCAATGAAAAAGCCATACAGAAAAAACAACGAATAGTAGATGGAGATTTAAACCGTTCTTTTCCAGGAAAGAAAAATGGAAACTATGAAGAACGCTTGGCTCATTCCATAAGCAAGGAAATAAAAGATTCTGACATTGTGATTGATATCCATGCCACAACTTCTAATTTTGATCGAATTGCCATTGTCACTAATTTAAGAAAAACGACCAGAAATATTTTGCGTCTAGTCCCCTGCAAAAAGGTGGCCTTGATAAGAAAAAATGTTTTTGGTGGCGGAGAAATGATAAGATATGCAAAAACCGGCTTGGCTATTGAATATGGTCCGAATAAAAAAGGAACTAACTATAAAAAAGCTTTGTTTGAGATTGTAGCAATTTTGAAAAATTTAGGCATGATCAAAGGATCAAAATTAAACTCAACCAAAAAAGAATTGTATACCGTTACCGGTTCATATGAGGTTCATCTGCCCTTCAAAACCAACAAAAACATCCTAAATTTCAAGTTAATAAAAAAAGGCAAAGTTATTGGATGGTCTGCTGGGAAAGAAATAAAATCAAATAAAAATTTTTACCCCATCTTCATTGGAGAAGAAAGCTATAGGGGGATTTTGGCAATAACCGCCGGAAAAAACAAATTAAATTTATCATAGTCTTATTCTGTTGGAATTTGGATAAATATAAGAAGCCCCCTTAGAAATCTTTGTTAACAAGGGGGCTCACCTTCTTCAATCGTTGTTAAGTGCTGTCATTATGCTCCAGCGCAAGATGACATAAAAAATGTTTCGGACTTTCTTTCTTTTTTTGCTTCCATCGAATTAGGACATTTTCCCCGAGGATCAACACCTTTGGGACCTCCGTCATCCACACTGCTGATAAAACATCCGCATCCCAATTTACAATACGTCTTGGGTTCTTCGGACACTGGATAAATATGCGTGCATACTTTTTCCATAGCCAAACTCCTCCTCTCCTTCTGTTTTTTTTGCAACAAGTAAAAAGTTGTTGCAAAATGTAAAATCGGTAGATTGGTTTACATTTTTCCGTAAAAACATCCGCACTTAAAAAATTTTTGAAAGAACCCACTAAATCTTCGGCTTCATTAAAGGAAATATCTGCGTTTCGCGCAGTGGTTTATTCTCAAAAAAACTAAAAAGGCGTTCACCAAAACCAAAGCCACAGACAGGTGGCATTCCATATTCAAGCATCTCAACAAAATCATAATCAGCTGCCATTGCTTCTTCATCACCAGCTTTTAATAATTTTTGTTGCGAATCGAAACGTTGCCTCTGGTCAATTGGATCATTAAGTTCGGAAAATCCCTGTCCAATTTCGCTTCCAGCAATAATCACATGAAAGCGTTCTGTTAATGCTGGATTATCTTCTCTTGATTTTGCTAAAGGAGAAATAATTTTAGGCTCATTGATAAGAAACGCTGGACCGGCAATATTTTTTCGGCAATATTTCCATAAGCTGTCAATTAATCTTTCTTTTGTTTTTCCGTCAAATTTAACTTTTAGATCATCCAGTTTATTCTTCATTTCATTTTCAGTTGCCGCTAACACATCAATTCCTGTTTGTTTTAAAACTTCCTGACGATAGTCTATTTTAATCCACTCGGCATTAAGATCAACATCAAAATTTTTAATTTTAAACTTGGTTGTTTGAAAAACATCTTTGGCAATTTTTTTATACATTCTTTTAACCAGTTTCATTCCCATTTGATAGTCTGCGTATGCCCAATAAAATTCCACATTAGTGAATTCCTGAAGATGCTCTGAGCTGCTGCCCTCATTTCGATATGCTCTACCGATTTCAAATGTTTTTTCAAAACCAGCCGCCATAAGTCTTTTTTGCCAAAGCTCGCCCACACAAATTCTCAAATAAACATCCATATCAAAATCATTATGATGCGTTTTAAAGGGCTTAGCATCAGCACCGCTGGCAGTTGCCTCTAATGTCGGAGTTTCAACTTCTAAAAATCCTTTTTCTTTTAGAAAAGATCTGATAGTTTGCCAAAATCTTTCTTTTTTTATAATCAGTTCTTTTATTTCTGGATTAAGCAAAATATCCAAATATCTCTTACGGAGCCTTTTTTCTTCGTCTTTAAATCCAAACCACGAACTCGGTAAAGGCCTAACCGCTTTTGTAAGTAACTTCCATTTTTGAACCATTATGCTTTTTTCCTGACGATGAGTAAAAAAGCAACACCCAAAAACTTCAATGAAGTCACCTTCGTCAATAAGATTTACAAAATTTTTATATTCATCATTAATTAATTCTTTTTTTGAAAAAGCTAACTGGATATTACCACTAGCATCTTTTATATTGCAAAAGGTCAAATTACCATGGATTCTAATGCTGCACAATCTGCCTGCTATAGATACTGCTTTTCCTTTTTTTTGTAAATCATCAAAATTTAAAAAGATATCACTAATCATATGATCTCTGTTTGATTTTGATGGGAAAGGATTTATTGCTAATTTTTTTAGTTTTTCAAGTTTTTGAATTCTTTCACTCCTTTCACTGGCTTTTTTTTCTGACATTGTCTTACTTAATACTTAATAATAAGCTAGAGCTCTTTCTACATTTTAAGTTTTTTCGCATTATAAGTCAACAGGTTTGAAGGCAATAAAAAACCCCTTGACCACAATAAGTCGCGGGGTTTCTATCATTTATTTGGTGCATAACATCATTCGCCCATCTTGCCAAGATAGTCAAAAAACGTCCAATCACCAAATTCGTATCCTGCACGAATAGTCTCAAGGGCCGTATTGTGCCAGATATTATCGAAATCATTGGTCAAAATGTTTCCAAGTGACAGGACATCCAGTGATCTCGACTTACTGTCAACATAACAGTTGCCGGACGGATCAACCGACAAAGTATATATGGCTCGACTAAACTCGAAGGGATTATCTTTTAATGGATTAAAATTATCGCCACAAGATTCCTGTTCTTGGCTAGCAACTTTCCAAAAATCATTTGCAGGATTCACTGCTCCAACTTTTATCAATTGACAGTATTCACGTGAAATCACAGCAAGTTGATCATTGGAAAGAACTAAGTCACTAAGATCTTGACCGCGGCCAAAAGGTGTCAAGGGTGTTATCCAAAGTCTTTTTGCTCCCATCTTGGTCGCCAGTTTGGCAATCTTGGACAGGTCCAGATAATTGTCCCTGTGCATAAGCGAAGCAATTGTGAAATTAACGTTTGCATTTTTCAGCATCTGTAATTTGGACAATAAAGTTGCAAAAGCGCCATTGCCCCTAATAAAATCGTGTGTTTTTGCGTTGTAGCCATCCATGCTAACCTGAAGATGATCTAGGTGCTTTAATGTAGCTATGCCATCAATCAATTCCTCATTCAATAGCCCAGCTTCCGTCAAAACGAACGTGCGGAATTTTCGTTCATCCGCATATTTCAAGATCTGCATCAGATCTTCACGATAGAACGGCTCTCCGCCAGTAATAACCAATTGCACAACGCCTTTGCTTTTCAAGATATCAATCACACGCAACCATTCCGAGGTTGACAACTCGCAAAGATTGTTTTTGGCTTCTGAATTTGCATCAGATATGCAGTGACGACAATGCCTGTGGCACTTGTATGTCACATAAAGGGCTACTGTCGTTGGCGACGCCAAATAATTCTTGGGAAAAACATTCATGTCGACAAAGAACATATCTGCGCCACTTTTAATCTGCGTACTCTGCGCTTTGATAATAAGCCCAATACGAGACAAATGTTCAATAAAACTTTTGACACTTTCGATACTGACTCCTGCAAATTCTCCTTTCTCCGATATTGCAAACACAATATCTGATGGCGAGCTTGGTCGAGAACATTGTTCAATAATTTCAGATGCCGATCTGTTAAAGTGGTGATATTGCCGGTCATTCCTGTTATAAACAATGGAACCAAAGACTTCCCTTCTATACAAGACACAATCCCTCAAAATGTACTTCATTTAGTTTTCCTCCTAGATAATTTGAGGCATCTCCGTTGCTGCGGAGATGCCTCTCGGTTCATGCCAATTAAGAGATTTTGACCTTGTACCCCAGGGACGCGATTGTGTCCGGACTGGGACTCGGACAAGGCATCGCGCAGTTGTTCTTCAGCGGCGTCGGCTCTAAAGGTAAAGCCACAATTTCCTTCGGATCAAATATTTCCTTCGTCATACTTTTTCACCTCCTTCTATTAGTATTTGCATGCGAAATTGCATGTATTTTTAGACTTTTTTGATTTCAATGATCTTCCAAAAGATTAGCCATTATTGGGTATTTTGTCAATAGCTTAGGCAAAAATAACACCAATAATTTTTTATGAATATTTTTATGTAAAATTTGAAAAAATATTTACGAAAAACAAATTTTCTGAAATATCCTTGGCTTTAATTTTGAAATATCAATCCAAGTTAGATCGGGATGAGCCTTTAAGTATGCTTTTACCATTTGATATCCCACTGCATATCCTGCCCACATTGGATACTTTTTATTTTTTCCAAAAAACACTTCCTGATATGTTTTTTCATCATTCAAGTCTAGCAGTTTTTCTATTCTCTTAAGAAAAACCTTGCTTTCCTTTTTGGATAGAGCCTTAACCCAAGGACTGGTTTTACCAGTTATATCTTCCGCAAAATTGTCAGCCATACCCTCATAAACCAGCGCCTCAAGCAACGTCCATGTTTGCGAATTTCTCTTGTTCGCAATAATTGAATGATGGAACTCATGACACAAAGATCTTTTTAACGCATCTTGCCATCCACTTACTGGATTTATATCGATTAAAATTGTATTTTTCCAAGGACAAAGACCACCTACACCATTCATTTTTTCTTTTTTAAATTTATTGAAATTAGGAAAGATAAAGAAATATACTATTTCTGATTTTAATTTTTCATTACATTTTCCTAGCGTATTTTTAATTATTCGAAGAATCTCCTGTTCCCTAAAATTAATCTTTGGGACTCCATTGAACTTTTCAAAACCAAAAACCGCTTTCACTAAATGTTTGTGTAAATTTGCCTCGTCTTTAAAGCCAGCGTAACCTATGCCATTAATTTTTGAAATGGTTCTAACTAAATAATTAATGAATTCTTGTTTGTTTTTATATTTCCTATTTTCATATTCAAGGAAATAAAAAACATCAGAAACTATTTCGTTATTTTTGTTTTTGATTTCAAATTTTTTCATAATAATTGATAATCATTTTCTTATAATTTGTTTGAATTTTACCTTTAATTACAAAAAAATGAAAGCATGGATTGTTTTTATCATAATGGCATCCGATCTTTCAGACAGAATTAAAGAGATTATAATTGGCTTTTTTACAAGAATAGCTAAAGAGCATAGAATATAAATATACTTTTAAAAATATAATAGTAAAATCATCATATGAAACAAAAATTTAACCTTCCTCTTGTTAACGTTCATACGCATGCGGCTATGATCGCCTTCCGCGGAATAGCGGAAGATTTGCCGTTGCAAGAATGGCTGGAAAAATATATTTGGCCAGCCGAAAAGGATCAGGTGAACTCTGACTTCGTATATGAAAAAACCAAAGAAGCTATTTTGGAAATGAAAAGAAATGGCATTCAGATTTTTGCGGATATGTATTTTTTTGAAGACAGAGTAGCTGAAGCCGCCGAAGAGCTTGGCGTACCGACAATAATCGGAGAATGCATTCTGGACTTCCCCTCCCCCAGCACAAAAACACCTGAGCAAGCTCTGGAAATTTCCGAAAAACTTTTAATCAAATATCAAAATCATCCATCGATAAAAGTAGCTGTCGCGCCCCATTCAATTTATGCGGTTTCGGAAAAAAATTTACTGAAAGCCAAAGAATTAGCTGAAAAATATGATGCTCTTTTGCACATTCATTTGTCAGAAACTAAAAAAGAATTCGATGATTGTTTGCAAAAAACCAGTCTTACTCCGACGGCCTATCTGGATAAACTCGGCCTTTTGAATGAGAAATCTCTTCTGGCTCATTGTGTCTGGGTTACTGATGAAGATTTGGATATCATGGCCAAAAGAAAAGTTAATGTTGTTTATTGTCCTCTCAGCAATTTAAAATTAGGTTCAGGCATTATGCCCCTTGGAAAAATGCTCGACAAAAAAATTAATGTTTGCCTGGGAACAGACGGTGCTGCCAGTTCCAACAGGTTGGACATTTGGGAAGCCGGCAAACTTGCCGCCCTCGTGCAAAAAGGAGTAAATCTAAACTCAAACCACATATCAGCCAGAGACGTGGTAAAAATGATGACCGTTAATGGACTTAAAGCTCTTGGGTTTTCTGAATTTGAAGGCAGAAAAGTAACAGACATGGAAGAAGAAATAGAAAAAGGAAATTACAATTTCCTTTATGAACTTCACGCCAATGAAATAGATTTTAAATAGCATTACATCTTCCAAAAAATAATCATAAGAATTACATAGAAAACAGCTGCCAAAATAACCAGGGTCAGATTGGAGTAGAAAAAGATGAAGCCCAAAAATATCAGAGTCCAGACAACAACAGTATAGTGACTGGTAATAACCATTGGAAATTCAAAGAAATCTTTCTTGATAATGGCAAAGGCAATCAGAGAAATGAAAAAGAGGGTACCGGTAATAAAGTGCGGCGTCGACTCAATATAAGAATTGGTATAGAAACTTATCCTGTCGATTTCACTGAAAACAATATTCCAAACAGTATAGAAACAAAAGGCTGGGACTAAAATTCTGATTGAGTTGTCGATTATAATATTACCCTGAGGTAAGCGATAATATTTGACCAGAACGCGCACCGCCCAAATAGTATAAAAAATTTCTAAAAGATAGCTCGCAAAACTTATCCACTTACCTTCCGCATAAAAACAATCATTAGCATTAAAAACATCGAAAGCATATTTAGAAAAAGCAAATATTGCCAAAACAGCCACGGGAAGTGCAAGCAGCAATTTGGTTTTCTTTTTTAATTCTGTGTGCGTGTAATGATAGGAAAAATAAACAAAGAGCAAAGGAATCAGAACTACCAGCACAATGGAAGCTTCAACGAGAAATTTATTGGGAGCTACGCTGTGAATTGTCCATTGCCCAAAAACATCAGCCACCAAAAGGGCGATGGCTAAGATAAAATAAAAAGCACTCCGGTTGGATGCTTTTTTAGGGTCGACTATAAGGATGAGAATAGCGGTCAAAAAACAGAGTACAAAAACTGCAATATGTGAATAGTAAATGTAGAATGGTGTCTCAAATAAGCACATAAATTTTGATTACATTTCATTCTGGCACAAAATCCCGAATTTGAAAAGTCTCAGACTATCCCCCTTTTTATTCCGTCGGCTTGTGCTATTCTTAGAGTAGAATAAACAGCTTTAACAAAATCCATGAATGTTGGCGTAATTTTGGCTTCCGGAATTGGCAAAAGAATGGAGGCCGGAAAAAACAAAGTATTTTTAGAGCTCCAGAATAAGCCCTTGCTTTTCTATTCTCTCAAAACATTCGAAAAGTGTCCTGACATTGATGCTATTCTTGTTGTTGTCAAAGAAGAAGAAATCAAAATTGTTCACCAACTGATCAAAAAATTCAGACTTAAAAAAATTATGGAGGTTATTCCAGGAGGAAAAGAAAGACAATTCTCGGGACTCAATGCTGTGCTTTTTCTGGATAGCATTTTGCAGGATAAGAAAAAATCCTTAGTTGCTTTTCATAATGGCGCTAATCCCTTTGTCACAATTGAAGAAATTTCTGCCACACTTTCAAATGCCAAAAAATATGGCGCTTGTGCTATCGCCCATCCGACTAAAGACACAATCAAAGAAGTCGATAAAAAAGGCATGGTCAAAAGAACATTGGAAAGATCCAAACTTTGGAATATGCAAACTCCGCAGACTATCAAGTTTCCTCTGGCCTTTGGGGCTTTTACTCAAGCTTCTAAAGATAATTTCATTGGCACCGATGATGTTTCCTTGGTCGAAAGACTTAGGAAAAAAGTAAAAATAATCGAAGGATCGAAATATAATTTTAAAATAACCACACCCTTGGATTTGGCTTTGGCAAAAATAATTATTAAAAGTTTAAAAATATGAACGATTTTAGAGTCGGTTTCGGGCAAGATTCGCATAGATTTTCAAGCGATGAAAACAGAAGGCTATTTTTAGGTGGCCTAGAAATTCCCAATGAAAAAGGCCTTGAAGGCAATTCTGATGCCGATGTTATCATCCATGCTCTTTGCAATGCTCTGATGCAAGCTGTTGGCAATGACTCATTTTCAACCTACGCTGATTCAATGTGCCAAAAGGGCATAACCGACAGTCAAGAATATTTAAAAGTTGCACTTGGTCATATTCAGGAAAAAGGTTATGTGATTAATAATATTGGTTTGTCCATTGAAGCCAGACAACCGAAAATATTGCCCATAACAAATGAGATCAAAGAAAATCTGGCCAACATTTTGGGTATTGAAAAAAGTGTTATTGGCATTAATGCCACAACCGGTGAAGAAATGACATCTTTTGGTAGAGGCGAAGGCATTCAGGCCTTTGCAATTGTAAGCCTAAAAAAATGACGAGCAAACTCAAAGCTCCGGCTAAAATAAATTTAACGCTGGAAGTTATCAAAAAACTTCCCAGCGGTTTTCATGAAATCAGAACGGTAATGACAAAATTGCCAGATTTGTACGATGAAATATTTGTAGCTTTTGATTCAAAAAAATCCGGAATTTCCATCAGAAGCAACTCTCGCAAAATACCCTCCGACGAAAAAAATATTTGCCACAAAGTCGCCAAATCTTTTTTGAAAAAAATAAAAAAGAATGTTGGACTTGAGATTCGCATCAAAAAAAATATTCCGGTTGGCGCCGGTCTTGGTGGCGGTAGTTCGGATGGTGCCGCCGTACTTAAAATTTTAAATAAACATTTCAAGTTTCCTCTTTCACAAAAACAATTAGTTAATTTAGCCAGCAAAATTGGAAAGGACATTCCCTTCTTTTTTTCGGAAAAAAATTCGGCTTTGATTGAAGGCACTGGAGAAAAAATCAGTCAAACATTCGAAGTGCCACCTTTAAATATTTTACTGATAAATCCGCAAATTCACATCGCCACTCCTTTGGCCTATGCAAAACTTTCGCCGCTACTTAGAAAAATCAAAAGAAAAACAAAAATATCGGAAAGCATGATTGCAGCTGCCAATAATGGCAATTCAAAAAAAATTGCCAAATATCTGCACAATGATTTTGAGATTATCATGAAAAAAGAATATCCAATAATCAAAAGACTTAAAGAAGAATTTTTAGCTCTTGGGGCTGACGGTTCACTCATGAGCGGCTCGGGCTCAACAGTTTTTGGAATATTTGAATCAAAAAAAGCTCTTTCCGAAGCCAGGAAAAAGCTTTCAAAAAAATATCCAAAATTTTTAGTGAAATAATCTTTTTAAAATTTCCTGATGCTCAATGTTAGGAAATTTTTTTAATTTCTTTCAAAAATTCTGACAAAAGATTTTCTTCAACAACGGTGCGCAAGACTTTGCCTTTAACAAAAATAGCCCCGCATTTTTTTCCGCCAGCAATACCAATGTCCGCTTCGCGCGCTTCTCCGGGTCCATTAACCACGCAACCCATGACTGCCACTTTCAAAGGCTTTTTAATGCCAACCAGGAATTTTTCCACTTTTTCCGCCAAGCCAATTAAATCGATTTCTGTGCGGCCACAAGTTGGGCAAGCAATAAGTTCTGGACCATATTTTCTGACCCCAGAGGCGTTCAAAATAGCAAAGCCGGCTTTTATCTCTTCACAAGGGTCGGCCGTCAAAGAAACGCGAATTGTGGCTCCAATTCCTTCATTCAGAAGGATGCCAATACCGATAGCATTTTTGAGAGTACCCATATAAACAGTCCCGGCGTGGGTTACTCCAAGATGCAAAGGATAGCTAACTTTTTGGGAAAGCAAACGATAGCCCTCCACAAGTTGCGGTACATCGCTAAATTTAATAGAAATCAAAATATCATGGAAATTCAAATCTTCCAGAATTTTCACATGACGCAAAGCTGAAGCCACCGCGGCTTTCGGAGTTGGCCCATATTTTTTGAGCAAATCTTTTTCAATTGATCCGACATTGACACCAATGCGAATGGGAATTTTTTTAGCCTTGCAAGCTTTGACCACCGCTTCAACTTTTTCTTTAGAACCGATGTTACCCGGATTGATTCTGATTTTGTCTATCCCCTGTTTCACACATTCCAGCGCCAAAAGGTAATCAAAATGAATATCCGCCACCAGCGGAATATGAATTCGCTTTTTTATTTTTCCAATGGCTTTGGCCGCGGCCATATCCGGCACAGCTACGCGAATAATTTCGCAACCAGCTTTTTCCAAAGCCAAAATTTGTTTAACAGTCGCCGCCACATCGCGCGTATCAGTTGTACACATTGATTGCACCCGCACCGGATTACTTCCGCCTAAAAGATACGGCCCAACTTTTACTACTCTGGATTTATACTTTTTCATAACTTTCGCAAATTAATTAAATAGTTCACAAAACACAAATTTGATTTATTTCTTTATTTTTTCGAAAATTTTCTCCGCCTGCAAAGTCGCATCTGCAATGCTTTTTTCTATTTGCTCCAAGGTTGGATTCTTGATTATTTTGTGGCTATCCATTATCTTTTTCACCACCTTGGCTATATCCACCAGTTTACATTCTTTGCGCAAAAATTTCCAAACCATAAAATCATTGGCAGCATTCATAACGGCCGGCAGAGTTCCACCCTTTTTAGCTGCTCTGAGAGCATAACCCAGACAGGGAAATCTTTCAATGTCCGGTTTTTCAAAGGTTATATTTTTAGAAAAATCAAATCTTTCAATGGGCGCATCCCATCTTTCGGGATAAGAAAAAGCATATTGGATGGGTAAACGCATATCTGGACAAGCCATTTGAGCCATGATACTCCCGTCAGAATATTCAACCATCGAATGAATAATGCTTTGCGGATGAATGACAACATCGATTTTTTCAATCGGCATATCATAGAGCCACATTGCCTCAATTACTTCAAAACCTTTATTCATTTGAGTAGCACAGTCAATCGTAATTTTACTGCCCATGGTCCAAGTGGCGTGATTAAGCGCATCATCCACTGTGGCATTTTCCAATTCCTTTTTTGTTTTTCTCCATAAAGCTCCGCCAGAACAGGTTATGATTAGCCTTTTGACTTCCGAATGTTTTTCTCCATTGAGACACTGGAAAAGCGCTGAATGCTCGGAATCAATGGGCATCAGCTTGACTTTGTGTTTTTTCACTTCTTTCATCACAATAGACCCGGCTGCCACCAATGTTTCTTTATTGGCTAAAGCAATATCTTTCTTTTTTCTAATTGCGTTTAATGTGGCTCGAATTCCAACCAGCCCCACCACCGAATTGACCAGAGTATCATATCCCGTTATGTTTGTAAGTTTTACCAAGGCATTTTCTCCTGAATATATGGGAATAGAAACTTTCCTTTTCATTTTTTCCGCCTCTTCTTCGTTCGGAATAGCCACAGCTTGGGGTTTGTATTTTTTGATTTGCTTTAACAATAAATCAAAATTGCCATTAGCTGCTAACCCCACAACCTTAAGTTTTTTAGGATATTGATTCACTACATCCAAGACTTGTCCGCCAACATTTCCAGTACTTCCTAAAATTATTATTTTTTTCATATAATTTGTTTAAGTCTTTTCTTTATACCTAGATTTTAGCCTTAATTACAGGAAAATGGAAGAGTTAAAAAAACACCACTTTTAGTGGTGTTTTTGAAAAATTAATTTACCTGACCGGGAAGATTGAGTTTACAACAGGCACTTGATTTTCCACTGCGGCTTCTTCAGGAGATTCCTCTGTCCCTTCTGATTCTTCAGCTGCTGGTTCCTCTCCTGCTGATCCTTCCTCAACAGCTTCTTCACCACTTGCCTCTTCAGTTTCTTCGCCTTCCTCTTCGGCCGCTAAACATTCTTCATCGCCCTCTTCACATTCTGTTTCCTCTTCTTCTGGATTATCGATAGTATATTGCACAGGATCATTGCATTCAACTCCCTGTTCAACTTTATTCTCATCATTGCAAAAAGTTACGCTGCAATCTTTTTCGCCCTCGGGACAAACTAGGGCTTCACAATTTTCATCATTAGGGTCGCAAAGTGGAACATTATAGGCTTTTCTTTCAAGAATTTGATAATACCAAACATCACTTTCCGGATCACCCGTGCAAGCCTCCCCCTCCACCGTCGAAGCCGGATCGCATTCCCAAATAAAACATTTTTCCGTGTAAGGATCACAGTCAGTTTGAGCTGAAACTATATAATCCTTTTTAATCATCGTGCGGTAATAAGTAGCTCCGATAGATCCGATAATTAACAGGAAGAATACAATAAAAAATATTTTATTTTTTTTGTCCATATATTTTTGAATTTATAGCATTATTTTACCACATTTCAAAAAATAAAAAAACAACCCCGAGTGCTCAGGGTTGTTTGATAGTTTAAATTATTTCTTGTTTCCCATAATTTCTTCCGCCATAGATTTGGGAACTTCACTGTAATGATCAAATTCCATTACATAACTGGCGCGACCTTGAGTCATCGATCGAAGTTGCGTGGCATAACCAAACATAGAAGCCAAAGGCGCTTCTGCATCAATAACCTTCACTCTGGCATTTCCTTCGCCGCGATCTCCCATTTCCTTAATCATACCTCTTTTGGAATTGATATCACCCACCACATCACCCATAAATTGTTCCGGAGTAATAATATTAATCTTCATAATCGGCTCCATAATAATCGGGGTAGCACGTCTGACTGCTTCTTTAAGCGCCATAGAACCGGCAATTTTGAAAGCTGCTTCTGAAGAGTCAACATCATGAAAAGATCCGTCGTAAAGAGTCGCTTTAATTCCAACAAGTGGATAACCGGCCAAAACTCCATTGTCCATAGCTTCCTTAATTCCTTTACTAACCGGCGTGATATATTCCTGAGGAATGACACCGCCTTTGATTTCATTAACAAATTCAAAATCTTTACCATCTTCGCCGGGTTCAACCTTAATCCAAACATGTCCATACTGTCCGCGTCCGCCTGACTGTCTGATGTATTTTCCTTCCGCCTGAGCCTGGGCTTTAATAGTCTCACGATAAGCCACTTGCGGCTGACCGACATTGGCCTCCACCTTAAATTCTCTTTTCATTCTGTCCACGATAATATCCAAATGCAATTCCCCCATCCCGGAAATAATAACCTGGCCACTTTCTTCATCGGTCCTGATGCGCAAGGTGGGATCCTCTTCGGACAACTTTTTAAGAGCCATACCCATTTTTTCCTGGTCGGCTTTGGTTTTCGGTTCAACGGCAATATCAATAACCGGCTCCGGAAAAGTGATGGATTCCAAAATAACCGGATGGTCCATATCGCAAAGAGTATCACCTGTCGTTGTGTTCTTTAAACCGACTAGCGCGCCGATTCCTCCGGCATAAATCTCCTGAATTTCTTCACGGTGATTGGAATGCATTCTAAGAATTCGCCCGATTCTTTCTTTTTCGTTTTTAGTTGAATTCAAAACATATGAACCGGCCTTTAATATTCCGGAATAAACGCGGAAAAATGTCAGTTGTCCAACAAAAGGATCCGTGGCTACTTTGAAAGCCAAAGCAGAAAAAGGAGTTGAGTCCTCTGCCTTAATATCAATTTTCTTTTCTTGATCATTCACATCCATGCCTTCAATAGCCGGTACATCAATCGGCGATGGCAAATAATCAACTACCCCGTCCAAAACCAATTGTACTCCTTTATTGCGAAGTGATGTTCCGGTAAACACGGGCACCAGGGTTGTTTTGATTGTGCCTTCACGCAAAGCTTTTTTGAGTTCTTCTTCGGATATGGCTTCGCCATTTAAATATTTTTCAGTTAACTTTTCATTTGTCTCAGCTATTTTTTCTACCATTTTTTCTCTCCATTCTTTAGCCTTGTCCAACAAATCAGCCGGGATTTCACCTTCAATAACTTTTTCACCCATCTCGCCCTCAAAAGTAAAGGCTTTCATTTTAATGAGATCTACGACACCCACAAATTCACTTCTTTCACCGATTGGAATTTGAACCGCTAAGGCGTTCGGCGTGAGTCTGTTCCAAATTGTTTCCAAGGCTCTGAAAAAATCAGCGCCTTCTTTGTCTATTTTATTTACAAAACATATTCTCGGGACACTATATTTGTCCGCTTGCCTCCAAACTGTTTCTGATTGAGGTTCTACTCCTTCCTTCCCGTCAAAAACAACCACGCCTCCATCTAAAACACGCATTGATCTTTCCACTTCAACAGTAAAGTCCACATGGCCCGGAGTATCAATAATGTTGATCTGGTGGTCTTTCCAAAAGCAAGTTGTAGCCGCACTAGTGATGGTGATACCTCTTTCTCTTTCTTGCTCCATCCAATCCATTGTCGCTTCGCCTTCATGCACTTCTCCGATTTTATGAGTGATTCCGGTGTAAAACAAAATACGCTCGGTGGTAGTAGTCTTTCCGGCATCAATATGAGCGATAATTCCAATATTGCGATATTTTTCGATTGGGTATTGGCGTGGCATGTATATTTTATGTTATGTATTATTTTTTATGCAAAATGAGCAAAGGCTTTATTGGCTTCAGCCATTCTGTGAACATCTTCTCTTTTTTTCATGGCTGCACCAACTTTGTTTGAAGCATCAATAAGTTCATCGGCTAATTTTTCCGCCATCTTTTTACCTTTTTTCTTACGAGTGGCATCTTTGATCCATCGGATAGCCAGGGTTGTTCTTCTTTCTCCGGAAACGGGAATTGGAACTTGATAATTAGCTCCGCCAACTCTTCTGGATTTTAGCTCTACCAGAGGAGAAACGTTTTTTAGAGCTTGTTCAAAAATATTCAATCCTCCTTTTTTGGTTTTTTCATGGATAATATCAAAAGCTTCATAAATAATGCCTTCAGCGGCAGATCTTTTGCCTTTCAGCATAATACTATTTATGAATTTACTAACCAACAAATTATTATATCTTTGATCGGGCTTTAAATCTTTTTTAAATATTCTTTTTCGTCTTGGCATAGGTCATGAAACATGAATCATGAAGCATAAAACAAAATTGGATTTGGATTCTGAAACTAAAAGTTAGTGTTTTATGTTTTATGTTATATGTTATATGTTTAAAAATTTATTCTGATTTTTTTTCTCTCTTGGCTCCGTACAAGCTTCGACCTCTTTTTCTTTTGGCAACTCCGGCACAGTCCATCACACCTCTCACTACATGATATCTAACGCCTGGCAAATCTTTTACCCTGCCCCCGCGAAGCACCACGATTGAGTGCTCTTGCAAATTATGCCCGATTCCCGGGATATAGGCAGTAACTTCCATTCCATTAGTAAGCTTAACTCTGGCGATTTTTCGCAGAGCTGAGTTAGGTTTTTTGGGAGTAGTTGTTCCGACTTTCAAGCAAACACCTCTTTTGAACGGGCTAGATGAATCGATTGGCCTGTTTTTAAGTGTATTAAAAACATTTTTAAAAGCCGGCGTCTTGGTTTTTTCGCCTATCTTTTTTCTTGGTCTTTTCTTGAGTTGATTTATAGTTGGCATTTTGTCCGCGAGGCACGATTGGCAACAAAATGCCAATCCCGCACCGATTTAATTCTAAAAAATTATACTAAAATAAAGCCAAGCCGAAGGCGATTCCGCGAGCAACTCATAAGAATAAAAAGTATTTTTATCCGAAATCGGTTGCAGGATGGCTACTTTTTCTCGTAATTAAAAACTGCCAGTTAACCCAGCAAAACAATAATAAACAATAACCCAGGAAGTGTCAACCCTGGACAAAATCAGACGGTCAGCCTGAAAAAAATTGACCAAAAAAGGTTAAGTAGGAAGCTGAATGGAGTCGGAAACAGGATAATAAGCATAATCAGCAGAACAAAACCGAACTGCTCCAAAATGGCAACAGTTTCCATTTTAATGGGAATAATTGAAAATAAAAGTTTTGAACCATCCAGCGGCGGAATAGGAATGAGATTAAAAACGGCCAAAAGAATATTCCAAAAAATTATTATGATCAAAAAAGTGAAAACAATTGACCCCCAAGAACCGGAGATGGCCGTAGTCAAAGCCCCCCAATCATTTTCAAACCTGATATTGTTTATGATATCAGCTTTAGCAATCATTGGCAGGGAAATAATTTTCGCTAGAACAGCTGCCACCAAAGCAATACAAATATTTGAAGCCGGACCAGCCAGGGCCACCAAGGCCGGTCCCCATTTTTGATTTTTCAAATTGTATGGATTGTAAGGAACTGGTTTAGCTCCGCCGAAAGCAAACCGTCCACCACTTAAAACCAGCATTAAAAACGGCACGATGATAGTCATCCATGGGTCAATGTGTTTTAAAGGATTAGCTGTGATTCGACCGGCATATTCCGCCGTTTTATCGCCTAGCCATGCCGCCATCACTCCATGGGAAACTTCATGCAAAATAATAGAGTAAATGAGGATAAAAAAATAAAGAATAATTAAAATAATTTCATTTAGCATAGTTTTTCCTTGCCAATTATCATTTTGTATGATAACCTAAATTTTGTAATAAATCAATGCTTTAGTTTTTAAAGTTGAAAGTTTATAAAGTTAGAAAGTTAGCTTTATGGACTTTACGAACTTTAGGAACTTTATGACTAATTTGTATGAGTAAAGTTTGTGAAATCTGCGGCCGATCAGCTCAAAGCGGAAACAAGAGAAGTCATTCAAATATTGCTACTCTTAGGAAATTTAGCATTAATCTGCAAGCCAAAAAAATCGACGGAAAGAAAAAAAGAGCTTGCGCTAGATGCATTAAAGCTGCCAGCAAGACTAAATAAAAAAACACCCGGATTAAACCGGGTTTTTTATTTTATCTTTTTTGCGCCTTCTCGTAAAATTACCAACTTGCCTTTTTCAATTTTAACCAAAGTTGATGGGAGCTCGTTAGTTTTACCTGAAACATAGAAATCAATTTTATTGCCAAAATATTTTTTAGCTTCGGTTATGTTCTTGGCTAGTTTTTGACCCTTAGGATTGGCACTGGGAGCTACCAATGGCCCTGTTTTTTTGATTAGGTCCACCAGAGCTTTCTTTCGTGGCCAGCGAAAAGCCAAAGATTTGAGACCCTGATGCAGATAAGCAAATTTCGGACTGGAGCAAGGCAGAATCACACTTATCTTGCCGGGCCAATTTTTTTGCAAAAAATTTTTAGACTCTTGATTTAATTTAATATTAAACTTTTCCAAATCTTGAGTAGAGCCAATGAGAACAATAAAAGGACTCTGCGGATTTCTTTCTTTAATTTCATATATTCTTTCCACCGCCTTCTTTGAAAAAGCGCTTCCGACCAAGCCAAAAACCGTATCCGTCGGCAAAACTCCAATGCCGCCTTCTTTAATTAGCTCCGCGAATTCTTTCTGATTGATTTTATAATTCTTGTTTACAGCCATATTTTATTCAATAAGACCGCCCTATCTTTTTTAGTGCGGTCAAAGAAAAACACTTTTTTGCTCCAAAATTTATTCCATAATTCCGTCCAAATTCACATCATACAAAATGCTTTCTTGGATCAGTCTATATTGCAAAATTTCTTCTTTTTTAAACCAAATAGGAATTTCCTTTTCCGCTTCTTCAGATGTACCGGAGGCATGAATCAAATTCCTCACGCTTCTTTGGTCAACATCGGCAATTTGATAGGAATCCAAAGTCAGATCTCCGCGAATTGTTCCGACATCAGAAGTCAAAGGCTCCGTACCACCGGTAATTTTCCTAACCAAGCCAACCGCTCCGTTTCCCTGCCAAATCATCGCAATGACCGGGCCAGAACTCAAGTATTTGGCATTAGACATCATAACTGCCTTACCGTTTTCCATGTTGGTTGCGTAAGGAGATTGCAATCCCTTTTTTTCATACGCGGCACGAGCTTTGCGGCCGACTTCTTCCAGCCAGGCATCTCCGCCAACTTCATAATAATGTTTGACTGCCATTTCTTCCGTTGGAATGAGCATTTTCAAAGCAATCATTTTTAAGCCCACTCTTTCGTAGCGTTTGATAATTTCTCCGATTAAAGTTCTTTGCACTCCGTCCGGCTTGATGATAACCAATGTTCTTTCTTGGCTTGGATGATTTTCCATAAAATTTTATTAATACTTATTAAATTTAATCTAGCACAAAGTTTTTTAGTTAGCAATCAGCCGACATTTTTCGTTCTCCTTTCGGCATTCATAGATAATATCGCCCTGAATGTCAGTCCTTAAAATATTATTTTTTTTGTTTTTAAGCCGATCCAGAGTTTCCGCTGCCGGATGGCCATAGCGATTGTTTTTCCCGACCGAAATGACCGCGTCCGTTGAGTTAACTTTGTCCAAAAAATCCGCACTGGTTGAATATTTAGAACCGTGGTGTCCCACTTTCAAAACATCGGCTGCCAAATCAATTTTTTGAGAAATAAGTTTCGCTTCTTTTTCGCTGGGCAAATCTCCCGTAAACAAAAACTTCGTAATTCCGGCCGCAAGATTGGAAACCACACTACTGGAATTAGTTTCTTTTTGCGAAGCCGCATTAATATCTTCCGAATTTAATATCTCCAGTTCATTTTTTTCAGTAAGTTTTATTTTTGTGCCCAAAGTGGCTTTTATCTTGGGAATATTTTTTTCTTTAATCAGTTCCTGCAGCTTAGCGTAGACAGCCGAATCACTGGCCACATCGGTTTCAATTACTGCTGCAACTTTATAATTTTGCAAAACATCCACCAAGCCTTCAATGTGGTCGCTGTCCGGATGCGTGATGAGGACTGCTTCTATTTCCCTATCCCAAAAAGGCACGTATTTTCCCAATTTTTCCATTATTTTTTGTCCGCTCGGTCCCCCATCAATCAGGATTTGATTTTTGCCCTGGCTAATTAGGATTGCATCGCCTTGCCCGACATCCAAAAATTTTACCGCCAAAAAATTCTTACTCGATCCAAAAATAACTAGGCCCAAAATAATCGCCAAAGCAAAAAGCAATAATATCCCGCCATAAATTATTTTTCTTCTTCTCATTTTTTTATTTTATCACAAATGCTTTTACGGAAGCTAAGCTTCGGAGAATCCCCGAAGCTTAGCTTCTCTTTCTTTTGGTTTTGTAAATAATAAAAACCAAAACCACATACCAAATAATTATTCCGACCCAGGAAAAATTTTTAATTTCAATGAAGGAAAATTTGAGACTGGCCAGAAAATTAATAACCTCCACTTCATACTTGAGCAAAAGATAGGCAATCCAAGCCAGAACTTTCGCCAGAATTGGCAGAAAAAATTGGAAAAGAGGCGCCAAAAAACCGACGAGCATAGTAAGTGGTATAATCGGTAAAACTAACAAATTAGCCAGCGGCGAAATCAAGGAAAGCTTTTCAAAATTAAAAATAATTATCGGAATCACAAAAATTTGTGCCGAAATGCTCAAAAAAATAATTTCCCCGATTCCTCCGGTCTTATTCTTTTTGATCAGGCGATTTTCCATGAGTGGATAAAAATAAACAATACCCGAAGTCGCTAAAAAAGAAAGCTGAAAACCAATATCCCACCGCAGAAGCAACGGATTAATGAGTAGCATTACAGCCGCCGCAAAAACAATCGCGTTTTGTGAATTACCGAGCCGGCCATTTTTTATGCCCCAAAGTAAAACTGTTCCCATGACTCCCGCCCGAACAGCCGATGATGGAAAACCGACTATAAAAACAAAAAGGGCGATGCCCGAAATTGCAAACCAAAAAGCTTGTTTTCTCCAAAGTCCTAAAAAAATTCCGAGAAGTATTAAATATTCGGCAATAATTGTCACATTGTATCCGGAAACGGCTACAATATGCGTCATGCCGGTTCGCGAAAAATTATCACTCACCGCTTGCGGCAAATCCCCTGTCCCGCCCAGCAGCAAACCCGTTAAAAGTCCGGATTGCGGCGATGGCAAAAGCGCATTAATATTTTGCTTGAATTTATTTTTGATTTTCAAAATAAAACTGAAAAAATTTCGGTCGTCATTTTTTTCCAGAATTTTTATTTCCGGCTTTTGGCAAAGATAATAAATGCCATCTTTGGCCAAATACATCCGATAATCAAAAGTTTCTTCCTTATTCTCAGGAATTTCTAAAGTGCAATCTATTTGCAACTTATCCTTGTAAGCATATTCAGGAAAAGCCGGCAAAATCATCAGAAATTTTTCCTTGGCATATTCTTTATCTTGCGGCTTAAGGATAATATTTTGCCACCTGTCTTTTTCTTGCGGCTCCCTGGAAACAATAACTGCTCCGGAAAATTTTTGGCCGCTGCGATCCAAGTTTTTGATTTTTTCCAGTTTGTTTTCTGTGAGCCAAATTCCAACGAGAAAAAATAACACACAAAAACCGGCTAGCATGACCGGTTTATTTTTGTAAAAAACAAAAAGCCAAATCAAAACAAAAACCGAGGCAATAAGCAAAAAAGCTTTTTCCAAAATTCTGGGATAAAAAAACGAGCTTGCAAATATTCCCGAAATCAAGCTCAAAGAAAAAAATAAAAAAAGACGCGACTTTGTCATGTGCCAATTATATAACAAAAAAAGCTAGCAAGAATAGAGTTTCCTGCTAGCTTTTATCAATAAACCTTGCCATTCATCAGAGTAACCACGTTCTCATGGATACCACCACATCTTCGGGATTGGCCAGGTCGCCATTTATCTCCACGACCAAGCGCCCCGGGGTCTTGATATCTTTTGCCTTTTTTCGGAAAAAAATATGTCCAGGATCGATGCTTTCAATCCAGGCAATGTGCAAATTTTCTTCAAATTTTGCAATTTTCATTAACACCCTTGCCAAGTTGCATCCTGAGCCTATGCCCAGTCCGTCGACGATCTGGCCATACAATTGATCCAGCGGGACATTTGGACCATGGACTTCCAAAACTTCTCCGTTTTTCTTTTTCTGAAAAATAAACATAGCGCTCCCTCCTTTTGTCTTCTATTTAATATCGATTATTTTCGTTCGGGCAGTTTTGCCGCCCACTATTGTCAATGAACTTTTTGAAACATCAAAATACTCCGCTAGTGTACGTATTAGCATCTCGTTGGCCGCGTTGTCAACCGGCGGCGCCGTAACCCAGACTTCATATTCATTTTCTGCTGTTTTCAGAACCTTGCTCTGTGACGACTTGGGATGAATTTTGACGTACACCCGCACACCTTTTTCCATAATATTTTATAAAACATTACTTAATATCAAGAAATAACCCAACGCGTGCTAACCATTCATAACTAATTAAAGGTGTGTGGGTATATCCTCATAAAAGTTTATTTACTGCGAATTCCGACAAAATCAAAGCTTTTTTCAATTTTCTTTTTGATTTTTTCCAAATCCAGTTTTTTACCTTGGGTTATTTTGCCGATTTTTGCATCCAAGGTTTTTTCCCCGCGATATTCCTGCAAAAAATATTTCTTTGAGCCTTTGAGCCAGGTGGCAATTTCCAAAAAATCTTTTTCCTCGTGAAAGCCCGGCACGGCGGTAGTACGGAATTCATAGGGCAAGCCGCTGTTACGGATGAGCTCCACGCTTAATTTTATTCTGTCCGTATCGACTTTGACCCCTGACGTTTTCGAATATTTTTTGAGAGAATTTTTGATATCCATGGCAATAAAATCCACGATTTTCTGATCGATTATTTTTTTCAAAATATCCGGACGCATGCCGTTCGTGTCCAGCTTGACTGCAAAGCCCATTTTTTTTATTTTTTTGATAAAATCAACAAGATCTTTTTGAATAATTGGTTCGCCTCCGGTAATACAAACCCCTTCCAGTTTGCCTTTCCTTTTTTTCAGAAAATCAAAAAACTCCTTTTCCATCAAATTCCCAGTCTGCAAGCTTGGAAGATTCACCAGCTGCGGATTATGGCAAAAAGGACAGCGAAAATTGCAGCCGGTAGTAAAAACAGTCGTGGCCACTTTGCCGGGATAATCAATTAAAGTTAATTTTTGATAACCGCCAAGTATCATTTTTATAAACTGGGGCAATACCGCCAATAATGACAGTATTGCCCCGCTATCTTTTTCTTTTTGTTACAGCTTTATTTTTTCTTTAGTTTTTTGCTTAACCACAAATTCCTTGCGATCTTTGAATTCTTCTTGCTTACCTCCATTCCATTGCTGAATCGGACGGATATAGCCAACCACTCGGGAATACACTTCGGTTTTTTGTTCTACTACGCATTTGGGACAAGTGTGATGTTCTCCGGATAAATATCCGTGCACCGGACAAATACTGAATGTTGGCGTGAGGGTGAAGTAAGGCAAGGAATAATTTTCGGCAATTTTGCGCACTAATTTTCGGGTAGATTCAATATCCTGAATTCTTTCTCCCAAAAATCCATGCAGAACCGTTCCACCTGTATATTTGGTTTGCATTTTTTCCTGCAAGTCCAAGGCTTCAAAAATATCCTCTGTGTGCCCAACCGGAAGCTGCGAAGAATTCGTGTAGTAAGGTTCCACTCCATCTTTTTTCACTTTCTCGTCGTTAGCAAAAATAATTTTGGAATATTTTTCCTTGTCCAGTCTGGCCAAACGATAGGAAGTACCTTCGGCCGGCGTGGCTTCCAAATTGAAGAGGTCACCTGTTTCTTCTTGGAATTTAACAATTCTTTCCCGCATATGCGTCAAAATTTCTTCGGCCAGTTTTTGTCCGGCTTTGGAAGTAATGTCCACCCCCAAAAGATTTAGGAGTGCCTCGTTCATCCCCACGATACCGATTGTAGAAAAATGGTTATTCCAATATTTTCCCCGGCGCTTCTTAATAGAATCCAAATAAAATTTTGTATATGGATAAAGACCTTTTTCGGTCAGATTTTCAACCAGTTTTCTTTTGGTTTCCAAACTTTCTTTGGCCAAGTCCATCAGATGGTCCAGTTTTTTGAAAAATTCTTTCTTATTTCCGGAAGTGTAACCCAGACGCGGCAAATTAATGGTCACAACTCCGATTGAACCGGTCATCGGATTGGCGCCAAAAAGACCGCCGCCACGTTTATGCAATTCGCGGTTATCCAGCCTGAGACGGCAACACATGGAACGGGCATCTTCCGGATCCATATCGGAATTAATGAAGTTGGCAAAATAAGGAATGCCGTATTTAGCTGTCATTTCCCAAATCGGATTATACCTTTCATCTTCCCAATTGAATTTTTTACCTATATTGTAGGTCGGTATTGGAAAAGTAAAAATTCTTCCGTTGGAATCACCTTCACTCATCACTTCCGCGAAAGCTCTGTTTATCATATTCATTTCTTCCTGAAATTCCCCATAAGTTTCTTTTTGCGGAACACCGCCGATAATCGCAGCTTCTTTGGCTAAAGTTTTGGGCGGCATGATATCCAAGGTGATATTGGAAAAGGGAGTTTGAAAACCGACCCGAGTGGAAACATTCATATTGAAAACAAAAGATTGGATTTCCTGTTTCACCTCTTCATAACTTAATTTATCATAACGCACGAAAGGAGCCAGCAATGTATCAAAATTGGAAAAAGCTTGCGCTCCCGCCACTTCACCTTGCAAAGTATAGATAAAATTGACCATTTGCCCTAAAGCTGACCCGAAATGTTTAGCCGGCTTACAAGCTACTTTTCCGGGAACACCCGTAAAGCCGCGGCGCAACAAATCTTGCAAATCCCAGCCACAACAATAGGCAGCAACTAATTGCAAG
The DNA here is from genome assembly GCA_964636505.1 of uncultured Bdellovibrionales bacterium. GTDB lineage: Bacteria > Patescibacteriota > Minisyncoccia > Moranbacterales > UBA2206 > CAZSCF01. The sequence goes on along the minus strand of CAZWRY010000011.1, from coordinate 3,593 downwards.
TCGTGAATATGAAAATCCCCTTCTTCATGTGCATCGCGGATATCTTTGGAATAAACCCTGTTCATCCAATATTTGGAACTCACAACTGAAGAAATATAGTTATTGAGTCCTTGCAAAGAATAGGCCATGTTGGCATTTTCTTTAACTTTCCAATCAATTTCTTCAATGTATTTATCCACTAAATTGACCGCCTCCTTGAGTGATTCTTCCGTCTCTCTGATTTTTCGGTGTTGTTCGCGATAAAGGATGTAGGCTTTAGCCGTTTCATCAAAATCCAAAATCATTAAAACTCTTTCTACCAAGTCTTGGATTTCTTCAATTTGCGGGATATATCCTTTCTTGTAATTTTTATTTAAAAGACGAATAATTTTTTCAACAACTTTTTTGGCGTCTTTGAGATTTCCTTCGCCGGTCGCTTCCAAAGCTTTTTGGACAGCCCTGGTAATCTTAGCTTTATCAAAAGCCGCGATTTGTCCGCTTCTTTTGATGACTCTGGTTATTCTGTTTTTGGAAACTATCTTAGTGGAAGGTTTCTTGACTTCCTTTTTATTGGCTGCCGCAATTTTCACTGCTTTGCGAGCAACTCTCTTTTCCCCCTTGACCCCTTTTTCTTTCTTTTTTTGTTTTGCCATTTTTGTAGAGTTATTAATTTATTGCTTTATTAAAAATTATTCATTTTCCAACATATCCAATTCTTTTTTGAAACTTTCAATGCTGCCAAACGATTTATAGACGCTGGCGAAACGCACATAAGCTACTTCATCCAAACCTTTTAGTTTCTTGAGAATTATCTTTCCAATTTCTCGGGTACTCACTTCCGGCTTTTCTAGGCTCCTGATAGCATATTCGATTTCTCCCATCAGCTTGGAAAATTTTTCATCATTAATCGGTCTTTTTTCCAGGGCTTTTCTGATGCCAGATTCTATCTTGGTTTTGTCATATTCCACCCTAGAACCATCCTTTTTAATAACTGTCAGATTCAAGAGCTCCACTTCCTCGTAGGTGCTGAAGCGCAATTCACATTTCAAACATTCCCTGCGCCTGCGGGTAATTTTTCCGTCGTTGGTTTCTCTGGAATCAACGACTTTGGTTTCAGAATGATTGCAAAAAGGACAGTTCATAAATTTAAGCTAAAGGTTTATAAGGTTTTTAAAGTCTTTTTATCTTTATGAACTTTCCAACTTTAAGAACTTTATAACCAATTTATACTATATATAGTGTACAGTAATACCATTATACCACAATATAAAAATCCGCCAAGCACTTTGCAAGTAGCGGATTTTAAGCCAAAATATTGAGTTATCCACAGCCCTGCAAGACTATAAGCTTACATAGGTTACCGGTAAAACTTTTTTGAAAATTCCAGCAATTAAAACTGTGTCCGATTCATCCAGATAAATCGGCTGATGAGTTGGATTTGTTGAGTTGGGAAAAAGTCCGATGATTCCGTGCGGAAGTTTTTGATATCTCTTGATCGTCGCCATGCCATTGATAACCGCCACCACAATTTTTTTCTCAAAATCGCAACCCGGCTCGCATTTTTCAAAAACAACATAGTCGCCATCGTTGATTTCATTTTTATCCATCGAATCACCCAAAGCTTTGACGGCAAAAAGCTTAGCCGGACTTTCTTCGCGAAAAAGACTTTTGGAAATTTGCAAATAGCCATCCACATTATTATCAGCAAAGGACAAAGCTTCTCCGCAAGAGGCCAAGCCATACATCGGAATGGAAAAAATATTTTCCCAGTTGGCATAATTTTCATTTTCGACTAAAAATATTTTTCTGTCCTTATCTCTTTTGAGCAGATCTTTTTTCTCCAAAGCTTCAATGACTTGAACAGTTCCCTTGAGACTGCCGACTTCCACCCCTCTTTCCTGCAAATCTTTATGCACGCCATAGGTGGTGGGATTCTTTTTTTCTCTTTCAATCATTTCTCTGATTGTTTCGAGAATTAAATTTTGTTTGGCGGTTAGTTTGTCCATTTTTTTATTTGTCTCGTTAAATTTATGAAAGAAAAAATTTAACTGGGATTTTTAAAAATTATTTTTTAATTTTTTTAAATTCTCCTATCGGCCTCAAATAATTTCTATTATTCACAATTTGTTTTCCTGTTTGCTCTTCTAGTTTTTTTCTTGCCTCTCCAGAAATTCTTCCGCCTTTTATTGCGCAAGATTTATTCGGATCATATCCTTCTGCTTTTTCTGCTTCGGAGATTCGTCTTGCTGAAAGTTCTGCTAAGGCTGTAAAAATCAATTCTGCTTCATCCATGTGATCGCGCAAATTATGTTCTCTTATCCTTTTCAAATTCTTATGACTTTTTACTGAAAGTCCACTCCATTCCTGATGAATAATATTCGTTAATCTGGCATATTCGTCTCGTTTTGAAATTCCATGTTCGGACCAGTAATCCGTCAGTTTATTTCTCGTTTCTACACTTAACATTCTTTGTTCAATCCATTTCTTACTTCTTCCCATCATTTGCCAAGTTTTTCGTCCGCGACTTACTGCCAATTCCGGATCAATAGTTTCCTGCATTCTTTCATAGCCAGTTTTGGCCAGCCATATTTTCAATGGTTCCGCTTTTGGCGATGGTACTGATTGAACTAGACGCAGAATAGTTTCCACATCCGCTGCATCGGTGAGATAGAATTTGCCGTCCGCAGCTTGCATTTTCAGTTGGTTACATTTTGTAACCACCTCAGATTCTTCCCTCCTTAAACGATTCTTGAGCACTTTCCAATAATTTCTTGGGTCAGCACTTTCCGTTAGAATTGCAATGATATCTACCACTGAAAAGTACCATTTTTCTTGTTTGTCGTCCCACCGTCGTCTTACTGGGTGTTTCTCAAAAATCGTAATAAGCTTGTTATTTGTTTTTGTCATATGTGCTAATTTTGCTTACAATGATATTATATCACTACCAATATCACTGTCAAGCATCCCCTGTGGATAAGTAAAAAAGACCAAAAGGGTCTTTTATTTTTGCTTATTATTATTCAGACAGAAATGAATGATTTCAATTTTTATTCTTTCTTGCGCTGCCGTGCCCTATATGTTTGCTTAGTGGCTCGTGACATTCATTGGTTATTCTCCCTGTTATTTCATCCCTTGCAATTTCATCATACCAATCTTTTTCTTTATCAAATCTTCTATGCAATTCAATGCCTTTTGGAAATTTGTCCTTATCCATACTCGCTTTAAATCCTTGGAACATTTTTACAAACCAACCTTTTACTCCCGGCTTTCTTTGTTCTATTTCAATAGATTCTTTAACTGAAAAAGTTTCAACTATCGTAATAGTATAAATATTTTGAGTTTCTTTTTTGCAAAAGTTACAATATTTTTTTACTTTTTTGTTGTTGCAAATGCCACAAACAAGACCCCTCTCTTGGCCAGCATCCTTTTTACTAAATAATTTTAAAAATTTATTCTTCCAATTATTCATTACTTTTTTCAATTTATTTTTTGGTTTTACTATTTCCCTGATTTAGTTCGATTGCATTGCTTGCAGAGCATTTGGCAATTTTCGGCGATGGGTTTTCCGCCTTCATGCCAGGGTTTAATATTATCAACTTCCACTTTTTATCATA
>CAZWRY010000010.1:0-31963 GCA_964636505.1 uncultured Bdellovibrionales bacterium | reverse complement strand
TGTTTCAAAGTTTCCTGAAGGAACAGTGAAATTCACACCATCGCATCTTTGTTCAAGACCCTTGAATTGCAAGCTTTCGGAAAATGGTTCGTCCAGGGTTATTTTTATGCCGCCAATGGTGTCTATCAGTTGTTTGAATCCCTCAAAATTAATGCTAGCCGCATAATCAACCGAAAGGCCGGTTATATCACTTAGAACCGTTTTCATGTCTTCCAGTCCTTGGTCCTTCCTCTTTTCTTCGCCATAGGCATGAACGGCATTGATTTTTTGTTTGTCTTGTGTTCCCGGAACAGTAACATACAAATCGCGTGGAACAGAAATCATTGCTACCTTGCTCTGGGCGGGATCAATGCTTACAACTATTATTGTATCCGCCAAAAGTCCTCCGCCAATTACATTTTCTCCCCGCATACCCAAAAGCGCAATATTAATTCTGCCTTCATTTTCTCCTTTAAGGGCGTCTTTAACTCCGGGTACGGCATGAATCAAACTACTAAACATATCTCCTTTGGATATTTTGTTAAGAATACTGTCCGTTTTCCAAAGAAACAGTCCTCCCAGGACGACAGCAATTAAAAGAATGATCATAGCCAAAACAACCCCTTTTCTTTTAAAAAATTTAATTTTGCCGGGCGGGCTATTTTTTGACTGAGTATTCATTAAATAAGACATCTGCTTTTCATTAAATAATTAAAGTCTAAATTATAAACAATGTTTATTTTACTTCAATCATGGTTTTTGGTCAACACAAAAAATTATCCGGCAAATTCGGTATAAATCCGATGGATTTCTTTGGCTGAAGATTGCCAGGAAAACTTATTTATCTGTTCTTTTTCTTTTTTGATTAGTTTTTCGCGCAGGTCATTATTCAGACAAATTTCCTTTAATTTATTTTCCAAATCATTTTCTTTACCATTTTCAAAGAATAAAACGCTTTCTTCGGCAATTTCTTTATGTGGCGGGATATGCGAAGCCAAAATAGGCACGCCGGCTGCCATAGCTTCCAAAATGGGAATGCCGAAACCTTCATATAGGGACGGGAAAACAAAAACATGCGCCAGTTTGTAAATCGCCTGCTTGTCTTCTTCGTTGATGTAGCCGGGAAAATATACTTCCTTGGCCAGTCCGGCTTGAGCAACGGCTGATTCTATTTTTTTGTCAAAATTATACGCTTTTTTATTGCCGCAGATAACCAGTTTTATGTCCGGAAGACTGTCTTTAATACGGGCAAAGGCGCGAATAAGGTGCGGAATGTTTTTTCTGGGTTGCAGAGTGCCCAAGTAAAGGATGAATTTCTCCGGCAATTCATATTTCTTCTTAACTTTTTTTATCTCTTCTTGTTTTGTGTATTGGAAGAAGTTTTCGGAAACAGCATTGTGTATCCAGGCGACTTTTTTGGAATTAACTTCATAATAATTGATAATTTCGGCAGCTGTAAATTTTGATACGGCAATTATTTTATCGGCTCGCCAAAGACTTATCGGAATCAGTGTTTTTAAAAAAAACAAGTCCCCGAATTTGAGAAATTGCGGATAAAAATTAAAAGAAATGTCATGAATTACGGTCAAGATGCGGGTGCTTTTCGGTACAAACCAAGGAGTGATGTATTGTGTTTGATAGATATCCAAATGATTTTGGCGCAAATATTTCGGCAAGGTCCAAATGTTCCAGATGAATTTATTGGATGCTTTCAAAGGTACTATTTTAAAATTTTGTTTATCGTTCAGGCTTAATTTTTCTTGAATTTCTGATATCTTTTCTTTATCCAGTATGTCCGTAAAAAGAAAATATTCGTTTTCAGAATCAATCAAGGCTAGGCTTTTGACCAAATTAAAAAAAACAACCTCATCACCTGTTCTGTTTTTTCCGATATTTCTGATATCAATACCTATTTTCATCTTTTTTATAATCTATTAAACCAACTGCCAAATAAACCCACATAAATCCTAGCAAAATACCGGCATTAAAAAGGTTGGCAACCGTTATTCCTAGCCAAGAAATGGCTATAAATAGGGAAAAAATCTTAATTTGCTCTGTTTGGGAGGTAAAAAATTTATAGACCGATCTCCCAAAAATATATATCCAAACAGACAAAAAAGCAATGAAGCCTAAGATTCCACTGCCGAGCCAAATTTCCAGAAAAATATTACTGGAATTGAGACTGACGCCACGCTCATCTTTACCCAGAAAACCGCCAATACTCCCCCACCCGATTCCTAGGATAGGATGAGTTTTGATTTCTTGCCACGATTTTTGATATATTTCAGCGCGAATATTTACATTCGGATCCGGTCTGGAAATTTCTTTTACAAAATTTCCAGCTTCTTTTTCTTTTTTAATATCTTCTAGATTAATGTGTTTGCAATTGTATTTTTCCAGCTCCGAAAGGTCACTTATTTTTTCCGGCAAAGCAATGTTTTGCGAACAAGCTAGGGTTATTTTTTGTAAACCACCCGTACTGACGGCGCGATTGAATAATTGAAAGCTGGTTAGATTAAAAATATAGATAGTTGCAAGACTAATCAAACCAGCCAAAACAATAAGCGCAAAATGTTTCAGAAACATTTTCCAACCGGAAAATAAAGTTGCTACCAAAAAGACCAAAGTGGCTATTCCGGTGCCCAGCCAAGCACTGCGACTTACAGTTAATATAAGTGCTGTGAAAATAAACACTAAAAAAATAAAAATGAAAATGGTTTTGAAAATTTGAAAATTTGAAAATTTATTGGAAATCGGAAACAAAAAAGTGTTACTGGTTTTTTGAAGATAATAAATTAGCGCATAAAGCATAGCTGAAACAAGCACTAAATATATTCCCAGCCAATCCGGTTCATTGAATGTCGCATTTGGTCTTCCGGCCATGATCTCAAAAGACTCTTGTCCTTTCAAAAAATAAATATTTTGCCAGATTCCAAAAAAGGCCACGATGAGCGATGAACCCAGAAAAAAAGGCATTATTCTGGAAACATCTGCAATGTCTTGAATAAAAATACGCGTTAAAAAATATAAAAATATAAAAGAAAAAACAATAATCGCCAGTTTTAAACTGAGTAATTTTTCCGGAGCAGAAATGACGCTCAAAAGACTTGCAAAACCGATCAAAAGAATGGCGGCATCGTGCCATTTTGGCTTGGGCAAAGAAAAGTTAAGCCTTTTCATGAAAAATCTGATTATAATTGCCGCCGAAACCAAAAAAGCCAGCAATTGGTAAGGCCTTAGCATCAAGCCCATTTCTTGGGGAATCAGAGTTATCTTTTCCAAAGCAATTGTCCCAATAAAAAACAAAAAGGCCCAACCGGGACGGTATAGGGAAAAAACAAAAAATAAAGCTACAAAAAAAATAAAGTCACCTAACTTTTCCAGAGGCAAAAGACCGACATTGAAAAATAAAATTAAAAAAAAGACCAGTAAAAAATTAACTACCAGCAGATTATTTTTTATATTGATTCTAAAAAAGTTATTCATACTCCTAGCCCAAATTTTCAGCTATGTTTAGAGTTTTTTTGACAAAATTTTTCCATTCAAAAGCCTTGGCTCTTTCCGCGCCTCTTCGGCGAAGCTCTGCCCGCAGCTCTTCATTTTGCAAAACATTCTTAATAACCATCATCATATCTTGCACATCTTCCGGATCAAAATAAAGAACGGCATCCCGTCCAACTTCGGGCAAAGAAGCTGTTTTAGAGACAATTGCGGGCGTTCCGATATTCAAAGCTTCCAGCACGGTTAGTCCGAACCCTTCATATAGGGATGGAAAAACAAATATAAGCGCATTTTTATAAAGAGCTGGCAAATCATCTTGCGGCACAAGGTCAAGAAGCTTCACATTTTTGGTTAGATTTAATTCTTTCACTACTTTTTCGACATCGGTAATGAGCGGTGCAAGATTAGGCATTAATTTGCCTGAAATTACTAACTTGGGAAAATTTTGAGTAGAAACTTTCTTATTGTTGTTCAGCAAAATTGAGTAAGTCCGGATCAAGCCTTCCACATTTTTTCTCGTTTCCAATCCTCCGCCATAATAAATATAGCCTGGTTTTAATCCATATTTTCTAAGCACCCGATTGCTTTCTTTTTCGGAAACTTCTTTTTTGTAAATTTCATCCACATCAATATGGTTTACGGTTATTTTTTTCGGATTGATTTTCAAATGTTGGATCAGATCCTTTTCTGTTCTGGAAGAAATAGCCATTATTTTGTCCGCATATTCAACGGCTCTTTTGGTCAGGTTCCAGTATAATTTTTTTCTGGAATTATCAAGGTACTCTGGAAAAATTTCCGGAATAATATCGTGTACCAACATAATATGCCTTGTTCTTTTGTCCAATTTAGTCGGGCATTGGTAAAGACTTAAAAAAACATCACACTTGTCTTCTTTGATTTTTTGGGGCAGTAATATTTTTTCCCACCAAATTTTACGAATCAGATCGTCTCTTTTCCAAAGGGGCAAAAAAATACGCTTTTTGAAGTTTCTGGACAGTTTAATGTTATTGGGCAAATCTTCTTCCAAATACAAAATGAACTTGTCCCTTTTAGATTGGGAAAGTTCTTTAATAAAATTAATAGTCACTTGTCCGATGCCCGTGTTTGTTTTTCGAGCAAAGGATGCGTTGATGCCTATCTTCATATATAAAATTATAAACTAAAATAAGAAAAATGGGAAGAAAATAAGAAACTGTTTTAAGGAATTTTCTATCTGCCGACCCTTGTACAAACTTTAAAAATGCTCTATTATAATTAAAGCGTAATTATTAATTTGCAATAATAATGAAAAATAAATCACAAATAGTTTGTGTTATCGGTCTCGGCTATGTTGGCTTACCGCTGGCAGCTATTGCTGCCAATAAAGGCTATAAGGTATATGGCTATGACAATGATGAATCCAAAACCAAGCTCATCAAAAAAGGCATTCCTCCTTTCAAGGAAGAATTTTTGGAAGAGCTTTTACCAAAGGTGAAAGGCAAGATTCAAGTTATCAGCGGTGATTCTCCGCTAATGAAAAAATGTGATATCCATATTATTGCCGTGCCAACTCCGGTGGATGAAAAATATTTTCCCGATCTTGGTCCGGTTATTTCAGCTTCCAAAACCGTTGCTAAAAACATAAAAAAAGGCGCATTGGTTGTTTTGGAATCAACCGTTAATCCCGGCGTTTGCGAAGAAATCGTCAAGCCTATTTTTGAAAAAGCTGGTTTTGTTCTCGGCAGGGATGTTTTTATCGCCCATTGTCCGGAAAGAGTTAATCCGGGAGACCCAAAATGGAATGTTTCCAATATTCCCAGAGTAGTCGGTTCTTTTGATGAAATCGGACTCAAACGTGCTAAAGAATTTTATGAAAATATTGTGGACGCTAAAATTATGCCGATGAAAACGATCCGCGAGGCCGAAGCCGTAAAGATAATGGAAAATTCTTTCCGAGATATCAATATTGCTTTTGTGAACGAATTGGCCAAGTCTTTTGACCGTATGGATATTGACATTAAACATGTTATTGAAGGCGCCTCTACTAAACCCTTCTCTTTTTGGGCGCATTGGCCAAGCTGCGGCGTTGGCGGTCATTGTATCCCTGTTGATCCCTATTACTTAATTGAAAAAGCCAAGGAAAATGATTTTGATCATGTTTTTTTGCGGGCTGCACGTAAAATCAACAATAGCATGCCTTCCTATACAGTTGAAGTTCTGCAAGATGCTTTAAATCAGATTGAAAAATCAATCAAAGGCTCTAAAATTGGCCTTTTAGGAATGTCCTACAAAGCGAATGTTAGCGACCTTAGGGAAAGTCCTTCTTTTAAAATCATCAAGGCCTTAAAAAGACACAGCGGTAAAGCGGAAATTTTTGATCCTTATTCTCCAAAACATTCAACTGTCAAATCTCTGGATGAACTTTTAGAAAAAAGTGAAGCTTTGATTCTAGCTACCAACCACAATGAATTTGTAAATATTCCGGTGAAAAAATTTCTGGACAACGGCATTAAAGTTATTGTTGACGGCAAAAATTGCTTGGATAAAGAGGCAATCCAAAAAGCCGGCATAATTTACAAAGGCATCGGCAGATAACCCGGACACATATCTTCTTTTTTGCGCTTGACCCGTTTTCAAAACGGGTCTTTGCTTATTGGGATAAAATATGTATAATAGCGGTATGATAAATAATAAAAAAATAATTAAACTCTATGGCTGCATTATTAAAAACAATCATTTGGATAGCCGGCAGTATCGTTGTTGCTATCTTCGTTTTAAGTTATTTCGGATATGAAGTTAATATGAAATACTTCACTCAAAGCAAGGAAAAATGTCAGGAAAAAATAAAAAAATGCAGCGAAGATGTCATTAAAAAAGGCACCGAGAACATAAACTGTGATTTAGATTGTGTTAATCTAAATAAACTGATAATTAAGAAAAAATAAAAACCATAAGGTATGGAGCATAAGACATATAACATAAAGTAATTTAAATTAAGTTGCTTTATGAAAATATTCTGCTTCATACTTTATATTTCATATCCCATGAGACTAATTGTAAACATCCCGGCTTACAACGAAGAAGAAAAAATAGCTGCTACGATCAAAGGTATTCCCCGAAAATTTGAAGGCGTTGATGAAACGCTTATTCAAGTTATTGACGATGGGTCAACCGATAAAACTATTGAAAGAGCTAAAGAGGCCGGTGCTGATTTGATTGTTTCCTATAAACCCAACAGGCGTCTTGCCTATTCTTTCAAAAGAGCTATTGAAAATTCCCTGGAAAACGAGGCTGACATTATGGTTAATATTGATGCTGATGGACAATTTAATCCCGAAGAAATTCCTAAAATTTTAAAACCAATTTTGGACGGTAGGGCCGACATGGTCATTGGCAATAGGTTTGGAGAAAATGAAGCTAAAAATATTCCTTGGATCAGAAAAAACTTGAATAAATTTGCTGCCGGCATAATTGGATTTTTCTTGGGGCACAAAACCAATGACCTGACTTGTGGCTTCAGAGCTCATAATCGCGAAACCATGCTTCGCCTGAATTTAATTAACACTCATTTTACCTATACGCAAGAAACAATTATTGATGCTATCGGAAAAAATTTGAAATTAATTTGGGTGCCAATTTCAGTTACCTATTTTGATGATCGTCAAGCTAAAATTACCAAATCTATTTGGAAATTTATCGGCAATTCCACCAAGATAATTTTAAAAGCGATCAGAGACGTGCGTCCGCTTAAGTTTTTTGGTTGGCCGGGACTATTTTTCATCCTTCTTGGCCTTATTGGAATGGGAATTTTTATTTTCAATTATTTTCAAAATTTTAAAATCAGTCCCTTCCAGAACTACATAATCTTTTCTTCTATTAGCATCTTTTTTGGTATTCAACTGGCTATTTTTGCTCTCATCGCCGATATGATAAAATCTAACCGCCAAATCCAGGAAGAAATAATGTATCAAATGAAAAAAAACAGATACAAGAGAGGTTGAAAATGTTCAAAACGTTCTAATGTTTAAACATTTTATGAAATTTAATTGTGAAAACTTAGAAGTATACAAATTATCAAGAGAGCTGGTAGTATTAATATATAAAATTACTGACAGGTTTTCTGTTTTAGAAAAATTAACGTTTAAATATTAGAACGTTTCATGAAAATTTTGTTTATTTCCCACACTTTTCCGCCGATTGTGGGCGGAGTTGAAACACATAACTATGAGCTTTCAACCTGGCTTTCTAAACAAGCTGAAGTGAAAATAATAGCTAATAAAAAAAGATGGCTGATTCCATTTTTTTTGGTGTATGCCGCTTTGAGAGCGGTTTTCTTAGTCTCAAAATACGACGCGATTGTTTTGGGCAGCTGCCTTCTGTCTAATGTGGGTTGGCTGGTTAAAATATTCACCCGAAAACCAGTAATTTGCGTAGCTCACGGACTGGATCTAACTTTCCAAAATTCTCTTTATCAAAAACTGTGGATCAGTTTTTTTGCTAAAAAAATAGACAAATTTATTGCCGTTGGCAATGAAACAATAAAAATTGCTGCCCAAAAAAATATTCCTCAAGAAAAAATTGTTTTTATTCCCAATGGCGTAGACACAGAAAAACATTTGGTTGATTGTTCTAGGGAAAATTTGGAAAAAATTATCAAGCAATCAGTAGCTGGTAAAAAAATCCTGCTTACTTCCGGACGTTTGGTCAAGCGAAAAGGCGTGGCTTGGTTCATAGGCAATGTTATGCCGCAATTGGATGATGATTTTCTGTATATCATTGCCGGTGACGGACCTGATAAACAAAACATTTTTGATGCGATCAAGAAGAATAATTTATACAGCCGTGTAATTATGCTGGGCTATGTCACCGATGCAGTCAGAAATGCCCTGCTCAATACCGCTGATCTTTTTATTCAACCAAACATAAAAATTCGTGGAGATGTGGAAGGATTTGGTATTTCTATTATTGAATCTTGTGCTTGCCGTTTGCCAGTTTTGGCGTCAGACATTGAAGGCTTAAAAGATGCTATAATGGAAGAACAAAACGGTTTTTTGGTTGAATCCGGCAATGCCGAGGTTTTTCTAAAGAAAATAAACGCGCTATTTTCCGAAGGCAGTCCCCGGGATATTTATGGTGAAAAAGTCCGCGAATGCACAGTTCAAAATTTCAGCTGGCAACATATTTCGGAGAGATATTTAAATGAAATTGAAAAAGTAATTTCTGATGCTAAATCTATTACAAACTAATTTAATATTTTTTCTGCTTATTGCCCTGGTTCTGTTTTTTCCAGGCTATTTTTTGCTTTTAGCTGTTTTTGGAAAAAGCCAGGTTCTCAGTAAGCTGGAAAAATTTATTTTCTCTTTTGGCCTAAGTATTGTGAGTGTTGATTTCATCTTCTTTGCTTATTCCAAATTGAACATTTCTATTAATCGTCTATCATCTCTGGTCGGAATTATCGCTTTCATTTTGATTTGTTATGTTATTTACAAAATTAAGTCATATAAGAAATTAGATTCCTCGGTTACGCTCAAAATGACAAGCTCAAATAGTTTATTCAATTTTTCCAAAAATCAAATTATCCTAATTTTACTTTTGATTTTTGCCATTTTTTTCATTAAAGTTGCCTATCTTTCTGGAACAATCTTGCCTACAGCTACTGATCTGGGACACCATATGTATTGGGCTAATTGGATGGCCGAAAATGGACAGCTGCCAACCTATGAAGGTATGCCGGATTTTATTATTGGAGAACATATCATCTTCGGACTCTTTCACATTATTGGAAATTTGGATTTCTTTTCGGCCTTTCCCCCGCTTATTTTGTTATTAATCAATATCTTCAGTATTCTCAGTGTTTTTCTTTTGGTTCTTAGGATTTTCAAAGAAAAAACAGTTGCCATCTTAACACTTCTTTTTTTGGGAGTTCTTTATGCGATTTCTTCTCCACAAGCTAAATTTGTAAGTGGCGGAGTAATTGGAAATATTTTAGGCAACTTGTTTGTGCCTATGGCTTTTTATTTCTATTATCGCGCTTTTTCCTTTTTAGATTCGGAAAATCAAAATATTACCAAATTTTCCAAAACCTTTCTGTCCTTAGGTATTTTCATTACCTTCGGTCTTTTTTATACACATCACTTAACCGCTTTTATTTTTCTTTTTATTTCCTCTCTTCTTGTGCTTATTTTTTTTATCGCCAACTTGAAAGACATTGGGAAGATCTTGGCTAAAGTCGGCCAAATATTTTTATCTCCTTGGGTTTTGGGAACTTTTTTTCTGGGACTTTTCTTTTTCTTTTTTGTTTTCACGCCAACCTATATTCAAACTAGCGCAGTTGAAACGGCCATAGGCACCCCATCCAAAAACACCCGGGCTGGCTTAAGTTTGGCTACCCTCAAAAATTCTCTGGGCGAAGCGCGTATGGCTTTGGGATTTCTAGGTCTTATATTTTTAGTTTTTTGTTACAAACGCAAAAATTTAGGCTTTGGGATTGTTGCTGCTTGGGGAGCAATGCTTTTTATTATGTCTTCCCAGCCGGGCTGGCTTTTTATCAACCTTCCCAGCGACAGAATTGGCAATTATCTCAGCTATCCTCTTTCCATTCTCGGTGCTTTTGCTTTGTGGGTTGTTTTTCGTCAGTTTAGTCGTTCCTTTGCGGCTAATTTTGTCCGCTTTTCTTTCGTCTTAATTATCGGATTTATTTTTATTGGTGGCATGTCTGATTCAGCCGGATTTTTTAAGCAGAAAATTGAGTCTGAAAAATTAGCCCAGACATTCAACGCCTCGGCTTATTTGGCTTCCACAACCAGCAGTCAGGATGGCGTTCTTAAAGATCATATCTATCTTACCGGTGATTCTTGGATAAAATTATTTTTTATGCGCGGGTATAAATATCCTCTTTCTCGGGGATATCTCAAGCGCTATGAAGACACGACCAAGCCACGGGAAATGTGTACACTGTATATGCTTTCCAATCCAAGCAGTCAAGATGCTCAAAAATGTTTTTCCGATACAGGCGTAAATTTCATTATGCTTAATCCGGTCTTTGACAGTTCGCAGTTCAAAAAGCTGAACGATTTCAATCAAATCTACAGCAATAAAGATATTGCCATTTTTCAAAAAATAAATCAAAGATATGCCTTTTAAATTAAATTCACAAAAATTAATTATCCTTTCTCTTTTTTTGTTTTTTGTCTCGGGATCATTTTGGCTGTTTTTTGTGTCAGCTAAATATTTGAATCCAGATTATAATTCAGATTGGTGGGCAGTCTATTTTGAAAATCCGCAGAGTCAGAATTTCAATTTTACGATTGAAAATCACAGCGCAAAAAACAACTTCCATTGGGAAGTTACTACTGAGCAGAATAAACTGCAAGAAGGAGACGCGCAAGTAGAAAAAGGAATGAAAAAAACCATCCCCATTGATCTTGAAGTCAAAGATAGCGAAAAAATTACTATCCGGGTTTCTGTTGATAATGAAACGAGAGAGATTTACAAAAATTTAGGCAAAAAGAAAGAGCAATAGATCAAGATTGCAATGTGAAGATTCACAAAGTCCGACAAGATTGTCAGAATCTAAAGCTCTTAAATATTTTTCCCTTCAGTAATGTTCACTATCGCAAGCTCCCCAGTTTCCATCTAATAAAGATGGAGAACCAGGAAGCTGCGATGTGGCGAAACACTACGGAAAGGAATGCGCGAGCCCCCAAGGAAGAACAGAGCAGAAAAATTATTTCCCTTGGGAGCTCATCACACAACCAACGGGGGTCAAAGTTCTACCTATAACCTAACGCAAGAAGACCATTTTGTCAATACCCAGCCTAATATTGGCTTAACCAAGCTAAAAATTAATATGAAATTATTTAATAATAAAATTAAGTCTGCCAAGGGCGAAGATGTCTCTAGCAGAAAAAAAATACTTTTAGTCACCCGTCCTATTGCCCCGCCTTGGGACGAAGGCTCAAAAAATTTCGCCTTTTTTCTAGCCAAAAACATTGCCGATTTTGAAATCGGCCTTTTGACCAAAGGCATTTTGCCGGATTTGCCCAGCAATGTTCACCAAAAAGCAATTTATACGACGAACAGTTTTTCCTATTTGCAAAAAATCAGACTTCTTCAAGGCTTGCGCAAAATGAGAAATGAATTTGATATTTTGCATTATCTTTTCACTCCCACCAAACAAAATTCT
The DNA here is from genome assembly GCA_964636505.1 of uncultured Bdellovibrionales bacterium. GTDB lineage: Bacteria > Patescibacteriota > Minisyncoccia > Moranbacterales > UBA2206 > CAZSCF01. Next base: position 20,319 of record CAZWRY010000010.1, on the reverse strand, counting down.
TTTTTGGTAAAAAATTTCATAAATTACGGTCAGAAAAAATTCCGCACCATCCAAACAGTTGCCACTTTGCGCGAGGATTTGTATTCCGATAAAGAACTGCAAAAGATGCTTTTTGGAGATTTGATAATTACCTACTCCGATTGGTCCAAAAATAAACTGGAAAAAATCGGTTTCAAAAATGTCAAAAGAGTTTATCCTGGCATTGATGTTGAGCTCTACCGCAACAAAGGCAAAAATCCGGAGTATCTCCAAAAATACGGATTCAAAGACTCGGATTTTATTATTAATTTTTCCGGTGAATATACGCGAAATGGCGCCATAGATATTGTTCTGACTAGTTTTATGGAAATTGCCAAAATCATTCCAGAAGCTAAATTATCTTTGGCTGTCAGGATAAAAAATAAGAAAGATGCCGAAAAGAAAAAAGAAGTAATCAAAATTCTGGAAGAAAACAATTTGCTTTCTCGTGTGGCTTTTCATGATGAAACTCAATATGCGGTTTTTGAGCTGTACAATATGGCCGACATCAGCGTTTTTCCGGTTACGGATATGCATGGAAAATTTGATGTACCGCTAGCCGTCATTGAAACGATGGCCTGCGAAAAACCGGTCATCATTTCTGACCTCCCTCTGCTTAGCGAATTCGCAAAAGAAGATAATTCTGTTAGAATAGAAAAAGGCAGCCCGTCTCAGCTGAATTCGGCGATTCTGGATCTTTATTATAATCCGGAAAAATGTGCGCAAATTGGCAAAGCAGCTCGAAGATTCGCCGAGGATAATTTTGATATCCGAAAAATTGCCGAAATATATCAAAAAATATATAAAATATTATAATAAAAACAAAAAACAATGGCCTACAAACTAAAAAATTTATCCGAACACAAAAAAGAATTCCAAACAGAGTCAATGAGTGTGCCGGCCATTTTGCATGTTTCTAATGAACTTCTGCCCAACGATACCACTCTTGCAGAAATAGAAAATGTCGCCTCTTCGCCGGCCGCGTTTCATCATGTGGCCGCAATGAGTGATGTTCATAGCAAAAAAGGACGCAAAAATCCAACCGGAACCGTGTTCGCTTCGGAAAAATTTTTGTTGCCGCAAATTAATGATACCGCGCCTAATTGCGGTATGCGATTTTTAAAAACTAATCTGACCGACGAAGATTTGGCTAATGAAAATTTGGAAAAACTCTTTACAGAACTGGTTAAAGTTATCCCGACCAAAAAATTTGTCGGAACCAAAGTTCCCTATCAGGTGATTTTGAGTATCTGTCGTTACGGCACTGAGGCGGTAAAAAAATATTTTGATACTCGAACCAAAAATGAACTGGAAAACTCATACAAAAACGGAAATTTTTTTGAAAAAAACATTCCTTCCGAAAGGGATATTTTAAATGTCATTCCCGAACTCTTTTTGCAAATTGGCCGATTTCGCTTGGGAATTTTGGGCGCTGCCGGCAATCATTTTTTGGATCTCATGAAAATAAGTGAAATAAAAGATGCGGAAATAGCCCAAAAATTCGGACTTTCCGAGGGGCAGTATGTTTTCTTAATGCATACCGGATCAGGCCTTTTGGGCCAGTATGCTTCTTACTTCTATACTCCCAAGAAAAAAGAACATTTGAGTCAGAGGATTATTTTAGAAATAGGCAAATTTTTCTTTGATTCGCAAATGAAAAAGGTTTACCAAAAAATTTCCAAAAGAATCAAAGAAAATAAAAACAGCGATGAGCTTTTTGCCTATGCCGACACTTCTCTAGAAGGCGAAATGTTTATTCGTTCTCATTGGGCGGCCGGCAATCAAGGTTTTGCCAACAGATCTATTTTGACACACAATTTGGACCAAGCTATTGAAAAAACTTTGGGCAAAAATCCGGAGCTGGATTTGCTCTATGACATGCCCCATGTTTTTATTGACAGAGAAAATCATTTCAAAAAAGATGTTTGGGTGCACAGAAATGGTACGGTGAGAGCTAATGGTCCGCAGAGAATGGCAGATCATCCGATTTTTGGAAAAACGGGCGAACCGGTCTTTATCCCCTCTTCTATGAGCACGCCGGCCTACATTGGCGTTGGAACGGATGAAAATGAATCCAGCTTTTTTTCGGCTAGCCACGGCACCGGCCGTCGCAAAAATCCGGAAAACGATACCCCAAATGACAAAAAAGATCTTTTCAAAAGAATGGAGTCTCGCAATGTCAAATTATTCAATGCCGCTTCTGATGGGGTTATTCAGCAAGACAGCGCTTATTACAAAGATGTAGAAGAAGTAATTGCTGGTATGGCGGATAATAAAATAATCAAAGTTGTGGCCAAAATGGAACCTGTGGCCGTGCTGATGTATTAAAATGAAAATAATTACCATTTCCGGCTTGGACGGATCAGGTAAATCAACTCAAATAGAAATGCTCAAAACTTATCTTGAAAAGCAAGGTAAGAAAGTTTTTTATTTCCATGCCGTGGAGTTTGGTCTGGCCAATCGAATTTCCAGCCTTTCTTGTTATCACAAGGAAAATCAAGAACAAGCTAAAAGTTCTACCAAATCAGGAAAACTGGGCATATTTTTGCGTAAATTATTTCTCAAAATTGATTTGTGTCGCTTTGGCAAGTTAATTAAAAAACTGGAAAATGAGAACTACGATTATCTTGTTTCCGACAGATATTTTTACGATAGCATGGTTAATATTCAATATTTGAACAGTAGATCTCTCGACTACGCTCGGGATGACATTGCCAAACCTGATATTGCCATATACTTGCAAGCTGATCCGGAGCTCATTATGCAGCGCGAAAGAAAACCTGACCAAGGAATTGAATATTTGCAAAAGAAAAAAAAGCTCTACGATGCAGCCGCTTCTCTCTGGAGTTTAAAAGTGATTGATGGAAATAGGAATAAAGAAGAGATCTTTGGGGAAATAATCAATAAAATTTCTAATTAACCCAATTCCTAATTGAACCTAATAAAATGACTAATGACTAATTTCCAATGACAAATCAATATTAAAGCTCAAATATCAAAAACTTTGTCATTTGGATTTAGGATTTGATTTGTCATTCGTCATTGGAAATTTGAAATTTTATCATAAATTAAGATATTTATAACTAATTTATGCCAACTAATCTTGCAAAATCAACCTTCTGGCTTGTTGTTTCGGAAATAATATTTAATCTTTCGGGATATGTTATCCATTCTTTTGTGGGGCGGATTTTGGGCCCTTCGGATTACGGGCGTTATGGTTTGGTCGTCACGCTTACCACTATGGTTATTATTTTGATCGGCAATGGAATTCCAACGGCCATGGCCAAATATATCAGCGAAATTTTTGAAACCAATCCGCGCTTGGTTCTGGCCATTAAAAAGAAAGCGATTATTTTGCAATCAATTTTGATTGGCGCCATCACTGTTATGTTCTTTTTGTCGGCACCACTAATCAGCCGCGCATTAGGCGATCCTAGCCTTACGCCTCTTTTCCGAATTTCTACTTTCATAATCCCCGCTTTTGCCATGGCTTCTTTTTATTTTTCTTACTACACAGGACTCCATAAATTCAATGTCCAATCAATTCTAAAAACTCTGCGCTCTGTTTTTAAGGTTTTGGCCATCTTGGGCCTAGCTTATGCTTTCCGTGTGCCAGGCTCAATTGTTGGCTATGCTTTGGCGGCCTTTTCCGTCTTTTTGGTCGCTTTTGTGCTGGATCAAGCTAAATATACCCGAGAAATCAAAAAAAGCGCTAAAGAGCAAAATTTGAGCCGAGAAGTCACTTTTGAGACCTCAAAGCTCATAAATTATGCCTGGCAAATTATTGTCTTTTTCCTGGCCTATGAGCTCCTAATCAGCATTGATCTTTATTTGGTAAAGGGTATTTTGCACGATGATTATTTGACCGGAATATATAACGCCTCTCTTACAGTTGGCCGTATTCCTTATTATATTTTCTATGCTCTCACGATCATGCTGCTTCCGGTTATTTCCAAAACGACAGCTGAAAATAATCATAATGAAACCAATAAAATTATTGGCCAATCAATGCGGCTGATGACCATCTTGCTTGTTCCTTCGGTAATCTTAATGTCTCAGTTTTCACAGCCGATTATTAAAATATTTTATAGTGTCAAATATGCGGAGGCAGCCTATCCGATGTCAATCCTGGCCTATGGTGTCGGCTTCCTGACCGTTTTTTATGTTATGAGTTTTATTTTAAACGGTGCAGGGAAAACAAAAATTCCCATGTGGATTTCTATTTTTGGAGTTTTTCTTAATGCTGCTTTAAATTTTATTTTAATCAAACGTTTCGGAATTGCCGGTTCAGCCATGGCGACTACCTTTTCATCTTTCGTTATTATGCTGGCTATTTTATATTTTATTCAAAAGAATTTTGGAGTCCTGATAAAAATTGGAAGTTTAATAAAAATTGCTTTCGGTGGTATCATAATGTATATTCTGTCTTTATTTCTTCCCGAGGATGAGGGGCTTGTTTTTATTTCTTGGTCAGCAATTCTTTTTGCGGTTTATCTTTTAGTCCTGATCCTTTTAAATGAAATAGGGCTAAAGGACCTGGCTTATTTAAAAAAGATTATCATAAAAAAGAAACCGGCCGATGTTGAGAAAGAACTTTCCGGCAACGAATCCGGCGCCTAAAAAAAATGAATAAGGAGAATATTTCGGTTATTATCCCCTGTTTTAACGAAGAAAAAAATATCAGCAGCAATACAAAAAAAATATTTCAATATCTTAAGGATAATTTTGAAAATTTTGAGATAATTGCCGTTAATGATGGAAGCACGGACAGAACCATCAATGAACTTCAAAAAATTCAAAGTGAAATTCCTCTCAAAATCATTGATAATCCAATCAATGAAGGCAAAGGTAAGGCGGTGAGAGATGGAGTTTTGCAAAGCCGCAATGATATTGTAATGTTTTTGGATGCCGATTTGGCGATTCCGGTTGAAGAACTCCCAAAGTTTTTAGCTGAAATAAACGGAGGCTATGATGTGGCCATCGCTTCACGTTTTGTTCCGGGCGGAAAAATAATTCAAAAAGTCCTTTGGTACAGAGTTATTATGGAACAAGCTTTTAGGATTATCAGGATGCTCATTCTTAATAACTATTCCATCCAAGACACCCAGTGCGGTTTCAAGGTCTTTAGGCGGGAGGTGGCTCTGAAAATTTTTCCGCTTATGACAATTAAAAGGTTTGCTTTTGATTCGGAAATTATTTTTCTGGCCGTAAAATTCGGATTTAGGATAAAAGAATGTCCGATTACCTTGCAAAATCCGATCCAAAGCCATTTGCGAATTTTTTGCGATCCCTTAAATATGCTTCTGGACATTCTCAAAATTCGCTGGAATAATTTTTCCCAAAAATACACCGTTAACAATGATAGTCAGTAGCATTTTTGAAACAAAAAAGAAAACCAAGCTTTAGCAGGCTTGGTTTTTTATTTAATACTTTAAAAAACTAATTTCCCCAGCGATACACCAGCACATTGCCTCTTACCTGAGAATTGCTGACTCTTTCAAAATTCTTTTTCACATATTCAATCGCGTCGTTGGCAATATAGCTTTCATCGTTATCTGAAATAATAAACCATCCGCCGGAATTTTCCGCAGAGATCTTTTGAATCTGGCTAAGCGACAATTTTTCTTTGGCAAGCTCTCCGCCAAAATCAAAAACTTTTACCTCGGTTCCGCTCCAATAGTAATTACGGAAATTTCTGCTAATCAAGACATCGCTATCTTTTTTAGCTTTCTTAAAATAAGTAAATATCTTTCTGTAATTCGGGTTTTCGGAAGAAGACGTTTGTTTATAGGTGTTATTTTCCTCTAAGAAGTAGGCATAATTAGGCAAAATCAACAAAGACAAAAGCAAAACCAAAAGGTAGGCCTTTGAACCGTAGTTTGATAGATTTTCTTTTAAGAAACAAGCTGTAAAATAAATTCCGGCCGCAATTAAAATAATTTCAAACGACTTTACGAAGAAAATATATTGAGCTCCGACATTTCTATTCCAGAGCAAAATAGCCGCCAAAAGCGGAACCCAAAATGATGTTGCCAGCCAGAGAGCTTCTTTTTGCTTGTTTTGCTTTTTGTAAATATAGTAAATTCCCAGAGCAATAAAAATAATTCCCAAAAATCCATTACTGTAGTCAGCTAAAACAATCCTGATATATTCCCAGTGATCGTTGAAAAATTTCAAACCGGCCGTAAAAGACCCGGTTTGTTTGGGCGCCAAAACACTCAAAGCGATAAATCCCAAAATACCCAACGCCAACAAAATCAAATACTTATTAGGACGAAACTTTTCTTTTTTATAAGTTGCGACTGACCAAAAAATCAGGTAAAAACCCAAGGCAAAAACAATGTTGGCTGTAAGCTGATGGGTTAGAAGGCTTAGGATTCCCAAAACTAAAGCCGGCAATAAAAAGAAAGGGTTCAAATCCCACTTTTGGCTAATGTTTTCCAAAAATTTGATTTTGCCAGTATATTTTTTTTCCAAAAAACAAAAAAGTAGCCAAGAAAAAGACAAATAGACCGGCAAAAACATGGCATACATCCTGAATTTGCGGTCAAATTCCAAACCGGAAATACTAACCGCAAAAATAAAGGCGCTGAGAAGCCCGATGGTTTTTTTCTTGGTAAAATAAGTCGCCGCGAAATAAATTAAAATCACACTCAAAATTCCCCAGAACACGCTCACTGACCTGGCCACTCCTTCAGTAGGAGGAAAAACTTTAAAAAGCATCGCTACCGGCCATTTGTAAACTGCAGCTCTTTCATCTCTCGCCTCCAAAATATTATCATTGTTCACTTTTCCGAGATTAAAGTCCCAGTTTTGCCAAATCCCGGTCTGGGTGTAGGCGTAGGTTGAATTCATATCTAAAAATTCGTCTGCTACAAAAGAAGTATTGCCCAGCTTATAGAAACGCAAAAATGCCCCGAGGATAATAACGATAATCAGCGCGATAAAAATATTTTTTTTGTTAAACATACATACTAAATTACAAATTTAAAATTACAAACTCTAAATAATACCAAAATTCAAAATGTTTTGCTTTTTTTGTCTCTGTTTCATTTGCTTCTCGATAGTTTGCACCCATGGAAGTTCCAGAATGTATTAGTTGATCAGCAAGTTTAAAATTTACAATATTTTTTGGTAATGCCTTTGTTAGTCTGATAACTCTTTTGCTATATTCCAGTGTTCTGTCTTCAAGATCGTAGGTTTTTGTATTTTGATTTTTGCCCAGTGTAATTTATTTGGAATTTGAGATTTTATATTTTGTTATTATCAACAATATTATTCTTCCATATCTTCCCCGCTTGATTCATTAAATATTTCTTCCCAGGTGTATCTTTTTGGCACGCCGGCAGCCGTTTTATTTTTTCCCTGCGGTTCTATTACTTGCTGCCCGGCGGTAATCGCTTCCGGTTTGGGTGCAAGCCGAATAACTGTCAGCGTTCCGAATTGTTTTTTATTTAAGATGGAATAAGCCGGCGAATAGTCATTTATTTCTTTATCCAGATTAGAATCAGTCGGATAAACCAAAAAGTAATTTCCATTTTTGTACACCTGGCTTTTGTTGGTCACATTGCGAAAATCGTCCCGCGGAATATTGCGAGTGTCCAGATGAAACAAAAACGACCGGCGATAAAAAGAATCGCTGTTTAAATATACGGGATAGCCGTTTTGTTTATATATACTTTCAATGTAATCCATAATCAAATATTGCTGTTTGAGGGTAACTCTATGCCTTTCTTTTAGAATTCTGTCGGCTGAAATTTTCACCGCTTCAATTTCCGCCTTTCTAAGGCCTTCAAATCTCACTTTTGTTTGATATAGGTTGGAGAAAACAAAGACCATTACAACTGCAGCTGCCAAAAGCCAAGCAATTTTTCTGGGGACAAGTTTGCATAAAAATTCAAGAGAAAAACCTAAAAATATGAACGGCAGGGCTGCTGAAATTAACCAAAAACGAGGTGAAATATCAAAAGCCAGCGGGACAAAAAGTCCGAAAGAAACTATTAGCCACACGAAAGTCATGATTAAAAAATTTTTTCTTCTGACATTTCTTTCAAAAAAAATATTTTTAAAAAGCAAAACAAGTCCGGCCGTAAAGAAAGCCAGTCCCAAAAGACCCAGAATTACTTCTTTTTTGCAGTCTTGATTACAGGCAATAACGGCAGAAAATTTCTGTCGCATTTTCAGCGTATCATTATTCTGGGAACTCAAAATCAAGAAATGCCCCATGGAAGTTTCTCGGTAGTTTCGTCCAATTTTTTCCACAAGAGTCCGCTCTTCATTTTTATTTGTTTTGCCGACAGCCACATCTTTGAATTCCTTAAAATTTTCCCCTCCGGTTTTAATATCGTTCAGAATCACCGGGAAATTCAAAGCTAAAACAATCATCGCCGCTGCGATCCAATAGACCCATTTTATTCTTGGTCTTTTCATGATTAAGAAAATAATAGTGATAGCCGGAATGGCCACAAAAGCCAAAAAATGCAGCTGGGTGGCAACAGACAAGAAAAATGCGGCTCCGATCAGCCACCAACCTCTCCTTTTTTCATTTTCATCTACAGCGCGCAAAAGTGAATAAAAAGTCATGATGATGAAAAACGGCATTGCGTTGGGGTTCCAGGAAAAACGCGAATACATTACCAAAAAAAGAGAGGTGGAAAACAAAAGCAAGAGAGCCAAGGAAATCCAACGAGTGAAATAGCGTCTCATCAAAAAATAGAAAGCCGGCAAAGCTAAGACGCCAAAAATCATTATGATAACCGCCATGCCCGAAGGCGTGTTGCCAAAAATAAGCGCGCTCAAATATTTAAAGTAATAAAAAGCCGGACCTAGCCGCAAAAAGGATCCGGCCGCTTTGGGCCCCAGCAAAGGTAGCTGATCTGGTCCCTCTTGGATCGCCAGGTTGATTATTTTGGCATCTCTGGACTGGTCCAGTTCAAAATGCAGCCAATCCGAAAAATGATAGGCGCGTAAAAAAAATCCCAAGGCCATTACGCCTAAAAGGAAGATCAGAAAAGCATTTTTGCGCAAAAAATTAAACATACTTTTTATTTGTAATTCTGTCTTAATGTGATAAAATAAAAAAACGATAAATACTCAATAATTTTAGCTTATTTTTAGCTTCCGGGCAAATTATGACTTTGGATAAAATCAAAAATTTTTTCAGAAGAAAGGAAAATTTAATTCTTTTTTTCATCTCGTTGGCACTCACGGCCAATTCGCTTTTTTTTATTGTTTCCAAGATACAAAAACTTCCCTACACAAAAGTCCGGGAGTTTTCCATTACCGTTTTTGGAGCATACCTTATCCTTTCTGTCTTAGCAGCGGCCACTATCGCCTTTTTTTCCAAAAAATTTGATTTCAAAAAGATAATTGTGAAAATTCTTTGGGTATATTTCACAACGGAAATAATTTTGCTCTATGGAATAGATCAAATTACCTGTCTCACAAAAAACACTCTGTGTCTGATGCTAAACAACGCTTTACCGATCGCCTCGGTTTTTTATTTTGTTCTGTTGGGATGGCTGATCATAGTTTGCCGCAGAAAAAATGCGTCCGCTGTTTCGGAAAAATTTAAGCCCTGGATAAAGAAACAAGGCCGGCTGGTTTTTGCCATTATTCTTTTGATTTTTGTTTTGAACTTGGGCTTTGGAAGTTATCATTTGGCTCAAAAGGCTGCTGTGGACGAAGCTTTGTGGACCTTTGACAGGATACCCAAGTTTTGGAATAACGTCCTGGACGGAGAGTGGCAAAAAACTCAAATTAGCGACAAACCGGGAATTACCGTTGCCCTGACTTCCGGAGTCGGACTAATTTGGGCCAATGCCAAGGAATATAAAAAGCTGCTTTGGCAAAAAGATACTGTCGGATCAAGAGGCAATGTTCAGTATATGAATTTTGCCTTACGCTTTCCTGTTTTGCTTTTTAACGCTCTGATGCTCTTTGTTTTTTACTTTTTTCTTGAAAAACTCCTCGGAAAAACCACTGCCGTCCTCTCGCTTATTTTTATTGGCTTTTCCCCTATTCTTTTGGGCATTTCAACTATCATCAATCCGGATGCCTTGCTTTGGATTTTTTTGCCTCTTTCTTTGCTTAGCTATTTTAACTATAAAAAAAACGGATCAAATGCCTATCTTTATTGGTCCGGGATTTTTTTGGGCCTTTCGTTGCTTACCAAATATGTAGCCAATATCCTCTATGTTTTTTTCTTTTTAGCCATTTTTTTGGAATATATTTTTGACCAAGAGAAATACACTAATTCAATTATCGCCTACCTCAAAAAAGCCTTGGTAGATTATTTTACCCTTATTTTTTTCTCCCTCCTGACTTTTTTGACGCTTCTTCCTGCCGCCTGGGTGGAAATATCCAGACTACTCCAAAACACCCTTTTTTCCCAAGCTTTTCAAAAAGTCTGGCCGCTTTTTTTGATTATAATTTTTCTGATAATTTTGGACACCGGCTTGAATAAAGGAAGACTAGTTTCTTTTTTGATGAACTTTTTTTGCAGATACAAAAAATTTCTGGCTGTCGCAATATCTTCTGTTTTTCTTTTTTCAATTATCATCGTTCTTATTAATACTTACTCGGGAATGAAGTGGTTTGATTTTGAGTCCATCCTAGCTTCACCCAAATCAGCCTATCTCAGCACAGAAACCATCGGCCTTTTTCTGGCTAATTTTTATTCTTTGATTTTTGGAATATTGCCTCTTGCTCTTTTTGCTTTGATTTTTTTAGCAATCAGAAAAATTTGTAAAAAAACATCCATTGACACTGAAGAAAAAACGGCTCTTTTCCTGATGTTTTTTATTATTTTGTATTATTTGGCTTCCAGCATAAACAATGTCAGCGCCACGGTGAGATATCAAATAATCATCTATCCGCTTGCTTTTATTTTGGCGGCCATCGGCATCAAGCAGCTTATCTCTCTGGAAAAAATAAAGAAGCATATCCCTGTTTATCTGGCTTTCGGCCTCTTGATTGTATTTTCCGTTTATAGCTTGAATTTTATCAAGCCTTTCTATTTGAGTTATGCGAGCAACCTTTTGCCCCAAAAATACGTGCTTAACCTCAAAGATATGGGAGACGGCAGTTATGAGGCCGCTATGTATCTCAATAGCCTGCCTGAGGCTAAAAATCTCAGTGTCTGGACGGATAAAAAGGGCGTTTGCACTTTTTTTGTCGGTTCCCAATGCATAAATAACATAGGCCTCAAAAAAGACCAAGTGCCGATTGATTATTTCGTGATTTCTTCTGGTCGGGAGAGTCGCACCAGCAAAATGACCACTTTCCGCATCAGTGAGGAAAATAAAGATTTATTAAGACTGGACAAATTATACACGGAAAGCATTCCGGTCTGGAAGTTGGAAATTGGCAATCGAGCAAACAACTATGTCAAGATAATCAAAGCAGAAAACTCCGGCATTTAGTTTTTTTGAATTTCTTTTTTAATTTGATGGCCATGAAAAGAAGGATTCTTATCAAGAAAATTAAAACTCAATACCGAAAAAACCTTGTCCGCGCCAATAAAATTATTGATAAAATCCGGGCTTGGATCAAAAAACTGGATAAGCCCGGAAAAGGTCCTTTCAAAATCTTCACTTTTAGCGGACTTTTTTTGATCGCTTTTATTTTGGCGCTAGGGATGTTTTTTGTTCTTTTTGAAAAAACAGGCAAAATAGACAATTACTTTGAAAAAAAATATCCCCAAGCTCCGCAAAAAAGAATTGTCTATAAAACATACCGCATCGGATTTACCACTGACGCGCATGCAAGATTTTCCAAAAATTCCAATGCTATCATTCCCGAGTCCCGAAAACCCATGGTCCACTTTGTTTCAATGATGAATAATGATTTTAAGCCTGATTTCGTTGTTGACGGCGGGGATTTTATTGATGGTAGCCGAAGGTTTGGAGAAAAATCCATCAATGATTTTTTGAAGTTTGAAAAAATTCTCAAAAATTTGACCATGCCGCATTATCATGTTTTCGGCAACCACGAGATAAGAGGCCTGTCCAGAGAAACTTGGGCGAAAATCAACCGCCAGAAAAAAACTTACTATTCTTTTGAGTTTGATAGGCTGAAAGTAATTATTTTGGACAGTACGTTGATTCCCAATTTTGATGAAATCGGTTCCACTAAAGATGCCGCCTTTGAAAAACAATTCGGTTGGTTAAAGGACCAGCTTCAAAGTTCTGACGGTTTTCGTAAAATTGTTTTTATTCATCATCCGCCCTTGCCGATTTTGAGTCCGGTGCTTTCCTCCGAAAAACTAACCGCCCTGAGAGATCTTTTTTCCGAGTTTGGGGTCCGGGCGGTTTTTTCCGGGCATGTTGAAGTTCCCTACCACGCCGAAATAGGCGGCGTTAATTATTTTGTCGTTCCCGGATTTTTTCGCAGTGAAGCCAAAGGGGTAATTTTTAAAAATTCTTTTGCCGAAATAAGACTCGGTCTCAGAAATACGGTGGAAGTTTTTTATACTCGGGAGGATGATTCGCGTTATGAAAATTTCACAATGCCTTCTGCGGGCTATGCGGAAATAGAAAAAGAAATAAAGGAGAAAGTCAATTTTTTCAAAGATGAGGAATATTAAATCTTAATTCTTCAAGCCTATGCGAAAAAAAATAAATCTTCCGATGTTTTCATTATTATTTTCAATAATTATTTTTTATGTTTTTGGCCTTTATCATTTGGGTAAGTTTGAAACAGTAGACGAACATTTTTGGAAATTTGAAAGGGTGCCGCAATACTGGAAAGCCCTAAAAGATCACAACCTTAAAAAAACCTATATCAATGACAAGCCAGGGATTACGGTCGCCCTACTTTCCGGGACAGGTCTCTTTTTTGAAAGACATCCGGAAAATCTGAGAATCAGAGATAACCAAACGACTCAAAACAATTTATTGACCGTCTATGATTCCAGCCAAACAGAACGCGTGAATATGGCGCTGCGCTTGCCTATTTTGCTTTTTAATGGCTTATTTCTTCTTTTCTTTTTTTGGATTATCAAAAAAATTACCGCTTCCGATTGGATTGCAGCTTTTTCTGTCCTTTTGATAGCCCTTTCACCAATCCTCATCGGTATTTCCCAAATAATAAATCCTGATTCTCTGCTTTGGACTTTTTCGGCTGCTTCAATTTTTTCCTATTTTGCGCTCCTGAAGACCCAGGAAAAAAAGTTCGTCTTTTTGACCGCTCTTTTCACCGGGCTTAGTTTGCTTTCCAAATATTCGGCCAACATTCTCTTTCCTTTTTTTCTTCTGATTTTATTATCTGAATACTTTATTTATTTTGAAAAATACAAAGAAAAGACCCGGGAGTATTTTTTTAGCAATTTTCTGCGGCTGTTGATTATTTTTGTTGGCAGCTTGGTAACCTTTTCTGCCTTTATGCCGGCAGTTTTTGTGAAAATGAAATATCTTTATCGCGGCACCGTCGGCGCTCCCGGATTTTCAGCTATTATCCTGCCTTTTGTTTTGTTTATTTTTTTGCTTCTTTTGGACATTTTGATTTGCAAAAGTTTTTTTCTTAAAAAAACAGGCGCCTGGCTTTTTCAAAATCAACAAAAGCTTTTTAAGGTTTTGAGTGCTATTATACTTTTCATTTTTCTGGCAGTTATTCTGAATACTCTTGCCGGACAAAAATTCATTCCCTTTGAAAAATTAATTGATGATATGTATAGAAGCGGCAAGGATGTTTTTGGGGCGATATTACAAAATGATGTTTTGCCGCTGAAACTTTCCAAGGAATTATTGCTACAATTTTATCCTTTTGTTTTTTCCCAACTTCCCTTCTTGCTTCTTGTCATTTTGATTTTTTGGACCAAGATATTGTTTAAAGGCCTTCAAAACTTCAGAAGTCTTGTCTTTTTTTGCATGCTTGTTCCCGTTATTTATTTTTCGGCACTGATTTTTTCCAATGTTTCTGCTAATATCCGCTACAGCATTATGCTTTATCCTCTTTTCGCTTTCCTAGGGGGCATCGTTTTTTTTGAACTCAGCCAAGGATTTAAAAAATACAAAACAGAGAATGTCAGAATATTCCTGGTTATCTTGATTATAATCACGGCCATCATTTCTCTTTGGAAAACTAAACCCTTTTATTTTAATTATTCCAACTTCCTTCTTCCGAAAAACTTCATCATAACCGATTCCTGGGGATACGGAGAATATGAGGCCGCTCAGTATCTCAACAGCTTGCCTGACACAAAAAATTTGCTTGTCTGGACGGATAGAAGCGCTCTTTGCCAATTTATCAAAGGCCGCTGTATCAGGGATTACAAGATAGACCTAAATAAAACTGTCCCGGATTATTTTGTTCTTTCCAGAAGAGGCGTGATCCGCCATCAATTTGTCTGGAAATATCCGGAGTTGGCCAAAAAAGACAGCTATTATTACTATACAAAAACGCCCATTTGGTCCATAGAGATAAATGGCAAACCGGATCAATTTGTTAAAATCATAGAATCAGAAGAATAAAACTTGACCAATAATAAAGCCCCTGCAAATTGCAAGGGCTTTATTTATTTTGAAATTATATTTTTTCTTGCAAGGTTTTTGATATTTTGGCCGTATAACTGTTTTTGAGGTACATCGGCAAAGCGAAAAAGCTCACCACCATTTGCAAAATACGGCTCAAGATGGCCACGGTTATGACCGGCGAAGACGGAATACCGACCGCTCCGAAAAAAGCGATATAGGACCATTCTTTGATACCTATGTTATTGACTGTAACTGGAATGGAAGCCACAATACTGGTCAAAAATATTACCGACAAATAGTCTTGCATATTAATATGGATCCCCAGCGACCAGAAAAGAACATAATTGACCAAAGCTATTCCGATCAAGTCATAGATCATTGCCAAAAAAACGGTTTTTTTGATGAGTTGTTTGTTTTTGCTGTAATCGGATATTTCTCGCAAAAGACAAATTATTTTTTCTGGCAAAAATTTCAGGAATATTCTTCTCCAAAATTCAGAGTTTTTCATCCGAGCCAAAACTATATCCAATAAAAAGGACAGGATAATCAGTCCATTAACGATAACCAGAGTGCTGCTCTTTATGACATCCATGATATTTAAAACGGAAAAAAACAAAGCCATGATCATGGCTCCAAGTAAGCCAGTGATTCTGTCGGCAAAAACCGTGGAAGCCGCCTCGGTAAAGCGTCCGTCTTTTTTTCCGATTTGGTAAGCCTTGTAGGCATCTCCACCCACAAAAGAAGGCATGAAGTTATTAATAAAAGTTCCGGATAAATAGAATTTAAAATGCTCAAACAGACTGATTTTAAAATTTTTGTATTCGGTCAATATTTTCCATTTATAAGAGGAGACCAACATTCCAAAGAGCAAAACAAGAACATAAACTATGGCTTGCCACCAAGAAACGCTCAGGATTCCACTCCAAACATCCTTCCAATCAACTTTAAAAATAACATAAACAACAAAACCCAGACTCACAGTTGCTTTCAAAATGAATTTTACAATTTTATTTTTTAATAGTTTTTTCATTGTATAAATTCACATAATTATTGGCGACTTTTCCCCAACTCATTTCCATAGCTTTTTTTCGGCTTTTTTCAGCCATTTTTTGCCTAAGTTCGGAATTTTCTAAGAGTATTTTTATCTTTTGAGCAATATCCCCGCTGTCTTTCATTTTTATCATAAAGCCATTTTTTCCTTCCTCCAAAATTTCTTTTGTGCCGCCGGTATCAGTCGCCAGAAGCGGCAAGCCGGAAGAAAGTGCTTCCAACATCGCATTGCTCATGCCTTCATTGAATGACGGCAAAACAAAAAGACTAGCTTCTTGGTAATAGGGAGAAGTATTTTCTCTTGGAATACGCCCAATAAATTCAACATTCTTTTCAATTTCCAAATCTTTAGCCAACTTTTCCAATGATTCTTTGGCGTCCCCTTCTCCCATGGCCCGTAAAAGCAACTGTGGAAATTCAATTGATAATTTTTTTATGGCGTAAATTAAATAATCAATTCCTTTTCGGTTTGTTATGCGGGAAGCTCCGGTTGTGATAATGAATTTATTTACTGGCCTCGCTTCCGGATTAGGTTTGAAATCATTAATGTCTATGCCGTTATAGATGACTCCGATTTCTTGTTTTGAATTGGTTTTAAGGGCCAATTCTTTGAGGCCTTTGCTGTTGGCGATAATGGCCACCGATTTCTTCCAAATCAGCCTGATTAAGGGTTTGATGAAAAAATACAAAAAAGCAAAACGGTCGCTGTAACCAGGAACATCACTGCCACGCAGGGAAACAATGTAAGGCAAATTGTATTGCAACTTCAAAAGCAAAGAAATAAATCCGCAAGGAATGGTAAAAAAAGAATGACTCAAATCGTATTTTTTCTTTTTGACCAGTCTTTTAGAAAAACAGTAAGCCTTTATGGCATAGGTAATCAGATCTTTTTGAGATTGAAAATGAAGATTGTCGGCATTTTTTCCAATTGGCAATTTATGGATATTGATATTTTCTCCGATTTTATCCAGGTGATAATCAGCGTCTATAGATGAAGTAACCAAATCCACTTCCAAATCGGAAATTTTGGAATATTCCTCCAAAATATAGGCGGTAGCATTAGCTGCACCACCGCCTAGAGGAGGATACTCATAGTTTAGAAACAATATACGCATAATAAAAGAAGTCTTTGTAAATATATAATGCAACAGAGCTTGCAACCGAATCTAATGTCAAATTTCCAATTTCCAATGACAAATAAACATTAAATCTTTAATATTTGATCTTTGGCAATTTGGATTTGATTGGTCATTTATCATTTGTAATTTGTCATTTTCTGCTAGTTTCTGCCTACTCCCACATATTCGAAACCAGCCTTGCGAATAAATTCCGGTTCATAGACATTGCGCAGGTCAATAAAAACATTGCCTTTCATCAATTCTTTTATTTTTTCCATATCCAAAGACCTGTATTCATTCCATTCTGTCATCAAAACAACAGCGTCCGCATCTTTGGCTGCAGTATAAAGATCGTCAACATAAGTAAGCTCCGGCAAATATTTTTTGGCTTCTTCCATCCCGTGCGGATCTGTGGCCACAATTTCTGCGCCTTTTTCTTTAAGCGCCGGCAAAATCATGAGTGCCGGAGCATCGCGCATATCATCTGTTTCCGGTTTAAAAGTAAGTCCCAAAACGGCAATTTTTTTGCCAGCTTCACTGCCACCCAAGGCTTTTCTGATTTTGCCTACCATTCTGGCTTTTTGCGCCGCATTAACTTCAATAACTGTTTCAATAATGCGGATTGGATTGCCATGCTCTTGGGCGATACGGCAAAGTGCCAGAGTATCTTTGGGAAAACAAGAACCGCCGTATCCCGGACCGGCATGCAAAAACTTCTTGCCGATACGTCCATCCAGTCCGATGCCTTTGGCCAAGTCAACTACATTCGCGCCAATGCTTTCACAAAGATTGGCAATTTCATTAATAAAACTAATTTTAGTAGCTAAAAATCCATTAGCAGCATATTTAATGAGTTCGGCTGTTTGCAAATTAGTAAAAACAATCGGAGTTTCAATTAAATACAGAGGTTTGTATATTTCTCGCATCACTTCTTCCGCTTTTTCATTTTCCACACCAACCACCACTCTATCCGGATGCATAAAATCATCAATAGCGGCGCCTTCGCGCAAAAATTCAGGATTGGAGGCCACATCAAAATCCGCTTCGGGGTTTATTTCTTTGATTATTCTTTTGACTTCTTTGGCTGTTCCAACCGGCACGGTACTTTTGTCTACAATAACGGTGTATCCCTTAAGTAACGGGGCCAATTCTTTGGCCACTTCATATACATAGGTGAGATCGGCATAGCCATCGCCGCGTCTGGAAGTTGGGGTTCCAACTGCAATGAAAATCGCATCCGCTTCTCCGGCGCATTCCTTGAGATCCGTGCTGAATTTCAAACGCCCGTCTTTGACATTTTCCAAAACCATGGCGTCTAATCCCGGTTCATAGATAGGAATGATTCCTTTTTTCAAATTCTCAATTTTTTGCGCGTCTTTATCCACACAAACCACTTCGTGGCCAAAAGCCGAAAAGCAAGTTCCCGACACCAAGCCAACATAACCCGATCCTATGACTGTAATTTTCATAGACTTTTTTTATTTTAATTGTTAATTACTTCTTTTATTGAATAATTCATTGTACCTCTGGTTTTGTAATAATTCTTGAGCAAAATATCGGCCAGTAGTCCAAAAATGAAAAGCTGGACGCCAATCATAATTAAAAACACTCCAATCAGCGGCCAAATCTTTTCCGACAAAGAAACGGCAAAAAATATTTTAGCAATTAGCATCCAAGCCAAAACTGCAAAACCGGCAAAAATACAAAACATTCCGCTGCCGCCAAAAAGATGCACCGGACGGTTGGAATATTTTCTCCAAAACCAAACAGAGACCATGTCGACAATACCTTTGACTCCCCTTTTCCAATTATATTTTGTTTTACCGTGAATTCTGGGGAAATGATTGACCTTTACTTCGCCAACCTTATATCCGTCAAATTGCAAAATAGCCGGCATAAAACGGTGCATTTCGCCAAAAAGGTCCACATCTTTGAAGCATTCGCGTTTGTAGGCCTTCAAACTGCAGCCGCTATCATGAATGTTGTCTTCCACCAGAATTTTTCTCATCAAATTGGCCAAGCGAGAAGAAAGCTTTTTCATAAAAGGGTCTTTTCTGGCAAATCTCCAACCGGAAACAACATCATAGCCTTCATTCATTTTTTCCAGCAGCAATTTGATGTCATTAGGATCATTCTGCAGATCGCCGTCCATTGTGATGATTACTTCCCCCTTCGCTGCTTTGATGCCCGCATCAAACGAAGCTGTCTGCCCGTAGTTTTTTCTGAATCTGATTAATTTCAGTGGATGCAATCCCTCGCAATTTTTGGCCGTGGCATCGGATGAGCCATCGTCCACAAAAATTATTTCATAGGGTTTACCCAAGGCATTGCAGGCTTCAACAATTTTTCTGTGCAGTTCTCTGGCGTTGCCTTCTTCATTATAAAGAGGAACCACAGCAGAAAGATATGGTTTTTCGTCCATATTTTTTTTAAAAAAGTTAACATCTTTATTTTAGCCTAATTCCCATTATCGGGCAAGATGCCAGCCCATAGCCTAAATCGTAAAAAATTGGTATTATGGACCTATGTTTGGGAAAATAAAAACAAAACTCATATTTTTGCTCTATTTCGTTTTGGCGCTCGCCCTGGTTTTTTTGGTTTATTTAATTGTCAGGGAATTAATGACTAAGGAAGACGGCTTTACTAAGGGGAAAAAATTACCCGTTCAAAACGAAGAAGTGCAGCCAACTTTCAACCTTTCCGACAACATTGAAATTACTCAAAAAGATTGTCTAAACCAATGTCGCTATTTTCAAAATAATCCGGAAGATTTGAAATATTGCCAGAAATTTTGCTCCGAATATATGAATTTCAAATAAGCCTTGAATTGTTGCTTTGCCGTCCCTATTTCGCTAAAATGGAATAAATATGAAAAACCCAGAAAACAACAAGTTGTATATTGTCATCCCGGCTTTCAATGAGGAGCGTATTATTCAAGAAACCCTGAATGAAATAAAGAGAGTTGGTTATTCCGACATAATTGTAGTTGACGACGGAAGCTCCGACCAAACCTACCAAAAAGCCAAAGAAATAGATGGGATCATTGCTCTTCGACATAAGTTGAACCGGGGCTATGGAGCCGCCGCCAAAACAGGCATTGAGGCTGCCAAACTCTTAGGAGCAAATATTGTGGTCACCATAGATGGGGATGGACAACATGACCCCGGCGATATTGAAAAAATTATTGAGCCAATTATAAATGATGAGGCTGATGTAGTTTTAGGAACCCGGCTTAAAAATCCGGAAAATATGCCTTTTTATAAACGCGTCCAAAACCACATCGCCAATGTCATTACTTGGTATCTTTTTGGACTCTGGGTAACCGATAGCCAATCCGGATTGCGAGCTTATTCGCGGAGTGCGCTTGAAAAAATTAATACCCGCTATGACAGATATGAATATGCCAGTGAAATTATCCGGGAAATATATGTTTATAAATTAAAATTCAAGGAAATTCCCATTAAAGTACGCTACACTGCCTATTCCACTGGCAAGGAACAAAAGCAAAATTTGTTCAACGGTATCAAAACATTCTATAAAATGCTTTGGAAACTAATAAATTAAATTATTTTTTATGAGTCTTCACATTTACCAAGTTGTCATTATTCTCGCTTCCGCTTTTATGATTTTTCAAGGAATTGTGAATTTCATTAAAGGCA
>CAZWRY010000009.1:7531-34906 GCA_964636505.1 uncultured Bdellovibrionales bacterium | reverse complement strand
CCTTGTTTGGCCGAGCCTCCAGCGGAATCTCCCTCCACAATATATATTTCTGATTCTTCCGGATCGCGCGAAGAACAATCAGCTAACTTTCCAGGGAGAGTCATGCCTTCCAAGGCGCCTTTGCGAATAACCGCATCTTTGGCTGCCCGAGCCGCAATTCTAGCTTTAGATGTCAAAAGACACTTGGAAATAATGGCTTTGGCATTATTGGGATGAGATTCCAGATAATCATTTAAGGCTTCAGAAGTCACGCTGGAAACGGCCCCGCGTACCTCATTATTACCCAATTTGGCCTTAGTTTGACCCTCAAATTGCGGGTTACGCAACTTAACGCTAATAACAGCCGTAAGCCCTTCCTGTAAATCCTCTGATGTAAAATTCTCGTCTTTTTCTTTCAAAAATCCATTTTTTTTGGCATAGGAATTCAAAACTCTGGTGAGAGAAGCCCGAAATCCGGCCTCATGCATCCCTCCCTCCGGAGTAAAAATATTATTGGCGAAAGAAAAAACATGTTCTTTATATCCGTCCGTGTATTGCATGGCCACTTCCACTTGAATGTCATCAATATTTTTTTCCACATAGAAGGGCATTTGATTTTTAATTTCCTTACCGCGATTCAGAAATTTCACATAGGACACCAAGCCGCCATCAAAAAGGAATCCGAAAGCTCTGTTTTGATCTTCTGAACGATTGTCATAGACTTTAATGCCAATACCTTTAGTCAAATAGGCTTGTTGGCGAACATAGCTTAATATTTTCTCAAAACTGTATTTTATTTCCGGAAAAATCTGCGGATCAGCCTGAAAAGAAATTTTTGTGCCCGTGCCTTCGGCTTTACCGACAACTTTCGGTTCTTTGGATTTGGGTTTGCCTCTTTCAAATTCCATGGCATAAATTTTGCCGTCACGCTTCACTTCGGCCCGTGTCCAAACGCTAAGCGCGTTCACTACCGAAACTCCGACTCCGTGCAATCCTCCGGAAATTTTGTAACCGCCGCCGCCAAATTTTCCTCCGGCATGCAAAACGGTCAAAACCGTTTCCAAAGTTGATTTTTTAGTTTGCGGGTGTTTTTCAATTGGAATACCTCGTCCGTTATCAGTCACTTCAATAACATCTTCTGGTAAAAGATTGATAATAATATCTTTGCCATATCCTGCCATCGCCTCGTCAATGGAATTATTGACCACTTCCCAAACCAAATGATGCAGTCCTTCAGTTGAAGTTCCGCCAATATACATTCCTGGTCTTTTTCTTACCGGTTCAAGTCCTTCCAAAACCTGAATGGACCTAGCTGTATACTCACCGCTGTTTTGTACTTCTTTTTTCTTCGCAGTCATAAAAAATAAACTTTAAATTTTAATAAAATGATTTTTTTGATATTTTGTATTTTTATTTTTGTTAATTTGTCTCGGAGGTGCGGTTTACAATTGTCCGTTATCGCGCCGCAGCACAAATTAGCAAAAATAAAAATACAAAATATAACACACTTACTATTCTTTAGATAAAAAATATAGCTCCGCTAGAAATATCGCTACCACCAAAAGAAGTCCGTCCCACCATACCAGCATCCGCATTCCCTGCAAAATCAATATTCCGACGGCCAAAACTGCCAACAAGAATCCTTGCCGAAAACTTAGTCCGATATTAACCACGGCTGATTCTTTACCCAGCATTTTTTTTCTGATCCAGAGCAGGAATAAATTAAAAAAACCGCTCAAAAAAAATAAAAGAACTGCATAGAAAACTGCCTTTCCGGGAAGGCCTGACTTATCTGGATCAATATAAGTTACAACCCCAAAAAGGGCAACAAATGAAAAGAGGGTAATTATTAACATCCCCCAGACATAGGTCCGCAGTGTCATAAAATTTTATTTGTCTTCCTTTCTATTATATACCTCTTCCTGCCCGATGCCAAGCCTTAAAACAGACAAAAAAATCCATCTTTTTTTATGGATTTTTGTGATTCAAAAACTCAACAAATACAGAAGTTTTCGCTATAGCGAACTTCTTGCGGGCTTGCCCGCCGAAGTCCGCTATGGCGGACGAAGGCGGGGACGGCCGGACTCGAACCGGTGACCTACTGCGTGACAGGCAGTCGCTCTAACCAACTGAGCTACGCCCCCAAAATATTATTAAACTTGTAGCGGAGGTGAGATTCGGACTCACGACCTCAGCCTTATGAGTGCTGCGCTCTAACCAACTGAGCTACTCCGCCTTACCTAAGGCCTTTAACCATTCTATTATCTGATACAGCAAATACTTGCTTTTTGAAATTCTAATAGATAAAGTGCCATAATGATTAAAAAAATCTTGATAAATTTTTTTATTTTTAATCTTTATCAAAGTGGGTTTTCTGAATTGACTCCTTGAAATGCCCGAAACTTTTGACCAATATCTTATAACCTCTTCTAATCTTTCCCGGTGAATTTCATTGATATTTATATACATTAAAAATCTATCGTCCTTAATTTTAAGCGAATCCCTGAACCATCTCATTATAAACTTTATTACCAAGGGGTCTGAATTGTAAAATCTAACATTAGACCCGTTTTTCGCGCCTTCGCCCCAATATAACGATAGACCGGAAAAAAATAATTCTCTTTTTTTTAAAATTGAAATGTCTTTCTTCGCTTTCAAAGAACACTCCCTGATCTTTTCAATCTTTTTGTTTTTCTGCATTTGCACTCCTTTCATTCTGCCCGCGTAACTGCCTTTTACCATCTTGCTATGAAGATTGTTCTTCTGTCTGTCAGTCAACTCAATATCATTGCACCACCTGCTTACTGAACCTTTTGATACTTTGATTTTTTTAGCAATTTCTCCAATGCTAAAACCTTTTGATCTCAGTTTTCTTGATTCAATTTGTTTTTGTGATTTTGTCATAAAACTCACGATATGTGTTCTCTAAGAATTATACCGTAAGTTCAAATATTCAACAACTCTGTTGCGGGACCCGGATTCGAACCGGGAACCTCGTGGTTATGAGCCACGCGAGCTGCCATTGCTCCATCCCGCTATAAATAAAAAATGCAAAGCATATAAAGCTTACTAAATTAAACCGACTCTGTCAATTCAACACCTCGAAATAATCCAAAAACTTTTCATATAATTCCAATGTTTTTTGCGCTTCTTCTCGGCTAAATTGCATATTTTCTTCATGAATTATTCTGTTTCTGATTTGATGCGCCGCTTGCAAGTCTTCAACATTGTCCAATTGCCCGGCCGGGATATTATCTATTTTTTCTGCCATATTTTCACCTTTAAAACCCATTCTGCTGATGAGATCGCCGATTAAATCATCGGCTTCAATGATTGCCAGCTTATATTCAGCTTCATTTTGGCCTTGAAGTTTTTCCTTTATTTTCATCCATTTGGTTTTCAGTTTTTTCTTTTTGATCGTAAGCTCCGGAGGAATATTCATTCCAATGGTAAATCCTTCCCGGATATTGGACACCATGTTTCTCTGAATAATCAAAAGAATAATGTTTAAAAACAGAACTATTGCATAAAAACCCAACAAGATCTTGATAACCAGAAAAAAGGAAGAATTGTAAAAAACTGACAAATCTTTGACCAGCAAGTCTAAAAAATTTTCAAAAAAATAAAAATTCATATTTTTAATTTTTTATTTATTTTGCTCTAATGTATAAGCCGCGTTTAAAAGTCCCTCCTCATCAAACCATTTCCCCATCAGTTGAACTCCGATGGGCAATGAATTTACCCTGCCAAAAGGAACGGAGATGGCCGGAACGCCGGAGATGTTCGCAGTAACCGTAAAGATATCTTCCAGATACATTTGCAAAGGATCATTTGTTTTTTCTCCAAATTTAAAAGCCGGAGACGGCGCGGTCGGAGTCAAAATAAAATCAACTTCAGCAAAAGCTTTTTCAAAGTCGCGTCTGATTAGAGTTCTGACTTTTTGCGCCCGCAGGTAATAAGCATCATAATACCCCGATGAAAGCGTATAGGTGCCAAGCATTATTCTTTTTTTGACTTCCTCGCCAAATCCATAGCACCTTGAATCTAGATATATCTCCAGAAGATTTTTATCCTCGGAAGCAAAATCAACCTTAGAATCTTCAAAATCAAAAACTCGCATACCGTATTTGATTCCATCCAGCCTAGCCAAATTGGAACTTACTTCAGCCGGCATAATAATATAATAAGCCGGCAAAGCGTATTTGGCATAGGCAAGAGTTATTTCTTTTATTTCCGCTCCCAAGTTTTTAAATTTAAAAACGGCTTCTTCCAAAACTTTTTTAACATCCGGATTCAAACTTTCCATATATTCTTTGACTACTCCAATTTTCTTGCCTTTCACATCACCCAACAGATAATCTTCATATCTTTTGTTGGCGCTTTTGGCCGCTGTAGCATCATACCGGGCATCTTCTCCGGAGATTTCACTGAGAACAATAGCCGCATCTTCAACTGTTTTAGTAATCGGACCGATTTGATCCAGACTGGAAGCCATGGCCAAAAGTCCATAACGCGAAACTCTGCCGTATGTCGGCTTGAGGCCAACTACACCACAAAAAGAAGCTGGCTGTCTAATTGAGCCGCCCGTATCTGAACCCAGTGCCCAAACCGCTTCGTCGGCCGCTACGGCTGCCGCTGAGCCGCCGGAAGACCCTCCTGGCACTCTTTTGAGATCTGCCGGATTCTTTGTTGGACCATAGGCGCTTTTTTCTGTTGAAGACCCCATAGCAAATTCATCCAAATTGGTCTTGCCTAAAAATACAGCCCCGCTTTCCTTGAGCTTCTTGATAACTGTTGCGTCATATGGAGCAATATAGTTATCTAAAATTTTTGAAGCGGCTGTCGTTCGCACCCCTTGAATACAAATATTATCTTTAATCGCCCCGGGGATGCCTTCTATTAAACCAATATCTTCGCCGCTTACTATTTTTTTATCCACTTCTCTAGCTTTTGCGAGCGCCGTTTCCTTCGTGAGTGTCAAATAAGAAAAAATGTCCTTGTCTTTTTGCTCAATGCTGGCAAAATACTGCTCAGTTAATTGTACTGGGGTTATTTCCTTATTTATTAATTTATTATGCAACTCTTTAATCATAACAGAATAATTGTCATGCTGAACTTGTTTCAGCATCTAATTTTTTATTTTTTAGATCCCGAAACAAGTTCGGGATGACATTAAAAAATTAAAGTATACTTTTTACTTTATCATACCCATCTTTTTCTTCCGGAAATAACTTGGTAATTTCTTTTTTATCCAAAAATTCATTGATCTTATCTTCGCGCAGGACATTTTTAATACCCGAAATGTGCGCCGTTGGTTCTACTCCTTCCAACTTCACTTCTTCCAATCGTTGCATCCAATCCAAAATGGTCGACAAGTCATTTGAAAACTTATCCAAATCTTTTTCCGTTGCGCCAATTCTGGCGAGTCCTGCAATATGTTTTGTTTCGTCAATTGAAATCATAAAGATAATTTTTACATTTACGAAAGATACTTTTTATTTTTGAGTCAGAAAATTTTTCTTTAATTTAAAAATATATTAGCTGAAATTTGCGTTTCAAAAATAAAAAGTATCTTTCGTAAAATCAGACCAATAATTTTTTAAATTCTTTTTCATCTATGATTTTTACTCCCAATTCCTGGGCCTTATCATACTTTGATCCAGGGTTTTCCCCAGCCAAGACATAATTTGTTTTTCGACTCACCGAAGATGAAACATCGCCACCTCCTTTTCTAATAATATCTTTTGCCTCGTCTCTTGTAAAGCTTTTGAGTTCGCCTGTCAAAACAAATATTTTATTTGCTAACTTACCTCTTTCCCCTGTCTCATGTCCCCTGTCTCTTGTCTCAATCTCCACTCCCAGCTCGCTCATTCTCTCAAGCAATTTAATATTTTCTGCGTCGGAAAACCATTTAGCCAGGCTTTCCGCCGACTTTTCCCCAATGCCTTTGATATTTCGCCAATCTTCAATGGATATTTTGGAAAATATATCTGCCAAAATTTTAGGATTTGAAATTTGTAATTTATTTGGTATTTGGTATTTGGTATTTGGTATTTTCGTTTTAATTGTCCTAGCAATTAATACGGCTGTCTCTTCTCCTACATATCTGATCCCCAAAGCAAACAAAAATTTTTCCAAACTTATTTTTTTACTTGTCTCTATTGCCTTCATCAAATTATCTGCCGACTTTTCCGCAAACCTTTCCAGTGGTTCCAAGTCTCCCTTCTCAAGTTCAAAAATATCCGCCGCATTGGAAATCAATCCTTCTTCCAGAAACCTTTCCGCTATTTTTTCTCCAAAACCGTCAATATTAAAGCCTTTTTTAGAAACAAAATGAATCAGTTTTTCTTTTTCCACTGCATAGCATTTCGTGTTTAAGCAGTATGTCGCTGCAGATAAAGATCCGCGTCTCTTGTCTCCCGTTTCTTGCCTCATGACTTTGCCGCCGCACATTGGACAAATTGTTGGCATTTTGAATTTTTTTTCTTTGCCAGTCCTAAGATTCCGAATAGCTTCCACTATTTCCGGAATAACATCCCCGGCCTTTTGAATTACGACTGTATCGCCAATTCTGATGTCCAATCTTTTTATTTCATCTTCATTGTGGAGAGTTGCGCGGCTCACGGTTGAACCGGCCACTTTCACCGGACGCAAATGCGCCACCGGCGTGAGCGCTCCCGTGCGTCCAACTTGTATTCTAATATCCTCTACGACCGTCGTAACTCTTTCAGCTGGGAATTTATAGGCGATACCCCAACGTGGAGACTTTCCCGTATAACCCAACGCTTTTTGAATAGCTATGGAATTTATTTTAATCACCACGCCGTCAATGCCATAATCTTGCTTGTCTTTCTTTTGAGTCCATTCCTCATAAAATTCCTGAATTTCCCCAATATTTTTGCACAGTCGGTATTCGTTATTTACTTTAAACCCTAACTTCTTAAGAAGCTCCAGCTCTTCAATCTGTGTTTCAGGAAAATCATTTTTTTGTAATTTGAAATTTTTAATTTCGGATTTATTTGGAATTTGTAATTTGGAATTTGGAATTCTCAGCATATCTATATCATAAATAAAGCTGCTGAGCTTCCTAGTCGCTGCAATTTTAGGATCCAGTTGTCTGATTGATCCGGCCGCCGCATTTCGCGAATTAGCAAACATTGGCTCACCTTTTTTCTGGCGCTCCTTGTTTATTCTTTCCAATTCTCTTTTGCCCAACCAACATTCTCCCACAACAATAAGATTAATGGGTTCGGTTAATTTCAAAGGAATGCTTTGGATGGTTTTCAAATTTTCTGTCACATCCTCGCCAATTATTCCATCTCCCCGGGTTGCGCCCCGCATAAAAATTCCCTTTTCATAGGTCAAAATAACTTTTAACCCATCAATCTTAATCTCACAGCAATAATCCATTTCTGACTTTTGAAAATTAGAACGTTTGAACGTTAGACGCTTTACTTTCTCTTCCCACTTTTTTAGCCCTTCATAATCAAAAATATCATCAAAAGACCACTGCCTGATTTGATGTCTGACTTTTTGAAACTTATCCAAGGGCTTTCCTCCAATTCTTTGCGTCGGAGAATCAGAAAAACGAAATTCTGGATATCGTTCTTCAAGACTCCTGAGCTCTGCCATCAGAGAATCATAAACCTCATCCGTTACATCCGGTTTGTCCAAGACATGATATTCGTAGCGCAATTTGTTGATTTCCGCCGAAAGCTTGGTTATTCTATTTTTAACTTCTTTTTCATTCATAAGATAATTATAGCATAAAAAAGCCCCAGAATTTAATTCCGAGGCCAAATTTTATTTTACAAACTTAATTTTACCAACCGCAATTTTCATCAGGAATATCTGTTGGCACCTCACCAACAAGACCTACAAGAGAAATGCCCGACAAATCACCAATAGAAATTCCGTCAGAAGATAAACAAACCATAGCGGATTGTGCGTGATTAGAAAATACATCAGCACAAACTTCCTTACATGTTGATGCTGTCCACTCATCATAACCAGGCACTAATATGTGCCATGTTTGTGTTCCTGAAAGTCTGCAAAAACAAGCCTTTTGACTGTCGGTTGCCGCTACCGCCACTTCAATTGACCTTTGATTGCCTTCGGATCGGCCGGTGGATTTTATGGTATCAACTTTAGAAATTTCTACTCCGCAGTCTTTAATGAACGCTCCGCTGGCATCTTTAAATTCAACTTTGTATCCGACTGAGCTGTTTTCAAAAACACCGTCACTGCAAGTTACGATATCCCCTATGGTATCGTTTGAATCTGCGTTTTTTATTTTATAAAGAATGTCTTCCACACCGCTATCCGCTCTGGAATAAGCCAGGTTGGATTTATTTGAGCTGATGGAAGCTTTATTGCCCAAAATGGAGATCAGCGATGCGCTAAGAGCAATGGAAAGCACCAACCCCAAAACAATTAAAGTTACCGCTAAGATTGAGGCTTTGTCTTTTTTTATTTCCTTTTTTTGCATATTTTTTTCCCTTGTCATTTTCGGTTCTTCGCCGAAAACAAAGATTTGATCAATATTTAAAAAATTATTAATTTATTTAATTTCTGAGAGAAACCGTTGTCTGAATAGGAAAATTATCGCTTTTGCCCGGAACACACTCATCTCCTTTATTATATTTGGAGCAAATTTCCATTAAAATAGTCACACTGCCGCTTGCGGTTGCACTCGGTTTCACGACATTAAAACTCATGGCTTGAATTTTATTATTGTTATCTATCATCGGAACCATATTGGAAGGAGAAAAGCTGCAGCCGGCTAAATCCCCTGTCCCGTTGGTAGAATAAACTCCATCGGAATAAAACTTATACTGAATACATTTGCCCTGGGAATAATCAAATGTCTCAACAGCTGTTATTGTCCCCGAAGTACAATCCGCGTCACTTCCACCATTGCAGCTAAAAATTTTACTGCCTCTCAGCGTTTTAGCCATCGTTTCCATGGCAAACCTGGCATCTTCCAAGTTTTGGGCTGAATTTTGCGCCCTTTTCTTGACAATTGTTGTGTTTACCATTGTGCCCATAACAAGAACCATGGCCACAGAAAAGAGAAAAACCGCCAAAAGCACTTCTATGAATGTATATCCTTTATTTTTTTTAAGCTTCCTTAGTTTCATTTTTATTTGTCTTTCCAATTAGTTAGAATTGTTTCCGCATAAGTACAGCTGGTTGCCAAATTGCAATTATTTAAATCCGGAAAACTATTTCCCCAAATCACCACGCTGGTTAGCTTTGTTGAAATGGCATCCAGATAATCAATCGCTATTTTTCTTTTAAACTTGGTTGTTTTTCCATCCCCCGAAGAAGTAATATCGTGCAAATATCCTCGGGAATCGGAAAAATAGAAAAGTTTTTCTTCTTCAAAACTTCTGTCACATAACTGCAAACCCGCGCCTGCTAAAATAAGTTCGGAGTCTATAATGCAGTCGTTTTCATCGCCTGTCGGAAAATTTTCTTCAAAAGAAAGCAATCCGTTCTTTATGTTTGTGTCCCTGATATTTATTGCCAGCTCCACGCCTTCTTCAGCCAAAAGTCCGGCAATTGACTGATTGCGACTATTGATAATATCTGACAAATTGGAGGAAATGAGAGAAATGGCCCCCATAAGTCCCACGGAAATTAAAAACATTGAAACCAACACTTCCACCATGGAGAAGCCTGTTTTCTCTTTATTTTTCTTTTCCGATTTTTGCATTTTTATTTTCATTTTTTAATTTTCTTTAATGGCTCCGGTAGAATTTATGGTGATGCTTTTTTGCGCATCCCGATATTGCAAGGAGATGGTTTTGGAACTGCTGAATGACGCTCCGTCACTTCCATATACATTCGCATTAGGCGTAGAAAAATACAAACCGCTACTGTTTATGTCTCCCGACAAAGCGACACCGTTCTCCAAACTGAAGCCATCCGCTTCCACCGACAAACTGCCAAACTTAAAGTTATCCATATTTGTTTCCGCATTCAATGTCTGGCAATCTTTTTCATCTGTCGGTTCGTTGTAGAAAATTTGAAATTCATTTTCGCTCGTAAACCGGAATCCATACCCGCACGGCACTTCCTGCTGTCCGTCAATAAGCTGGGTTTTGCCCTGGATAGCATAGCTTTGCGCCAATTTGATTACTGCCGCAACCTTTCTTTGGGACATTTCCAGTTGAGCTGTGTTCTTGGAAGACCGAAAAGCTGTAAAACCGATGATTCCCAATAAAGAAACAATTAACAAAACGATTAATATTTCAATTAAAGAAAAGCCGGCTTGTTTTTTTCTTTTATTTTTTTGCATTTTTTAAAATCTTAAGAGTCCAAAATACCACTGGATAATATTATGATAGAAAAATATGGTCACAAAAGTCCCTGATACCAAAAATGGCGCAAAAGGAATCTGACTTTTCATCTCCCTTTTCCTGAAAACAACCAAAGACACTCCGATAATGGCACCTAAAGCAAAGGCTAGCATCAGAGCCAATAATATTTTCGGCCAACCCAAGACGAGACCTAAGAGGATGACCAACTGGGCATCTCCCATTCCCATCCATTTTTCCTTGGAAATCGTTACCAGCAAAAAAAAGAAAATAAAAACTACGAAAGCTGCCAGGGTTCCGGAATAAATGGAATAATCCAAAGCATTGGTTATTTTTCCGATATGATTCCAGTCAAAGAACAAATTAAACGCCACCACAAAGCCGACAGCTACCCAAAGTACCACGCCTGGAATTTCCATATATAGCCAATCATACACAAAGATAACCAGTAAAAAACTTACGATGCCCAGATAATAAACAGTCACAGCCCAAGTCGTCATGTCACCAAGAGAAAAAAAACGATACCCGACCATCATAAACAAAACACCCGTAAAAACTTCAACTAAAGGATATTGCCAGGATATTTTCTCTTTGCAATCGCGGCATTTGAAACGCAAAAAAATAAAACTGAGAACCGGGATATTATCATACCAACGGATATTTTTCTTGCAATGCGGGCAATGCGACCGGCCAACCAGAAAACTTTCAGCCAGATTCAAACGATAAGCCACAACATTCAAAAAACTTCCGACAATGAGACCCGTGATAAAAAAAATTAACAGCATAAATCAACTACCGGTTAAAGACTTAATAATATCTGTGGTCATATTTATTTCCAAAATACAAGCTATCTATTCGCAGCTATTGGTTGCCATTGAACAAACAATCGGAACATCTGTGCCTTTTGTAAGTTCAAAGGTGTAGTTTTCTTCCTCTATTGTTCCTGAAACGTTGGCATAGGCATAGCCCAATTTAGTTGAAATGTCCGGCCAAAGCTTATCTTCATATCCGACTTTGGCCACGTCGCAAACATCCGTTTCGCAACAAACTATTGCCGTACCGTCGCTTGCCGGAGCAGTTGTACTGGCTACTCCATCATCATTTTTACATTCAACTAAAAGACTTAAAACGGTTTTAGCGCTGGATATGGCTGAAGCCGCCTGCCCTTTCTCTCTGGCTCTTTGCAAGCTCACCATAACCGTTGCCGCCAAAATACCAATGATAGCGATAACGATCAAAAGTTCAATCAAGGTAAAACCTTTGTTTTTTTTATTTCTCATTTTTTTGTTTATTATTCAAAATAATTTACATTCTCCAGCTCCCAAGGGAACTGGAAGAATAAAAACTATTATGGAATTAAGGATTAGTTGCATCACAAGTAGCATTTCCAGCAATAACCTTGCAAGCATTAATTTTACTATTACAACAAACTTTTGAATCCGTTGCAGTGGATCCATTTGAAGCGGCAATAAAGTAAGAACCATTTGTGGCCGTTCCTGTCTGTGTACCAGTCCAATTCCACCCGGTAGTAGAACCTGTATTCAAAATTGGCCAAACCTCATCAGACCCGCTTGTTAAATTACAAATTTCAGTAGTTCCAGGAGTTGTTGCCGCATTAAGATCTTGTCCTGCATCAAAACACATATAAATTGTTGGCAAAATCGAAGACAATGTTGATTGCACTGCCGCTGTTCTGGCTTTTTGTCTGGCGCTACCCAAGGAAACCATAACCGTTGCCGCCAAAATACCAATGATAGCGATAACGATCAAAAGTTCAATCAAGGTAAAACCTTTTTTGTTTTTCATATTACACCTCCCTTCATATTTTCAGCAAAAAATTTTAATTTTTCTTTGCCTATTTTTATTTTATTCAAAATCCTGTTTTTCAACTTGTTTTTTTAAAAATTTTTTTGACTTTATTTTTTTGCGCTTAGTTGATTTGTCCGGCAATATTGTAAATCGGCATCAAAATTGAGAAGACTAGGATACCCACACCGATACCGATCACAACCATAATTACCGGCTCTATGAGTGTTGACAAATTTTTGGTGGCAATGTCAGTTTCCTGTTCGTAATATTTAGCCACATGTCCTAAAACCAAATCCATTTGCCCAGACTCTTCTCCAATTCGGATCATTTGCGAAACGATTAGAGGAATATGTTCGGATCTTTCCATTATATTACTCATTGATCCGCCAATTTTAACTTCTTCCGCCATCTTGAGAAACAGGGCCTGATAAACGGAATTATTGATAATTGAACTCACCAAAGTCAGAGCGCGAATAATCGGAATCCCTCCCGACAAAAGAACAGCAAAATTGTCAGCAAAACGAGAAATATAAAGATTCCTAAAAATGCTCCCGACAATCGGCAATTTTAGTTTTACATTGTCCCATTCCTTTTTACCCCCTTCCGTTTTAATGTAGTACCAGAAAGCGCCGACAATACCAGCCAAAACAAGTAGAATCACCCACCAAAAGCTACCCATGAAATCGCTCACTGAAATCACCGCCTTGGTATACCAAGGAACATTTTCCACTCCCGAATCCTTAATCACCACCACTAATTTCGGAACAACAAAGGTTATTACCACAAAACCGATAATGAAAAAAACGATCATAATTATCAGCGGATACATTAGTGCCGATTTAACCTTGCTGGTCAGAGCATAATTTTTTTCAATATTGTCAGCCACATATTCAACCGACTTGCGCAAATTGCCGGAAGCTTCACCGGAACGGATAACGCTTATCATTAAATCTGAAAAAACATCTTTGTTTTTTTGGAGTGCGTCCGAAAAAGGCAGTCCGTCTTGAATGTCGCTGATAACTCCTTCCAGGACATGTTTGAAAAAGCCGTTCTCGCTTTGCCCTTCAATCGCTTTAAGAGCGTTGATAATCGGGACCTTGGCTTCAATCAGGATAGCCAATTGCCTGAAAAAAAGCATCAGCTCCTTATTGGAAACGCTGTCAAAACTTTTCAGAAGATTTCTCAATAAAGCATTCTGTTCTTTCTCCTCGTTCAAAAAAATGGGAAAAAGTTCGTTTTTTTGCAAAACATCAATCGCCGCATCCCTATTTACGGCTTCAATGGTCCCTTCTTTAAATAAACCGTCTTTATTTTTAGCTTTAAAAACAAATTTCATAATATTTTAAAAAATTTTAATTTTTATTTTGCTTTTATTTAATTTTAATTATAACAAAATAAACGACAAAATACAAAAAATATCTTTAGTGGTTCAGAAAATTTCGCAAATTATTTTGGTCTTTGGCATACACTCCGGCTGCTTCAGCCGAAATAAAACCTTTTTTCACCAAATTAGCCAAAGATCTGTCTAATGAAATCATGTTTTGATCGGAACCGGTTTCTATGATATTGTCCAGTTGATGCGTTTTGCCTTCCCTGATTAAATTTGCCACGGCATGATTTTTTATTAAAATCTCAAAAGCCGGCATTCTGCCTCCGTCCAACCCTGAAACCAATCTTTGGGAAAAAACTCCGAGAAGAGCATTGGAAAGCTGCATTCTGATCTGATTTTGCTGATGAGCCGGAAAAACATCAATAATTCTATCCACTGTCTGGGCCGCATCATTGGTATGCAATGTTGCAAAAATCAAGTGTCCCGTTTCGGCGGCTGTAATAGCAGTAGCAATTGTTTCCAGATCCCGCAGCTCACCTACCAGAACAACATTGGCATCTTCCCTAAAAACCGCCTGCAACGCCGTATCAAAAGATTTGGTATCCTGGAAAACTTCCCTTTGGTTGATTATGCACTTATCTTGTTCATAGATATACTCTATTGGATCTTCAATTGTAATGATATTTTTTTCCTGCCTGTGGTTTATTTCATTAATAAGGGCCGCCAATGTCGTTGATTTGCCATGTCCGACGGGACCAACCACCAAGAAAAGTCCCTGCGAACAATTGGCAATATCATAAAGAACTTCAGGCAAATTCAATTCTTTTAAGGTTTTTATTTCCCTGGGAATTAATCTGAAAGCAATACTTAAATAGCCTTGCTGAAAAAAAGCATTCACGCGAAAGCGGGCCTTGTCTTCAAAGTTGTAAGAAAAATCAACATGTCCGTTTTTAATTAACTTTTCTTTGTCTTTTTCATTGATAATCGCGTCTCCGATATCTCGGGTATCCGCCGGAGTTAAAAAACTGCTTTGGTTTATGGGAACAAGTTTTCCGTCAATCCTGAGTGTTGGATATCTCCCGACTGTCAAATGCAAATCAGAAGCTCCTTGAGCGGCCACCATACGCAGCAAGCCTTTTATTTTTTGTTCTGAATGAATTGTTCGCATTTAATTTGTTTTGACAATTAAAATTTTATTTATTATTTTCCAAATTCTTCAGACAAATTTTTATCTTTTCCAAAACCTCTGAAGGAGTAAAATGCGATTTTATGAGATAATCGCTGGCACCCAGTCCCAATCCTTCGTTAATTTCCTCTTTTTGACTGAGATTGGTCAAAAGAATGATTGGGATGGTCTTTAATTTTTCATCCTTTTTTATTTTGCGCAAAACTTCCATACCATCCATATAGGGCATAATGATATCCAAAAGAATAAGATCGGGTCGGACTTCTTCAAGTTTTTTCATCGCCTCAATCCCGTTTCTGGCTTCTATTACTTCATAACCTTCTTGGGATAATTTAGTATGATAGATATCAATAACAAAAGAATCATCTTCAACTACAAGTATCTTTGTCATAATTTTTAGCATACAACTTTTTTGCTCCCTTCCAAAAAAGCTTGCATTATTTAAATAATAAGTTATTCCGCCCCTTCCTTTTTAATGACATTTATATCTATTTCCGTTACTCTTTCCACTTCTTCTAGAGTTGTCAGTCCCAGAAGGACCTTGAGCAATCCATCTTGTTTAATGCTTAAAATACCAACCGAATCCCTTTCTTTCTCCACCAAATTTTCATTGCCAGATTTTTCAATGATAATATCTTGAATGGCTTCCGATATAGGCACGACCTCATAAATAGCCACCCTCCCTTTCAATCCTGTTCCGCCGCAAATTTCACAGCCTTTTCCATGATAAATATCTATTCCCCGGCTGATATCCAGCCCATACTTTTTTAATTCCTCCGGAGAAATACTTTTTATTTCTTCTAATATTTTTTCCTTTATTGTTTCTGATACTTCTTTCTTTTCCTTGCAGTTGTCACAAATCCTTCTGACCAATCTTTGCGCCATTACCAAACGCAAAGAAGACGAAAGTAAAAAAGGTTCAATACCCATATCAATAAGCCTGGCAATGGCACCGATAGCTGTGTTGGTATGCAAAGTTGAAAGCATCAAGTGCCCGGTAAGTGCCGCATGCACGGAAAGTTCGGCCGTTTCACTATCCCTGATTTCACCCAACATTATAATGTTGGGATCTTGTCGTAAAATAGTTCTGAGACCCGAAGCAAAAGTGTAGCCTATTTCCGGATTAACCTGGCTTTGATTCAATCCTTCCAAATTGTATTCTATTGGATCTTCCAAGGTTATGATATTTCTCTCTTCTTTGTTTAAAATTTTCAAAAGCGCGTAAAGTGTTGTGGATTTTCCGCTACCGGTCGGTCCCGTTATTAAAATCATACCGAAAGTTTCTCTTATGGCCTTTCTGATATTCTCCATCGCCGTGCCCAAAAGACCCAGTACTTCAATATTCACCAACCCTTCTTCTTTGTCCAGAATTCTAAGAACCATTTTCTCACCGTATATAACCGGCAAACTTGAAACACGAAAATCTATCTGACTTCCGCGAAGATTAAACCTAAACCGCCCGTCTTGCGGTTTTCTTTTTTCATCTATTTTCAAGCTGGATAAAATCTTTACCCTGGAAACAACAGCTGGACCTATTTCTCTGGGAATCATAAGACCGGTACGCAATATCCCATCCACTCTAAACCTTACCCGATAATCACTGTCCAACGGTTCAATATGAATGTCGCTTGCATTTCCTTCAATGGCATGCGATAGGATAACCTCCACCAGCTTTGCTACCGGAGCATCCTTTAATACCTCTTCAACTTTTTTTTCCGTGCTGGAATCTTTCTTTTTGCTAAAATCTTGTTCGTTGGCCGCCTCCTCCCTAAAAGACTCCACTGCTTCTTGAACCATCGCACTCGCACCCGCATAATTCTTCAGCATTTCTGCCAAAATATTTTTTGGCGCCAAATAAATATCTGTTTCCAAGCTGTCCTTTTCCGATATGAAACGCAAAACATTAAACACATTCACATCCTCCGGATCTAAAATAGCCACCTTTATCAAGTTGTCGTTTTTTTCAAAAACAACTAAATTATTTTTCTGAGCCACTTCTTGCGGAATTATACTGATAACACTGCTTTTTATGTTTTGAGGCGCTTTTTCAATGAACTTCAAACCAAAACTCTCGGCCTTCTTTTTCAGAGCCTCCATTTCTTCAACGCGTTCTGTTTCTTTTGTTTTTTTTTCATTATCCATTAATTGATTTTCCCTGCAGTCATTATTTTTGGGACATTATATTTTTTTCTGCTTTTCCTTTTCAAATAAACACCTAAGGAATGAACGGGTTGGCCTTGCCTGTTTGTCCAACTTCAACGCCTGAAAAATCGGTTTTTGCGTTATTTTTTATTTTTTCTATGACTGACATATCAAACTTACCTTTGTCTAATATCTCATTGTTGGCATTAGCAATATTGACTTTTTCCAAATAGCCAAAACCGAGATCCATGCTAGCTTGCAATTTGTTGGGATCCGCATTTTGATCGGTTGTAACTTTGGAAATTTCCAAAGAAAGAATGTTTACGACACGTTGCATTTTGCCTACCTTTTCCAAAAAAGCCTTTATCTGGTCGTAATTACCAACAACATCCATTTCAGCATTGGCCATCTCCATAGCCTTTCCTGATTGGGCAGCGGCATTGGCTGTTCCGGGCACCCCATTTTCAGACAACGCACTCTCTGTTGCCGCTTCAGCCTTATCCGCAGGAGAAAGGCTGGCCACAGCCAATCCTTCAGAAGCAGCTATTGCATTTAAATTGTTTATGATTTCTTCTTCTTGCTTGGATGCCGGTATATATCTGAGCAGGATGTTTTGTTTTTCCGTATTGGTCTTTAGTTCTTGTCCGAGTTTTTTCGCTTTTTCAATTTTTTCCAGTGTTTTTTCCAGCTCTTGCTTTGATTTTTTGAACTTATCAAAAGAATCCTTGGCTTCAAGCGCTTTGGGCAAAATGAAAGCAGCCGTAAAAACAACTGCTAGAATTATTATGATCGGAGTAATTAACAATTTTAATTTCATAAAATTATAATCAAATTAATTATTTATTAGATTGATTAATTGTTGCTTCTACGGAAAAACTTATCTTACCTTCCCTTAAATCAGTTTCTGAAATTTTAACATTTGACAGATAACCGGATTTCTTGAAACTCAAAATTTGTCTGGCAACTAAATTGTAATTATTCGTTTCGCTTACCAGGGTTATCCCGTTAGTCTTACTGTCATATTCATAAGACAAAAGATGCACTCCGTTAACCATGAGTTCCTGGATCTTGTTCAGGCTTTCAAGGGAGATATTTTTCTTTTCAATTTCTTTATTGGCCAAAACAAGACGCGCTTGAAAATCAAAAATATCTTTGCTGCTTCCTTCCTTGATTGATTGTTCGGCTTTCAGCTGTTCATTCGCATTGGCAGCTGCCTTATTATCCAAAAACCCCTTATAAAGAAGCGTGCCGGCATATACCCCCGAAAAAACAACTATGACAATCACCAAAGAGACTATCTTTTTCACAGAAAGTATCGGATTATTTCTTTGACTTTCATTGAAAGTGCTTAAATTTATATTTACCATAAATTAATTTCATAGAATCTTGCCTTTATATTTTATATTTTTTATAACGGCAACTTCTTAAAAAATAAATAAATTAAAAAATCATTTTTTCAAACTTTCCTCAACTCCTTTTAAGGCCAGCCCGATGGCCACGGAAAAACGAGTTTTAATTTCGTTTAGTTTCAACTCCAAAGATTTTGGATAT
Organism: uncultured Bdellovibrionales bacterium; assembly: GCA_964636505.1. GTDB lineage: Bacteria > Patescibacteriota > Minisyncoccia > Moranbacterales > UBA2206 > CAZSCF01. Next base: position 16,587 of record CAZWRY010000009.1, on the reverse strand, counting down.
TCTATTCGGCTCAAAGGGTTTCCAATTATCACCTTCACTCCCAAAGAACTTTGAAAATATTCTGCGATGCCCTTCAAATTAGCCGTGCCTCCGGAAATTATCAGACCGTCTATTTTCCTTTTTTCATTATTTTTATAGTAAGCTTCCACCATTCTCTTGATTTCGCCCAGAATAACCTCCATAGAAGGGAATGTCATGGCCAATTCGCCCGACAAAAAATTATCTCCTTTGGTTTTTAAGCTTTCAGCCTTTGATTCTTCAACATCTATGCTTTTGGCAATTACTCTGGTAATGTCCGCCCCTCCTGAATAAATATTTCTATTTACTTTTATCACGCCCTTCTCAGTCAAAATTATATTGCAAGCCCTGGCTCCGATATCAACAATCAGAAAGTTTCCCTGATCATTACCGATAAGCGATCTCACCATGGAAAAACCTTCAATTTCCATGGATTTCAGATTGAGACCGGATTCTTTGGTAATTTCCTCGTATTTAGCTACTTTATTTTTTGGAGCCGCTACCAATAGAACTTGCGCTTTTCTTCCTGGAATAATTTCTTTGGGCCCGGATCCAGAAACATTTTCCGGATTGGGTTTTTTTTCTTTTTCATCTCCGACAAAGCCAACCACATCCCAACTTAAAACAACCTCTTCCAGGGGAACAGGCACATATTTATGCGCTTCAAACCTGATGGCTTGATCCATATCATCTTTTTCCATTTCCGGAAAATCAATCAATGTCACCAATGATCCGGAAGAAGGCACGGAAACATAGGCATTTTTGCCTTTAAACTTTCCCTCTTTAAGGATTTTTGTTATATATTTTTTCCACAAAGCTGAAGACCCGCCTTCCTTAGCAAAATTCTCCGAATTAACCCATCCATAGTTGGACAGCACCGGCTTGGCTCCGCCTAGTTCTAATTCAATTATTTTTATGGACGAAGTTCCAATATCAATTCCTAAAAAATATTTTTTTCCAAAGCTAAACATTTTTGTTTTTATTTAAAATAATTTTTTATTTGATTTTTTTTCTTTCTTATTTTTAAATATACCACAATTTCAAAAAACACACTAGGGGCAAAAGTTATCCACAGCGTAAAGTTACCGAAGGCGACTGCGCTATAGTCGCATGATTTCGCGAAATAAAATTTTACGCAACAACTTTAAAAATTTTTATTTTACGCAGCACAGTTAAGCAGACCTTACCAACTTATCCTGATAAGTATGAACGAAATTGGCCATTCAACTGGAGCTTTCTTTTTTTAAAAAAATAAGTTATAATTACCGATACTCATATCTTTATAATTGTTTCAAATTTATGTTTAATCAAGATTTTGCCTATTACCAAAAAGCTCTGCAAAAACTAACTAATCACGCTAAAAATTCCCTTAGCCAAGCCGAGCTTCTGGCCAGAGAATTCGGAGAAATTGAAATCCGAAATATTCATCTTCTTTTCGCTGTTTTTTTGGAGAAAGGCAGTTTGGGTGAAAAAATATTGACCGATTTGAACTTAAACAAAAACGCTTTTTTGCCAATCCTCAGAGAAACCATTCCTGTTAAAAGTATCCAGGCGGCCAAGGCGCCTTTCTTTTCGGAAGAATTAAAAAAAACCATTATTAAGGCTTTTAACGCCGCCAAGAAATTCAGCTATCCCTATGTTGGCACGGAGCACCTGGTTTACGCTATCATCAGCTTGCCCGACCAAGCAACTAAAAAAGTTTTGGCCAAATCAAAAATCAAAAATTTGCCCCAATCTTTGGGATCGGTTTTTGAGCCCCTGAATCTTTCCGGACTTTCTCGCTTCCCCGGACTTCCGGAAGCTCTTTTCCCCAGAGTCAAATCCGATAAAAGTTCGCTTACGCCTTTCATTGATAAGTTTTGTCTAAATGTCAATGAAGATGTTAAAAAGAAAGATGAAACCATCATCGGCCGAGAAAAAGAATTGGAAAGAATAATCAACATTCTGGGCAGAAAAAATAAGAACAACCCCCTTCTTTTGGGAGAGCCGGGGGTTGGAAAAACAGCCCTTATCGGAGGTTTGGCTAGAATTCTAAATTCCGGCGAAGTTCCGGCCTTTCTTTACGGCAAAAAAATAATGAGCCTGGATATCGCCGGACTTATTGCCGGCACAAGTTTTCGGGGAGAATTTGAATTGCGTCTTAAAGAAATAATCAAAGAAGCCGGCCTTAACAAAAATATAATCATTTTTATTGATGAATTACATACGATTATAGGAGCCGGCAATCTTAGCGGAAGCTTAGATTTGGCCAATATAATCAAACCGGCTCTCGCTCGCGGCGAAATCCAGGTAATTGGAGCCACGACCTCGGCTGAATATAAAAAACACATTGAAAAAGATGCAGCTTTGGAACGTCGTTTTCAGCCCATTCAAATCAAAGAATCCACCCCGAAAGAAACCTTGGAAATTCTTTTGGGTATCAAAAAACATTACGAAAAATTCCATAATATTTCCATTTCCGATGAGGCTATCGCCCTTGCGGTTGAACTTAGTTCCCGCTATATTCAGAATCGTTTCCTGCCCGATAAAGCCATTGACACTTTGGATGAAGCCGCCTCTAATGTGAGATCAAAAAACAAGATTTCCGATTTTATGAAAGAAATACAGGATACGGAAAACCGAAAAAAATCCTTACTGGAGGAAAAAGAAAAACTTGTCCTGGAAGAAAAATATGAAGCCGCTATTGAAATAAAAAACAAAGAAAAAGAATTAGACAAAAAACTGGCCGAATTGCAAGCCAAACAAGTTCACAGTGAAAAAGAAAACCCGATTAAAATAAAGTCCTCTGATATTTTGGAAACAGTTTCCAAAATATCCGGTATCCCGGTTTCCAAACTCTCCCAAGAAAAAAATCTTAGGCTAAAAAATATCCAAAATATCCTTTCTTCTCAAATAATTGGGCAAACTGAAGCAATTAAAAAACTTACCGACGCCCTTTTCCGTTCTCAATCCGGCATATCCTCTCCGGATCGTCCCCTGGGATCATTTATTTTTCTGGGCCCGACCGGAGTAGGCAAAACGCTCACTGCTAAAATATTGGCTCAAGAATTTTTTGGCCAAGACGGTTCACTGATAAAAATTGACATGAGCGAATTAATGGAAAGGCACAGCATAGCCTCTCTCATCGGTTCGCCGGCAGGATATATCGGTTATGGAGAAGGCGGAAATCTGACAGAAAAAGTTCGTCGCAATCCCTATTCGGTAATTCTTTTTGATGAAATAGAAAAAGCGCACCCGGATGTTTTCAATATCTTATTGCAAATTTTGGAAGATGGCATTTTAACCGATGCGGAAGGAACCAAAGTAAGCTTTAAAAACACCATTGTCATAATGACTTCCAATATCGGCACTGAGGATTTTACCCATGCCTTCAAAAAAATAGGCTTCGAAAGAAAGGATTCACAAAAAGAAATATCCAGACAATTTGATAAAATAAAAGAAGCCGTCCTTGGCGAACTTAAAAACAAGATGAAGCCGGAATTATTAAACCGCTTGGATTATGTCTTGGTTTTTAACGCCCTAGGGAGAGAAGATATCAAAAAAATAGCCCTTTTGGAACTGAAAAAACTTTCCGATCGTCTGTCCGAACAAAAAATATCCCTGTCTTTCGGAAAAAACGTGGTTGATTTCTTGGCCCAAAAAAGCTTAGCGGAAAACCAGGGCGCCCGTCTTGTCCGCAAAAATATTCAGGACTTGGTTGAAAATAAAATCGCCGAAATGATAGTCTATGATAAAGTAAAAAAAGGCAAAATCAGCTTAAATATTACTAATAAACAAATAACTATCCGATAATATTTTTTGAAATTCAAAATTGCCTTGTTCTCCAAAAATTTGGTAAATTATTTTTCAAATATAAAATCTTTTATCCTTGATCTTCTATTTCCCGTTTCCTGCCTTTCTTGCGGCCGGGAAGGTTTTTGGTATTGTGAAGAATGCTTGCAAAAAATTGACATTTTGAGCTTTCAAGTTTGTCCTTGCTGCGAAAAAATCATCACTGACCAAGGAAAGGTTTGCCCTAATTGCAAAAAGCGCCGGGAAAAGGCTTCCTTTTGCCTTGATGCCCTTGTTGTCGCCACAAAATATGATGAAAATTATATTTCAAAAACAATTCACAACTTCAAATACAATTTTATCCAAGACCTTTCCCTCCCGCTTGGCAATCTTTTGGTCAAAAGCTTACTAAAAAGCGAACTGCCTCTACCTGATTTTATTGTTCCCGTCCCCCTGCATCCCCGGCGTCTTCGCTGGAGAGGATTTAACCAATCAGAGCTTTTAGCCCGACACATCAGCCAACAACTAGCTCCCGGTTTTGAAATTCCTATCCTCGGCAACATCCTAATCAGAAAAAAATATACCCGTCCTCAAATGGAGATAAAAAGCTACCGAGACCGCCAAATTAATGTCCAGACTTCTTTTGTTTTCCGTCCGAAATTTTCAGAAACAATCAGAAATAAGAAAATACTCCTAATAGACGATGTTGCCACAACCGCCGCAACTCTTTTGGCTTGTGCCGGAAGATTGAAAGAAAACGGAGCCAACAAGGTCTTTGCCACGGTTATTGCCAGACAGCAAATTGAAAAAAGAAAAGATTAATGTTAAAATAGTCTTGAAAAACAATATTTTCTAAAAAATATGAAACAACGCCTTGTTGACCAAGCAGCTAAAAAAGTTTATCAGGAATTAGAAAGATTAGGAGAAGCGGGAAAAAAACACGCCGGGGATTATTACTCTCCCTTCTGGAAGGAAAAACTGGATTTGGTTTTTAATTATTACCGAGTTGGAACTTATGATAGAAAAATGTATGGCAATGCCGTCATACAAAAAATAAACAGCGAGGTTAACGCTGAAAAAAAAGCAGAAACACAAGAAAAAAACACAGAAATTAACTTCGGACCAGAACAAGTTAAGCGAGAAAACTATGCAACAGTACCAGAAGAAATTCCCGATGTCTCGGGCAAAGAGCTTTACCGTCTAACCGACGGCCAATGCGGCGAAAAACCAAAGTTCAAAAAATTTTTTTATCCCAAAAAAGACACTCTATCCTCAAAAAAGCACCCTGTTGAAACTAAAGCTTTTGATAAAAAAAGAAAGTCCGACGATACTTGGCCGCTTTTTCCTGAAGAGAAAACCAATATTCCCTTTTCTCCGAAAAAATTTCGCTAAAGTACTTTATCAAATTTACCATAAAAAAGGGAGAGTAACTCCCCTTTTTTATATACAGTTTAAATTATTTTTTCTTGCCTTTTTTGGCGATTTTGACTTTTCCCTTGGTTTTCTTTTCAATTTCTTTTTTGATTCCCTTCCAGTGCGCTTTCATTTCCTTTCCAAAAGCTTCTACATCCTTGGCATCAATATTCTTTACCTTCTTATACCCGGCTTGGACCTCATCCACGATTTTATTGTAGACTTTTTCATTTATTTCCTGCAGTTCTTCCATTTTTTCCAAAATCTCTCCTTTGGCTTTGAGCATCCAGCCCTTAATTTGTTTTCTGGCTTTCGCCCCTTTTTTAGTACCAAAAAGAAAATAGGTTCCGGCAGCCGCTGCAGCCAAGGCCGCCAGTCCGGCTCCAATCGCCACTTTCTTTCCGGTACTCATACCGTTTTTTTGCATAGTTTTTTGTTATGTTAATTAACTTTTTAAATCTCGCGATTTAATTTGAATTTTTTTATTGAAAATTATTTTTTTCTTTTCTTGGAAAAAAGTCCGAATAATTTTCCAATGCTCGCCAGGCCGATACCCTCTTCTTCTATTTTTTCCCGCACTTTTTTCACATCCGCAACGATTTCGCCCCCTTCGTTTTTGACTTTTCGAGAAATATCCTTCATGTCCCGCAAAATCAAAATGAAATAGACTCCGCCTACACTTAAAACAACTGTCAAGACAATCACAAAAATGGAAGTCAGAAAGAAAAAAATATCCGCGTGAATTAATGTTCTCATAGTGTTTAAATTTAAATACTAAATTTTAAATTATAATTTTTCTGTTTCCTTGGAGCTTTTCAGCTTTTTGATAACCGTTTTTTTCTTAGCTGAAAATCTGGTGTGCAAAATCGGCTTGATTATTTCTTCACTGGTCAAAAATTCCGCATACACTTTTTTGACGGCCGGATTTTCATGCGCCAAGCGAAGTTCTTTCTTGTCATCAATGTCATAGAGAGCGGCTGCTCTTTTTTTCCTGATTTCCTCATCAGTCGGTACTGGTTGCCCGCCGCCGCCGATGCAGCCCCCCGGACAAGCCATCACTTCCATTGTGTCAAAAGCCTTGGGATTTTTCTTAAGTTCAAAAAGCATTTTGCGGGCATTTCTAATCCCGTTTACCACTACAGTCTTAACGGCTTTGTTTCCTATTTTTATTTCCCTTCTTTTTATTCCTTGCATTCCGCGCACTTCTTTGATGGCCACGTCTTCCAAATTTTTTCCGGTGATCTTAAAGTAAGCCGTACGCAGAGCTGACTCAAAAACTCCACCGCTCGCCCCATAAATCACTCCGGCGCCTGATGGCAAGCCGAAGGGATCATCGGCTTTCCGAGGATTAATACTTCTTAAATCTATTTTATTTTTTTTAAAAAGATAGGCCAATTCTCTGGTCGTCAGGACATAGTCTACCGGAAACATTCCGTCAATCTTCATCTCTTCTCTTTTTATTTCATATTTTTTGGCTACGCAAGGCATAATAGAAACCACAACAATATTTTTCGGATCAATTTTCTCTTTTTCCGCCCAAAAAGTTTTAATGAGACCCCCGAGCATTATCTGCGGAGAACGCGAAGTGCAAAGATTAGGAATGAATTCGGGATGATAGAATTCCAAAAATTTAACCCAAGCTGGACAGCAAGAAGAAAAGGCCGGTAAATTTTCTTCCTTCTCAAGCCTTTCTTTGAGTTCGCCTGCTTCTTCAAAAGTCGTAAAATCGGCACCGACGGAGGTGTCAAAAACCATATTAAAACCCAACTTTTTCATCCCGGCAACCAATTTGTCAGTTACAATTTCTCCCGCCGGCAAATCAAATTCTTCTCCAATGCTTGTCCTGATGGCCGGCGCAAATTGTGCTACCACGATTTTATTTTTATCTTTAAACGGCTCTTCAATATATTCAAATTCACCGGCACCTTCAATTGCTCCTACCGGACAATGAATAATACATTGCCCGCAATTAATGCAATCTATCTTTTCATCTTCGGATTCCTTAATGCCAATGTCCGCACCACGACCTTCTACTTCCAAAAAATTTACCGGGCACACTTCCACACAGTTGCGGCAATCAATGCACTTGGTCTGGTCAAAGATAATGGCTCCGCACTGAGTTGTTTTACGATCCGCTTTCCTGTCTTTGAAACGCGTAATATCAACGCCGAATTTTTTGGCCATTTTGAGCAATTGGCAATTATACAGCCAAACGCAATCCGGACATTCTTCTTGATGCTGTGAAAAAATCAGTTCCAGATTTATTTTTCTCACCCTCTCAATCCTGGGCGAATCGGTTTGAATTTCCATTCCGTCCTTGGCCAAAAGGGAGCAAGAGGTTTTTAAATCTTTTTGTCCCTTGATTTCCACCAGGCACATTCGGCAGGAGGCCTTGACTTCAATGTCCGGATGAAAACAAAGACTGGGAATTTCAATTCCATTTTCTTTAGCAATTTCTAAAATCGTTTGGCCTTCTTGGCCAATACAACCTCTCCCATTAATTTTTATTTTTATTTCTTTCATCAATTTATTTAAATTTGCGTGTTTTTTATGGATAATACGCTTTTGGAGGCGTTAATATTTTTAATGAGATAATTATTTATAAGATGTCTTGCTTATTGTATCAAATAAACTTTCGCGCCGGAAATGTGTATTATCCATAAAAAACACACGAAGTTTATTAACTTATTTTTTAATTATTTTTTCTATCATTCCTTCCATTGGTACTGCAACGGCTTTGCCTAATGGACAAAAACTGCTTTCCCGTAAATTTAACAATATATCTTTCATATCGGCATAATTTATTTCATCTTTGGAAAGCATTTCACGAAGTCTATAAACACCTTCTCTGCAAGGCACACATTTGCCGCAATTTTCCGCGTAAAAAAATTCAATCCATTTTTTCATGAGTTCTTTTGGGTCTGTTTTAGAGAAAAGGCGCACGACAATCGCACCCATTCCACAAGCTTCTTCTCCGAGTTCCGAATCTAAAAAAATCCGGCCACTAGCTCCGCCGCCAGCTTGCACAAAAAATTTTTCTTCAGGAAAATTACCGGTCTTATGCAAAACCTTTTCCATTGTCCAATATTCCGGCAACCTGAAGACACCGGGATTTTTAACATCGCCCGAAATTGTGTAAAAACGCTCTTGGCTATATTCATCTTTGGCAATCAATGCTACAGAATAAAGAGTTTCAATATTATTAACCAGTGTCGGACATCCCCATAGGCCTTTTTCCGTCGGATAGGGAGGCTTATCGCGCGGTTCTTTTCTTTCTTGGCCCTCAATTGTTTCCAGCATTGTGGACTCCTCTCCACAAAGATAACCGCCGGTTTTTTTAAATATTTTTATTTTGGCTCTACCAATAATCTTTTCTAGATCTTTGGCATATTTTTCAAAAAGACTGTGATTGAGAACCAAGTAAGCTTCTTTGGCCCGAATGGTTTCTGAGGCAATCTTAATTCCTTCTATAACTTCCTCTGGATAGTTTTCTAAAATGTAATCATCCTTGGAAACATTTGGTTCGCCCTCCGAGCCATTGCAAACAACAAAAGCTTTGATGTTTTTTTCTCCCGCATTTTTTTTATCCGCTAAGGCGCTGGCAACAGCGGACCATTTTTCACCCGTGGGAAATCCTGCTCCGCCTCTGCCTCTTAGCCCCGCCTTTTTTATTTTTTCAATTATGTTATCCATAACCTGAAGTTAAATTTTAAAATAATTATTTTAAAAAAATATTCCTTACCGGATAGACCCTTGAATTATACAAAAATAAAAACAACTTGGCAAAAAGATAAAATTATGCTAATAATAAAGCAGGTTGTTCATTAAAATATGGAGGAAAAAATATGGGGGTA
>CAZWRY010000009.1:2972-7521 GCA_964636505.1 uncultured Bdellovibrionales bacterium | reverse complement strand
CAAAATGGTCCAGGAGGCAACAATTTTGGCCATTGAAGAAGCGCGGAGGATTGATCCGCGGAAAAAAATTTCTTCCAATCCGAGACCGAAAGATCTCGACAATGAATTTGAACTGCAGGCTTGGGACTTTTGGTATAATTTATGCAGTTTTATGCTAAAAGTTCTGAGAGAGCGACAGCCGCTTCTGACTGGAAATTCAAAAAATGAAGACTGCTCTTCCCTTTTTGAATTCCGGTTTGAAAACGGAAACTTCATCCTTCTGATCAAGGAAGGATGGGCGGCAGAAGCGCTAAGTCTGCCGCAAGAATTTATTGCTCAGGAGAAAAATCTCTTGAGTGTATATCTGGAAATTATTGAAATAATAAAGCGGCGTCAGATCAATCACTGATGTCCACCGGGGAATCGGAAAATAGCAAAACACCGAATCCCCGTTTTTTAACCGAAAATAAAAACCGAGGAAAATCGGTTTTTTTATTACGTTTTTTATTAAGCCTTTAAAAATTTCAAAAAAATTATTTCGCCCTAAAATTTATTTTTCAGAAATTTTTAAAAAACATCTGCAATCTTTTTTTCTTAGGATTTCTTTCTGTTCCTTGATGGTGTTTATGAAAATTTTCTGTTTACTTGCCCCGACGGCTGATTTTTTATCCAACGGAGAATGATGTCGATAGCCGCGTCGCATAAATTCTTGCACCAGCCGCTCATGTCTCAGAAAAAGTGCCTTAGTTTTCCCGACCCAGCGTAAAGTTTCCGGATGACGCGAATAGCCGCCTTGGCAATGGTGTTTTGTCAGAATGTTCCAGAGTCCGTGTAATTCTCGATGTTCCGCCAAAAAGTGCTTCCGACACAAATATTTTGGTTGAATATCCCAAACTCGCATAAATGATTATTTGAATTTATTTACCAAAGTTCAGATAAGTTATTGTTAATTGCAAAACAGTGGCGAAAGAAACCCAGAGAAAATAAGGGATATTGGCATAAGCAACCCAGCGGGCATGCGGCCAAATGGAGATAAGGGACCAAATCAACGTTCCTAGGACCAACAAGATATCCGCAGCCGCAAGATAGTTATTCTGCAGTCCGAATTGAAGCGGAGTAAAAACCAAATTGAAAACCAAATTTAACGCAAACGGCAAAGCAACCGACCAAGGTATTTTTTTGGTAAAAGCCTTATAGAAAACCACACCGAAGGTTGCGGCGATAATGACATACAGAAAAGTCCACACCGGGCCGAATATCCAACTCGGTGGCGACCAAAATGGCTTGATTAAGGTTGAATACCAATTATAAGCATTGTTCATATTTCTGGCGGAAGCGGGAGGATTCGAACCTCCGGACCCATTTCTGAGTCAACACATTAGCAGTGTGCTGCTTTAAGCCACTCAGCCACGCTTCCAATTATTTTATTTATAAAGTTAAAAAACAATACTTGTTTTTGGCTATTCATTTTACAGAACAAAAATACGCTTTTAATATTTATCTCTACCGAATAAGCCTAGCAAATATCCTCATCCTTTACAAGCCCCTTTAATCCATGTTAGAATCATTCCACGGTGAATATTTCAACTAGTAGTCTAAATATTCTATATATAGATGAGCTAAAGAGTAAGTCACCCGATAAAATTCTACTGCTTGCAAGCAGTAGAACTAGAAAGAGAGGTGACTAATACTCAAATGGCTTATCAAGATAATAATCGCCCTCAAAGGCAGATGTTTGACATCACTTCTTTGGGCATTACCTGTTCAGAATGCGGCGCTGCAATCAATCAACTTCCTTTTGAACCTACCAAAAAAGAAGACGGTACTTTTGGCAAACTTTATTGTTATGAATGCAACAAAAAAAGAATGCGAGACAGAGGTCCAAGAAGAAGCGGTTTTGGTGGAAACAACAGATACTAAATCAAACTCCTGAAATGAAAACAAAAAAACTCCCCTCCGGGGGAGTTTTTATTCCCAACAAATCACAAACGCAACATTCGGCTGATTGAGTCGCGAAGCCGATATTCTTGTTCAATTTCCGGAAGATATTGGATAAGAATTTGATGAATTTCATTCGGATCGGCATTGTTTAACGGAATTTGCAAAAAAGGCACGACACCGCTTTTTATCCTGAGGCTGAGAGATTTGATTGTTTCCGGATCATAAAAAATCCAAAAAGATTTCATTTGTTCAAATTCATAAATTTCGTTGCCAACCACAATCCCTTTTGGAGTTATGTAGAAATCTAGAATTTTGGGCTCACGACTGATATAGATGTATTCAATTATTCCGATTAAAATAAATGTTATCGCCATTAGCGGACTGTTGGTAAAAAAAGCATAGGTAACAATGGCCAGAAGCCCCAGCGTCATAACAGCATACCATTTCTTGTCCCGGCTATAACTTTCATATTCAGGCGCCTGCCAACGATACAAAACATTATCCGACAATCTGCCTGACATTTCTTCGTTTTCCATTTGCTCTTTTCCTTGATTAGAATCCGCTTCGGTCGGTTCCACTTTTCTATTTTCTTGCCTGGTTCTAAAATTTTCTATATACATTATTTTTGTTTATTATTTATTTAATTAATTTTAACATAATAATTATTTTTAAGAAACAAGGAATTTACAAAATTAAAGGGAGCTGGTATGGTTAATATAATTGTTAAACGACCAAAAAATGGAGAGTTGGCAGAGTGGTCGAACGCGGCGGTCTTGAAAACCGTTAGGCCTGAAAGGGTCTCGGAGGTTCGAATCCTCCACTCTCCGCACAAAGCTCAAGAGGTAGAGAGACCCAAGGTCTCCGCAAAACGAGCAACTTAAAAACCGTCATTTTTTGACGGTTTTTAAGTTATCTAAATATTTTTTAACTCTGGGAAGGATTGAATTCGATTGTTTCTACATATTTGCCTACGGTTTTATTGTCCGTAAATGTGGCTGGAAAAAAACTTAATGTATTTGGGTATATGTTAGTTTTTAGCTCACCAGAGAATATTGCAACATTGTGAATCTCATCTTCCACATTTTCTTTCTGAGTAGGTATTTTTTGGTAAGATGCTTCATCATAAGAACTCTCCAATGCTGCTTTCTTATCATAAATATTCACAGATATTTTTGTTCCTTTTTCTTTTACTATATTATTAATGATAACTTTAATATCATCCTTAAATGAGGCGTCACTTAGTTTTACAGGATCGATAAGTATGTAATAAATTTTTCCTCCGTCGTATCTTTTTCCTGAAACCTCGTGAACTATTTCATATTTTGGAATTTTTATTTCCAGTTGTTTTGCAGTCTGTGCTGGTTGATTATTTTCAGCAATATTAACTTGAGGCGATTCAGTTTTATTTTCTTGAGTTGATACTTTTTCTTCTGTAGGTTGCTGAGGCTGCTTATTTTCAGATACTGCTACTTTGTTTTGCTCTGGTTTATTTTCTGACTTATCACCTCCATAAATAAGCACAGCTAGAATAATCACTCCAATAATCGCAAACCCTTTTGCGGCATTATTCCATTTTGTTTTTTGAGATATATACCATATAGCAAATAGTGGCCAAATTACTAATGCAATTATGATGCCCCACCATTTTTTGTACCATTCTTTTTTCTGGCTCTCTCCCTCGCCAGCAGGGTTTAGTCGGTTTTCCATACTTAATTGTTAACGAATTAAGCTGGTTGGGATAACATAAAGCTCCCCACCAGCGATGCCTTGCGGCACCCGCACGCCTTTCGACGCACGACCGACTAAAGTGCTCTGGATGGAGAGCTTGATATACTTTAGTCGGTATTTTATGCCATACCTCAGGATTTCTCTTGAGGGTTAGGCAATTAAATTGTAACTTCATTATTACATTTTAAAGGAACTTTATCAATACTTCGGTTATTTTATGGTGGTCTCATCTTTTTTGGCTAGAATTAGCTTTTTATTAATAAAAATCAATCTACTTTTTAGTCCCGCTAATAACTCTCGCTTTTCATCAATTTTTCCTTCCCTTAGAACATATTTGGCATAAGTTCTGATGTCAAAATTTTCTTGGAGATTCGCTTCTTGTTCTTTTCCTTGCATCATCAATACTGTTTTTTGAAATTGGTTGTATCTTTGAATTTCTTCTTCAAATTGTTTCTTTAATCCAATTTCATCAATTTCCAGTTCATCTACGATTTTCACCAGATCATTTATCAAATCTATTTCTTTGGCATATCCAGCTTTGCAGTGTAGGTCTCTCGATTTGGTGCAACCATAATAGATATGTTTGTTTAAGCCGCCATTTTTTAACTGCTTGTATTTTTCCGTGGCGGTAATTCCTGAACCGCAGTGTCCGCAAGTCAGTAGTTTAGTGAAGGCAAACTCGCGACCTTCCCTAACGATTCGATCTCGTTTGAGTTGTTCTTGGGTAAGCTCGAATAATTCCTTGGAGATAAGTGGTTCATGATTTCCTTGATACCAATTTCCACTATCCTTAGGATATTCAAACGGTCCATAGTAGAAAGAATTTTGAAGAAGTCGATAAATGTTACTTAGCGAAAGATTTTTATTACTCTTTCCTTTGAAATTCAATTCAAACCTGAGC
>CAZWRY010000009.1:0-2962 GCA_964636505.1 uncultured Bdellovibrionales bacterium | reverse complement strand
TCTTCCACTCCAATGATCATAACCAACTTTTTCAAACATCTTTTTGATTATCGGTCCGCGAATTGGATCAATGACTACTCGGCAATTTCTTTCGGATAATCTTTCATTGAGATATCCTGTCGGTGTGCATGTTGGCCAGATACCCATTTCACATCTTGCCCTCAGTCCTCGCTTCACATTGATGCCTCGATTATCATTTTCTAGTTTTGCCTGCGAGCATAAAATCATCAGCAAGAATTTTTCATTGGGAGAATTTTTGAATTGTTGACCATAAGTTCTGATTTCCATCAGAAGTTTCTGATCCATTAAATCAACCAGTGTTCCGAGATCTCCAGCATTTCTACTCAGGCGATCTGGTGCCCAAGTTAGGATTCCATTAAATTTTCCTCTCCGAACATCTTCTATCAGTTCATTGAAAACTGGGCGTTGTGCTGAGTCTTTGGCTGAATGGCTCTCGCGTCTTATTTCCACAATCTCCAAATTCTCACGCTCGGCGATTTGGAGCATTTCCTTGACTTGGGAATCGATTGAAAGCACTTGTCGTTCTTCGGATTCGGTTGATTTTCTCGCATACAGGCAATATTTGACCTTAGTCGGTTCTGCCTCTTGCTGGCCTTTAAAACCCTTGGAAAGCCCTATTTTTTGTTCTACGGTTGCGTTATCCATATGATTTATTGGTTTACCCAATGAATGACGCAATACCCAAATAAAGTCCAGACCTCTGAAAATCCTCTAAAATCCCTCGGGTTTATGCATGAACACTCGACATTTTTGCTTATTTTCTTCAATAGCTTTCAAAACAAGATTGGCAAAAGCATCCGCCAAATCATCATGCTTTTCGACACCAAATCCTGTAAGTTGCTGAAGTAGTGCCTCAGCACCTTTTCTCGGGAAAATCACTTTGCCCGATTTAATAAGATTTGCCGTCATCGATAATCGCATTTTTTTGTCTTGTCCATGAACTTTCACACCATGCACATTTTTTACCCCATCATATTTCAACTGCTCAATGAGTGATTTTTGATAAGCGACTTCTTCGATGTAAAAATAAGGTGATTTTTTACCAACGCATGCGAGAGTCTTTATCTGCATGATCGTTTCGGGAAAGTTCATTCGATAATTTATCGGGTCGGGATGAATATAGATGGTCATATCAGATCCATAACCATGAATATCTCCAGTTACGATAGCCGTATAGTCCGCAGTGTCGTTTTTGGAAATTGCCAAATCAATGCCGATTCCTGTGTATCGTGGTTCTTTATCTTTCGGTAACTTATCATAAAACTGAATCCATTCGGGATAGATAACCTGTCCTTCATTGGGAACAATGCGAAGCAGATATTCTCTTTGCCAAGCAATATCATCTCCAGTCTTTTTCTTTTCTTCTTCAATAGCATCGTTATTCTCGTATTTTCCTTTCCATAGAATTTCGGCGTTTTCATTGATAAGAGGATATGACCTAAAAAAGCCATCTAGTTTCTTTTCTTCAATATCCTGTTGGATTCGCATCAAAAGTGAATCTTCATGTAAAAGATTTCCCACGATAACTAAGCGAGTATTCCTGTCTCCAGAAGGGATTACTTCTCCCGTGAGCCAACGATGGGTTTTATCGCGACCTTCACGAGTTCTGGTTGAATTAATATCTTCCACATCATCCCCAATAATGAGGTCTGGCCTATGTTGTCCATGGCGCATACCACGGATACTTTGTTCAGAGGAGGCGGCACTGATGCGAGCATTCAGTTTAGGAAAAACTAGTGTCGCCAGACCCCATTCGTCAGAAAGTTCCTTGAATGGTCCGAGATCGTTTTTGAGCATTTCATTATTTTCCAGTTCATTTTTGATATTCACCATATGCTGGCGAGCTTGGATTCTCGTTTGAGAAAGAATAACTACGAATTTCTTTTGTTGTTCCCCGAGGATTGCCCAGATTGGGTATGAGGTGGTAATAATTGTTGATTTTGCAGAACCACGAAATGCAACAATGAAAAGATTTTTTACCGAAGCATCTTCCGTTAATGCGAAAATTTCTTGTTGAAAATCAGCCGTTGGATATTTCACATAGTGAGCAAAATAGAAATTAAAGAACATAAGGTGACTCTTTTGAGTAATTGCTACTCTAATAGCTTTGTCTTTCATCATCTGATCTATAATTTTTGCGGGCATGATTGTATTTTCCATATGATTATAATTAGATTAATTAACTTTTTTATTATTCATTTTCTTCTTGCCAAATGAAGCGAGTTTTAATGCTTCTTTAACAATCTTTTGTTGTTCAGGTGAAAGCTTTTCTTGTTCTTCGGATTTTGTGGTTATTTCAACCCGTTCTTTAAATTTATCGTGACGATGATTTAACCAAAATCGAATAGCTGAAAAATTCTTCTCTTTCATGAGCGATATGAGTTGCGATTCGCCCATGTCATTTATCAATGATTCACCTTCGGATAATGCTTCATCTAATGTTTTGCGAAACTTTTTGTCCTTATCTCGCCAGCGATAAACCGTAGCCCTGGAAATTCCAGCTTTCTCGCAAGCCACTTGGATGATTGGGACTTTCTTGAGGTTTTCCAAAAAAAGTTTTTTAGTGTCGTTGCTTTTCATATTTGTTTTGCCTTAATGCCAAAAGTTTTCTCAAATCGGTTGATAATTGTTTGGCAATATTCAGGATCAAGTTCGACCATCACACATTTTCTTTTAGTTTGCTCGCATGCCACCATAGTTGAGCCACTGCCACCAAAGCAGTCATAAACAACGTCCCCAATTTCCGTGCTATTGAGAATAATTCTGCGAAGAAGTCCTATTGGTTTTTGAGTTGGATGAAGCGCACTTTTGTTTGGCTTTGGATAGAAAAGGATTGATTTGTCTTTGGCTTTTCTGAAAGTGTGTGCGCCATACCATCCAACTGCAATAAGCTCATGCATCGGTAAATAATCTTTTCTTCCGATGACTGCATGATTCTTGA
>CAZWRY010000008.1:0-40371 GCA_964636505.1 uncultured Bdellovibrionales bacterium | reverse complement strand
AATATTCTCGACTGCAGCCTCCCGTAGGAGTTTGGGCAGTGTCTCAGTCCCAATGTTGGGGGCCGCGCTCTCACGCCCCCTACCCGTCATAGCCTTGGTAGTCCTTTACACTACCAACTAGCTGATAGGACACAGGCCACTCCAAAAGCGATAAATCTTTAGTCCGTAGACCATATCGTGTATTGTTCTTCCTTTCGGAAGATTATTCACGACTTCTGGGAATGTTCCTATGCATTACTAACCCGTTTGCCGTGGGCCTAAACCCACTCGACTTGCATGCCTTATCCACGCCGCCAGCGTTCATCCTGAGCCAGGATCAAACTCTCAAAAAATGAGTGTTGAACTCTTATATTAAAGAAAATAATTTCTCTATCAAATAGACTCTTTTTTTTTCATCTTTCGATGAAAAGGACTAATCGCAAAAAATTGCGATTTTTTTTAAATCTTTTTATCCGCTATAAAATTTCTCAAAAAAATCTTATATCAAAGATTTAAATGTTTGCTGAACATATATTCATTTGTCAAAGTTCATTCATAACTGCAAAGTAATGAGGAGAAAAAATTTTCTCCTAACTTCTTTGAAGTCAAAGGAAAGTATGACAGCTTAGTGTTACTTTCCGACCAATTTAATGGCCCACTCGTTGGAAAGCCTTCGCTTAACCTAAACTGTCACACTTTTGTTTTTGAGCCGGCAACTGAGAGGTAAACACACAGGCTTACCCAGTGAAAACTCAATTTAAGAAAGGATTGACCTCTACGCGCCTGCCTTTTTCTCAATTGCCGGATTTGACGAACGGGAGAGAGATTGGTCCGGGTTGAACCGATTTACTCTCTTCTGGGCTTTATTTTGTTGAGGGTTAAAGATTCTGACCAAGAGCCACACAATGGCCCTGACCGTTGAAACCCAAAACCTTTCGTTTGGGGATTCCCTTATTCTGCCCGTTCGTCAATTATATATTGAAACGATAGATCACTTCAGCAAACATCATGCGAATCTACCTATAGATTCTGCCGACTACACCGAAGGTCTATCGTTATGTTCAATGAACAAAAAACACATCTTTTCACACAAGAAATCATGTAAAAAGATGTATCCTTTCTCACCCGCACTTCAATTATTTTTAGTCAATTGATTGGCTTGCCTTTTTGTTGTTAAATTATTATTTAAAGATAACTTTAAATCACTTGTTTCAGTTTAGCGAAATCCCTAAAAGTTGTCAAGGGCCTATTTTGGATAAATTTTAGGCCTTTTTAGATATCAAATCCAGCCCGTTTGGCATGTACTTTTTGAGTACTTCCGGGATCCTGATGCTGCCATCCGCTTGCTGGTAATTTTCCAAAACTGCAATAAGCGCCCGCGTCATCGCTATAGCTGTTCCATTAAGCATATGCACATATTCCTTCTTCCCATCGGCTTTTTTGTATTTTATATTTAATCCCCTGGCCTGATAATCGGTGCAATTTGAAGTGGAAGTTATTTCCGCCCAATCGCCCATTGTCCCATCTTTATTTGGTTTACCCGGCATCCAAGCTTCCAAATCAAATGTTCTGCTAGACGGCCCGCCAAGATCAGCGGTACAGTGGTCAATAATTCTAAAAGGAATATCCAGGCCTTTGAAAATTTCTTTTTCTATTTCCAAAATTTCTTTGTGAGCTTCCTCACTTTTTTCCGGCAACACATATTGAAACATTTCCACTTTTGTAAACTGATGCACTCTGAAAATTCCTTTTGAAAATTTAGAATAAGCTCCGGCTTCGGTGCGATAACAGTGAGAAACTGCCACATATTTTTTCGGCAGATCTTTTTCCTCAATTATTTCATTCATATGATAACCACCCATCGTTATTTCAGCTGTCCCGATGAGACATAGGTCCGAATTTTCAATATTGTAGATTTGCGTTTCTTGGCCGCGAGGATTAAAGCCCAAGCCTTCCAAAACCTCTTTTTTGGCCAGGTCCGGAGTGGAAAAAGGAATAAATCCACGCTTGGCTGTAATATCCAAAGCGTAGTTTATGAGAGCTTGCTCTAAAAAAACTAATTCATTTTTGAAATAATAAAATTTTGCTCCGCTCACCTTTGTTGCCCTTTCAAAATCAATAAGATCCAAGCTTTCTGCAATTTGGACATGGTCTTGCGGATTAAAATCAAATTCCAGAGGCTCTTTTACCATTTCCAGAACCGGATTTTCATTTTCATCATCACTAACCAAAACATCCGGATGGGTCATATTCGGAATTTGCGACAAAAGCTCGTTGTACTTAACCGATATTTCTTCCAGTTCTTTTTTGGCTTCTCCGGTTTTGTTATTTACATTTTTTCCTTGTTCAATCAGTTTTTCTCTCTCAGCTCCATCGGAAGACTTCACCAAATCATTTAATTTATTTTTTTCAGCTTGCAGTTCTTCAACATATCGCAAAGCATTTTTCCTTTTCTCATCCAAAAGCAAAAGCTCGCCAATATCGCATTTGACCTTCCTGTTATCGCAGTTTTTTTGAACCGCTTTCTTATTTTCCCTGATAAATTTTATATCCAGCATATTTTTATAGCAATGAAGATTTATATTTTTTGGGATAATACGATTTTAGCCTGGCTAGGCGCGTTTTGTCCAATTTAAACTCCTTTAATTTTTCCTTGATTTTCTCCGTGAAGTACTTTTGATCATAGCCTAAGCAAATGATGTCCGGCTTGTATTTTTTGATAACCGCATATTTGTCATTCATGCTTCCTAAAACCACCTTGTCCGCCAGTCCGCTTTTTTTCAAAATCAGCATTCTTTTTCTTTCGCTATTTTTTGTCTCGCGTTTTTTAACTTCCTTAACCGTTGTATCTCTAGCCACAACTACAAACAAGCAATTCCCCTGGTCGCGTTTCGCGTTCGCGGGCAAGCCATATTTTTTGGCTTGCTGCAAAAAATTTTCATGCCCTTTATGAAAAATATCAAACGTCCCAAAAACCATCACCTTTTTATCCAAAAATTTTTTCATTGGTCTAGAAATTATTACATCGCAAACTTTTTGACTGTTTCCGTTTCAATTCCCAGATTCATAGCCGCTTCTTCAATTTTTTCATTGAGCAGTTTTTTGATTAACTCCGTTCCGCCATGTTCTTTAATTGTGTCCTGATTGAAATTTCCCTCTTTATCAGAAAAAATTTTTTGGATTTCTTTCAGACTTCCCTTCTCTTTCAAGTTTTCAAAAATATTCCTGGCAGATTCAATTAATTGCCCGGCCATGGCTTTGGCCGAATCGGAAAGTACCACATCTTCAAGCCCGCTGGCTCCGGGGATTTTCTTGCCGTCATCGGTAATTTCCCCTTCCAGCACATTTCTGAACGATTCTTCCAAAACATTCCCATCTTTAGATCGTATGGAATCTTTATCCAAAAAATTTTTATTGCCAAGACGAAAAGCCACATTTTTAAAACCAATATTAGCCAACATATCCGCATCAAAAACAACTTTGTCCACTTTGTCCTGTGGCTCAGGAAACCTTTCTCCCTTATTTGACATTACCATAAATGGATGGTTCATGTGCCTTTCAATAGCTTCCTTTATTTTTTTTCCTACTTCATCCGTTATTTCAACTCCATCAACTTCTTTTCCTTTTATTTCCTTCAGCATTTCATCGGCATACTCCACTCCTTTTTGATGATGCGCCAAAAGACCCGAAGAAAGCTTCCCGCCATCATGCATAATGGTGGCCATTATCGCTTCAACTTTTTCTTTGGAATCAAGATTTTCCTTTTCAGTAAGTTTAGTTGCATAATCCAAAACAATTTCATTATGGACATTCAGATTAAAACGCATTCCCTCTTTAGAGGGATCTTGAGCAATGTCCTTGTCATACCTCTTTTCCCTCCAATTAATCGTTTCTTGATATTTTTCTTTTACCAATTCTTTTTGAGAAAGGTACGCCTCTCTATCCAAAAAATCTTCTGAAATTGATTCTTTTTCTGCTGGTTCTTTTTCTTTTTTTCCTATTGACTCTGGACTATTAAACATATTTTTTAATAAATTTAACTTTCACAATATTTTTTTACCCCATGATTGTGTTCACAATCAAAATTTTTCTCCATTTTTTCCTTTTGTCTTTAAACTTATTTTTCTTTAATGGCCGGAAAGGTGGTTGTTTCGCGTACTGGCTTGTTCATAAGAAAGGCAAAAAATCTTTCCGAAAAGCCCATACCAAAAGCCGGCGGCATACCATATTCCAAGGCTTCTACAAAATCTTCATCCAACATTTGAGCTTCCTTGTCGCCTGCTTCCCGTGCTTTCATTTGTTCCTCAAATCTGTTTTTTTGATCAATTGGATCATTTAGCTCGGAAAAGGCATTACAAAGCTCGCTTCCTCCGGCCACAATTTGAAAGCGCAAAACTTTTTTGGAATTTTCCGGATCAATTTTAGCCAGCGGTGAAACATCAAGCGGATGACCAACCAGAAAGCTTGGCTGAATAATCTTTTTACGGATGGTTTTTTTGTAAAGCGTATCAATCATTTTGCCTTTTCCAAAAGATTTGTCATATTTTATCTTGAGCTCATCCGCTTTTGCGCGAAGCACTTCCACGGACAAATCGGTTTCCAGGTCTAGACCGGTTTCTTTTTTAAATTCGGTAAAATAATCCACTACCGCAAATTTTTTGTTCCAGTCTATTTTTTGACCTTCATATTCCGTTGTCATTTTGCCCGCCACATTCTTCACAACTTCTTTAAACAATTCTTCTGAAATTTCCATTCCTTTTTGAAGGTCAGCATAGGCCCAATAAAATTCCAGAGAATCATATTCTTGTAAGTGTTCCCGATCAACGCCTTCGTTGCGAAAAACCCGCCCAATTTCAAAGACTTTTTCATAGCCGCCTACCAAAAGGCGCTTAAGCGGCAATTCCAGCGAAATTCGCATAAAATAGTCCTGATCCAAAGCATTGTGATGCGTGGTAAAGGGTTCGGCTTCCGCTCCGCCAGGAGTCAGTTCTAAAACCGGATTTTGAATTTCCAAAAATCCTTCTTTGGATAAAAAACTTCTGACTGATTGCCAAAAAATATTTTTTTTGCGGAATATCTCGCGCGTTTCCGCGTTCATCATCAAATCCAAATATCTTTTGCGCAAAAGTTTTTCCGTGTTTTTGAGACCGTAATATTCAGTTGGAATTGGGCGGATATTCTTAGAAAGAATTTTCCAATCAAAGACTTCCAGGGTTTTTTCGTCCTGCTTGGTTTTGAAAAGTTTGCCAGAAGCTTCCACAAAATCACCAATCTCAACATTCTTTATAAATAATTTATATTTATCTTCAGAAATATTTTTTTTGTTGAGAAAAAGCTGGATTTTTCCCGTTTCATCTTCAATGTGCGCAAAAGTTGATCCGCCCATGGGACGAAAAGATTTTACACGTCCAACCAAGGTGATGTTTTTTTTGGCAAGCTTATCAAATTGCTCCATGGCCTCACCGTTAGTTATTGTTCTGCCGGTTTTTTCCGGATAGGGCTCCATTTTAAAATCTTTGATGTTTTCCAATTTTTGCAGCTTTATCCTCCGAATTGATTCCTTCATTGAATTAAAATATTTTAGTTTTTATGATAAAATTATACCCTTTTTGGGACTGAAAATCAAATAAAAACCCCGACATTGGCCGGGATCTTATCGTTTGTTTAAACCAGATTTTGCAGAGGATATCTTGTTCCCCTTTTTACAAAATTGACCTCCACATCTTGAAGATCAAACTTTTTCTTGAAATATTCAATAATAAGATCTTTATCCATTCCGTTTTTGCACGTATAGACATCAATGCTCACGAATTTTCTGGCCGGAAAAGTATGCACGCTAATATGTGATTCGGCAATCATAACAAAACCGGAATAACCGCCGGGATCTTTGATTTCGTTCCCTTCAAAACTTTTAAGCACCGGATTCATGATTTTTTGCATGCCGGCTTTTTCCGGTAATTCATCCAAACAGCTAAAAATCAGTTCCCGATTATTTAACTTCTCCGGAGAACCTCCGTACCCGTCAAGCATAAGATGCTCCCCAAAATTGCACGTATTATTTTCTCCTTCCATCTTTTTATTTTTGATAAGATATGCAAACCAATCTGGTTTTGCAATTTACCTTAAAAATTATTGCAAGATTAAATATATCACCTCGCTATTTTTTGCAATACCCGAAAGAAAAATCCCGGACTTAAAAGCCGGGATTTTTCTTTTTTTATTCAAAATTTTATTTCACATCCAAAATAATATAATTTATCGTACCGCTTGGCGTTTTTACTTGAATTTTATCATTTTTCTTGGCCCCGATGAACGCTTTGCCCATTGGTGATTCGTTGGAAATTTTCATCTCGCCCGGATTTGCTTCATTGGAACCTACAATTTGAAATTCCATTTCACTGCCATTGAATTTAACTTTTACTTTTGACCCCATTTGAATCACGCCAGAATTTCCATTATAAGAAACAACGGTTGAATCTTTCAGCATAAATTCAAGCTCAGCAATTCTAGCTTCATTTTCCGCTTGCTGTCTTTTGGCCTCACTATATTCCGCATTCTCGCTTAAATCGCCTTGCTCTTTGGCTTCTTTAATTGCGTTGGCAATGTCTTGTCGCAAAGTGACTTTTCTGTGTTCCAGTTCTTCTTTGATTTTTTTAAGTCCTTCTTCGGTTATAAACTTTGTCATAGCTTCTTTCTTAAAATTAAAAATGGTAAACCGAATTATATCATATAAAAAAATATTGTCAATAAATTCAAGGAAAATCAAAAAATGGCTTAAATTAGGAAAAAATAAGGGCTGATTAATTTTCCAAAACCCCTATTTTTTGTTTTTAAAATACCATTCAAAAACATCTTTCGTTACGGGCACACCGCTGGAACTGCCTTCCCCGCCACCCTCAGCCAGAACAACCATGGCTATTTCCGGATTTTCAAAGGGAGCAAAAGAAATAAACCAGCCGTGCGTTTTATTATCCGTTCCGAATTGTGCCGTACCGGTTTTACCGGCAACTTCTATTGGCAAGGCATTGAGTGATTTAGCCGAGCCAGAAAGCACGGTTTCCCTCATACCTTCTCTGACTATTTTTAAAATATCGGGAGAAATGAAATTTTTTCTAATGATTTCCGGTCTGATGATTTTTTCTTCGCCGTTGCTTTTTTTTATTTTACTTACAATTTTTGGAGAAAAAAGTGTTCCGCCATTGGCTAAGGCCGCCGTGTAATTGGCTAGTTGCAACGGCGTAGCCGTAATAAAACCTTGTCCGATAGCAGAATGATAAGAGTCTCCAATATACCATTTTTCCCCGATTTTTTCCTTTTTCCAATTCTCGTCAGGAATTAAACCGCTTTTTTCTCCCGGCAAATCAATTCCGGATACTTCCCCGAAGCCGAATAATTTTTCATATTTTTTCATTCTGTCCATTCCAAGCCCGGGAATGTTCCCATACCCTCCACCTAGAGCATAAAAATAAACATCACAGCTTTCCGCGATAGCTTTTTTCATATTAACCATGCCATGCACTTTCCAGTCGCCAAATCGCCAAGAACCGACAAAAATCGCGCCCTGATTATCCAGTACGGTAGTTTCCGGTGTCACTGTTCCCTCGGCTAAAGCCGCAGCCGCCACCGCCGGTTTCAATGTTGACCCCGGAGGATATTCGCCGCTCACCGAACGATTAAAAAGAGGCAAATTTTTATCTTCAATTATTTTTTTGTAATCTTCACGGGCGATTCCTTTGGCAAACAGATTATTGTCATAACCCGGTAAACTTACCATTGCTAAGACACCTCCGTTTCTCGGATCAATCGCAATAGCCGAAGCTGTTTCTGTGCCACTCTTTTCCAAATAGGCCGACAAGCTGTCAAATATTTTTTTCTGCAAGCCTTCATCAATATTTAAAACCAGGTCGCTTCCAGGCACAGGACTCGTTGTTCCTAAATTTTTTTTAATGTTTCCTCTTGAATCAACTTCCACCTGTCTCGCTCCGTGTGCACCGCGCAATTCTTTTTCATATTGTTTTTCCAATCCTGCTTTTCCGATATAATCTGTCATATAGTATCCCGGATTAGCCTCCAATTCTTCTTTGGTTATTTTGCCATCATAACCGATAATTGAAGAAAAGATAAGTCCGTTTTCGTATTTTCGGATGCCGGAATTTTCCAAAGTTAGGCCCGACAGCTGTCTGTATTTTTCAGCCAACACCAAAACTTGTTCCTGGCTGATATTTTCTTTAGCCAAAACGGCATTAATGGAATTTTTAGGTTGGTTTTCAATGGCCGAATACAAATTTTGTTCATCTACATTCAATATTTCGGATATTTTTTTAATTACATTTCTTTTTTCATCGGAGTTTTCGGGCAAATCACTTGGCACAATTACCGCATCTACACTGGAAATGTTGCTAACTAAACTATTGCCGAATTTATCCAAGATTTTGCCCCTGGGAGCCTTGACTAAAACCGTCCTGATGCGATTACCCCTAGAAAGTTCCGCATAATAACTGCCTTTTATTATGTCCAAATAGAAAATCCGCCCCAAAAGCAAAACAAAAGAAATCAGCACCAAAATCCAAACAATTTTAAGATTTTTTTTCTTGAATGGCTTTTCAATAATCGCTTCTTCTTTCTCCGTGATTGTCATTATTGAATCCTCTATTTCCACCCCTTTAGTTATCCGTTTGTTTATAAGATATTTTCCCAACATATTTATTCGTTAAAAAGTTCTTGTTCTGGAATAATAAAAATTAAGATAATCGTTAATTTTTTTAAGCGGCCAATAAATCACGGCAAAAGTTATCAAATTAAATAAAACCCTAATAAAAATATCTTTGTTAAAAAATAAAACAAGAGAATAATCAGAGCTACTACCGGTAATAATTTTTCCAAATGCAGCCAATATCCAATCATTGAGAAAGGTTCCGATGATCATCAGCCCGAACATTGTCAAAAATTTCAAAGCGCCTTGCACAACCAACACTCTTTTGGCCAAAAAACTGGAAATAAAAGCTGCTGCCAGAAAAGCGACCACATTCAAGCCCAAAGGCGCAAAATAGGACATATCCAGCACAATTCCGCTTAATATGACCCAGACTAAAATTTTTGAAAAATCCACCTTGGCGGCAGCAAATATGACAGTTACCAAAAGAATATCCGGAACAACTTGAGGAGAGAAAAAATGAGGCAAAAAAGAAACCTGGAAAGCTGCCGCGGCCAAAACAGCAATGAAAATGAAAATATTTTGAAGCATAAATTAAAAACTCAAAATTCAGAATCCCAAATTTCAAATAAATTACAATTATTAAAATCAAAAAATAAAAAATGTTTTGATTTTAAATATTAAAATTTTTGAATTTATTTGGAATTTGTAATTTTAAAATATGATTTTATTTTTTATTATTTACCACTCGAGAGAATTTAATTTTTAATAACGGATACAACTCTCAAGTCAGAATATTTTACTCTGGGAATTATTACAGCCTGCTGAAAAAGTTTATCCGCTGTAATGTGAATTTCTTGGATTTTTCCAATAAAAAGTCCGCGTGGCATATCCCCGCCTAAGCCCGAGGTAATAACATCGTCTCCTTTATTTAAAACATCCTCCTGGGAAACCAAATCCAGAAGTATCCCCAATCCGTATTCTCCCCGCAAAACACCCTTGGCTTCTGTATTTAAATCTACGGCGTTGACTACACTGGTCGCATTGGTTAATAAACTCACCCTGGAAAACGCACTGCTGGCTTCCTCTATTTTACCAATTAATATTCCATCCGAAACAATTACAGGCATCCCAACAGAAACTCCGGAAGAACTCCCTTTATCTATCATAATCCAGCTGCCAAATCTTTGCGGATCTTGACCCACAACGAAAGCATTTTCCAAATTAAATTTATTTTTTGGCAAGAGATTAAGCTGCTCGCGCAAAAGTTCGTTTTCTTTTTTTTCTCCCCGCAATATCACAATTTGGGAGGTCAATGAATTATTTTCCTTTATTAAAATTTTGTTTTCTTCTTTAAGCTCCGAGATGGAACCTAAAAAATCAAAAAGGCCGCTGACATTATTACCAATAACAAAAAAGCTCTTTTGAAAAGCATAGTTAACCCTGGTGAAGACCTCTTGAAAAGGATTAAAAAAATTTTTAGGATTCCAAATAACCAAAAGAGCAAAAATTGCTAAAATAAAAAAAACTTTAAATAACTGTTTGAGAAAAATTTTCTTGGGCATAAAAAACTAAATTTTGAATTAGAAATTTTGAATTTTGAATGAATTTTAAATTTTTTAATTTTAAAACATTTAATCATTAAGATTTGCTTGCTCGCAACGCAGCCAGGGATTTTAAATTCAAAATTCAGAATCCAAAATTACCGATAGGATTCTTCGTGTTGGTTTTCTACTAGAATTTCACGCAAGGATTCAATATCTTCAAGAACAATACCGGCACCTCTTACGACAGCCGTAAGTGGGTCTTCCATCATCCGCACCGGCATTTCAGCCTGATCGGCCACCAATTTATCTAAGCCTCGAATTAAGCTCCCCCCACCAGCCAAAATTATTCCCCTTTGCATAATATCCGCCAAAAGTTCCGGTGGAGTTTCTTCAATAGTTGTACGGATATTGTTGACAATGATTTTAATTGAATGCGAAAGTGCCTCACGAACATGTTCATCATTTAAAGTAACTTCTTTCGGTAAGCCCGAAACCAGATCGCGCCCCCTTACCGGCATTTGCATTTTTTCCTTTTGCGGATAGGCGCTACCGATAGCAATTTTAATGTCTTCGGCTGTTTTTTCTCCAATTAAAAGATTAAAATTATCCCGGCAATAGCGAATGATGTCTTCGTTCATCTCATCCCCGGCAATTCGCAGGTTTCTGGAAGCCACTACTCCGCCCAAAGAAATAACTGCGATATCCGTTGTGCCGCCGCCAATGTCTACTATCATATTTCCAGCCGCTTCCTGAACCGGAAGTCGGGCGCCGATAGCCGCTGCCATCGGCTCATCAATAAGATAGGCTTCTCTGGCTCCAGCATTTATCGTTGCGTCAATCACTGCCCTTTTTTCCACTTCTGTCACATCTGAAGGTATGCCCACAATGATTCTTGGACGAGAAAAAAAAGAAAAATTTCCATGGTGAACTTTATCAATAAAATATTTGAGCATTTGTTCAGTCACCTCAAAATCACTCACTACTCCATCCACTAATGGCCGCGTAGCCACAATATGTCCAGGCGTTTTACCAACCATTTTTTTGGCTTCTTTGCCAATAGCCAAAACTTGTCCGGTTTTTTTGTTGACCGCCACTACGGAAGGTTCGTTAATAATAATGCCGCGCCCTTTAACATAAACGAGCGTATTAGCCGTACCCAAATCAATGCCAATATCTTTGGAAAAGTTTCCAAACATTTTTCCGGTTAATTTTTTAAAAAGTTTTCTTATTTTTATCATCAAGTTTGTAAAACAAAAAAAGAATCGCAATAATTGCTTTAAAAGTGTTTTTTTATTTTTCGGATATAAACTGACCTCTATCTGCCGGCAGACAGACTCCTTCGGCGGATATTTTTCACCAAAAATTGTCTTGTTTTCTTCTTATCTATGATACATTTTTGCGACCTAATTGTCAAAAGATGACGTAAAAACCTTTAATAACTTTGATAAAAAATTTAGACCCTTTCAAACAGTAGCTTAAAAGGGTCTTTCGTATGAATGCAAGACAAATTTTGTCAACTATTTCCAAAACATCGCCAAAAGTTCACGAGTGATGATAAAAATCATCAGCATAATCAAAATAAAAAAGCCAACGCCGTGAAGAAGTTGTTCGGTTTTTTCCTTCACCGGGCTTCCTTTGATTTTTTCAATTATTATAAACAAAATCCTTCCGCCATCCAATGCTGGGATCGGCAAAGCGTTCATGATTCCCAGGTTAACACTTAAGAGTGCCGCAAATTGAATCACATAGACATATCCCAAACGCACAAAATCGCCTGTAAGATTGAAAATTTTAACCGGCCCGGCAATTTCCAAACCAGCCGGCGTTTTCCACATAACTAAGCTTTTTAGCGCTTCAAAAAGGATAACAAAAATAGCCAAAAAAACATCTTTAAGCTTTAGAAGTCCAAGCCAAGGAGCTTGATACCAAGGATATTTTACAATGGACACTTGCGCCAATTCAATCCCCAGGCTTCCTTGACCCTCGGGAGCATTAACCCTTGGAACACCACTTAAATCCAATGTTTCTTTGCCTCTTTTTATTTTTAGATTCACTTCCTGGCCTTTAAAGCTGCTAACATAATTTTGCACATCTTCAACATTGCTTATTTGAAGCGTACTTCCATTAGGAAGTGTTTGTGTTTTGAAAATTTCGTCTCCAGGCTTTAGACCCATTGAACTGGCCGGAGATTTTTCTACTACATTGATAATTTGAATGCTTTCACCGTTCTCTACTGCCTCCGGATTGCCAACTATATAGCCAACTGAGTACAAAAACCAAGCTAAAATAAAATTCATCACCACTCCGGCAGCTAAAACTTTGACTCGCGTCCAAGGTTTTTTGGAGGCAAAGCTGTCCTTTTCATTCTTGCCTTCGCCATTTTCGCCTTTGATTTTCACAAAACCGCCCATCGGTATCCAATTTATTGAATAGACAGTATCTCCTGCTTCCACTTCTCTATTGCCCCAGACAAATTTCCATTTGCCATTTGCCTTAAAAAATCCAACTATTCTGGGAGGAAAGCCGAAACCAAACTCGCTGGCTTTTATCCCGTTTCTTCTGGCAACCAAAAAATGTCCCAATTCGTGAGAAAAAATAAGAACACCTAGGATTAAAATGAAAACTAAAATTATTATTATCGTCATATTTTCTTTTTTCCGCCTTAAAAATTACACGGTCAGGATATCCTGCTCCTTCTTAGCACGAATATCTTCTATTTTTGCATTATATTCATCCACCACTTCTTGCAATTTATCTTTGCCGGCAAACTTGTCATCTTCGCCTATTTTGCCTTCTTTTTCCTCTTTTTGAATTTCTTCCCAAGCCTCTTCTCTGTGTTTGCGAATGGCAATTCTGGCCCCCTCCGCTTTTTGGTTGAGAACTTTTATGAGCTCCTTTCTTCTGTCTTCAGTTAAAGGCGGAATATTAATTCTCACAACTTGTCCATCATTGTTGGGATTAAGGTTTAATTGTGATTCCCTGATAGCTTTTTCAATATTCACTAAATTATCTTTATCCCACGGCGCAATTGTTATTGTTCTGGGCTCCGGAATAGTAATGCTGGCCACTTGTTTTAATGGCGACTTAGCTCCATAATAATCAACTAATAAATTTTCCACAAGAGCAGCTGAAGCTCGTCCTGTTCGCAATTGGTTTAGTTCTTCCTTAAAATGTTCCAGCGATTTTTCAATCTCGGGCTTTTGTTTTTCAATGATTTCTTTAATCATATTGTTAACTATAATTTTAAAAATTTAAAGCATGTTCTAATGAAAAATCGGCAAAAATATTTTCTTTAGCAGACTCTCGTTTATTTATTATAGTACTTATTATTATTTTTCGGCTCGTATTTAACTTGAATTAAAAAGTGAAGGGCCATGCGACCCGAAAAATAAAATATTTTTGCCGAGTTTTCATTGCAACGCAACCCTATTTACTCGTTCCCAAATAAATTAATTGCGGATCAGTCAGGCTATATTTCAAAACTTTTACCGGCTTGGTATCGGCCAATTGAAAGGGTGTCCAATTCGCGCCCTGGTTATCTGATTTATAAACTGCTCTGGCTGCGCCATAGACAATTTCGCTGGAATTTCCTTTTTTAATCGCCACGGAAGCCACCGGGAAAGTTTGCGGATCATCCAAAGTATTTATTTTTTCCCAAGTTGCTCCATTGTCTTTGCTTCTGAGTATTCCGACCGCACCCGCCGCATATACCCAACCAGAATTATTAGGATCGGTTTCCAGAAAGTTAAAACTATTGCTACCCTTGGATACTTTGGAAATTTCTTGGGTAATGTTTTCCACACCGAGTCCGCCATCCCGGCTGCGATAAATGCCGTTTTGCTGGACATTGAAATACAATAGATTGCTATTATTTCCATCTATGGCCACTTGTAAAACAGGTGAAGGAGCTTGAAAAATATTTTTCCAAGAACCTCCTGCATCCGTGCTTTTCAAAACTTGATTATCGCTTGTCGATGCATAAATTATATTGGAATTCTTTTTATCAACATTCAAACTTATCACCAACGGCCCTTCCGAAGCAGATGTAAAAATCTCAGTCCAATTTTCTCCGCCGTCAGTTGATTTCCAAATTTTTCCTCTTTTATCCCAAACTCCGCTGGCATAAATTATCCGCCCATCTGAAAGATCAAAGGCCAGACCGTAAACCTTTTCCGAAACAAACTTTGTAGTTTCCAGCGTTTCTCCTCCGTCAGAAGTTCTGATTATTCCGTTATTTTTGGTCCCAAACAAAACATTATTAGAATCATACGGATTAATGGCAACAGCCAAGATGTTGGCATCTGCAATACCGGAATTGTTTTTGCTGGCCGTTTTGTTTTTCACGGTCCAGGTTTTACCACCATCAGTTGATTTCCAAATACTGCCGGTTGTTTTGATTTTTGCTGTTCCGGAACCTCCTAAGGAACATCCAGAAACAAACACAGCTAAAACCACTAATGTTAGTATGTTTATAATCTTTTTCATATTGAAAATTATAGCAAAAAAATCCAAGCAAAACAAATATTTGAAAACTTATTGATTTTACTTTATTATTGAAATATTAATTTAGGCCGAAGTAGCTCAATGGTACCTGCCTGCCGGCAGGCAGGGAGCCAACTATTTTGCACTAGCCCACATCAAATTAAAAACATAATGCCGTCTTAGCTCAGTTGGTAGAGCGGCGCATTCGTAACGCGCAGGTCATCGGTTCAATCCCGATAGACGGCTCAATTGTAAAAGCCATCCGGTGATGTTCCACCTGGATGGCTTTTTCTTAAATTAATATTGTTGTTTCTTTTTTTTTGAGAAGATTTTCATCTTCATCAAAAAAGAATGGTACGTTTTCCCCTTCATCAGCGGACTCATCGTATAAATAAAACCGACCGAATCCATAGAAGTTTTTTTTCACAAACAACTCTTCCTCTTCTGATGAAGATGGAACCGCCTTGGTCATCCTGACCAACCAGAACAGTGTTGGCTTCTGACGGCTGGGCAACCCGAAAATTACCCGAACTGACATCAACCCTTCCTTTTCGGAGAACAAAATCCTGTCCTCCCTATTAACTTCGCGAAGAAATTTCTTTGTTTCTTCCGCAGTCAATGGTTTCCACCCGGAACCGACCGCTTCAAAAAAAGATATTACAAAAAAGAAAACTACCAAAAAACTAAAGAATATTCGCATTGAATAAATAAAACCATCCTCCTTTTTCATAATATTACCTCCCTTTTTTTGTGTTTTTTAATTAACCAAATTAACATACTGTGTTAATACTGTCAAGTTGATAATAAAAAATAAGGCTTAAAATAGCCTTTTTAAACACAAAAATAATGCTTTATAGACTCAAGGCGGACACGAGAGAATTAAGCATAAAAGGAACTAAAAAAATAGCTGCTACCAAAGGTAAAATAACCACAACAATTGTGATTATTAGGGTCCACAAAAAATACTTTCTGGTTTTTTCAACCGAAATATGAATAGCGTCAATTTTTCTTTCTTGAGCTTCTAATTTTTCCAAAATATCTTGTTCCATAGGCTCATCTGTCATCCTAAACTTGTTTCAGGATCTTTTATAAAAACTAGATGCTGAAATAAATTCGGCATGACAAAATAAAAAATTAACAATTACAATTTTCTAATTTTGTTAGTCGATCCAATTCCTCATCTGCTTGTTTTTGAATTTCTTGAATCACTCCTTTATTTTTTTCTGAAAATAAATGTTTGAATCGCCCTTGGGTTTTCAAAAAATCTTCAATTGGTTTTGGTTTATCAGTTTTCCAAGTAATTTTATATTTTCCGTTTTCAATTTCATAGAGTGGCCAGAAGTTTGTTTCAGTTGCCAGTTTGGAAATATTCACATATTCAGAAGTTGGAAATTTCCAGTTATTTTGGCAAGGAGAAAAAACATCCAAAAATTTTGGTCCTTTGACCGCAAAAGCTTTTTTGGCTTTTTGGCGCAAATCTCTTTCAAAAGCCACATTGGCTTGCGCGGCATAGGCTACATTATGAGCCGCTACAATTGCCATTAAATCTTTTCTTTTTTGCGCTTTACCGAATGAATTATTTCCTACTGGCGCTGTTTCCGTGTTAGCGCCAAAGGGTGTGGCACCGGATCTTTGGTTGCCAGTATTCATATAGGCGCCATTATCATAGACAACATACAGGAAATCATGTCCGCGTTCCAAAGCGCCAGAAAGAGCTTGCAAACCAATATCATATGTTCCACCATCTCCGGCAAAAACTACGAAGGTTATCTTTTCTTTTATTTTTCCTTTCTTTTTTAAAGCCTCATAAGCTTTTTCAGCACCGGAGATAGTCGCCGCCGCATTTTCGAAAGCATTATGCATATAAGGAATCTTCCAAGCAGTGTAAGGATACAGAGTAGTCGTTACTTCTGAACAACCCGTTGCACCGACAACCACAACCGGACCCGGAGCTTCATCCAAAATAAAACGAATAACCGCCGGAAATCCGCAACCCGCGCAAGAGCTGTGACCCGGCGCCAAATTTTTAGTTAGTTTTTTATCCATAGAATTAAGCTCCAATATATTTTATTTCTTTATTTCTATTTTCTTTCGCAATTTCCGCAAAAACTTTTTCAATGTCTTTCGTAAAAATATCACGGCCGCCCAAACCATAGACATAGCTAGAAACATGAAACATAGAACATGAAACATGAGACAAACTATTCATAATTTCAGTATAAAGTGGAGGATAAGTGCCGATTGATTGCGAGCGGTCCAGCACCGCAATATTTTTGGCATTTTTCAAAATCTTGGCAATTTCTTGATGCGGAAACGGCCTAAACAAATTTATTTTTAAAACTCCAACTTTTTGTCCTTTAGTTCGCAAATAATCAACGGTGTCTTTGACAGTTCCGGCAGTTGAGCCCATCACCACGATCACACTCTTGGCATCTTTAGTTTTGTATTCTTCAAAATAATTTTTTTTTCTTTGGCTTATTTTCCCAAATTCCTTGCTGACTTTGACATATTCTTGAACTGCGCTTTGCATGGCTTTTTCTTGGTCAACTTTAAAATTAAAGTATGAATTTTGAAGAGCCAAAGGTCCAAAAGTAACCGGATTCTTCACATCCAAAAGATGGTTTTTCGGTTTATATTCGCCAATAAATTTCTTGACTGTTTTTTTATCTAGAATTTCCAAATTTTCTACGCAATGAGAGGTATTAAATCCGTCCATAATCACCATAACCGGAGTTTTTGTCTTTTCCGCCAGTTTTATTCCAATTATCGTATTATCATAGACTTCTTGCGGGTTTTCGGAAAAAATTTGAATCCAGCCAGCATCCCGTGCGCCCATCACATCCGAATGATCGCCATGAATATTAATTGGAGCACTCAGTGCTCTGGCTGAAACCAGCATTAAAATTGGCAATCGCATACCGCTGGCAATATAAAGAATCTCGTTCATAAGTGCCAAGCCTTGCGAACTGGTAGCTGTCGCAGTTCTGGCTCCAGCTGCACTGGCTCCTACACAAGCCGAAATAGCACTGTGTTCTGACTCAGCTTGAATTATTTCGGTCGCCACTTTTCCATCCGCCTGAAGCTTGGCATAAGTTTCAATAATCGGAGTTTGTGGCGTAATCGGATAAACAGCCATGACGTCCAGATCAATTTGCTTCAAAGCTTCAGCTGCTGCTGCTCCGCCCGTTAATGCTATTTTATTTTTTCTCTTTTCCATATTGATTATTTCTTTTCTTTTTTAGCCAGCATTGTGATTGCTTTAACCGGACAAATTCTGGCACAAACACCACATCCTTTGCAAAAATCCAAGTCAACTTCTGAAATTTTTTCTGTTTTGGATATTTTTTGCTCTTTGGTACGAGGCACAAGTTCCATGGCTGCTTCTGGACAATAGGAAACACATTGTCCGCAAGCAATGCACTTGGGATCAATCTTAGGAAAATAAATGCCCCATTCTCCAGTTTTGGCAGCTTTTTTAATATCGTGTTTTATTGTTGCTCCTTCTTCCATAGTTTTACTTTAAAGCATAGGCTTTTTTAATTGCATCTGTATTTTTCTTTGTGGCTTCTTTACCAATTTTTTCCTTGAAGATTTTTTCAAACTCCCGAACTATACTTTCAATTTTAGCCGCCTTACTAACTTGGATAAGTTTTCCCAAAATAACCGTGTTGGGTCTCAGTTGCCCGATTATTTCAGTTGAAATTTTGTTAGCATCCACCGGATAAATTTTGTTGTTATTGTTAATTATTTTTCTGAGTTCATTTTCACTCTTGGCAGAATTTATTATCCAGATGCTGGCTCTGTTTTTTCCCGATTTCAAAAGGGTTTCATCCAAAACAACAATGATATCCGGATTTATAATCGGTTCATGCGTTCTGATAGCCTGATTGGAAATTCGCAAATATGTTTCAGTCGGAGCGCCGCTTCTTTCCGGTCCGAAATTAGGAAAAGCTTGAACAAATTTTTCGTCTTTGACTGCTGCCTGCGCCACAATTTCTGCTGCCGATTTAGCCCCTTGCCCGCCGCGAGCGTAAAAAATAATTTCTATTAGGCCTTTATTTTTCATACCCAGTAGTGAAATTTTGACAATAATAACATAATTTATAGCCAAAAATTAAAAATAATTTTTTGATTAATATATTTTTTAGCCCATTTTATTTTGGGCAAAGCCCAGTCAAAATTCTACTACTGGGCATATACCATTTTAGCATAAAGAATAAAAAGACCCAAACGGTCTTTTTATTCTTGATTAACCCAATCTTATTTGGCCAATTCTTCTTCAATAATTTTTTTCAAATCATCCGTACTGATAACCCCGTTAATAAACTTATCATTTATAAATATAGCTGGGGTTCCGGTAATTCCAAAGTCAGTCGCGACGATTTTGTCACTGTCAATTTTATCTTGATATTTTTTACTATCCAAACATTGGTTAAACTGTGGACTTTCAAGACCCAGGTTTTGGGCATAGTCCTTGAATTTTTGGACTCCAGTAGTATTTTGCCAATTAGTTTGATCGGCAAATAATTTGTCCGCATATTCCCAAAACAGGCCTTGCTCTAGGGCACAATTGGCCGCTAAAGCCGCATTTTCAGCCTGCAGGTGAAAATCCAGAGTAAAATCTTTATAGGCAAAAAATGCCTTGTCTTTATATTGACTCATAATTTGTCTAGCTGATTGATGGAGTGCACTACAATATGGGCATTCAAAATCGGAAAAAATAATCACCTTGACTTTAGCATCTTTATTGCCAAAAATAGCGTCTT
Organism: uncultured Bdellovibrionales bacterium; assembly: GCA_964636505.1. GTDB lineage: Bacteria > Patescibacteriota > Minisyncoccia > Moranbacterales > UBA2206 > CAZSCF01. The sequence goes on along the minus strand of CAZWRY010000008.1, from coordinate 20,944 downwards.
TTTCATTCACAGACGGAGTTTCCAAATATCTTCCGGGGGACAGCCCTAACTCTTGAGTATTAAGTTTAAATTGATCGTCTTTTTGACTGAAAATCGCTTGCGCTTGGGCATAAAATTCCGTATTAACCACAGACTTGGAAAAAATAAAAGCTGGCAGTGATTTGATAGAAAATTTTTCTATTAGTTTTTTGCCCTCATCAGAATCAAAATTAATTTTTTCTGCTGAAATAGTCGGAGAAACTCTGCGAAGCCATACCAAAGCCTCGGCCGGATCACATTCGGCACAATTTTCATCACTGACAACTTTCGCTGTCACAGCCGGTTCGGTGTAAGCTACCCAGGTTTTCTGTCCGGCTTCAAAAATATCAGTTTTGTTTAGGTTTTTTTGAGAAAAACCGCTGCCCTTTATCAGTTGCGATAAATCCACGAAAAGACTGCCCACCAAAAGGCCGGAGACCAAAATAAGGGCGGAAATGAGGTTTTTTATTTTTTTCTTATTCTTAGTGCAACAAGAACAATTCTCCCCACAAGCGCAATTGTTATTTTCTTCTTTCATATTTTCCCTTTGTTGGCTCTCTTCCATTTTTTTGAAATTAAATATTTTAGAGTTGGCTATAAAGATTGTGAATCGTCCAGGTCCTCTTGCTCGCTTTCAATCTGATTTTCCGAACTGAAGTTTTCTTTTTCTTGGACGGCCGCATCAATTTTTTTCTGCAAAATATTTATCTTGTATTGGTTTTCGGAAAATTTCATTTTGTAATCATCAAAACCGATCATGATAAATTTATTGGCCTCTACTTTTAGAGCCACTCCTGCTAAAATTCCCAGCATAAAAATAAGGGCTATTTCAATATAAATATCAATCTTTTTTGCCATGTTTGTCTTTTAGGCACGAGTAGCCATACACATGAGTATCCCGCACTAATTTTTTATTTAATACCCATCAATTCTTATGCTTAAATTATACTACACAAAAAAACAGGCAACAATCTTGCTTTTTTGCCTTTTTATGGCTTAATATAAGTATTTTTTATTCTTTTCGGAGAGCCTCCATAGGAGAAAGCATTGATGCACGTTTAGCAGGATAATATCCAAAAATTACTCCGATTAAAACTGAAAAACCGGCACCAATCGTCATAGACCACCAAGTAATTGAAAGCTCCATCGGATAGCCAAGGTAACTGATTAAAAATTCTCCTCCTTTTGTTATCATTGCACCAACTATCAGCCCCAGAAATCCACCAACCAAAGTCAAAAAAATCGCTTCAAACAAAAATTGACCCAAAATACTTTTGTTTTTGGCCCCGACTGATTTCTTTAGCCCAATTTCAAATGTTCGCTCGGCTACCGCCACATACATTACATTCATTATTCCAACTCCGCCGACAACCAATGAAACTGAAGTCAGCGCCAGAAGCAAAGCATTGATTGCAAAAAAAACTTTATCCAAAATATCCAGAAATTCTGTAATAGAACTTACAGCAAAATCATTGTCCTCCGGATTTTTAATATTATGTCTCGTTCGCATAATATCAGTCGCCTCCGCAATCGTCAGATCAACTTTTTTCATGTCTTTGAGTTTAAATATGGCCGATTGCAAATAATCTGTTCCGGAGAGTTTTTTCTGAACCGTCTGCAATGGAATATACATAATTTCATCAAAATTGAAAAAAGTAACCATGCCTCGCGGCTTCATTACTCCGATAACCTTGAAATTTTGTCCTTTGACTTTTATATTTTCTCCTATCGCCTCTTTATTGCCAAAATAATATTCCTTGAGAGCACTACCAAGAACCACAACTTGCCTCAGACTGTTGTCATCCTCTTCAGTAAACATTTGTCCATATTCAACTTCTGTTTTCGGATCAGTTCTGACGATGCCGGCTGTGGCACCAAAAATCATAACCTGTTTTTTCTTATCCAAATAACTCGTTTGTTGTTGACTGATTATTGCCGCATACCAGGAATCAACATTATCCAGTTTAGCGACTCTTCTGGCGTCGTCCAGTTTAAAAGTAGTTATAGCTGCACCCCCAATTTGTCCTTCAGCATTAGCTGAAGACATTTGTGAAACTTTCGGTACCTTCACTTCAACCTGGATTATATCTGTTCCAAAAGATGAAATTTGATCCGTCACGTAATTTTTAACGCCCGACCCAAAAGACAACACTAAAATTACCGAGGCTACACCAATGACAATTCCAAGTAATGACAAAAGTGTCCGTCCGAGATTAGAACGAAGATTTTTAAAAGCTAATTTAACTGAAACTAATAGCTCATGCATAACTTATTCATAGCGCAAAGCTTCCATGGGACTAATTTTTGAAGCTTTGCGAGCCGGATATAATCCAAACAAAATTCCGATTCCAAAAGAAACCATGGTTGCCACTACGATCGATTGCCAAGAAATCAGAAATGGCCAATTGTATTGCAAGGCCTGCATAATAATGGCGGCAATAAAGGAAATAACAATTCCGAAAATAATCCCAAATACACCACCAAAAAAAGAGATGGTAGACGACTCAATTAGAAATTGCGTCAAAATATCCTCATTCTTGGCTCCTACCGCTTTTCTGAGTCCCACCTCACGAATACGCTGATTCACGACAATCAGCATAGTATTCATAATCCCTACGCCTCCAACAATTAATGAAATTGTACCGATAGAAAGCAGAAAATATTTAAGCACATTGGTAATTTTTTTAATCATCTCAACCGCTTGTGCTTGATCGCGAACACTAAAATCATCATTAGCTGGATCATCGATATTATGTCTCTCGCGTAGCGTTGTTTTGATATTGGCAATAGCATAAGGAACCACATCGGCATTTTTAGCCTTGGCCCTGGCGAAGGCCATATAGTCAATCCCCATAAGTAATTTTTGGGCCGTAATTAATGGAACAAAAATAGAATCATCCACACTGGAACTTCCCAATCCACCACCTCCCTTTTCTTCAAAAATTCCAATAACCGTAAAACTCTGATCTTTCATTTTGAGCGTTTTTCCAATGGGATCTTCTCCGTTAAAAAGATCTTTAATTATATTTTTTCCGACTACCGCCACTCGCGCCATATTAGATTCTTCTTCCTTGGAAAAAAATCTGCCTCTCTCAACTTTAGTATTTTCGACATTAAGATAACTGGCAGTTGTTCCAGTAAAGGAAGCTACAATACTATTTTCTTTGTAATTGGCTGTAGCCGTTCCCATAACATATCCCGCTGCATCGGATATTTCTGGAACATTTTTGCCATTTCTCAACGCTTCCAGATCACTATATTTTAGTGTATCCACTTTTATCCCCAGCGCTGTCGCTGGTGGGCCCTTTTCATCTGAAGCTCCTGGTAAAATTCCAATCAGATTAGAACCAATTCCGGAAACCTGATCTAAAATCAAAGCTTGCGCTGATTGACCAATGGCCATAATAATAATCACCGAACCTACACCAATAACGATTCCCAGGATAGTTAAAAATGAGCGGAATTTCGCCGCCATCAGATTTTTGTAAGAAATTTTTATTGGATCAACAATTCTCATAACTATTTTAAAAGTTCTCCATCATGGGCGATGCGTCTGTTTTTGACCAAATCGTCAGCAATGATTAAGCCGTCTTTGACATATAGAATTCTTTTAGCATGCTCGGCTGTGTACGTTTCGTGTGTCACCAAAACAATGGTGTGCCCTTCATCATTAAGCTTCTGCAAAATTTTCATCACCTGCAGGCCTGACTTTGAATCCAAATTACCCGTCGGCTCGTCGGCAAAAATAATTTCCGGATCATTAACCAAGGCGCGTGCAATCGCTACTCGTTGCTTTTCTCCACCAGAAAGCTGATTAGAAAGATATGTCGCTCGGTGCTCCATGCCCACCGCCGCAAGAGCCGCATCAACTTTGTTTTTATTGTTTTCTCTTATTTTTTCATCATAAAGCAAAGGTAATTCCACATTTTCAAAAACTGACGTCCGGGGCAGAAGATTGAAGGATTGAAAAACAAATCCGAGTTTCTTGTTTCTGAGAACTGCCAGAGTATCATCATCAAAACTTTCCGTGTCTTTGCCGTCTAAAAAATATTTACCGCCAGTCGGACGATCTAAAAGTCCCAAAAGCTGCATAAGAGTCGATTTTCCCGACCCAGATGGCCCCATAATAGAAACGAATTCTCCCTTTTCAATGACAAAATTCGCACCGCAAAGAGCCGTGGTCTTAGCACCATCATCGCCATATGTTTTGCACAAATTTTCGACAGATATTAAAGTCATATTTATTTTCCTTCTCCCCTGCCAAGGGGAGATGTCACGCAGTGACAGAGGGGTTTATTTTAAATATTCTCCAATCTTTAATATGACCCCTTCTATATTTTTGTTAACGTCATTATTCCAAAACCTCAATATTTTACATCCCAATGATTCTAAAAATTTTGTTCTTTCAATATCATATCCACCATTATTTTCTTTTCTGTGTTGCCAGCCATCCAATTCAATTACTAGTTTCATTTCTGGACAATAGAAGTCAACGATGTATTTACCAATAGAATGTTGCCGCCTAAATCTATAGTTTAGTTGTTTTCTTCTTAATCTTGACCATAATATAATTTCTTGCGGAGTAGATGATTTTCTCAAGAGTTTTCTTACCTGTGTTTTAGCTTTTATATTGTGAATGATTTGCATACAAAAATTTCTTTTTTCCCTTACTTTCTCCCCTGACTAAGGGGATATGTCACGAAATGACAGAGGGGTTTAGTTTTGGACCCCTCCTCATTCCTCCCCTTAATCAGGGGAGGAGGAAAATGAATAGACTTTTTTATTCTGTCTTTGCAATCGTAATCACATTTTCCCCGCCGGAAAGGCCGGAAGTAATTTCAATCATACCATCATCTCCGCGCATACCAGTCGCAACATTAATTCTTTCAATTATATTTTTCTTTTCATCTTTCAAAATTTCCACATACTTCTGACGTCCATCTTCTTTGATCGCTCTTTCCGGAATAAAAACCACATTATTTTTTTCGGCCGTATGAATGTCCGTATCTGCGCTCATACCGTTTTTAAATCTGGAATCATAATTAGGAAATTTGAGTTTGACTTTATAATAAACGACATCCTGAATTACAGTTGAAGAAGGTTCTATTTCTACTATTTCTGCCGGAAAAATATCTTCCGCATTAAAAGCATCCAATGTTACGTCCGCTTTTTGCCCCAGTGCGATTTTAACAATGTCCGATTCTGGCACATTAGCCTGAACCTCCAATTCGCCTTCTCTGGCCACAGTCACAACAGAAGTGTTGGCTGTCACGGCATTGGCCACTGTTGTTTCCCCTTCGTCGACATTCTTAGTAATAACTGTCCCGCTAATAGGAGAATAAAGTGTGGTTTCACTTATTTGTTCCCGTATGGCTACTACGGCCGATTCAGCTTTTCTAATCATCGCCCTTTGTGCATCCTCCTGCGCCCAACTATAAGTAGCCTTACGTTTTTTCATATCATAAAGAGTATTCCTCTGAGCAATCAAATACTCCTGAGCTTCTGTCAATTGCTCATCTAGTGTGCCTTTATCAATCACGGCGATTTTCTGTCCTTTCTCAACTTTATCACCAATATCTACATACATCGCCTCAATGCGACCACTGATTTTAAAAGACAGGTCGGCTTGCTCCTTGGCTACCAATTTTCCAGTTACAGAAACTGTTTGTGCCAGAGTTCCCTTTTCAGCTTTTTGAGTTGTATATTCAACCTTGTCTTTTTTGGTTTTGGAATAATAAATCCCGCCAACGATTAAAATAATCACGGCCAGAATTACATAGGTTTTCTTCTTCTTAAACATGAATTTTGTTTTTTATTTTAAAAATATTAAAGTAATGAACTTTGTTTAATCTCAGCATCCAGCGCTTCATTGACCAAGGCATCGGCAATTTTATTTTTTTCCCGCAAAACGTGCACAAAAGAAACTTTGCCAAAATCCAGCATTAAATTCCAAATTTCAATGAAAAAATCTTGAATATGTTTTTCTTTAAGCTTGTATTCATGATTTAATTGTTTGACCACCAGTTCACTGTCCAATCGACATTCAATTTCTGCCTTTTTTATTTTTTCTTTGCCGATCAAGGCTTTCACTTTTTTGAGGCCAAAAATCAAGGCCGCATATTCCGCTTCATTGTTGGTTTTTATTCCGATATATTCTCCATATTTTTTACCAAGAGTTTCAACATAAACTCCGATAGCTGCCGGTCCCGGATTATTCCTCGATCCACCATCAGTATACATTATGATTTTTTCTGACATATTTTTAATAAACTTTAATAAGGCCTTTGCGCAATATTTTCTTAAAACTAAGCCTCAGCATAAAAAGACCAATAATAATATAGACTATATTTAGCCCAAAACTTATATAAACTTTATTAATATCCATATTACCAGTATATATCACTTCTCTAACACCTTCAAAGATGTAACTGGCTGGAAAAATGAGAGCAATTTTTTGGGCCCAAACCGGCAAAACAGAAATGGGATAAAAAATTCCAAAAAATGGTGATAGCGCCCAAGGTAAAGACCAGGTCAAAGCTTGCAGCCTGGTACCCCAACGCATCGTCATCGATCCGATAACCATACCCATCCACCAACCATTCAGTAGAAGTAAAATTATAAAGGGAACGAGATAAATACCAAATGTTAAAATTTTTACCTTATAGAGAACAAGCGCCAAAACTGAAATAAAAGAGAATGTGAGCACAAGTTTGCTTGCCCCGAGAATTAAAAATGAAGCAAGCCACTCGGAAAACTTGAGAGGTGAGGCAAAAATATTAATCAAATTTTTATTCCAAAGCTCTTCCAAAATGTTGACCGTTATTTCAAATTGGCCCCGCCAGGTAACCTGCCAAAAAATTAATCCTGAAACAATGGTAAAAACAACCTGGGAAAAAGCCTGATTCAGAGATTGAATGAAAAGTGTCGTAATACCCCAAAGAATCAGGTCGATTGAAGACCAATAAAAAAGATCCATGTATTTGTCCAAGTTATGCTTAAACAAATAAATATACCTCAGTGTAATTCCATAAATTCTTCTAGTTTTCATACTTTTGATTTTGAGAAGCTATTTTAAGAAAATAATCTTCCAGAGTTGGTTTCTGAATGGATATTTCTTCAAAAGATATCCCCTGCTTTTTTAACTCATCCAGAAAACCTGAAAGATCTTTCTCTTCCAAATCCACTGTTATGTAGCGATTCTTAATTTTACATTTAATTTTTTTACCATCGCAATGCTCGGCAACTTTTTTTAGACCATCCTTTATCATAAGTTCAACATGAACTATTGTCATAGATTTGGCCAAATTTTCCGGCGTATCATTGGCAACTATTTTGCCGTTGTTTATAAAAATCACCCTATCGCAAATTTCCTCCACCTCAGTCATATTATGAGAGGTTATCAAAATCGAGAGATTAAATTTTTTTCTTTTTTTCAAAATAAAATCTCGAATATACTTGGCTATTTCCGGATCTAAAGATGCCGTTGGCTCATCCAAAAGCAAAACTTTTGGATAATTTATAAAAGCCTTGGCCAAATTCAAGCGAGTCAGTTGACCAGAGGAAAGCTCGGAAATTCTCTGTTTATAAATGTCATCCAATTCGAAATTGCTTTTGATGTCCTCAATTCTTTCTTTTCTGTTTTTTATATCATAGAAATAGGATGTATAATTCAGGGCTTCTTTGACAGTTAAATCAAAAGGCAAATTAGTGTAAGTAGAAGAAAAATTAATTTTTTCAAGAATTTCTTCTCGGTTCTTCTTGAGATCTTTTCCAAAATAAAGAATCTCTCCTTTGGTTGGAGTAAGCACACCCAGAAGCATTTGAATAGTAGTAGTTTTTCCGGCTCCATTGGGTCCCAAAAAACCAACTATCTCACCTTCTTTCACAAAGAAAGAAACATCCTCCACGGCTTGGAAGTTTTTGAATCTTTTGAATAAATTTTTTACTTCTAGAACATTCTCCATTTGTATATTTTTATTCGACCATTTTTAGGTCAATAATCTTCAGTTGAATTTTTTTGTTGCCGTTCCATTCGTCCTGGCTTAAACTGCAGGCTATATCTATTCTATCGCCTTTTTCAATTTCTCCAAAATCATTTCCCCCACCAAAAAAGATTGCATCAAACATTTTTGGTCCGCCATTTTCAGATCGCAAAAACATTTTAAGATGCTTGCTGCCATTGCCTACTACCCGAGCATCCTCTACTATCAAGTTTTTAATGATAAATATCGGATCTTTATTGCCTTCTCCAAAAGGCTCCATTTTTTTGAGCTCCTGCATCAAATCCCAATCAATATCCTCAATTTTTATTTCCAGATCCGCCTCTTTGGCATAATCAGTTTCCTTACCTGAAAGTTCTGTTTCAATTAATTTCGACATTTTTTCGCAAAACCTTTCCAGGTTCGAATTTTTCAGCCTCACCCCCGCTGCTTGCGAATGCCCGCCGAATTTTTCCAAAAGATCGGCGCATTTTTCCAAAGTTTCAATGATATTTACTTGAGGAATACTTCTGAGTGATCCGGCTAATTCGTTGCTTTGTTTTTGCAATATCATGGTCGGTTTTTTGAATTCGTCCGTTATCTTCCCAGCTATTAGCCCCAAAAGTCCAACTGGCCAATGAGCATTCTCGGCATAAATAAATTTTTTGTCCTTAAATGAATTTTCAGCAATAATTTTTATCTCTCTTACAATTTCCGCTGTCACTTTTTGTCTTTCCTGATTTTTACTTTCTAGTTCCAGCGCCATCATACGTCCTATGGGACGCTTCTTTTCAATTAGCAGATTATAGGCAACATTGGCGTGATCCATTCTGCCGGCTGCATTTATTCTGGGAGATATTTGAAAAGCCACTCGGTGCGTGTCTGGGATGTCGTTTTCGGAAATGGAAATTCTTCCCACTCCAAACATTTCCTGAAGTCCAATCCGCCTTGTTTTCGACAGCACCACCAAGCCATACTTGACTAATAACCTATTTTCTCCAAGAAGAGGAACACAATCAGCAATGGTTCCAATAGCCACCAGATCCAGCATCCATTTTGTTTGGCCTATTTTTTCCGGTTGTATTTTTTGATAGAGAGCTTCGGCTAATTTAAAGGCTACTCCAACTCCAGATAAATATCGACATTCGCTTTCCTCGCTTTCTGTATGTGGATTGAGAATAGCCACTGCCTCAGGGACAGTAACTGGAACATGGTGATGATCAGTGATAATAACATCAATTCCAAGATCTTTGGCCTTTGCAATTTCACTGATATTTGTTATGCCACAATCAACAGTGATAATGAGATTTACTTCTTCCTTCTGTAAAAAATTTAGAGCCTCCATATTCATTCCATAGCCCTCAAGCTGCCTATCTGGAATATAGGGCACAATTTTTTTGACACCTAAATCATCCAGGGCTTCGGTAAGTAAAACCGTGGCTGTAACACCATCTGCATCATAATCACCAAAAATAGCTACTTTTTCCTCTTTTTTAAGAGCCAAGATTATTCTTTCCACAGCCTTGTCCATTTGAGAAAAAAGAAATGGATTAGAAATATTTTTTTCATAGTCAAAATTTAGAAATTTTTCAATATCCTTTTCATTTGTAATACACCGATTAGAAAGCAACTGTAAAATTATCGGATTAAATTTATCCGCTAATTTAGCATCAAATAAAATAGTTTGCTCTTTCAATTTCCAATTCCAGGAATATACCATTTTGTTTTGTTAATTATAAAACGAGGCTTCACCCCGTTTTATTTTAAATGTTCTTTATTCTAGAAACATCGGGTGTTATTTTTTTATTTGACCACACTTAAGACAAACTATTGTCGCCTTGAAGCTTTTATCATCAGGATTGGTTAGTTCAAGAGAAATTATCAGATCCTCACCACACTTCGGACACTTCATTTCTTTACCAAGCTGCATTGCCGAGATAAACCTTTCTGCATCCAATTCATTTTTTTCAATTTTCAGCCTATAAATATCCGGATTAAACATTGCCTTTACTTTTTCCATGATTTCATTAGGAGTATTCATAGTTTTTACTATGAAATCCTTGGCTCCCAAATCCATAGCCGTTTTTTGGTCTTCTTCCCGACCCATGTGGGAAGAAATAAGCACCGGGATATCTTTAGTGGACACATTTTTTTTAAGGCTTCGCATCAAATCAAAACCATCCATTCTGGGCATAATAATTCCGGTAAAAATGACATCCGGAATATTTTTAGTTGCTCTATCAAGTCCATCCAAGCCATCAATCGCTTCTTCAACCTCAAAAAAACCGCTTTTTTTGAAAACTTCCGCGTACATTGATCGTATGTCACCGTTATCATCTACTATTAAAATTTTAATTTTCTTTTTTTCCATTTTATTTATATTAATTTTTTTAGATAATCATCTTCACGTCTACAGCCACGTCCTCCCTACCATCATTATAAACAAGAAGAGGGTTGATATCAAGCTCTTTTAATTCCTTTATTTCATTGGCCATTATCCAAACTTTCCATAAAATTTGCGCGATATTTTCCAGATTATACGAATATTGGCCTCTGGTTTTTCTGAAGAGAAAACTAATCTTGCTTTTTAAAATGGATTTTTTAATATCTTCAACTCCCATAGGCTCCACTAAAAAATTAATCATATTGAAAATTTCTGTATATATTCCGCCCAATCCATACACAACAACAGGACCAAAGGCTGGATCTCTTTTTATTCCCAATATTAGCTCCATTTGACGTGGCAGCATTGGTTGAATAATGATATTTTGCCCAGGAAAATCCTTTTTCATCTCTCTCAGCGTTTTTCCAAGTTCAACTTGGTTTTTTATTCCTAAAACCAGGGCATTACGGTCGGTTTTATGCAAAATCTTATCGCTGTCAATTTTTACTACCACCGGAAATTCAATTTTTTCCCCAGATAAACCAGCCCAATGCTCCACAGTTTTTATTTGGTAAGCCCGCGCCATTTTGCTAGCTTCTTGAAAATACAAAGCCCCTCGACCTTCCTCTTTGGCTTTTTGAATTATTTCTGCAACTAATTTTATTCTCCTTTCATCGGCCAAAAATTTCGTTCCTGAAATAACTTCAAATTTTTTCCATTTTAAATATTTCTCCAAAGCTCCAACGGCTTGTTCCGGAAAAGAAAAACTGGGAATATTGTTTTTTTTCAGAAGATCAATGGCTTTTTCAACTTTTTTACCACCCACAAAAGAACCTAGGATTTGGATATTTTTATTATTTTTTTTGAAAGTCACTAATTTTTCCGCAATTTTATCCACGGGAGTTTGCCCTTGCGGTGTCAAAATGGAAATTATCGCGCCTATGCTTTTTTGTTTTTTTATTTCGTTCAAAGTTTTTTCATACCTGTCTTCTTGGGCATCGCCTAAAAGATCAATAGGATTTTGTAAGGATGATTCGGTCGGCAAAAATTTTTTCAAATTGTCTCTCGTTTTTTGTTCAATTTCTGCCAGTTTTATTTCTTTTTTATAAAAAGCGTCCGTAGCTAAAACCCCCGGACCTCCGGCATTAGTAACAATAGCCACTTGGTCCTCCTTGAAAAAATTTGCCAAAGAAAAAAAAGATAACAATGTGAAAAAGTTTTCCAGATTTTCCGCTTTAATAATCCCGGCCCTTGCAAAAGCTTCTTGCATTATTTCATCACTACCGGCTAATGCGCCCGTATGTGAAAAGATGGCTGCTTGAGCCTTCTCCGTTTTTCCGGCCTTGAGAATTACAATCGGTTTTATTTTAGAAATTTTCTGCGCCCTGGCAATGAACTCTTTACCATTTTTTATGCCTTCTAAATACATTCCAATTACTTTGACATTTCTATCTTTCACAAAATGTTCCAAAAGATCGCTTTCATCCAGCTGCATTTTATTCCCTACGGAAATGACATGGGAAAAACCCAGCTTTTCTTTTTGGGCAATATCCAAAAAAGCTACCGCCAAAGCGCCTGATTGGGAAATAAGACAAATATTACCCTCTGCCGGCATTCCACTGGCAAAAGAAGCATTTAGTTTTAACTTAGGATCAATGAACCCCAGGCAATTCGGACCTAAAATATTGAGATTTTTATCATCAGCTATTTTTTGGAGTTCCTCCTCGCGCTTCTTTCCCTCTTCTCCGACTTCTGAAAATCCGGCTGAAATAACCACAAAATTTTTAATTTTGTCCGCTGATTTTTTGATTGCTTCGTTTACAAACTTAGCCGGAATAACTACAATCGCCAAATCAATTTTTTCTTTGATTTCCAAAATATCACCATAACACTTGCAACCAAGAATTTTTTTTCTTTTGGGATTAACCAAAAATACTTTGCCCTTGTAGCCCAAATTTAAAATATTTTTAGAAATTGTGTTGCCAACTTTTCCCTTTTCGGCTGACGCACCGATAACCGCAATTGATTTTGGATTAAAAAACTTACTTAGATTCATATTTTTTATTTTAAATTTATTTCTCAAATTCTCCTTCTCTCAGCAAGCCTTCAATGCCTCCGAAATGTTCCACCACGCTGGCTCCATTTTTTACACCCCAAAACACGCACTTTTTGAGATCTTTATCCTTGATATAGGCAGATAAAAAACCGCTGGCAAAAGCATCGCCGGCACCAGTCATATCAACCACATTGTCAACTTTTACTGCATCTGCATGCACAACTTCTTTATCATCAATAGCCCAGGCGCCCCTGTCTCCGTCCGTAAGAACAAATATGGTAGGAGCCTTTTTTTGAAGTTCGGATAACAAATATTCTTCATCTTGGGATTCCAAATGGCCGTCTTTGACCATCAAAATTTCAATGGCTTCATCTTTGTTCAAAAAAACTACCTCACAAGACTTAAAAATCTTAAACAGTTCTTCTTTTTTATTGCCGGCAATCATTGTTTGTCTGGGATTAAAAGCCACTGAAATATTTTCCGCCTTAGCTTTTTGAATAATTTCAGAAATAATTTTTTCCCAATCGCCAAAAACATCACCGATATAAACCCAATCGGCCTCAGCTATTTTGCTTGCATCAAACCTGAATTTTTCATTCACTTCCTTGTTGTGAAAAATAACCCTGTCGCCCCTTTTTTCATCCACCAAAATCATTGACAAATCGCTCTTACCATCCAAAACCTCCAGGAGTTCAGTTCCAATCTTCTCTTCTTGGTGTTTTTGAATTATCCATTCGCCAATCGCATCTTTGCCAATAACCGTATAATGAGTCGCCAAAATACCTTGCCGGGAAAGTCCTGCCGCTACATTAGCCGAACAGCCGCCTAAAGATTCGTGTCGTTTGTTTATTTTGTATTTCGCTCCCAGTTCAAAAGCAATTTTTCGCTTCGATGTTATCTCCTCCGGAGTTTCAATGATTTTTCCTTCTCCAGTTGGCAAAAAAATATCCTGAGTTGATGAGCCAACACAAATTACTTTATCCATATTTTTTCTTTATCCAAAAAAAATTAACGTCTAAAAGTTATCTTGCATTCATTCGTATCTTCACAGTTATTCAAAAGTGATCCTCGGGTCATCCTTTCAGGCTTTTTTATTCCCACTATTTCCAAAATGGTAGGAGCAACATTTCCCAGTACTCCGCCTTCACGCAATTTTCTTTGCTTGAACTTTTCACTGACTAAAATAAACGGAACAGGATTTTTGGTATGAAATGTATTGGGTTGGTCAGTTTCAAAATCAATCATATCGTCAGCATTGCCATGATCGGCAGTAATTATCATGTTTCCATTTCTTCTTAATACTTCCTGAGCCAAAAGACCAACCTGCTTATCCAAAAATTCTACCGCCTTAATGGTTGCTTTCAAATTTCCCGTATGTCCGACCATGTCCGCATTGGCAAAATTAAGCGCAATAAAATCATAGGCGTCTTCTTTGATTTTATATAAAACATATTCCGTTATTTTAGCAGCTGACATTTCCGGAATATCCGCATATGAATTAACCCGAGGCGATTCAATCATAAATCTATCCTCTCCATCAATTTGTTTTTCGTGGCCTCCATTTAAAAAATATGTAACATGGGCGAATTTTTCCGACTCGGCAACATAGAGTTGTTTTATTTTTTTAAGAGCCAGCGGCAAAGTCATATGCACAGGCGTGCTTGGAAAAGCGGTGTGCACATCCAAATCGGGACCAAAATCCGTCATCGCTACAAAATATAGATTTCTAATTTTATCCACAACCGGCATATCATCATTAAGTATTCTTTCCTTGTTTTTTGCCACGAAAAGTTTAGTAAATTGTCTGGACCTGTCAGAACGTAAATTATAGAGAATTACAGAATCGTTTTTTAAAACCGACGCTACGGGTTTTTCATTTTCCATAATGACAGTTGGCAGGATATATTCGTCCGTTAATCCGCTTTCATAGCCTTTTTTTATGGCCTCCTCGGCTGAATCCGCTTTCTCTCCTCTTGAAAAAACAATTGTATCATAAGCTTTTATGAGCCTGTTCCAATTTTTTACCCGGTCCATCGCATAAAATCTGCCACTAATTGTTGCAATTCTCCCAAGACCTTCTTTTTTAATTATTTTTCTAAAATTTTTAAGATGTTCAAGGGCACTTTTCGGGTATGAATCCCGTCCATCGGTAAAAAGATGACAAAAAACTTCTTTAACTCCGTTTTTTTTGGCTAATTTTAAGATAGCCCTAAAATGTTCCGGATCACTATGTGGACTGTCCGAGTTTCCCATAAGCCCCATGACATGCAAATTACTCTTAAATTTTTTAGTATGCGCCACTGCATCCAATAAAACCTGATTGAAAAAAAAGCTGCCGCCTTTTATGCTTTCGGTGATATAGAGAGAATCTTGAGCAATGGTTCTGCCGGCACCAATATTCATGTGTCCGGCTTCGGAACCGCTCATTTTATGATCTTCCAAGCCAACATCCTCTCCGGTTGCGCCTAAAATTGTGGAAGGATAAGTTTTGAAAAGAGTGTCTATATTCGGTTTTTTCGCCAAAGTTATGGCATTTGCTCTTGAAGGCGGAGCCACCCCCCAACCATCGAGGATAACTAAAAGTGTAGGTATCTTTTTGATATTCATTTTTTATTTATGACTAACTGCTTTTAATAAAATATTTTAATGACTAATGACAAATTTCCAATTTCAAATAAAATCTAAAATCCAAAGCTCAAATTTTTGTCATTTTGTTTTTAATCATTGATTTGTCATTTGTTATTTGGCTTTTGACATTACCGATTCAGTTCTTCCTCAATTCTAAGCAGCCTATTATATTTGCAGATTCTTTCTCCGCGGGATAGCGAGCCTGATTTGATATAGTCAGCTCCAGCACCTACAGCCAAATCAGCGATAAAATCATCAGTCGTTTCTCCGCTTCTATGAGAAATAACTGTTTTCATTTTATTTTTTTTAGCCAGCTTTATGCAGTCAATTGTTTCACTGAGCGAGCCAATTTGATTAACTTTTATGAGGACCGCATTACAAGCATTTTCTTCAATTGCTTTTTTAAGTCTTTTGACATTAGTCACTAGCAAATCATCTCCGATGGTCAAAGCTTTTTCTCCAATTTTTTCATTCATAAGCCTCCAACCTTCCCAATCATTTTCATTTAATCCATCCTCAACTGAAATCACATTATATTTTTGAAGCCACTCGCTATAAATGTTTATTAAAGTTTCACGACTAAGCATTGCGCTTTCCGGTTTAAAAATGTATTTTTCTTCTTTTCCATCAAAAAATGAATTAGCCGCTGCATCAATTCCGATGTTTACCTCTGCTCCATTTTTATACCCGGCATTAGAACTTGCCAAATTAATAAGCTCTAATGGTTCGGCATTATTTTCCAAGCGCGGAGCAAACCCGCCTTCGTCTCCAACTGAAACACTGTGCCCTTTGGAAGCCAGAATTGATTTTAGTTTATGAAAAATCTCACTGCCAGCACGCAACTGTTCTTTAAAAGTTTTTATTCCGTTGGGAATTAATTTATATTCCTGAATACTCAGCCCCGAATCGCTGTGCTGACCCCCATTAATTATATTGAACATAGGAACGGGAGTTTTGAATTTTGAATTTTGAATTTTGAATGCTTTTTTTATATATTGATACAATGGAATATTTTGCTCTGCAGCTGCTGCCCGACAAACCGCCAGCGACACACCTAAAATCGCATTAGCGCCCAAATTAGATTTATTTTCTGTTCCGTCAAGTTCAATCATTTTTTTGTCTATCTCTTTTTGCTCTTTCGCTTCCATTCCAACCACAGCCTCGCTGATTTTTTCATTTACATTCCGGACAGCCGTTAAAACTCCCAGTCCGCCAAAACGCTTTGAATCTTTATCTCGAAGCTCCAAGGCTTCATACGTCCCAGTTGAGGCTCCGCTCGGAACAGCCGCCGTAGCCTTTGTACCCGAAGCTAATTCAATTTCAACTTCCACCGTCGGATTACCTCTGGAATCCAAAATTTCCCTCGCCAAAACTTTTTTAATCGCTGACATAAAAAAATTTAAAATCTATATTCTAAGTAATATTTTAATTTAAAAATTTAGTATTTTAAAAATTAGAAATTACTTAGAAATTAGAAATTAGAAATTAGAAATTTTATTTTAGGGCTTCTATGCCCGGCATCGGGTTACCACTTAAATATTCCAACATCGCTCCGCCACCGGTAGAAACAAAATTAACTTGATTCATCGCATTATTTTTTTCTAAAACTTCCAGTGTTTCCCCTCCGCCGATAACTTTGTACGCCGATCCTTCCAAAACCGATTTTAAAACTGCATTTGTGCTGATAGCATATTTCTTGTCTTCAAATTTGCCGGTCGGACCATTCCAAACAATCGTTTTGGCATTTTTTATTATATTCTGAAATTTTTCCAAAGTTTTCGGTCCAATATCCAACCTTTCATCAATAAAATCAAAGGGTAAAATAACTTTTTCACTAAATCGTATCTTTTGATCCAGAGCCTCATTGGCAATCTTCCCTCCTACCAAAACATTATCATATTTTTCTTCAAAAAATTTGATAACCGGCAACTTTGTTTCAATTTTCGCCCCACCGATAATGGCCACCGCCGGATGAGCAAAGTTATTTTTAATTTTTTCCATTTCTTCTATTTCTTTTTGCAAACCAAAACCAGCATAACTGGGTAAAAATTTTGCAGCTCCCGATACAGAAGCATGACTGCGATGGCACGCGCTGAAAGCATCGTTAACAAAAAGCTCAAAGTCACTTGTTAATTTGTTCGCAAAATTTTCATCATTTTCTTCGTCACCAGCATAAAACCGCACATTTTCCAAAAGCAAAACCTCCCTTTCTTTCAGCTTTTCCAATTTTCTGTTTATTTCTTCCGAAAGACAGTCCTCAATAAAATTTATTTTTATATTCAAAATATTTTCCACATCGCCTGTAATCTGTCCTAGAGAAAATTCGGGATTTACCTTACCATCGGGTCTGCCTAAGTGGGAAATCAGAGCTATTTTGCATTTTTTTTCCAGAAGATAGTCTAGAGTTTTTTGAACAGCGTTTATCTTAAAAGCTTCTTTAACTTTTCCATTGTCAATTGCCACATTAAAATCAACTCTGAATAATACTTTTTTACTTTCCAAATCTGCGTCTTGAATTTTTTTTATTTCCATAAGTTTTGAAAATTAAACTTTCTAAAAACTACAAACCACAAACTAAAAACTATTTTATTGATGAAATTTTCCCATTCCGAATATGCCAATGATCAAACCAAACGCAGCCAAAACAATAGTCAAAAGCCAGGCACGCATGGTAACTTTTGTTTCCGGCCAACCCTTAGCCTCAAAATGATGATGGATTGGAGCCGCTAAAAAAACCTTTCTATGAAAGAATTTCTTACTGGTAAGCTGAATAATAACACTGCCGGACTCCAAGACATAGACGAAAACAATAACAAACAAAACAATAGCCGAGTTTGTAAGCATGGCAATTACTCCCAAAGTCGCCCCGAGAGAAACTGCGCCGGTATCGCCCATAAAAAAACGCGCCGGATAAATATTAAACCAAAGAAAAGCAATGAGCGATCCGGCCAAAGCTACGCAAAAAGCAGCCAGATTTACTTTATTTTGAGCAAAAGATATCAAACCGAAAGAAGCAAAAGCAATCATCAATATTCCTCCGTTTAAACCATCCAGACCATCGGTTTCATTAGATGAAATAGCCGTAAAAAGGATGACGAAGACAAAAAGAGGTATATACCAAAAGCCGATAGCAAAATCGCCCATAGCCGGAATATGCACCAGGTCCCAGCCAAGCTTATAGTAAAACCACAAGGCTCCGGCAATGGCAATCACAATTAACCACCAAAAACGAATCGCAAACCTCATCCCTCCACCTTTATTTTTACCAAAACACTTCACGCTCATCCAATCATCCAGAAGTCCCAAGAGCCCGGCGGAAACTAACGCAAAAAGAGGCAACCAAGTTTGCGAACGGCTTAAAAAATCCATCCGAGCGATAAAATTAATACCCGTCCAGCTGGCTATAATTGGAAATAAATAGTGAGAAGCAAAAATTAAAAGTAAAACTGTCACCCAAATCAAAAGTCCTCCCATTGTCGGAGTTCCGTTTTTATTTTTATGCAGCTCGCTTACATAGGTCAGTTTTTCTCCGCTTACCGATTTTTCTTTTATTTTTATGCCAATTTTTCTTTTATAAACGAAACTTGTAAAGATTGGCGCAATTAAAAAAGTAATACCAAAGGCCAGAAAACCGGTTAAAAGAACTTTTAAGATATTGACTACTTCCGGAATATTTTGTATTTGGGAAAATTCCATATTTTTACCTCCATGCCAACTAAGAATCATTGATACTTATATTGTCTGGAGAGTTAGAATTTTTTTATGTTAATTTTAAAAATATCGTTAAATAAAAATTTTCTACATAATATCTTTGACTGATGATGGAAACTTTATTTCCACACATAATTATTAAAGGTCCAATTTATTAAGGTTTTGATATCCTGCCAACGAGTTTCGTCATTAAGAATAACAGCGATTATTTTGTGTTTCCCATCAGGACTTTCAGCTCCTACTAAGAGAGACATGCCAGCCAAGGGAGTAAAGCCTGTTTTTCCACCCAAACATCCCGGAGTTTCTGACAAATAGGACGCTGTCGTGCTTTTGAGCTCGTGCATATATTTTCCATCAGTAGAAAAAAATCTATCTTCCGGCATTCTCATAATTTCCCAGATTTTATCATATTTCAAGGAATAGGCGGCAACTCTGGCAATGTCATAAGCCGATGAATAGCACTCACTTTCTCGGCCGTCAATCTCCAGCCCGGAAGGCGTGCAAAAATGCGTGTCTTTAAGGCCTAATTCTTTGGCTTTAGCATTCATCATATCCACAAACTTTTCTTCTGTTCCTGCGATATGGATCCCTAAAGAGGTGGCTGCATCATTGGCACTGTTCATTAACGCCGCTTTCATTAAATCAACTACGCGAACTTTTTCTCCAACATACATCCGATTACTTAGACAGTATCCACTTCTAGGACAGCCCACGACTGTACCGGGAAGAAAAAGTCCTTCTTTAGTGATAATCACTTCTTCATTTAGATTATTCAAACGCTCCATTGTCAGAACGGCAGTCATTATTTTTGTCAGTGAAGCAACTTGCGTTTGTTTCCTGCCGTTATCATAGTGTAAAACAGTTCCGCTATCCACATCAATTGCCACCGAAGAACCGGCCCAAATTTTCAGATCGGAAGCGTCCTCTTTTCTGGTTGGAATTAAAACGGATAAATCTTTTTTCACCGGAAAAGAACTTTGCCAGCCAAAGCTTTCCGATTTAACCTCTTTTTCCCCCATAACCATGCCTGCGTTCTCATTTGAAATCTTACTGAATATGTCATTGGAATAAGCAAAATTGCCGTAAAAAAATATCGGAAGAAAAGGAGTCAATAAAATTGTCAGTATGATATTTATCATGCGAAAATAGAAATTTATGAATTTATAATACTGTCAATTCTTTCATCTTTAGAAAGAATTTCAAAATCCGGCAATCTTTCAATACTGTCTATGCCCAGTTTTTTCAAAAAATCAAAAGATATTTTATATAAATAACCGCGACTGTCATTCGGATTTTCGATTCTCTCCATCAACCCACGCAGCATCAGTGATCTTACGGTGTAACTGGAATTTACTCCGCGAATAGCCTCGATTTCCGAGCGAGTAATCGGGCCGCGATAAGCCACAATAGAAATAACCTCCAGCGCCGCCCGACTCAAAGCCTCTTGCATTTCGGATTTTACCAATTGATCAACATAGGCGGCATTTTCCGGGTTGGTTGCCAGTTGAAATTCATCTTCTTTTTTGAGAATAATCATGCCCCTTTTTCCTAAAGCATAATCATTTTGCAAAGCCAGAATAGCATTTTCCGTTTCGGCTTTGCTGACTCCGGCTATCTTAGAAATCTTGGAAGTTTTCACCGGTTCTCCGCTTAGAAAAAGAATGCTTTCAATGATTGATTTGAGGTTATCTTGTTCCATTTTGTTGTACGCTGGGCGTTTTATGCTTTAATTTTATTTCTCTAAAAATATCGTTCTGCTCCACGTCTATTATTTTTTGCTTTACCATTTCCAGAACCGCCAAAAAAGAAACAATGATGTCAACTTTTTCTTTTGCTTCTGAGGTTAATTCTGAAAAAGAAATCTCGGCTCTTTCCTGAATAGCCAATCGCAAATCATTTATTTTTTCCTCCAAAGTCATTATTTCTTTGACGAATTCTTCCTCAAGCTTTTCAATAACGGGAATCTCGGCTAAAACCAGCTGGAAATATTTTTTTAAATCAAAAACGTTGATATTCTCCGGCGGATAAAAGAGCGGACCAACGCCCTCAAAAACCTCCCTCGTAAAAGAAAACTTTCCATTTCCCGACAACTCGGCGATTTTCATTGAAACATCTTTAAATTTTTTGTATTCCTCAAGCTGTTTGGAAAGGTCTTTTATTTCTTCTTCT
>CAZWRY010000007.1:0-47962 GCA_964636505.1 uncultured Bdellovibrionales bacterium | reverse complement strand
CGGAGTGTCGTATACCGGTAGTACGCATGCTTTGGGAGCATGTTGACTGGGTTCGATTCCCAGCACTCCGACAAAAACAATGCGGGTATAGTATAATGGCTCTTATGCGACCCTTCCAAGGTTGAGATGGGGGTTCGATTCCCCCTACCCGCTCATAAAAAAAGCTTCATTTAAAATGAAGCTTTTTTTCATGAAAACTTTCCCAAAAACAAAATCCCTTTACATAAAATAAAAGGGATTTTGATGCTATCTTTTCGACTCTGCCACAAAAGAAAACTTTACTGGCAGAATTAAAAGACAATTTTAATTTGGCCTATAGCCAAGTAAAACTATCTCACAGCTTCTTTTAGCGCCTTTCCGGCGGTAAATTTAGGAACTGACATAGCCGGGATTTGAATTTTAGCTTTTGTTTGGGGATTAATTCCTTCTCTGGCCGCTCTTTTGGAAACCCTGAATGTTCCAAAACCAGTCAAGGTTACTTTGCTTCCACCTTTGATTGATCTTGTTACAGCTTCTACAAAACCATCAATTACCGCTTCAACATCTTTTTTGGACAGATCTGTTTTAACAGATATTTCTGATACCAAAGCATCTTTATTTACATTGCCTGCCATAATATCACCTGCCTTTCTAGCTTTAATCTCAGGGAAAATATTTTTCCACCTAAGATTATTTTTTATTTTATCTCTGTTTAAATTCTACTTTTTTACCTAAAATAAAGCAAATTGAGTTATGCACAGCATAAAATCGCTACAGACAATCACATGGCAAGCGCCTCTATTTTGCATATTCTACCGCTCTAGTTTCTCTGATAACATTTACTTTTATTTCCCCCGGATATTTGAGTTCTTTTTCTATTTTATCCGCAATAGCACGAGAAAGTTTTATTGAACCATAATCATCAATTTTATCTGGCTTCACAAAAACTCTAATTTCTCTTCCGGCTTGGATAGCATAGGTTTTCTCCACTTCCTCAAATGAATTGGCTACATTCTCCAAATCTTCCAGTCGTTTCAGATAATTTTCCAGAGTATCTTTTCTGGCCCCAGGTCGGCTGGCCGAAATAGCATCAGCTGCAGCCACAATCATTGATTCCGGATTTTCAAAAGGATAATCTTCATGATGGGCCTTCATTGTATCAATAATGTTTTTTCCCATTGAAAACTTCTGCAATATCTTAATGCCAATCTCCACATGCGTTCCTTGAACCTCATGGTCAATAGCCTTGCCGATATCATGTAAGAGTCCGGCCTTTTTAGCCAAATTAACATCCGCCCCCAGTTCAGCCGCCAAAGCTCCAGAAAGATGTGCTACTTCCAAAGAATGAAGAAGCGCATTTTGCCCATAACTGGTTCGGTATCTAAGTCTTCCTAAAATTTGAATTAATTTCGGATCCAGTCCAACGATCCCTACATCATAGGCCGCCGCTTCTCCGGCTTCTTTGATTTTATTGTTGATTTCACCCTTGGCAAACTCAACCGCTTCTTCAATTTTAGTCGGATGAATTCTGCCATCGGCGATTAATTTTTCCAAAGTAATCCTGGCAATTTCTCTCCTGACCGGATCAAACCCGGAAATAACGATAGCCTCCGGAGTATCATCCACAATTATTTCAACTCCTGTAAGCCTTTCCAATGCCTTTATGTTTCTACCTTCTCGGCCAATAATTCTGCCTTTTACTTCATCTGAGGCAATGCTGATGGTACTGGTTGTCACATCCGCAGCATGCGATCCGGCATATTTCTGAATTGCTTGCGTCATAATTTCTTTGGCCTTTTTATTCAGTTCTTCCAAATTATCTCCTTCTAAAGCTCTTATTTTTTTCGCCAAGAGTTCACGGCTCTCTTCTTCCGTAAGTTGGATTAAGACTTTTTTAGCTTCCTCTTTGGAAAGTCCGGCAATTTTTTCCAGACGCTTAAGCTCCTGCCTTCTCGTTTCTTCAGCTTCTTTTCTGATCTGCCTAATTTCATCCGCTTTTTTCCTTAAAATATTTTGGTCCTTTTCAACTTCGTCCAGCTTTTTTTCCAGAATTTCCTCTCTTTTATCCAGGCGTTCTTCCAATCTCATTATCTGATTTTCCCTTTCTTGTTCTTTTTTCTTGGATTCTTCCAGGATATCCACAGCTTTGCTTTTGGCGTCCAATAAAACACCTTGAGCCGTTTTTTCCGCCTCTTCAATCATATTGGAAGCCTTGCCTTCCGCTGTATTTAGTTGTTTTTTAGCAATAGTTTGCCTTGTGTAATACCCTAAAAATGCTCCAACCGTCAAACCTAAAATTCCAATTACAAGAATTGTTAAACTCATTTCCATATGTTTTTTCTCTATTCAATTGATAAGCCATGCCTGTTTTTCAAAATTTTAATATTGTATCAATGTGAACGAATAATCTTTAGATTGAATTAGTTAAATGCTTTGCTATGGATCCAAATCGCTTTTTATTAAGCAAAGAGAGTTGGTACCGATGCAAGAAACCATGCCTCAAATACAAAATTTAGCGCAGGGTCTACCTATAGATGATATTACAACCTAAATTTTTTGTCAAAATGACCTTGAAATGTTAAAATAAAACAGAACTTACTTAATACTTTTTTTATGTATAAACCGGTAGTTTTAGTCATTTTGGATGGTTGGGGAATAGGCAAAATTGAAAAAGGCAATCCTATCGTCAGAGCCAATCTCCCCACCATAGAAAAACTGAATAATTTTTTCCCCTCTTTGGCCCTGAGAGCTTCTGGAATTTCCGTAGGCCTTCTTTGGAATGAAGCGGGAAATTCTGAAGTCGGTCACAAGACGCTTGGTTCCGGCAAGATAATTTACCAATATTTACCCCGCATTATTATGGATATCCAAGGAGGAGATTTTTTTAAAAATAAATCTTTTTTGAAGGCCATTGATAATGCCAAAAAAAACAACTCTTCTTTGCATTTAATGGGACTTATTGGAGAAGGTTCGGTTCATTCCAGCATGGACCATTTTTATGCCCTGTTGGATTTAGCTAAAAATCAAACTGAAATTAAAACCTATTTGCATCTTTTTACTGACGGACGAGATTCAAGTCCGGAAGCCGGAGCCAAAGTAATTAGAGAAATTCTTGGAAAAATATCTTCCGATCCCAATATTCATCTGGCCTCTCTTTCTGGCAGATCCTTTGCCATGGATCGCAATAATAATTGGGAAAAAACGGAAAAAACCTACAACGCCATGGTAAAAGGAGAAGGAGAAAAAATAACTGATGCTCTGAAATACATCCAGGAATCCTACGCCAAAAAAATATTTGACGAATATCTAGAACCGGCCGTCTTGATTAATGCCGAAGGAAAGCCGGTCGGCACCATTAAGGGCAATGACTCTGTTATTTTTTTTAATTTTCGAGAAGATCGGGCCAAACAAATAACCAAGGCTCTTGTTTTGCCGGGATTTATGAAATTTAAAAGGGATTTTTTAAAAAATATAGAATTTGTAACTTTCACTCAATATGAAGACGGTCTCCCGGTGGATGTTGCCTACCCGCCAACAAAAGCCGGCGAAACATTAGGGAAAATTTTAAGCCAAAAAAATTTGCAGCAACTCAGGATAGCTGAAACGGAAAAATTCGCCCATGTCACTTATTTTTTTAATGGTGGCGAAGAAAACGCTTTCCCAAAAGAAGATCGCATTATTATTCCTTCTCCGACTATTGACCGCTTTGACAAAACCCCGGAAATGAGCGCCGAAAAAATAACCGAGAAAGTTTTAAGCCTTCTTGACTTGCATAAATATTTTTTTATTTTAATCAATTACGCCAACGCCGACATGGTCGGGCACTCCGGCAACCAAGAAGCGGTTATTAAAGCCGTGGAAACAGTGGATGCCTGCTTATCTCGTCTTATCCCGGCAGTTCTTTTGCAGGGCGGGTGCCTTTTAATCACTGCCGATCATGGAAATGCTGAAAAAGGATTAACAGCCAGTGGTGAAATAAACACGGAACACACAACTAATCCGGTTCCGCTTTGGTTTGTAACTGCAGAAAATCATTCTAAAAAATCTAAAAACATCGGCCACAATGGACAAGAAGAAGCAAAAACCATGGGACTCCTCAGCGATATCGCTCCAACTGTTTTAGAGCTCTTAGAAATTGAAAAACCCCAAGAAATGACCGGCGAGAGTTTACTGCCACTTTTAAAATAATCTCCCTTGAAAATTAAAAACTCCGATTCAATCGGAGTTTTTAATTTTCTGTTCTCTTTTTTATCTTACCTCTTTTATGATCTAATTATTTTATCCACAATTCCGTATTTTTTGGATTCTTCGGCACTCATAAAATAATCACGCTCGGCATCCTTTTCTAATTTGACAATTGCTTGCCCTGTATGTTTAGCCAGAATTTCATTAAGTTTCTTTTTGATTTTCAAAATATGCTTGGCATGGATATCAATATCCGTAGCCTGGCCTTGCGCTCCACCCATCACCTGGTGAATCATCACCTCTCCATTCGGCAAGATACTTCTCTTACCTTTGGTTCCGGCAGCCAGAAGCAGAGCGGCTGCTGAAGCGGCCGTGCCAATGCAAATAGTCACCACATCCGACGAAACATATTGCATTGTGTCGTAAATTGCCAAGGATGAAGTTACTTGTCCGCCCGGAGAATTGATATATATTTTAATATCTTCTTTACTGTTTTGCGAATCTAAAAAGAGCAACTGGGCGATGACGCTGTTAGCCACAGCATCGTCAATCGGACCGCCTAAAAAAATAATTCTATCCTTAAGCAGTCTGGAATAAATATCATAGGCCCTCTCGCCATAAGAAGTCTTCTCGATAACAGTTGGAATAAGATATTGGTTTTTCATAAAAAATTTTAAATTATGAATTTAGAACTTCAAATCAATTTTGAATGATTAAATGTTTAAAAAATTAAAAATTGAGAAATTTAAAATTTATTCAAAATTCAAAATTGGAAATTCAAGATTACCTAAAGTTTTCCCAGATATTCCAACACTTTTTCATTTTCCAGCGTTCCTTTGGCAAAAGCATACAATCTTTCCATATCAATATTCTTTTTCAAATCTTTGACATTTTTGTAATATTGCAATGTCTTGTTCATTTCAGCTTCAACCTCGGATGCCTCAACCTTAATTTCTTCTTTGCTAATTATTTCTTTAAGTGCTAAGGCGGAAATAACTCTTTTTTCCGCTTGCGGCAGCCAGTCTTTTTTCAAATCTTCTTTTTTCTTGCCCAGCTTTTCCAAATACTGGTCCAGATTCATGCCCATAGTTTGAATTTGATATTCAAATTCTTCCAACATTTTTTCCAGTTCTTTTTCCGCCAAAATGTCCGGGAGTTCAACCTTAGAATTTTCAATTATTTTTTCAATATATTCGCGCTGTTTTTGGTCTTTTTGTCGGTGACCTTCTTCATGTTCAACACCTTCTTTGATGTTTTTTTTAAGTGCTTCCAAATTTTCAAATTTTCCCAAAGACTTGGCAAAATCATCATTCACTTCCGGAGTCTGCCTCTCCTGAACCAAATTCATGCTAACCTTAAAAGTTGCTTTCTTGTCGGCTAAATCTTTTTTAAAATAATCTTTTGGAAATTCCAAATCAAATTCTTTTTTCTCGCCTGCTTTCATACCAACCAGTTTTTCTTCAAAGCCAGGAATAAAAACGCCCTTACCCAAAACCAAGGGATGCTTTTTGCTGGTTCCGTTTTCAATCGGCACGCCTTCCATCAAAACTTCGAAATCAACTTCCACGCTGTCATTTTTCTGTGCCGCCCTATTGACTGTTATCAATTTTACGCGGCTATTGGCAATTTTTTCCAATTCCAGTTTAATTTCATCTTCACTAGCTTCAATTTTTTTCTCAGAATATTTTTTATTTATCTTCTTGATTTCAGGCATATATTTTTCAGAAATTTCAACCTTTGGCATAACCGCCACCACTGCCTTGTATTCCAAGTCCTTGCCCTCTTCAATTTTTTCAATTTCCACTTCCGGCGCACCGATAACTTCCAATTTTTCCTCCACAACAAAATCAGCATAACTTTTTTGCACTGCTTTTTCCGCCGCATTATTCATCAAAACCCCCTTGCCAATTTTTTGTTCAATCAAATGACGCGGTGCTTTTCCTGGTCGGAAACCGTCTACTTTTATTTCCATTGAAGCTTCCGCAGCTGCTTGGTCTAAATATTTTTCCCATTTTTCCCAAGGAACAGAAACTTTAAATTCAATTCTAGATTTCGGTAATTTTTTTATCATGGATTTCTTTGCTAATTATTAATTACATACTCAAAACTATACTTTTTTTGTCAAAATTATATTTTAAAAATATTTTGCTTAAAATTTTTTATTTATCGGCCGCGAAGGTGACCAAAAAATATTTTCAAACCCACGGCGAGCCTCCTGTTTTTCAATAATTCATAGCACAATCCCGAAAGGTCATTAAATAAAAAATTTTGAGTAAAATATTTGACTTCCCAGTCGGAAACATTCAATGCCTCCGACTGGGAATAAAGTTTCAACTCTAGATGATAAACCCTGCAATCAACAAAGCTACAATGTTGATAATTTTAATCATCGGGTTGATGGCCGGTCCCGCTGTATCCTTGTAAGGATCACCAACAGTATCTCCAGTTACAGCCGCCTTATGCGTGTCTGAACCTTTGCCGCCAAAATTTCCTTCTTCAATATATTTCTTGGCATTATCCCAAGCGCCTCCGCCAGAAGTCATGGAAATAGCCACGAATATTCCCGTAATAATTGTTCCTACAAGCAAGCCGCCCAAAGCCTCGGCACCTAAAATGAATCCAACTGCTAACGGAAAAACAACTGGAATCAAAGCCGGAATAATCATTTCTTTGATCGCTGCTTTGGTAACAATATCTACGCTCGTTGCATAATCAGGTTTAGCTGTGCCTTCCATTATGCCTTTGATTTCTCTGAATTGTCGCCTGACTTCCTCCACAACAGCACTGGCTGCCTTGGAAACTGAGCGCATACTAATAGATCCAAACAAATAAGGAATCATACCTCCAATCAAAAGTCCAACCAAAACGCGCACATCACCCAAATCAAAAGACAGGCTAATTCCCTTGTCCGCAAATTCTTGGACATAAGAGGCAAACAAAACCACAGCTGCGAGTCCGGCTGAAGCAATCGCATAACCTTTGGTAACAGCCTTGGTGGTGTTACCGACAGAATCCAGAGCATCAGTTACTTTTCTGGTTTCCTCTCCTAAATTTGACATTTCTGCAATTCCGCCGGCATTGTCCGTGATTGGTCCAAAGGAATCAATGGCCACAATAATTCCCGCCATGGAAAGCATGCTCATCACCGCCACGGCTACACCGTATAGCCCGGCTAGCATAAATGAAGCCAGAATTCCAACTACAATTAAGATTATCGGCAAAGCTGTTGATTCCATACCCATAGCCAGACCCATGATAATATTTGTTCCATGTCCAGTCTTGGAAGCCTTGGCAATTTCTTTTACCGGTCGAAATTTTTTAGAAGTGTAGTACTCGGTAATAATTACCATTCCGGCCGTAATAACAATTCCAATGAAAGCTGCGAGATAAATATTTACAAAGCTGTATACGCCATTGCCGTTCATCAAATATTTGGTTACAAAATAGAAAGCAATGAGGGCAATCGCTGAAGAAGCGGCAAGCCCCTTATATAGAGCCCCCATAATTTGTCCGCCTGATTTTTCAGTAATTTTCTTAGCATCAGAATTGAGTTTCACAAAATAAATTCCCAAAATTGAAGCTACAATTGAAATCGCTCCCAAAGCCAGAGGATAGATAATTGCATTTGGAAAATTAGCAAAAGCCAATGATCCCAAAATCATTGCAGCAATAGCTGTAATGGCATATGTTTCAAAAAGATCCGCCGCCATCCCGGCACAGTCACCTACGTTATCGCCTACATTATCCGCAATAACAGCTGGGTTTCTTGGATCATCTTCCGGAATTCCAGCCTCAACTTTTCCCACAAGGTCT
The DNA here is from genome assembly GCA_964636505.1 of uncultured Bdellovibrionales bacterium. Classification (GTDB taxonomy): domain Bacteria; phylum Patescibacteriota; class Minisyncoccia; order Moranbacterales; family UBA2206; genus CAZSCF01. The sequence goes on along the minus strand of CAZWRY010000007.1, from coordinate 39,985 downwards.
GCTCCTACATCAGCGGCTTTGGTAAAGATGCCTCCGCCTAATCTCGCAAAAACACTAATTAAGCTACCTCCGAATCCGACTCCAATCAAAGCTTTGATGTCACCTGTAATGGCAAAAAATGCAGCCACCACCAAAAGACCTAGTCCAATCACCAAAAGGCCGGTCACTGATCCTCCCTTAAAAGCTACTTCTAAGGCTTTTTCCAAACCTGATTTAGCCGCCTGTGCTGTTCGTACATTAGCCCTCACAGCTACATACATTCCAATATATCCGGCCAAAGCTGAAGCCAAGGCTCCCACCAAAAATCCGATAGCCGTATTTCTTCCCAAGAAAAAATACAAAACCACAAAAATGATGGCAGCAACATAGGCCACAGATTTATACTGCCTGTTCAAAAAGGCATTTGCCCCCTCTTTGATAGCGCTGGCAATTTCCAGCATTTTCCCTTCTCCGGCAGGAAACTTGTTCACTCTCCAACTGAGATAGAGAGCAAACGCAATTGATGCCACAGCGGCAACAATGGAATACATCTCAATAGACATATTTTTTATTTTGATTATTTAGATAAAAAAATTTATCTCAATAATCTTTTTAAATTATTAATAACTAAAAAAATTATTCTTCGGTTTTGGCTTTTTTCTTCTCGCTTTTCTTTTTCGGTTTTTCGTTTTTTTCATCTTCTTCTTCCGCAACATTTTTATCTTCATTAGCTGCTTCTATCTCTTTTTCTTCTGAATCTTCGTCAGATGTTTTGGCGCCAACAATATCTATTTTCCATTCTGTGAGCTTGGCTGCCAAACGAACATTTTGTCCTCTCTTACCGATAGCCAAAGAAAGTTGGTCTTCCGGAACGGTTACCAGCGCTTCCTTTTTGGATTCATTAATATCCACTTTTAAAACTTTGGCCGGGCTGAGAGAAGCAGAAATAAATTTGGCAATATCGTCATTCCAAAGAATAATATCAATTTTTTCTCCGCCCAACTCATCAATAACTGCCTGCACGCGAGTACCCTTTTGTCCAACACAAGATCCGATTGGATCAATACCTTCTTCATTAGAGGACACGGCAATTTTGGTTCTTTCTCCAGCTTCTCTGGCAATTGATTTTATTTCTACTGTTTTGGCAAAAATTTCTGGCACTTCCAATTCAAAAAGTTTTCTGACTAATTCCGGATGCACTCGACTCAATGTAATGCCAGGACCTTTTGAACCGGCCTCAACCTTATAAACATAAACCTTAAGTCTTTGACCGATGCGATAACTTTCTGATTCAACTTGTTCTTGCGGAAACAAAACACCGACCGATTTTCCCAGATCAATAATCACGTTACGGCCTTCAATTCTTTGAATAACTCCGCTCAAAACTTCACCCTCCTTGTCTTTGTATTCATCATACATTGAATCTCTTTCGGCCTCCCTGATTCTTTGAATAATTACTTGCTTGGCAGTTTGTGCCGCCACTCGTCCGTAATCTTGTTTTGATTCAAGCGCAATTTCAATCACATCTCCAATCACAGAATCTTTTTTGAGTTTTTTAGCCTCATCCAAAGTCAAATCCCTTTCCGGATTGAAACGAGGTAATTTTTCTTCTTCGCCTTCCAAAACAATACTGGAATCCTTTTTTGCTTCTTTTCCCCCGCCTGCTTCGCCATGTAAAGCATTGCGGGCAAGTTCTTGTAAGTCTTCTTCCTTAACAAATTCTCTGGTTGTTTCATCCACAACTTCTTTGAGCAAAAAGAATTTCGTATCGCCGGTTCTTTCGTTAAAAATCGCGCGGATATTTTGTCCTTTCTTTCCATAGTCTTTTTTGTAAGCTGCTGAAAGAGCCGCTTCAATCGTTTCAATTACCTTGTCTTTGGAAATTCCTTTTTCCTCACAAAGTGCGGAAATAGCGCTACCAAAATCACCCAAACCTCCGCCGGAATTTTGATCATCTTTCAATATTTTTTTCTTAGCCATAATATTATTTAATAGGCCTTTATTGTCCTATTTGTCTTATTATTAATTGTTATTTTCATTAAAAAAAGTTCGCTCGCGCGAACCTGCTTCGGAAACTTCTATGCATTGATGGTAGCATTTTGCTCACAAAGTGTCAAACCCCGCACTAATTTTCAGCAAACGCGAAGCGTTTTGGGCTTAAGCCAGCTGAAAGTTAGTGCGGGGTCAAATTAACGCATTTTGGAGCAAAAATAGGGCTTTTAATGGCTTCCTAGATTAATGGCCTAAATAAAGCTAACTATTCATTTTTTTGCCTAAATAAGCCTTTTTATAAAAATGCTTGATTTTTCACAAAAAAGGCTCAGATAAAGCAAAAAATGTATCTACGAACTAAAAACTATGAACTAAAAACTAAAAATAAGTTGACTTTTTGCCTAAAATGTGCTAGTATTTCCTGTTACCATATATTTGGTAATGAAGGCGAAAGAATAGAGGGCCTTCGGGTCCTTTGACAATAAAATACAACAAAAAAAATATACGGAGGTGTATTATGTCGACAGGATTTATCGAAGAATTTTTAGCGGAGTTGGCAGGTCTCTTTACTGCTAGCAAATTCGGTTGGTTCGGAAGGGTTGCTGGAAAGATGGTCGGCAATGAGGCCTTTCAAAAAATGGCCGCCGAGAAAATCGGAGAGATCTTTATTGATCCTACAGGAAAATCAAACGATGAAGAGCTGCTAGCAAGAGATTTAAAAAATTTTCTAGACCCCACAACCAGAAAGCAGTTTGAAAAGCTGCTTGAACAGTTGCAAAACGATTCCGATAAAGGGAAGGAACGATTAACTGCTTTCAGAGTTTTCTTGGCTCAAGGAATGGTAAAGAAGATGAGAGCAAACCCTCCCAAGTCTCCGAAGCAAAAGAACAAAAACAAATCCGGAACAGACGACCAAAATGAAGCTACGGAAGCTTCATATACAAAGCTGGATCTGGAGTGGGCCCGGGGATTAGTCAATGATATTTTGGCAATTCCTGAAAATGATTATGAAAAAAGAAAGGCCTACATCGAATTGGAAGGAGGTTTCGCAACAATGAAAAAAACCTCAAAAGCAAAGATTCTTTTCGCCAGCTTTGACATTTCAGACGACGACCTTGATGAAATAAAGCGTCGTTACGAAGAGTCAAAAATAAACAAACAAAAAAGGAGAACCCCATGATAATAATCGCTTTGGTTTTTTTAGTCGTCTTATTGATCGCGTTGTATATCCTTTCATTTGCAACCTCCACCAGAATTGGCCGAATTCTCTCTGCGGCAAGATTAAGCATCGGTACTTGGTGGAATAACCTTAACCCGCCCACAAGACAGGAAGTTTGGGAAGCCATCCGTCCTGGAATTGTGGTTATCGCAATCTTAGCTGGTTGCATGCTGTTAGTTTGGTTGCTTTTGTTTATAACAATAGTGACTATCTGCAGTGCTATGGGATCTTTTTTGACAGGTTTATGGATCGGCTTTCTGATTCTTATGGTGGCCGTTACCTACATTTTCAAGAAGATTCCCGGATTTAGAACAACCAGCACAATTGGGTTTTACCTGCTCCTCGCTGTGCTAATTTACTCTTCTGGAAATTTCATTTTTGAATGGTGGTCACCCGAAGCTCACAGCAGCTTCGCAAGGCTAAATGAAAATTTCAAAAAGGAATTTTCCGACTCAATGGATTCAAAGTCCATTGAGACCGAAGGTAAGCTCGGCAAGATCGGACGGGTTGATTATGCAGGTGTTCACGGATACAAGGAGGTAGACGGAACACTTTTTACAGCAAATCTCCAAAAGGGAAAGTATGTTCGATTGGTAACAGAAATCCCTGGCCAGAAACTGAGTAAGGCTTCTGGAGGCATGGTTTGGGTTATGCTGCAAAATGATCAAGGAGACTTTGTGAGAGGATCATTGTGGATGGTTCATCCTCATAAAGTTAACTGGGACTGGCAGCAGCAGGATGCCGCCGCCAAAGCTCTGGCCGAAGTTGAAAGAGTCGCCAAAGCGCAAGCCGAAGCAGCCAAAGTCGAAGCTACCAAGGAAGCTGCCAAGGAAGCTGCCCAAAAAGCAGCAGCCAAGAAGGCGGCTGAGGAAAATCTGAGTGGAGAATGGACGCTCCGCTACAGTGACAAGTTTTCCGAAAAGACTGTCACTGTTGAGGTCAATGAGAATAATCTTATGATAACCTCAGGGCAAGTTGTTTTTCAAGGAAGAAAAACAGAAAACTGTAAGTATGAGGGCAAATGGTTTAATGGAAAAACCATGAACCAAGGAAGGTTCGCCCTTGCCTTCATAAACAGGGAACAAGCCAACGGAAGGTTTGCTTCCAAAGATGGGGAAATTTTCCCCATCTTTATGAAAAAAAAATAAAAAAGCGCCAGCTTGGTTAACCAACCTTGCTGGCGTTTTAAATTTGTCAAAAAATCAGAACCAGGGATTGCCCTGAAGTGCCAAGTTGATAGCTTGGATGATAATGAAACCGGCTAGCGCTACGGTAATTCCGATGGCTGAATATGTCATATTTCTCTTGGCCGACTCTGCCAGTTCCTCATTGGAATAAGCCAAGAGATATTGGATGCCGGAAATAACAAAACCCATAAGCCCCAGGATGCCCACAATACCCAAAAGCCAAGTCAAAACATTGGAAAGCACTCCTTGGATATTGTTGTTTGGCAAACCAGAATCTTCCGGAATATATATTTGTCCCAAAAGTTTTACTCCGGAAGAATCACCGTTCCCGGATTTTTCTTCAGCTCCGTCCAGGGGATCTTTGTCCTTTTTATCTTCTTCTTCCTCTTCTTCTTCCTCATTGGAACTATCGCGAGTACAACAAACATACCCGCTTGTGCAACTATTGCCTCCCCACAGTCTTGAATAATTATCCGGACAAGTAGCAGATCCCGGTAAACATGTTCCCTCGTCTCCTTTGCCACAAGAACCACCTAACCCCGCGTCATCTTTTTCTTTTATACAGCAACGCAAACTGCTGCTGCATTTTTCACCAAAAGCAGTCCAGCCTGAAGGACAAGAAAAAGTTCCGGACTTGCAAGTACCCGAGCCATTGGTTCCGCACTGATCGCCTTCTTTGGGTGGATCCCATTGTGCTCTCGCTGAGTGAAAACCTATTATCAAAAAAAACAGCAAGAAAGAAAATAATATCCAGATTGATTTGTTTTTTAATTTTCTTTTTTCAATAAAAATCATTTTTATATTTATAAAAAATTTTAAAAATTTGCTCCCGAATTAAGCGCCATATTGATAGCTTGAATGATTACCAACCCAACCAGACCAACAACTATTCCAATAGCTGAATAGGTCATGGCGGTTTTAGCTCTATCCATCGTGGTTTGGTTCCCAGCGGAAAGAACATACATTATGCCCGCAATCACAAAACCGATAAGTCCCAAAAAACCGAAAATCATCAAAACCCAGGATAAAATATTCCTGATAATTCCTGAAACAGAACTATTGGGCAAGCCGTAACCCATAAGATTACCCACATTCCATCCGCCTCCACCGCTGCCGGTATTAAAACTGAAGCCAAAACCATTTCCATAATAGCTTCCACTCATTCCGCTATCGTTCATATTGATTCCGAACGCGGCTGAAGAAACTTGCGGCACCAAAAAAACCGCAACTGCCAACAAGAAAATTATTTTTTTCCACTTTACCATTTTTTTTGTTTTTGCCCTTCATCATTTTTTTGTTTATGATGAAAGTTTTTTTAACTTATAAATTATATTTTATTATTTGTGGTATTATTATACCACATTTTTTTTATATTACGAAAAATAAAAAAACGGCCTGTGGATAAGTCCTGGCCGTTTTTGAAAATACGCAACAAATAAATCTAGAAACTGGAAGATGAACCTCCAAGCATTGAGCTGGCTGCGCGAATAATAACCAAACCAACCAAAGCCACAATGACTCCAATGATTGCATAGGTCATAGCCGTTTTTGCTGTATCAATTTTGGTTTCATCACCGGCCGCAGTCAAATACAGGATACCGGCAATTGCAAAACCGATAACACCGAGGACTCCCACAATTCCCAAAATCCAGTTCATGATATTTTTGATGATGTCAGAAACTTTTCCTTCTGGTAAATTAGTTCCGGTTGGAGCGGCAAATTGAGCCATGGCCAAACCAGGTAGTGTCATCAGGGCGACGGCTATAGCGCCGGAAGCTGCTCTAACTTTATTTTTCATAAAACACCTCCTTTTCTTTCCTCGCCACTTTTTATCTTTATTTTTGGCCAGGATTTTTTTATTAACACTAAACTTGCTATTGATTTTTATTTTATATTATTTTCAACTCTCTTTCTCAAGTTTCTCCGATCGCGTCCCGCTTCAATCGGCAGACGGTTCTCTTTCTTGCTTAGACTACTCCCAGAAGAGCTGCGATTTGCTTGACCAAGATCAAGGAACCAAAGGCAACCAAAATACCGACCAACGCACTGCCAATGATTTTTTTCGCTAAGCCGATTCTGTCTTCACTTCCATAAGCTGTAACGTACATTACTCCGCCAACAATCAGAGCAATTATACCAAGTATTCCGATCGTTGACAATAATAAATTGAGTACGCTGACTGCGATATCTTTAATAGTATAGGCCTTGTTTACAATTTCATCTGCATTTACTCCCGTAGCTCCTCCGCCTAAAGTTATTTTAATTTGTTTCAGGAATGAAGGTGCCGCCAAAATAATAGATAATCCGATTAAGGCGCCGCCGATTGTTGTTTTGGCTTTAGTGATCATGCTCTCATTACCCGCCGAAAACATATACATAATACCGCCGACAATAATTATGATAATAGCGATAATCGCCAAGAAGCTTTGTAAATTAACCAGGATAGCCACTAAAACTTCAGACAAGGAAGTGAACTTAAGAGGATTGGAAAAGGTTGTTGAAGCTGTAGTGGTCGTCTTTTCCGTCGGATTTGGTTTATTTTCAGAGCTGGAATTCTTCACGCACTCAATTTTTCCGGTCTTTGCATCCTTAACACAAGTTCCCGGCGTTGAATCGGCTAGGGTACAAGCCTGGCCTTCTTTTGAACAAGTTGCTGGCTTACTGCCATAATTGCAAAAGCTCCACGAACCAGCTCCATCACAGTTTGGCTCACTAGCTTCAAATGCTCCGTTTTTCAAATTGGCTTCCGCCATAATTTTTTTACAACGCTCAGCGCTGACATTTTTCTCGCAATTTTTCGGACCAAAGCCTGTTTTAGTGGAAAAAACACAACAACCTGCCGCTAAAGAAATATTGTAACTGAAAAAGAAAAACAAACAAATGCTTATTATTCTGATAATTATTTTATTCTTCATTTTTATTGTTTTATTAAAAGATTATTTTATTTTTTTACACAGCATATTGATTGCGAAGCTGAACATGTCCCAAACCAAGGATGAGACCAACCCTTGGGACAACTGCTCATGCCGTAAAAGCACTTTCCTTCAACAGTAGAAAATGATCCCCGGCAGGTCTCACTTGATTCTCCATTTTTCACACAACATTTAGACCCGCTTGGACAAGGATTGTCAGGATTGCCCATTGTGGCTGTCCAGCCGCTTGGGCAAGAAGTTACCCCCGGCTTGCACTCTCCCGCATTATTAATGCCGCATCTTCCTGTTGGATCGGTTGGCAAACCATTTGGCTCGCAACAACTATATCCTGACTCGCAAGGATTTAAAGGATTGCCTGTTGCCGGCGTATAGCCGCCAGGACAATTAACCACAGCTATGCTACCGGGAAAACATTTTCCTTTGTTGTCTAATCCACATTTTTTCTCTTTTGAACCATCGTCCAATGGATCTTCTTCACCACTGCCTGGTGGCTTAGTCGGAGAGCCACCCGTTCCCATCGAGCTATCCGTACTGCAACTAAACTCGTACCATCTGGCTTTATTTACACCCATTCCTTCGCTTAGCGGCAAAATGTTCAAGACGACATTAACGATTAGCCAGGCGCCGATCGTCAATGAAAAACCGATCAAAACATTTTTCAAAAAACTTTTAGCTGAATTTAGCATGGTCTCATCACCCGAGGAAAGCATATACATGGCTCCACCAATAAATAACCCGACAAAAGCCAGTGTTGTTACCAAGTATAATCCGTATCTGAATATTCTTTGAATGCCGATAATGAGATGACAAAGAGTACACGGCACATCATTTTCGTCCGTTCCGCAAGGCACCAGACCTTTGAAAGTTGGCTCCTGAGTATAATCAAAAGCCTGTGAGGTTTCCTTGGTTTGCGATTGACTTTCTTTTTCTGATTGATTATTGTTTTCCGACGAATCAGAAGGCTTGGTTTCATTTTTAGAGCTTGCATCTTCTTCGTCCTTCGGTTTACTCGTTTCTTCATTTTCAACCACGCAAATTTTTGTCGCAGTTCCATTAATTCTTCTCAATTTGCATGTTCCGGTTTGGCCGTTTAAAGTACAGTCTGTATTCAGCATCTTCCCCTTTGGACATTCTTTTGTATATTCTATTTCTTCATAGTCTAATGCCATAGCAACGTTGTTAACAAAAAGAAAAAATCCAACAGCAAAAATCGTTCCTATTAAAAATTTTATATTTTTTTTAATCATTTGAATAAAATTATTTTTGCATTAGTTGAGTCACTCTGACTCCGGCTGAACGAATGGCCTCTCTCACGGTGGATTTACCTCTATTAACCTCATCAATCATATTTAAAAATATCGCTTCTATAGCTTCCGGATCAGCTTGATACCAGCTCTTGGCTGTCAAATTCTGAACCGCAAAAGTTCCCAACACCGGATCATTTTTCTCCAATTCAATCAAATCCCTGCGCGCAGCCGGAGCATGCGTCTTTTTGAGATATTCAATGGTTGGATCATAATCCAAAGGAATAGCGCCTTTATTTTTAGCCGCATCCAGTGCTGTGCCAGTATACTTGGTTGTCAAAAAGGAAATCAATTTCCAAGCTTCGGCTGCGCGAATATCATTGCCGACTAAGGTTATATTTTTGCTTTTCGCATAGGCCGCATCCACATTTTTATTTTTAGAAACAGCAAAGGCCCAGTAATTGGCATAGTTTATTTTTTGGTTGCCTTCTAGCTGAGGCAAGGGAGCGATGCTAAAATTTAGGTTTGGAGATTTAGCTTGAATTGTGGCAATATTCCAAGAATAATTCAGCATCATAGCTGCCCATCCTTCGGAAAAAGCATCCAGAGAATAATGCAAATCCTTGTTCCAGGAATACATCGGCGAAGAATTGTTGGCAAACTGGGTATAAAAATCTAAAGCATTCTCTCCGGCCGCAACATCTTTATCTCCGCTTTTTACAACATTGTCAAAAGCGGCAATGCCCCTGTTTTTGTCTACCATTTGGGTGCCACCTTGTATCATTAGCGCGGATAAAATATCTGTTGCTCTATTAATATTATAGGCCGTTCCCAAAATCGCACCTGATCTGCTTACTTTGTTGCCGGCCGCCGTCCGGGTCATTTTTTTGGAATATTCCACAAATTCTTCCCAATTTTCTGGAGGCGAAACAATGCCTGCTTCATTTAAAAGATCGCGATTATAAAATAAAGCCAATGTATTTATGCTCATTGGCGCAGCATAGACCTGTCCTTGATACAAAAAATCATCCGCCACCACATCCACAAAATTTTCTCTGAATCTTTTTTCATCTAAAATTTGCGCGGGAGCAGGTATGATTTTATCTCCGAAAACAGGCAGCCAGGTATTATGAACAAGAAAAATATCCGGTCCTTGGCCGGTAGCCAAGGCATCCAACAATTCTTTCTTGTATGTATCTTGAGTAAATTTTTTGTAATTAATTTTAATTACGTTGGCACCGACATTGTTGGTATAGACGCTAAAGATGCTGTCATAGACGTCGCTGTCATCAAAAAGACCCCAGACTTCCAATTCAATCGCGTACCTTTGTTGAGGCGCCGGCTTGCATCCGCATCCGGAAAGAAAAACCACGCAAAAAAGCAACAGGGAAGAAGCAATTATTTTTCTTTTTAATTTTAATATCTTCATACGGCTTCCAATACCAGCCCGTAATGAAAATTACCGGCCTTTATTTCTTTTAAAAATTTCAGTCCTTTCTTCTGTGCCAGCTCAATGACGCTTTCCCGATATATCCTGAGGCTTTTTTCCGGACCGATAGAAAAATTGTCTGTACCCCATTCAATAACCAGAATTTGACCTCCGGCTTTCAATATTCTGCGCGCTTCTTCAATAATTTGGCTTTTATTTTTATTTTGAAAAAGCATATCTTTCATAATTATAAAATCTATACTGCCATCTTCCAGTCCGGAACCGTTTTTATTTTCCAAATTTACTCTTTTGGTCATAATATTATTCAGTCCTTGCGACTTGGCCTTGCTAATAACCGCTTCCAATTTTTGAGGCACGACATCCAAGGCATAAACTTTGCCGCCATCTTCAATTTTCTTGGCAATCGGCAACGTAAAATAGCCTGCCCCTGATCCAAAATCAGCCACAGTCATATCATTTTTCAAATCAAGTTGCGCTATGACATTTTGCGGATCAATAAATTTCGCCGTGAAGAAAGATTTTTTATCTATCTCACCCTCCTGAGAATTTTCATTGATTAACATTTTATTTTTGTTTTTTTAAATGCTCTGCTGTTATGGATATATTTTACAATAAAATAAAAAAAACTACAAATCGCCAGGTCAGTTGTTCAGCGAAGATAACTTTAGAGGCTTATTGCAAAAATATAAAATAAAGTTTTATTCATATCAATTCGGCTCTAAAGTTATCTTCGCTGAACACTTCTCTTAAGCTCCCTGAAATGTGCTACAATATATAAATGCCCACAAATTTATTGGAAAAACTCAATCCGGCACAAAGAGAGGCTGTCGAAACAACCGAAGACCCCGTTTTGATTATTGCCGGAGCTGGCAGCGGCAAAACGCGCGCTTTGGCTTTTCGCACAGCTTTTTTAATCATAGAAAAGAAAGTCTATCCACAAAATATCCTGGCCGTTACTTTCACCAATAAAGCTGCCCAAGAAATGAAAGAGCGAATAATGAATCTTCTGCGAGATTTTTCCTTTTCCTCCTCAAACCTGCCTCTCATTGGCACATTTCATTCAATTTGCGTCAAAATTCTACGCCGGGAAATAAACCGCTTGGATTACAAAAAAAGTTTTTCCATTTTGGATTCCCAGGATCAGCTAGCTCTCATCAAAAAAGTCTTCAAAGAGCTTTCGCTGAATCCCGAACAATTCAATCCCAAGGCTGCCTTAGGCACCATTTCCAAGGCCAAAAATGAACTTATTGACGCCGATCGTTTTGCCAAAAGCGCCGGCAGCTACTACGAAGAAGTAATTTCCAAAATCTATTCCTCTTATCAAAAAAAATGTTGCGAACAATCCGCCTTAGATTTTGATGATTTAATTCTGTTCACCGTCAAAATATTCAAAGATTTTCCGGAAGTCTTAGAAAAATACCAAAATATTTTCCGCTATATTATGGTGGATGAATACCAGGATACCAACCACGCCCAATATGAACTGGTGAATCTTTTAGCCAAAAAATACCAGAACATTTGTGTTGTCGGCGATGACTGGCAAGGGATTTATGCCTTCCGCGGAGCCAATATCCAAAATATTCTTGATTTTGAAAAAGATTATCCAAAAGCCAAGGTAGTTAAACTGGAACAAAATTACAGGTCTACCCAAAATATTCTGGATGCCGCCTATGGAATAATCTCCAAAAATATCAACCGCAAAGACAAAAAAATCTGGACTGAAAACAAAGGAGGTCATTTGATTGAATCCTTTGAAGCTCGGGACGAAAAAGAAGAAGCAGAATATGTAGCTACCGAAATTCAAAGAGAAATGAAATTGGGTAAAAAATTCAGCGACTTTGTTATCCTTTACCGCACTAATGCTCAGTCCCGAATTCTGGAAGAAGCCATGCTGCGTTTTAGTTTACCTTATCGCATTATTGGCGGCATAAAATTTTATCAAAGAAAAGAAGTTAAGGATGTGTTGGCTTATCTTAAACTAATTCAAAATTTTAATGACCAAATTTCACTTGAGCGCATTATCAATGAACCTAAAAGAGGAATAGGTGAAGCTACCATTGGCAAATGGATAAAATTTTCCCAAGAAAATAATTTGAATCTTATTGAAGCTGGAATAAATCTTAAAAAAGAAAAAAATATTGCCGATAATAAATTGGATCACATTTCCAAGTTTTGTGACTTCATCAAAAGAATGGCTGAAATAAAATCTTCTCTAAAACTCAGAGAATTTATTGAAAAAGTTTATATTGAAAGTGGTTATGAAAAATATTTATTAGATGGCAGTGAGGAAGGTGAAATGCGGCATGAAAATGTAATGGAACTTTTGACCGTTGCACAAAAATACGAAGAATACCCAACAGTCGAAGGCTTGGAACTTTTCTTGGAAGAAGTCGCTCTCATTTCCGACACGGATAATATTGATAGAGCCTCCGAAGCCGTACACCTGATGACACTCCATAGCGCCAAGGGCTTGGAATTTACTAATGTTTTTATTGTTGGTCTCGAAGAAGGTATTTTACCCCATTCGCGCAGTCTTTTGAGCCCGCAAGAGATGGAAGAAGAGAGAAGACTGATGTATGTCGGCATTACCCGCGCCAAAGAAAAAATTTATTTGCTCTTTACTACTGAAAGAAATATTTACGGCTCAATTCAATCCAATTCTCCTTCTCGATTCTTGGATGACATTCCGGAACATCTTTTGCAAACTATGCGGCCCAGACCAAAATTTGATGGAACACTATTTGTAGGGACAGGTTTTAAGCCTGCCCCTACATCAAAATCTATCAATGTCACAAACTATAGAGATGGCCAGCGCATCCAGCATCCGGTGTTTGGCAATGGGATAATTGTTTCCGCCAAAGGCGATGTTCTCACGATTGCTTTTTCCAAGGTTGGACTCAAAAAACTTTCCGCCTCCATCGCCCCGCTCAAAAAAATTTAAAAGACTTTACAGCAATAATATTAGAAATAAATTTTGTTTTACTTTTTAACGCTGCCCCAATTTCGTTATTGGCTATAAAAAATAAAGAGCTGCCCAATTATACATAAAATATTATTGCTTATTCGAAAGTTAATTAATAAAATTTATTTCTGATATTATTTTCCCGAGAAAAACAAAAACCGTGATTATGAATAATACCACAACCACGGTTCTTTTATTTTGGCGGCAACATCCTAGAATGTTGCCACGGCTCCGGCATACACAAACAATCTGTCCGTATCTGCCGCGATTCCATCCTGCCGGCCCAGGTTTTGCTGGGTCAGGGCTGTGCCTTTCAGCTTCAGCCATTTCATAATGGAAATTTCAATTTCGATCTTCTCCCTGACATATGCCAGGTTTTCGGCAGTCAGCCCATAAAGTCCGGTATTACCACCAGCCCCAACTTCCGCCGTAATTTTAACTCTCTCGTGAAGCGAAAATTCCCGCTTCACACCCGCGAAATACATAAATCCGTTCATGTCCTCGCCCTCATCCTTTTTAGAGAAATCGTACTCCATTTTGACAATGGGCACGATCCCCAGGGCCGGAGAAGGAAGCTCTACTGCCGCGTAAACAGCATAATAGTCATTTGCCTTATGTTCCCGTACCCAGTAAAAGGCTGCCCCAGCGTCAACTTTGACACCGAACTTTTCAGCGTAGAAACCAACGTAAAAGTCAGTCTCCCGCCCTTCCTGCGCTGATGGAGAAAAATTTTCCGCCATCACATAGAAGCCGTTTCCGCCTTTGTCCAGGCCGATGATTGCCGCCTGCGACCACAGGGGGTTTTTGTAACAGGCCGAGCCAGAATACTGGCTCAAATAGCCTGTTCTTCCGGTTATATTCATCTCCGCCGTCGGCGTCCACTTGACTTCCTCTTCGGCCGGAGCCAACACAACTTTGTCTTCGGCCGCAAAGGCCAAAAATGCCGAAAAAATCACCAACGCCGCCACTAAAACAACCGAGAACATTTTCTTCATTTTTCTCTTCCTCCTTATGGAATGTTATATTTTTTTGTAAAAATTCTATCCTTTTTCTACGATTTTACAGTCTATCATAAAAACTGCCGAAAGTCAAACATTATTAGCCATTATTGGCTAATATAGGCCATAATATCAATAAAAAGGCTGAGAAATACACCCAATATGGCATACTTAGGCCATATTAAAATAAAATTCCTCATTTTATGCTTAATTTAAGCCTTTTTTATAAATTTAATCATTAGAAATTGATTAAAAATTAGAAATTAAAAATTGAATACCAAAAAATTATCAAAAACAAAAGGGCCCTCTAATAAAGAAAGCCCTCCGCAAACTAGCAAAAAATTAATATATGAATCCCTTGATCACTCGGCTTCCGGCATCCAGGGTCCTAGTTGATCTTTTAGCCCAACCGGCATAATTCATTTCAGAAACAGTAATTTTGCTACCGCTGACTTTTTCTACTAAAGCCACATGCCCCCAGCGTGACTCAGAAGTAACCATAATCGCTCCGGTTTTGGGTTTTTTGCCTGTGGCATAGCCCATTGACTTGGCATTGAAGAGCCAGGCTCCAGCATTACCGCCCCAAGGCACATAACGTTTTTGCGCCACATACCAAGTGCAATAACCATACGGGAAGCGATGGCCTGTCCCAGCTTTTCCGCTAAGTTTTTTGCCCACTGATTCAAATGGCTCATAATTTCTGGAAGCAATTTTTGAATTGTCAGTGCTTGGAGCTGTGGTTCTTCTTTGAGCTGATTCTTCTTTTTGCCCCCCCGGAATAATAATGGTTTCGCCTTCAATCAAGATTCCATTGGCCGGTAAATTGTTAAAAGCAATAATCTTGTCTTTTTCTGCTTTGTACTTTTTAGCAATGGCTTCAATGTCATCGCCTTTCTTTATTGTATATGAAAATCCGTCTGTCGGCAGAATAAATATACTGTCGCCAGGCTTGATCTCATCAATATTATCAATTTCATTAGCCCATAAAATGGTATTTACGGAAATATGATTTTTAGCCGCGATTCCGCTGATGGTATCTCCTTCCTTAACCTCATAAATTTCCACTCCGTCGCCTTCTTTAGGTTCTTCTCTAACCGGAGAAATAACTGAAACCCAGGCGTTTTCATCCAAATTATCCGACGCTTTTTCTTGGTTTAACTCCTTGATTGAATCCGGATCGGAAACAATTTTTGATTGAGCCAGTCTTATCATTGCCAAGTTGCTTTTTTGATTGCTGGCTTTGAGATACATGCTGTCTTCCAAAGGATTGGTATAATCTTCTGACTCTCCAAACGAGCCAAACAAAAAACCACTGGATTCTTTTCCTGCGGTCAGATTAGTAGCTGAAACCAGGATAGCACTGCTTACAACAACCACTAGAGCGGAATAATTTCTGAATATATGCAGAACTTTTATGGTCCTGTGCTCTTTAATAAATTTAGCAATACGCTTTTGTGCTATATGAATATTGGAATTCAGCTCCCTAAAGTTAGCACTTTTTAATAAACCTCCCAAATAACTGATATTAAGTTTACTAATTGTCTTAACCTTTCTTTTTGGCTTGAACTTAAGAGATTTTCATTTTAAAAATGAGCTTTCTCATCGGCTCAATCCCTAATTTTTATCACCTTGAAGTATATCTTTTCTGGCTATAAATGTCAAGAAAAAATGTACCCGAAAACTGTAAATCTGGCTTAAATAAAGCAAATAATGTTTAATAGTCTTGGGCTTGTCGTCCCAGAAAGCTTTGCAAGAAACAATTTTAGAGGCTTATTGCAAAAAGTAAAAATAGAGTTCCATTCTTATCAATTTGGCTCTAAAATTGTTTCTTGCAAAGCTCCTTTAACTCGTCAAATATTGTGCACACTAGCTTTAGACTATATAATACCAATGTCGCACAACATTATGAACTTGAAAGATCTCAAAAATCAATTTCTGGAATATCTGGAAATAGAAAAGGGCCGCTCTCACAAGACTATTAATAATTACAGTCACTATTTGGACCGCTTTTTGGAGTGGGCTAAAATAACTGATCCCCAAGCCATAAATGACAGCCTGATAAGCCGTTATCGTGTTTTCCTGAATCGCTTTGAAAATCCAAAAGGAGCTAGTCTGAAAAAACTAACCCAAAATTACTACATTATTGCCTTGCGCAGTTTTCTGAAATACCTGGCTCGCAAAGACATTAAAACCTTACAAGCCGAGAAAGTGGAAATAGGCAAGACTGAAAGAAGAGAAGTAGAGTTTTTAGAACCGGAAGAAATTGAAAGAATTATAAGCGCTGCTAACGGCAATAATTTCAAATCTCTTCGGGACCAAGCTATTTTGGAATTACTTTTCTCTTCCGGACTGCGCGTTTCGGAATTAGCCAATCTAAACAGAGACCGCTTGGATCTCAAAAACCAAGAATTCAGCGTGAGAGGCAAGGGAGGAAAAATCAGAGTTGTCTTTATCTCCAACTCAGCCAAAGCGTCTCTGGAAAAATATCTGGAAAAAAGAACCGACATAGATCCGGCTGTTTTTGTGCGCGATATTAAAGGCTTGAAAAAATTTTCTTCTAAAAAAGAAACTGTTAAAAAAAACAATAAAAAAAATGAGTCCGCTGACAGCTTGCGCCTCACACCTCGCAGCATTCAAAGAATTGTAAAATATTATGCCACCAAAGCCGGTATTATTAAAGATGTCCACCCGCATACATTTCGCCATTCTTTTGCTACCGATCTCTTGATGAACGGCGCCGACATCCGCAGCGTCCAAACAATGCTCGGACATTCTTCTATTACTACCACGCAGATTTACACCCACATCACCAATCCGCAGCTCAAAGAAATTCACAAAGCTTTTCATGGCCGCAGAAGAAAAAAATAACAAAAATTGACTGATTGATAATTTTAAAATAAACTAAAAAAGTTATTATTTGGGTGTATAGCCCAGTTGGTTACTTACCTGCTGGCAGGCAGGGAGCGCGTTAAGCAATAAAACATTTGGTCGCTTAGCTCAGTTGGTTAGAGTATCACATTGACATTGTGAGGGTCAGTGGTTCGAGTCCACTAGCGACCACAAAAAATATAAAAAAGAGAAAAACTAAGGGACCATAGCTCAGCGGTAGAGCGGACGACTCATAATCGTTTGGTCGCAGGTTCGAATCCTGCTGGTCCCACAAAAAAATCCCGCTTTAAAGCGGGATTTTTATTTCTAAACTTTATAGATTATGCCGGAACGCCTGTTATTTCGGGTGTTTTTATTTCTTCTTTATTCTCTTCTTGCACTTCTTCTTTCTTTTCAACCTTAGCAATTTCTTTAAAAAACAAAACCCAGACTGCTTGGGAAAAAACTTTCAAAATTGACCCGATAAAGATAGCAAACAAGAACAAAACAATTCCAGCCAAACACAGCGCAACAATAAACCCTGCCAGTTTGAAAACCAAAAACAACAAACCGCCAATAATTAGAGTCGGGATAATCAAAATGAGAATTGCCATAAGCAGCAACAAGGCAGGCAGAATATTGACCAGCAGAAGCAGCAGCGCCATTAAAATACTCGACCAAACATTTTTGAGAACCAAATAATAACCCTTTTCCAAAGAATCCCAAACTCCCAGATCAGACATAACTGCATAGAGAGATCCGAAAATTTGAGCAAAAGAAATCAGGAACAAAACCGGAACCAGTACAATGATCGCAACTAGCAACATAATACCACCCAAAATGAAAGCTCCGCTGGAAAAAAGGATCCCAATTGGAATGATAAAAATGAACGCGGCCGCCATAGCGAATATCGCTGCCAAAAAACCGATAAAAAATATCTTCCAAAAATATTTTTTTCCATCCCGAAAACCTTCCTTAAAATTTGTTTTTTTGCTTTCAATTTTTTTTTGGATAGATTTAATCAAAGAACCCTTGCTGATAATTCCCAAAATGATAAAAGCGATCCAAACCAAAAGACACGTGCCGCCAACAGCCAAAACTATTTGCTGGTGGGAAGCAAAAAAGTCGGAAGCTTGCTGAAAATCTCCTTCTTCAAATTTTCCGGAAAAAAAAGTTCCGCCGCTGGAAAACAGAATAAACAATCCAAACCACCAGAGATATTTGTTTTTCCAAGTTACTTTCCAAGCGCTTTTTAAAATTTGAAGGTAATTTATTTTTTTCATATCTTTTTATTTTAATGAAATAAAAACCGAAATAAAAAAGTTTTATGCTTCCCTGGCTGCGTCCTGCTTCAGCGGGCAAGCATGATTTCATTAAACTCATCTTGCTCAATTGTTTCTTTTTCCAAAAGAACTTCTGCTAGCTTATCCAGCGTTTTTCTTTTTTCGTTTAGAATTTTTTCAGCTACTTTATAGGCATCGCTGATAAATTTGGTTACCTGCCGATCAATTTCTTCAGCTGTTTTTTCCGAATAATTTTTTTCTTCATGCATTTCCTTGCCCAAAAAAACCAGTTCTTCTTTATGTCCAAAAGTTCTCGGCCCCAAATCACTCATGCCATAGCGCGTTACCAAGTTTCTGGCGACAGCCGTGGCTCTTTCCAAATCATTGGAAGCGCCGGTTGTCACATCTCCAAAAACAATTTTCTCGCTCACATAGCCACCCAAATACACCGAAAGTTCATCCACAAAATAATTTTTAGAATAAAGCCGCACATCTTTGGTCGGAGCGCTCAGAGTATATCCGCCGGCCTGTCCGCGAGATATAATGGATATTTTTTGCACCGGATCCGTATTTTTTAAGCTGGACCCGATCAAAGCATGCCCGGCTTCATGATAGGCAATCAGTTTTTTCTCTTTTTCATCAATGCGGCGACTTCTTCTTTCCGGGCCCAGAATAACTTTTTCAATTGATTCCGTAATTTCACCGGTAGAAATTATTTTTTTACCTCTTCTGGCCGAAAGTATTGCCGCTTCATTCAAAAGATTAGCTAAATCGGCTCCCGAAAAACCCACCGTCCTGTTGGCCACAGTTCTAAGATCAATATTTTCTTCCAAGGGTTTCGTTTTGGAATGGATTTTGAGAATTTCTAATCTCTCTTCAATATCCGGCAAGTCCATTACCACTCGGCGATCGAACCTTCCCGGACGCAACAAAGCCGGATCTAAAACATCCGGACGATTGGTAGCCGCGATCACAATTACATTAGTATTTGTATCAAACCCGTCCATTTCCACCAAAATTTGATTTAATGTTTGCTCCCTTTCATCATGTCCGCCACCCAGACCTGCGCCGCGATGTCTGCCGACAGCATCAATTTCATCAATAAAAACGATGGCCGGAGCATTTTTCTTCGCTTGCTTGAAAAGATCTCTTACTCTTGAAGCGCCCACTCCCACAAACATTTCCACAAATTCTGAACCGGAAATATTGAAAAATGGCGCGTTGGCTTCTCCGGCTACCGCCTTGGCAATCAAGGTCTTACCCGTTCCGGGAGAACCCAAAAGCAAAACACCTTTGGGAATTTTAGCTCCCAATTTCAAAAATTTGCCCGGATTTTTCAAAAATTCCACGATTTCTTGCAATTCTTCCTTAGCCTCTTTGGCACCGGCCACATCTGCAAAAGTCACCCTATTCTTTTTGTCTTTCGGATCGGTCATACGCGCCCTGGAGGTTCCAAAAGAAAGCGCCTGATTGTTGCCTCTCTGCGCCTGGCGCAACATAAACCAAATAAACGCTCCGATTAAAATAAATGGCAAAAGAAAAGGCAAAATAGAGCCTAGCCAAAAATTCAAAGAAGATTCGCTCTTGATTTCAATATTAACCGCCTGTAATTTGTTCGTATCTACCCCGTAATTTTTGAGAGATTCAGTTAGCCCGGCCTCCTTTTCCTTAATGGACTTTTCCATTGTTCCATCGGCAAGTTCAATTTGCAAATTATCGGTTTCCACCGTTATTTTTTTTACTTTATCTTGATTTATTTGTTCCACCAAAGTGCTAAGAGGAATTTCTTGCGGTTTGGTTTTTGGAGAACGATACAAGATAAAAAAACTAGCTAAAATAAAAATAACAATAAAAATTGCACCTGCATTTTTAGCTAAATTTTTCATAATTAGTTTAAAAATCAAAAGTTAAGATATTTTCAGTTTATCACCTTTTCGCACTAATTTCAACCCCTTGAAAGATACTTTTTGACTTTTATTTTTAGAGCTTTTGATGGCTTTCAAGATTTCTTCAACATGAGATGCATCAATATCTCGCAAGTTTTTTTTAGCCATCTCAATAGCTTCTCGCAAAACCATTTTTTGCAATGATTCTGGAAGCTTCAAAATCTCAGGCACACTTCCAATTCCATTTTGAGAGAAAATTTTAGCATATTCTTCCTTAGCTAAATTTGAAAGTAAAGTATAATCATCTGCAATTGTCAGCGAGTTTTCAAAAAGTATCTTTTTGATATTTGGATTGAAATTTTTTTCCAGCGTCGGAAGAAAAACATTTCTGATTTTATTCCTAAAAAATACATTGGTCTTATTGGTTTTATCAATGCAATACTTGATTTTGTTCGCTTTCAGAAATTCCAGAATTTCTTTTTTGGAAATATCAAGCAGCGGACGAATAATTTTCCCGATCTTAAATTTCATCGCCGAAAGACCGGAAAGCCCTGCACCGCGTATCATTCGCATTAAAAAAGTTTCTACTTGATCGTCCAAAGAATGAGCTACGGCAATATGGTCAAAATTATTTTCTTTTCTAATCTTTTCAAAAAAATCATACCGCACATCCCGCAACTCCTTTTCCGAAAAAGAAGTTTTCCTCTTCCCCTTAGA
Organism: uncultured Bdellovibrionales bacterium; assembly: GCA_964636505.1. GTDB lineage: Bacteria > Patescibacteriota > Minisyncoccia > Moranbacterales > UBA2206 > CAZSCF01. The sequence goes on along the minus strand of CAZWRY010000007.1, from coordinate 19,267 downwards.
AAGGGGAAGATGTCCGGAAGACAGGAGGGATTTGAAATTCAAAACAAAAAGTTCCAACCCATATTTTTGCGCCAATTCCTCTACAAGCTCCTGATCCTTTTCGCTGTCCTTCCCGCGCAGACCGTAATTCACATGCGCCAAGATTAATTTCAAATCATATTTTTTCTGAAGCTTGGCCAAAATTTCCGTCATACAAACACTGTCCGGTCCGCCCGAAATTCCCAATACCAAGCCCTCGCCTCTCTCAAAAAGGTTTCTTTGAAAAATATTATTTTGAATTTTCTTGATTAGGTTTGACATTAACTTTTAACCGAATAAATTCCATTACCTTTTTAAAAACTTCCTCAATGGAAAGATGGGTTGTGTCCAAAATAAAATCGAAATGTTTTTCATCACGAATATTTATTCCGTACAATTCCTTATAAATTTTATCGTCATTTTTGCTGCGAACTATAATGCTTTCTAAAACTTTTTCTTCTGTATCTAAGTCGCGCCCTTCATTTCTTTTATTCTCACTTTGCAATTCCAGAAAAATTCTTTTGGCTGCTTCTTTTTCTTCAACTTTTAAATATATCTTCAAAGAATTAGGCAAGAAGTACCAGGCCGTTCGGCTTTCTATTACAAAATTATCACTTTCTTTTCCTAATTTTTTCACAAAGTCATCCACCGATTTATCAAAATTTGGATCAGTCTTGCGAAGTTCATTAAGCTCTTCCAAGGTTATGTTTTTCTCTTTAGCCATATCACGAAAAATCTGCCCCATATGATAATGTTTGTAGCCCAAACTTTTGGCTACTTTAATAGCTGTTGTACTTTTCCCTGATCCGTTGTCTCCGCAAAAAGAAATGATCATTTTTTTGTTTTAAACTTGAGCAAGTAGCAAGAATATTCAAATTTAGTAAAATATTATTTTAGAGGCTTATTGCAAATATCAATAAAGTTTTTTCATATCAATTCGGCTCTAAAATAATATTTTGCTAAAGATCTACTGCCAACTTTATTTAATTATAAATTTATTATACCTAAAACACAAAACCCTCTTTGCAAGAGGGTTTTGGACGCACTGAGATTATTCTTTTTCCTTTTCTGGTTTTTCGGATTTTTCTTCTTTTTTCTTCTTGTTTTCCGCAGCCAGCATAAGACCCATGCGGTGTTCCTTGGGCTCCATAGAAATAATTTTCCAAGAATATTTTTCGCCAACTTTAATCACCTCGTCAATATTTTTACCCGGAAAAAGCTGTGCCATTTCACTAATATGCGCCAGTCCATGAATATTTTTGTCCAGATAAACAAAAGCTCCGAAATGATTGATTTTATGCACCGTTCCTTGCGCAATACTGCCAATCGGATATTTTTGGCTGGCCTCGCTCCAAGGATCTTCTTGCAAAGCTCTGATTGAAAGAGAAATTTTATTATCATCAATTCCGATAATTTTAGCTTGAACTTTGTTGCCGACTTTCACAATATCTCGCGGATCTTCAATTAATTGCCAAGCCAATTCGGAAATATGGACCAAACCTTCCAATTTATCTTCATCATTATCACTTTCAACCCCGATTGGAAGGAACTTAACAAAAGCTCCGAAATCAACTACACCGCTGATCTCGCCCTCAATGACATCGCCTTCCTTAAGGCCAGAGATGACCTCCATATCTTTTTCCTTTTGAGCCGCTTTTTCACTCACAATAAGCTTTTCTGATTCCGGATCAATATCCAAAATACGCACTTCCATTTCCTGGCCAACCAATTTTTTAAGCAAATTGTAAATTTTATTTTTATCCCCATCTTCAACTCTCGGATAATTCTTACTAGAAAGCTGAGAAACAGGCAAAAATCCGGAAATTCCGTTAATTTCAATAAGAAGTCCGCCTTTATTGGCACTCACAACCTTAGCACCCACTTTTTCCTGAGAATCTCGCTTGTTTTCCAGATTTTCCCAAGCTTTTTCGTGAGAAGCTTCTCTAATAGAAAGCTCAATATAGCCATCTTCATTTTCCAATTCAATGATAGTGGCTGAGACCGTATCATTCACCTTTAATTTATCTGAAGTGGTCCCATCTTTCATTTCCCTGCCCAGAACAATTCCGGTTCCAAAAGGCTCAATATCCAGATAAATAGCGTTTGAGGTAACTTCCACTACTCTTCCCTCAACGACATCTCCGATTTGTGGAAAACGGAGAGAATTTTCCGATAAAAGCTCGGCCATCGCCTCCGATCCATTATCCAAAGAAGTTGCTTTTTCTGCATTTTTTTGGCTTATTTTTGTCTTTTTTTCTTCTAGAGTGTTTTTTTGAGCTACTTCTTTATCGGAAATATTGTCTATTTTTTTTGCCAACTCATCTAAAATATTTGTCATATTATTGTATTTAAGGCTTATATAAGCCATTTTAATGATTAAAACACTAATTGAATGGAAAAATATCTATATAAACCCAGTATTGACCTGGATAAAAAGATTTCTTTCTTGACGCCTTAAATGACATTCCGACCACAGGCAACATTAGCGAGCAAACCTTTTTTAAAGCTCTATTGCCAGTTCGAGAGTCAATCAAAGAAAATGTTTTTATCTGGGCCAATTAGTCTCCAAGAGTAAATAAAAAATTTCCCAAAGGGAAATATATTAAGAATCCTTAAGTGAAATTAAATCATTTCACTATTCAATTTTCTTAATAATTAACCTACAAGCAGTATATCCCGATTTTTATAATCTGTCAACCTCGGAATTGTCCGTAATATTTGGATTTGAATTCCAGTTCATTTCGAAAATACTCTTGAGCGTATTAAAAATTCTTTGACTTTCGACAATAAGCCCAATTTTTTCTCCAAAAGACATAATTCCAATTTTTCTCTTACCATAGAGATTTATTTCCACTTCTAAAGGAAAGTTCGTTGCCGGAACCAATTTTGTTTTTCGCAAAGATTTTTCATCTAATCCTTTGTACGCCTGCATATCTTCTTTGTTTGGGGCAATGACCCTAACCCAAATCTTCTTTTCTTTTCTTTTTTCCAGATAATAATCCAAAAATTTTTGATCGGAGTCAAAAGAATGAATTGCCTCCTCGGAAACCCAAGCTAGCAGTTCTTGATCCGGATAACTCAGAGTATCTTTATATACTTCTTTTATTCCCTCAATTCCTTCATAAAATCTTATCTTTGGCTTATTATCTAAGACATTTGCAATTGATAAAAGTTCCGGCAAAACTCTTTTTAAAGTGTCCCTTTTTTCCTCAAGCATATTTTCCATTTTTCTGGGATCTTCGGCCACAAAGACGGTTTTTTTATTTTTAGCTATTTCTGTAGCCAATCGTTTTTCCTTGAGAGATTTCAAAATATCATAGACAGTTGTCCTTTTGACCCCGGATTTAGCCGATAACTTCTGAATATTACTTTCTTTTAACTCTAAAAGCGCCAGATAAACCTGGCTTTCTTTTTCATTTAAACCTAAGTTTTTTAATTCATTTGTGAGTGTATTCATCCCAGTAGTAGAACTTTGACAGTATAAAAATAATCTATAGCATCAAAATTCTTAAAAAATTTGGTTAATATTTTTTTGGCTAAAGTCGCTTTTGAGCAAAGCCCAGTCAAAGTTTCACTACTGGGCATATGTCTATTATAGCATATGTCGGTAATTAGGTCAACATTTTGTATACATTTTTATCCTTTCTATTAGGTATTTATTGATAATTTTGTAATATTCATAACCCTATTATTGACACTTTGCTAATTTTGGAGTATACTTACCTGTTACGATGAAAGTTCAATGAAACACACGTAACAAGTACCTAAACCAATAAAAAGATGTGCACCTGCCGAAGTCTTTAAATAAAGACAAAGATTTCACTCTAAGTAGGCAAGGCGGATCACCTAACCAAGATCCGAGCAAGTTGTAACCAAGTTGTGGGACTTACAGAATATGAGGGAGACAGTCCTACGGTAAGGTTCAGAAATACTTTCCACATCTTCGCAATGAGTGAGGGTGGTGATGTTTGAGAGGCATCGATCTCTAAGAGAAAGATAGAAACATCACTACTACACTCCTTACGAATCCACAAAATACAAATGTATTGGGATTATCCATAAGGAGAAGTATATAAAAACAATTTAAAATAAAGATTAAGCGCATAGAGAGACTGCGTTTAATAAAAATAATAAGGCCTGGTCTCTCAAATAAAGATCAGGCCTTTTTCAAAAGTTATTTTCACGATTTCGTGCATAAAACTGGCTAATATTTTCTTTCAAGAAAAGTCTCTCTCCTTGATTGAAAAAGTTAGGATTATGCGCGGAATTGTGGAGAGAAATGGGAATGTTTTTTTAAAAACTAAATAAACCCGCGCACCCGACGGAAAGAATATCGGGGAAGGAGAAAAAATGGAATACATTATTGAATATAAAAATGAAAAAACACGGTTTGAGGGAACCGTGGCGACGATTAATGAGAATCGTCGCAAAATAGAAAAGGAGCGGGGCGCCGCTCCATTCATTTCATCTGTCTTCTTCCGAACGGAAGAAGACAGAGTTTCGGCCGCCGGATGCGGCCCAGGTGAAGCCGACTGCTGGAACTGCGGGAGGTGGTGCAAATTTTTTGTTGCACCACATCTTTTTTAGACTAGCACCAGCGGCTAGTCTAAAAGTAAGGTTATCCGGAGAAGAAGCTGGTAACTTCTTCTCCACTCAGAAGAAGAAATCCCCGAGTCCATTACTCTCGGGGAGTGGAATTGAATATTTTAGGTTGTGAGAATAGCCTGGCTAAACAGCTGAAAACTCTCAAAGGTTAAGGGCGTTTCGTGGTTGAAGCGCTCTTTTTTATATAAAAAGCTAGGATATGCTAAAATATAAATATCAAATTATATGTTTCAAGAAAAAAATATTTTTCAAAAACCAGAAATACACAAGGTTCCATCTAAACAGGAAGATGTTTTTGGTTTGGAAAATTTAACAGAAGATCAGTTAATTGAAAAATTTTGGTCTTTTCATGTTAATGATGAAATTTATGTAGATGGCAAGAAATTGCCAAAAGATGAAAATGGAGATTTTATTGATCTGGAAGATTTTATATTTTCCCAAAAGTATGAACAAGAAAGTGAGTCTGAAAAACGAAAAAGAAATGCAATAACAGGTATTTCAGATAAGGATGATGATTATCTTGAAAAATTAGCTATTTTAAAAAGATTATCTGAAATTGGCTCAAAAAAATCAATTGACTTGATAGTTGACTTCATCCGCCTAGACAGGGATGTATTATACATGTATTCTTTCGATCGGATATTAGAAAAGGATACCAATTATTCTGCTGAGAAATTACTCAAAATTTTGAATGAGGTTTATTTTAATGAATGGCAAGCAATGACTTTAATTGTCAAAACAACGGATCTGATTGGTGTTGAAGAGGTACGAAGCAAATTGAACAAAATGATTGAAAAAGAAAAAAACAACTCTGAATTTTCAGATAATTTAGAATATGCTCGTACAATAATTACCCCCAATCACGACAAAATCGCCATTGAAAACCTGCAAAAATTTTATCAGGAAAAAATTAAATTTGAAGATTATAAGGTGAATCAGGAAATGAACGAAAAAGAAGTTACTTTGCTGAAATCTTTGATCAGAAAAGATGAAAAAGTTTTAGAAGTGGGTTGCGGAACAGGACGATTGCTTTTGGAAATGAAAAAAGCTGGATATGATATAGCTGGATTTGATTTCACAGAGAGACACATTGATTTTGTAAAAGAACAAAATCCAGATATTAATGTTTTTCAGGCCGATTGGCATGATACGAAAATGCCAAACGAATCGCAAAACGTTGTTTATTCCTTGGGTCGCAATATTTTGCATGATTATTCCATTGTTGATCAGGTGCAAACATTCCGAGAAGCTAATCGCGTTCTAAAACAAGGCGGAAAGTTTATTTTTGATATTCCCAATCGCGAAAAAGGCGGATACAAACAAATGGTTGCTGAATACAGTAATGAAATGCAAAAACGTGGAATTCGAAATTTCCGCTACGGCACAATTTATGATTCGCCGGATGGAGTTAATTTTGCCACCCGCTATACCTATTCCCATGAGGATATTGCAATGCTAGCACAAATGACCGGTTTTGAAATATCCTTAGTTAAAAAAGAGCCTCTGGCCACAGGGAAAGAGGATGAAAACTTATATTACACTCTAGAAAAAACATAAAAAAAGCTCTTCCGGAAAGAAGAGTTTTTTCATATTGCTTGGCTCGACAAGCCAAAAGCAAAGTGCTAAACTATATATTGTAATAGAACTAAAAAATCCGAATTTATTCGTAGATTCGAATATATTCGTGAATTCAAATCGATTATGATTATCCAGTATTATGGACATTCTTGTTTTAAGCTAACAACTAAGCCGGCCGGTCGCGGGCAGGAAGATGTTATAGTTTTTTTTGATCCATTTGATAATAAAAGTGTAGGTTTGCGTCCACCGCAAGGACAAGCCAATATTGTTTTAATTAGTCATGATCACCCTGACCACAATAACGCTGCTGCTCTTAAAGGAGAGCCCACGGTAATTGATATTCCGGGAGAATATTCTTTAAAAGGAATTAATATTGTTGGCATTGATTCTTTTCATGACGAAAAAGAAGGCAAGGTGCAAGGACACAATACTATTTTTATTTTAGAAACAGAAGATTTAAAAATTTGCCATTTAGGAGACCTGGGGACGGATCTGGATCAAAAACAACTCAGCGAAATAGACGGCGTGGATGTCCTGATGATTCCAGTTGGCGGCAAATATACTATTGATGGTAAAAAGGCTGAAGAAATTATCAAAAAAATAGAACCGGCGCTTATCATACCGATGCATTATAGAATACCCGGCGGAGCTATCACCGATATTGATGATGAAAAGAAATTTTGTGCTGAAATAGGCAGCTGTCCGAGAGAAAAAGTTTCCAAGCTTAATATCAAAAAGAAAGACTTGGAAAGCAAAGTAATGGAAATAATTTTAATGGGCATAGAATAATAATTTTAAGTTTAAAATTTATCTTATATGGGTTTAATAGAAAAAATTGAAGAAATAAGAAAGAAACCTGACCAAATAAAAATGCGCTATGTTTGGATATTGGTTCTTATTTGTTTGCCTGTGATCCTTCTCATCTGGTTTTTTTCCATAAAAAATGATCTTGGAGAATCGTCGGAAAGAAAAAGTAATTTAAATCAAAGCACCAATGAAATCCAAAAATCCGGAGCAGATCTCCTAAGAGAAATTGAAAAGCAAAAAGAAAATATGCAAAATGCCGAGTCAAGCCTGCAGTCAGAAATGAATTCCGGCCAAAATCAATAACTCAATTAAAATACCAACTAGATGACCAACATAGGAAAAATAAATTCACAAGAAATTACCAATGAAGTCCAACAATCATATCTGGATTATGCTATGAGCGTAATTGTTTCCCGTGCTTTGCCGGATGTTCGCGATGGCATGAAGCCCGTTCATCGCCGCATCTTATATTCTATGTGGAACACTGGCCTCAAATCTAATGTTAAATTTAAAAAGTCAGCTACCGTCGTTGGAGAAGTGCTAGGCAAATATCATCCGCATGGTGATCAAGCAGTTTATGATTCTATGGTCCGCATGGCTCAAGATTTTTCTTTGCGCTACCCACTAGTCTGGGGTCAAGGAAACTTCGGTTCCATGGATGGAGACAGTGCGGCTGCTTATCGTTATACCGAAGCCAAATTGGCTCCTATTGCCGAAGAGATGCTTTTGGATATTGAAAAAAACACAGTTGACTTTGTGCCTAATTTTGATGGACAACACAAAGAGCCTTCTGTGCTGCCTTCTAATCTACCTCAATTGCTTTTGAACGGAAGCATGGGTATTGCCGTCGGTATGGCCACCAATATTCCTCCGCATAACTTGGGAGAGTTGGTAGATGGCATTTGTCATTTAGCCGACAACCCCGATGCCTCAGTTGAAGACTTAAATCAGTTTATTACCGGACCTGATTTTCCGACCGGAGGCATCATCTATAACAAAAAGGATATTTTGGAAGCCTACAAAACCGGTCGTGGAAAAATCCTGACCCGTGCCAAAGCTGAAATAGTTGAAAATAAAGCCGGCACTTTTCAAATTATCATCACCGAAATGACCTATGCCACCAACAAAGCTGCTATGATTGAAAAAATGGCCGACCTAGTGCGTGAAGGAAAAATTCTTGGCATTAAAGATATCCGTGATGAATCTGACAAAGAAGGCGTTCGCCTGGTCATTGATCTCAAAAAAGATGCTTACCCGCAAAAAGTTCTCAATAAACTTTACACCCTTACCGACCTCCAGAAAAATTTTGGAGTCAACATGCTGGCTCTTGTTGATGGCATTGAACCAATGGTTTTGAATTTAAAATCAATTTTGGAATATTATCTGGCTCACCGAAAAATTGTCATCACTCGCAAGACTCAATTTGAATTAGACAAAGCCAAGGACCGAGCTCACATTTTGGAAGGACTCAAAAAAGCCTTGGATCATATTGATGAAATTATTAGTCTCATCCGAAAATCTCCCACCAAAGAAGAGGCGCATGCCAACCTCATGAAAAAATTCAAATTTTCTGAAAGACAGGCTACGGCTATTTTGGAAATGAGATTGCAAACTCTCGCCGGCTTGGAACGCAAAAAAATAGAAGATGAACTCAAAGAAAAATTGGCTCTTATTGCCGAATTGGAATCTATTTTGAAAAGCGCAAAAAAAATCATGGCTATTGTCAAAGAAGAGCTCATTAGAGTCAAGGAAAAATTCGGCGATGAAAGAAAAACCAAAATTGTAAAATCGGCAGTTGGAGAATTCAAGCAAGAAGATTTGATTCCAAATGAAGAAGCTATCATCACCATTACCGAACAAGGCTACATCAAACGCATGGACCCGACCGTCTATAAGGTCCAAAAGCGCGGTGGCAAAGGCGTCATTGGTGCCATCACAAAAGAAGAAGACGCCATTAAAAAAGTTATTGGCGTAATGGCTCATGATAATCTTTTGTTTTTCACTAACTCCGGAAAAGTTTTTCAAACTAAAGCCTACGAAATTCCGGCTTCATCCCGCACCGCCAAAGGACAATCTATTGTCAATTTCCTGCAACTCTCACAAGAAGAGTCTGTCACGGCTGTTATTCCTTTTAATAAAGATGATGGATACAAATTCTTGTTTATGACCACTGAAATGGGCACAGTTAAAAAAACTGATCTCGCCGATTTTGACAATGTAAGACGATCCGGACTTATTGCCATCAACCTCAATGCCGGCGATGCTTTGCGTTGGGTTGAACCAACCAATGGACAAGACGAAATGGTCATCACTACTTCCAAAGGACAAGCTATCCATTTCAAAGAAAAGGATGTACGCCCAATGGGCCGTACGGCTGCCGGAGTCCGCGGCATCAAACTCAAAAATGATGACAAGGTTGTGGGTATGAATGTTGTTCTTAAAGATCAAAAGGGTAATCAACTATTAGTCATTTCAGAAAACGGCTTTGGCAAAAGATCGGATTTGAAATTCTATAAAGTTCAAAATCGTGGCGGCAGCGGAATCAAGACTGCCAGCGTCACACCTAAGACTGGAAAATTAATCGGCGCCAATGTGATTAATATTGATGATATTGAAAATGATTTAATCTTGAGTTCCGAAAAAGGACAGATTATCCGCATTCCGCTCAAGAGTGTTTCTTCTCTTGGCCGCGCCACTCAAGGCGTCAGAGTAATGCGCCCGCAAACAGGAGATAAAGTTTCAGCCATTACCATTCTCTAGAATATCTAAATAAAAAAACAGCTCTCAATTTTCGAAGCTGTTTTTTATTTATAAAAAATCCCCTCCAAGCTTTTGCCTGAAAGGGATTGGTTAAAAAATTTTTGCTTTATTTCTTTGCCCAGCTGAAATCCGGCGTAACCCAGTCTATTTTTTTATTCCTGATTGTAGGCATAATTTCAATCAAGGATAAGTTATTTAAAACTCTTTTCTGACCTCCGAAAAAAACCAGGTCATCATAAAGATTAAGGCATTCATCATCACTCATGAGGCTGATCAAAATAACCGGATCGCAACCAAAAACAACGGAACTTTTTTGGAAACTAAGCTCCAAAAAAATGTTAAAAATTTCATTCAGAATTTTGAAAAACTCTGACTCGTCTATCCTGGCATAGATATTCTTAAACATCCACTCATGTAAAAACCAGAAGCTTTGAGCTATTTCCGAGCATTCAAAGGAAATAAACCCTTTTTCTTGGCTTTCCGCCAATAAGCTTGTTACACATTTTTCAACTCTTTTTCTTTGATTTTCGCCTAAAAGCCTGGACATCGGAGCATTTTCCGGTAAAATTTTCATCCGAATAGCATCATTGAGATCATGAGAAACATAGGCAATTTTATCCGCCAACTTAACGACAGCATATTCCTGTGGCTTGTTCCGAGGAATACTTTTTGCCGAATGCAAAGTTATTCCTTCCAGAACTTCAAAGGAAAAATTGGCTCTGCCTTTTCTTTCAATCTCCTGAAGCAAAATAGCTCCATAGGCTGCATGATGGAATTTTTTCCCCGTTACCATTCTCACAAATCTTTCTCCGGAATGACCAAAGGGCAGATGTCCCACATCATGTCCTTTCGCGATAGATACACACAAATCCACATTCAGCCCCAAAGTTTTAGCAATCAGCGCCGACAGACTAGCTACTTCTACTGTATGTGACATCCGATTACGAATATGCTTGTTCATCGGCGTCGCAAAGACCTGCTGCTTTAAATTAAGCCTTCGCAAAGCCTTTGATGATTCAATTTTTTGCTGGTCTATCATAAATGGATCCAGCTTTAAAAAATCAAACATCCAGCCATCTTCATCCTCTTCCGAAACAAAACGTCGCCCTTTACTCATCTGATTTTGAAAGGCCAGATGCGCCAAAGGACCACTGTCGTTTTTTTTATTTACTTTGTCCAAAGAACTCTTTTTCATTTTTCTCCTCCTTTTTTATTTTTTTTATCAAATAATCCTAGCACTAAAAAATATTTTTGACAAATATAATCTTAATAAAAACCTGAAATTGACAACGCCAGATTTTAATGCTATGCTTCATGGCTAAAAACAAAAAGGAGGAGGATCATGAAAAAAATTGTCGTTCTTTTTATTGTTTTGTTGTTTGTTGTTATTTTTTCCTCGCTATCTTTAGCTGAGGAAAGAACGGGTATTCTCACGCACTTTGAAAACTTACCACAAAGCGTGGCATATCCAGAAGGTTGCATTCTGGTGCAACTTTACGATGGGGAAAGGATAGAGGTTTTCTTTTTCCAGAAATATCAACAGCATTTATCGCTAAAAGAAAACGAGGGAAAGGAAATAACAATTTTCTTTCAAATAAAGGGGGACAAGATAGTTCTCATGTCAATTGAGTGCAAGGAATAAACAAAGGGCTGTGCCTTTCATGTAAATAACTTATATGAAATGGCACAGCCCTATTTTTTTGGAGAATTTTTTAAACTAGAAAATCATTTTTCTAATCACCACTTTCCTGCCTAAAATATCTTCCACTGATTTTGTAAGTCCGATGGATAAATCAGAAAAATAAAAAACATCCGATCTTTTTTCCATATCATTAAAATATCTTTGTCTAACAATTTTCTTGGCTGTCTCCTCGGCCGAATCAATAAGCTTTACATCTTTCAAATTTTCCTGAAGAATATCTTTGATAATCGGATAGTGAGTACAGCCCAAAATCAAAGCATCCAATTTTTTGTCTTTAAATTCTTCCAGATATTCTTTAGCAATAATTTTTGTTACATCATGATCAGCCATTCCTTCTTCCACCAATGGAACAAGTAATGGACAGGCTTTGGAATAAATTTTAATATTAGGATTTATTTCTCCAATTTTTCTTTCATGCATTCCATCTTCAATTGTTCCCTTGGTTCCAATTATGCCAACAGAAAAATTTTTTTTATTGCTATTTGCATTAGCTTCTTTTCTGACCTTATGAATGACCGGATCGATTACGTCATAAAAATTTATCGCCGAATATTTTTCTCGCAAATAATCCACCGTCAAAGCCGAAGCAGTGTTACACGCGATTACAATATCTTTTATTCCTTGCCCAATTAAAAAACTTGTAATTTCATCTGCATATTTTTTTACCAAATCCGGGCTCTTGTTGCCCCATGGACATCTAGCCGTGTCACCAAAATAAACAACCGGACAATCCGGCAGCCACTTTTTTATTTCTTTAACCACATTCAATCCGCCAACCCCACTGTCAAAAACTCCAATCATTTTTTATGAGATAAAAATTAAGTACATTAAGTATAATATAGTTTGATTATTTTGCAATAATCTGCTTTGTCTTTTGTTTTTTATATTATAAAATATTTTATGTATTTTGTCAATGTTTTCTTAGGCCTACCACAAAACCCAGTGTCATCCATAGCAATATCTGTCCTTGTTGAATATCCCATAAGTAATGATCGAACAGCATAATAAACATTAGCCCTAAAAGTATTGCTTTAAAATAAGTCCCGCATACAAATGTTTCACGCATGTCCCATAGAATGTTCCGCGCCTGCCCCGCAGCAACAGACTGTTCCACGCTTGTCCAATAGAATGTTCCACGTGGAACATTCGTATCAGGATGGAAAAATTTATTTTCTTTTGAAGTGGAACATTTGTACTGAGATGGAACATTTTTATCACAAACAGTTTTTAATATCCAAAATAGAAGCAATATAAAACCAACCAGTCCCAATTCTGACCAAATAAGCAAGTAAACATTATGAACAGGCTGAAATTGCCAGAAATCCAAAAGTTGCTTTAAATAATCTTGCATACCCAGAACAAATTGCCCATTTCCCACGCCTAAAATTAAATTATTTGAAATTGTTCCACGTGAAACATTTTGATAGATACCCCTTTCTTCAAGACTCTGAGTAAAAAAAATATTTAAATTAACCCTTATAACAAACAAAAATGTCAAGGCCAATAAAATTCCTAAAAGCAGCCATTTAGCTTGTTTTTTTAGGTGAACCATAAATGTTCCACGTGGAACATTTATAAAAAATAAATATAGCAGAGCCAGACCAAGACCAATAATAGCAGATTTAGAAAATGTCAGAAATAAAGCCAAAAGTTCCAGACAAAGCACTATAATGTTCCACGCCTGCCCGATATAATGTTCCACGCCTGCCCCGTACAATGTTCCACGTGGAACATTTGTACTGGGGTGGAACATTCTTCGGTATAAAATTGTGATAACGATAGAAAACAACAAAAAACCACCTAGGATGTTTGGATGTGGAAACAAGCCATATGATCTAACTATTTTTTCTCCGTCAACTATTATTTTAGCCACGCCCAGGATATCCGAAGAAATAAGACTTTCTTTAAGCCAAAAAAAGCCAATTGATTTTTGAAAAATGAATTGTAAAATTGCGATTATTGAATGAAAAACACCTACAACCATTATGATTTTGAACAAATTGTTCCACGTGGAACAATTTTCTACCCTAAATATGACAAATAAATAAAGCAGAAAAAATTCCAGGAGTTTTATTGATCTAAACAATGCAATCTCCTCATTATTTGCCCAAGAAACAGACAGAAAAGCCCAAGCGACAATCAAAAGCGGTAACAGCACATACCACTTTTTCAGTCTGTCTATTGACAATAGTATGTTTTTATTGTATAGCATAGATGAGCCCCATGCTATTAGGGTTAAGATTAAAAAAATATCTGACAAATATAAATAGAATCCCGTATATTCATTAAAATTATCTAGTATTGGAAAAAAGGTAAAGACGTTTCTAATTGAAAGAGTAAATGTCAGCAGAAACCCATAAAAGAACCAGATATCCGGTTGAGTTTTGAAATTGTTCCAAAGTTTGCTTATAATTTGCATACTTTAATTATATCCCATATTGACCAAACACAAAAACCTGATATCATTGAGACATTGTCAAATAAAGTAATTTAAAATAATTTTGGGCCTATAGTAAAGTGGTATTACGCCTCCATGGCATGGAGGAGTCTGGAGTTCAATTCTCCATAGGTCCACAAAAAGCTTTCGAAAGGCTTTTTTATCGTATTTTAATATATATAAATAGAAACTACATTTTCCCAATAAGAGTGCTTGATGTTTCTAATGATTATTGTATACTAGAATTATGAGAAAACACTCACTACAAAAAATAAATTCAATTAAGAAGTTAAGAAGATTTGGTTATAGCATAAATGAAATAGTATCAGAGCTTTCTGTTCCTAGAACTACTGTTTGGCATCATGTTCATAATGTCAAGGTTTTACCGAAGTATCTTCCACTATTAAAAACAAAGAGGGGTGGAAGTAGAAAAATAAAAGAAAGAAATTTACAAGCAGCAGCAGAAAGAGCAGAAAAATTATTACAAAAGTCTGACAGAACCTTAGCCATAATTTTGGCAATGCTTTATTGGGGAGAGGGTAGTAAAAAGGTTTGTGAATTTATTAATTCTGATGGAAAAATGATACAAGTTTATTTAAAAATATTAAGAAATTATCTTAATATTTCCGATGATTTTATTAAAATAACTGTACGGTACTTTTCGGGAATGGATAAAAATGAATGCTTAAAATATTGGTCGGAAAATACAGGCATTTCTAAAAGCAAGTTTATCGTTCGTTTTAATGATGGTGGAACACGAGGAAAAACTAGATATGGAATGTGCAGAATAACCGTAAGACGTGGACATAACACATTAAAATTAATCCATTCATTAATAAATAAAACATCCGACCAGATATTAGATTTAGTTAACTAAATTGTCCTCGTAGCTCAGTGGATTAGAGCGCCGCCGTCCTAAGGCGGGCCGCCGCAGGTTCGATTCCTGCCGAGGACACCAAAATTATATGGAAAATAAAATTCCAGAAAAAATAAGAGAGATTATTGCAAAAATAGAAGCAGCTGGATTTGAGGCTTTTATCGTCGGTGGATCCGTACGTGATTTACTTATGGGGCGAGAAGTTAAAGATTGGGACCTGACTACCAATGCTAAGCCGGAAGAAATAATGAAAATTTTTCCCGACAGCTTTTATGAAAATATTTTTGGAACAGTTGGCATAAAACTCAAAAAAGGAGAAGAGACATCAGAAGTAGTTGAGATTACGACTTATCGCATTGAATCCAATTATTCCGACAAGAGACATCCTGACAAAATTAAATTTGCCGAGACACTGGAAGAAGATTTGAAACGCCGAGATTTTACAATTAATGCCTTGGCTCTAAAAATCAGCAATAAAGAATTTGAAATTATTGATTTATTTTCTAGCCAAAAAGATTTTAAAAATAAAATCATTCGCACAGTTGGTAATCCAGATGAAAGATTTTCTGAAGATGCTCTGCGTATGATGAGAGCTGTGAGATTTCATTCACAACTGGATTTTACCATTGAAGAAAAGACGGCTAAATCAATTAAAAAAAATTCCAAGAATATTGAGCACATCGCCTTAGAGAGAATTAAGGATGAATTAGTAAAAATTATTCTGTCCGATAAGCCATCTGAAGGCATTGAAATGCTGCATGAAACTAATCTCTTAAATTTTATTATTCCAGAATTGGAAAATGGATATGGCGTTGCGCAAAATCGTCATCACATTCATACCATCTACAAACACAACTTGTTGTCTTTGAAATTTTGTCCTTCCAAAAAATTGGAGGTGCGTTTGGCCGCGCTCCTTCATGACATCGCTAAACCGCAAACCAAAAGAGGTGAAGGAGAATTCGCCACTTTCTATAACCATGACCACGTCGGTGCCAGGGTAGCCAAAAAAATATTGCAACGCCTCCGATTTTCTAATGACATTATTAATAAGGTAAGTCTACTTATTGATAATCATATGTTCTACTACAATCCTGATGAAGTTACAGAAAGCTCTGTGCGAAAATTAATCCAAAGAGTTGGTCCTTCAAATATGCAGGATTTAATTGATCTGCGAATTGCCGACAGACTTGGCAGCGGAACGCCCAAGGCTAAGCCCTATAAACTCAGACACTTGGAATATATTATTGATAAAGTTTCTTGTGATGCAGTTTCAGTAAAGATGCTCAAAATTAACGGTAATGATTTAATGCAAAAACTGGAAATAAATCCCGGACCAAAAATTGGAACGATTCTGGATGTGCTCTTGGCTGAAGTTATTGAAGATTCCAAAAAGAATACAAAGGATTATCTCATCAAACGCGCGAAAGAACTATACAAAAAAAATTTGGACACCCTGCGTCAAATGGCTAAAATAAAAATAGAAGAAAAAAAGGAAGAAGATGACAAAGAAATCAAAAAGAAGCATTGGGTAAAATAAAAGCGGACAATTAGTTCAGCTGGTTAGAACGCACCGTTCACATCGGTGAGGTCACTGGTCCGAGTCCAGTATTGTCCACCACATAAAATGTAATCCATTAAAAATGGATTACATCACGTAACACCCAAAAAAATTCCAAAAACTACCAACTACTAACCACAAACTAAAATGGCTGCTCCAATTTCTCACATCATTTACGCCAAAAAATATTTTGAAAAAAATCCATCCAACATCAACAAGGATGAGTTTCTTTTGGGCTGCCTTTTCCCTGACATCCGCAGAGTGAGCGAAAATATCAAAAGAAAAGATACTCACGTTCCGGATGAAATTCTGAAAAAAAATATTTTGCAAAAAAACACCAGCTCCATAAATTTGGATTTTACCGGACTCACTGCCTTTCAGGCTGGTTGGAAATTTCATATTTATTGTGACATGAAAAGAGAAGAAATTTTAAAAAACAGAAAGTTTTATTCCCTGGAAGATACTTCTGACATTTGGTCCTTGCCATCAAAATTTCTTGAAGATGAGCTGCTTTATGACCAGTATAATAACTGGGAAAAGCTCGGTCTCTATTTTAACAACGCCCCCAAAGCCGATCTTGATATCAATGTTCCACGCGAAACATTTGAATTCTGGTATGCTATTTTAGCTAAATATATTGAACGCAAGCCAGATACCAAATCCATGCATATCTTTTTTACCAAGCAATTTTTTCTCAAAGATAAAGCCGATGAAATCATCAAGGTTATTGAAAAGCTCAAAAAAAATGAAAAGGTCATTAGCATATTAAAAAATTTACCTGAAGAAGTTTTAAACTAATCATATGATAATAGAAGCCAAAAATATCCAAGAAAATCCCACAAATACTATGCGACGACTAGGATACATCTTCCAACATAAAGTTGAAGAAAGCGGTGAAATGAGTTTTATTCGTCCCATGGGAAGTTCTGGCTATCCCAGATTTCACATCTATGCCAGACTTAATGGCTCAGATTTGACTCTCAATATTCATCTGGATCAAAAAAAGGAAACCTACGGAGAAGACACGCGACATCATGGTGAATATGAAAATAGCGGGGCGCTCAAGGAAGAGGTCCGCAGGCTAAAAACATTTCTTGAATAAAAAATGCAAAGAATTCAAATTCTTTTTGAAAGAATGAAGGCCTGGCAAATTGCTTTGGCAATTTTTCTTTTTGGTTTTGTTCTTTATGCCAATACTTTAAATAATCAGCTTTTTTGGGATGATTATGACAGCATCGTAAATAATCAGTATATTCGCAATTGGAATTATTTTCCTCAGTATTTTTCTGAAAATTTAACTGCCGGATCTGGCATTCAAGATAATTATTGGCGTCCAATGCTACTGGTTTCCTTTTCTCTAGATTACCACATAGCTAAGCTAAGTCCCTTTATTTATCATTTGCAAAATTTCCTTTGGCATTTTTTGTCTGCCTTGCTCGTTTATCTAATAATCCTTAAGCTCTTTAAAAATAAGTTAGCCGCTTTTTTTTCCGCCCTTATTTTCATAGTCCACCCGCTTCAAACCGAAGCTGTGGCTTATGTCGCCGGCCGAGCCGACCCGATGCATTCTGCTTTTTTACTTTTCTCTTTTTGGTTTTTTCTGAAATATATCCTAGGAAAAGCTTCTTCCAAATATTTATTTTTCTCCCTTTTGCTTTTTAGCTTGGCTCTTCTGACCAAAGAAAGGGCCATTGTTTTTCCAGCTCTTCTTGTTTTGTATTTTATAACTATCTCTCCTGAAAAAATATTAGACGATTGGAAAAATAAACTAAGAATTATTTTGCCTTTTTTCGTTCTGGCGCTTATCTACTTCGTTCTGCGCCTGACTCTCTTGCATTTCACCGACACTTTTGATTTGGGCCAGCCGAATAATATCGGAGCGGCTAATTTCGGAGAAAAATTACTCAGCTATTTCAAGGGCCTCTCGGTTTACTTCGGTCTTTTGTTTTGGCCAGCCAAATTGTATATGGAAAAAACAATTGCTTTGCCAAAATCATTTTTTGATTTTTCTGTTATCTTTGGGTTTATTCTCACCTTGTCTTCTGTCATAATTATATTTTTTTCACTCAAAAAAAATAAAATAATGGCCTTTGGGCTACTTTGGTTTTGGATTACTTTCTTTCCTTCCTTTTATATCTATCCTATCCAGGGTCTTCTTTATGAACACTGGCTGTATTTTCCGCTAATCGGACTTTTGATTTGTTTTCTGATCCCACTTTTTGATTATTTTCAAAAAAGTTCCAAGATAGTTAAATTATCTATTTTATCACTTCTGACTATTTTTATTTTGGGATTAGGCACAAGAACCATTATCAGAAACAATGATTGGCAAAATCCAATAGCTTTCTATGAAAAAAATGTTTCTCTCGGCGGATATTCAAGTCGGGTTTATACAAACCTGGGCATGGCTTATTCTGAGGCTGGGAAAAATTCAGAAGCAATAAACACTTACCAGAAAGCTATCCGAATTGACGCTGATATTTTTCAGCCTTGGTACGACATGGGCAATTCTCTGACCGCCCTTGGAAAAACTGAAGAGGCAGTGTCCGTTTATCAAAAAGCTATTGATATCAACCCTTTTTTTGTTCCCGCTTATAACAATTTAGCTAAAATCTTAACCGAACAGAAAAAGCTTGATAAGGCTATTGAATTTTTGCAAAAAGGCGAAGAAAAAAATCCGGACAATATCCATCTGCTCTATAACTTAGGAATTGTCTATAGACAGCAAGGCAACAAAATTCAAGCTAAAAAATATTTTCAGAAAGCATTGGCCCTAGATCCGACTAATGCCGATCTGATAAAAATAGTCCACAATCTCTAGTACAGTTGCAAAAATTGACATAAAAATGTAATATAAAATGTGCCCTTATGCCGCGGTGGTGGAATTGGCAGACACGCCAGCCTTAGGAGCTGGTACCCGAAAGG
>CAZWRY010000006.1:11517-50121 GCA_964636505.1 uncultured Bdellovibrionales bacterium | reverse complement strand
GGTCTTTTATTTCTTCTTCTTCCTCTTCGCTGAACTGTAAAAACGGCAATAATGCCTTTGATTTTATGAGAATCAATTTGGAAGCTACCGACAAAAAATCCGCCAGATTTTCCAGCTTGATATTTTTATTTTCTTTTATATACCCTAAATATTGATCGGCTACTCTGGCCAAACTGACCTTGGTAATGTCCAGCTTTTCTTCTTCAATCAGGTTTAAAAGCAGATCAAGCGGGCCTTCAAATTGTTCCAGTTTTATCTGATAAGTCACTGCGAATTAGAAAATTAAAAAATTACTTCTTTACACTGAAGTTGCCCTTAATAACAGGTTCTTTTTTAAGATATTCTTTGGTATTCACCTTTATTGAATTTTCGTAATCTCCGGATCCCAAATATAGCTTCTTATTTTTCACCAGCAATCCGTCAATATAAATTTTCAGCCCCAATATCTTTTCAAAAGGAGCCACAGCACCGACTTTTCCGGGAATATTTTTCTTCATCCAGACTTCTTTAGCAAAATCAATTTTTTGGGAAATTTTTTCTCCGCTCTTCTTGCGATCTGAGTTTATAGCTTTCAAAACCTTCTTCTTGTCCAGATTTCTGTTGGCAGGCAACAAAGCCAAAACATAATCTTTATCCAATTTCATCACCAAAGACTTTACCACTTCTTGCGGCTTTATTTTTTTTGTTTGAGACATGTCCCATGCCGTGTAAGTTGTTTTGTGCCCGATTATTTCGTACTTATAGCCTTCTTTTTCAAGATAATTAATAATTTTTTTTGAAATAGCCATATTTCTTTGATTTTAGCTTTTTATTTACTTTATTCTATCACTAATTTCTTTCTTTAACAATTTCATCCTCACATTTATTATCTCTCAGTTTTACAGCTTGATAAAGGGATAAAAACAAAACTACAGCAACCAAAACAAAAACAGACTTTAGGGGCAAAAAAAACAGCATTAAAGAAGAAAGAGAGGCCGCCATAATATATCCGAAAGGCATAGCCGTGCGGAAAAAATTTATAATATCCACATCATGGCCGTCTATTTTTTTATAGAAATACGAGTCCCTGAGAATTTCTACGAGAGATGCCCCGATCCTAGTCGCAAAAAGAATGGAACCCCAGACTAAAACGCTCTTAGAATCAATAAAAAAGATGCACAAAGTAGAAAAAGCCATAAAAATTATAGCAAAAATAATGAGCTCTTTTTCCCCTGTCTTCTTGTCAGCTAAAATTCCCGCTGGATATTGTAAAATAACAAAAGGTAAAAGCATGAGAGTAAAGATAAGGCCGATTTGCTGCCAAGACATACCTAAATCCAACAAATAAATGGGAGTATAAATAATCATAAGAGCATAAAAAAATTCCAACGCAAAAGAAATCCAATAAATTCTCTTAATATCTTTTCTTTTGTAAATTTTTTTGAAAATATCCTTAATGCCTACTCTCTGTTTAAAAACATCATTTATGTTTCTGAGGCCAATCAAAGAAAATGTCAACACGCAAGCGTCCACTACCAAAGAAAAGAGAAATATGCCGGAAAAACCAATGCGACTCATAAGTTGCGCAGAAATAAGCGGGCCCAAAAGAAAGCCGGCGTTAAAAATAGTCAAATGGAGGCCTCTGACACGACCAGAAACCTTATCTTCAGAAAAAGATTCCAAAATCACATCCAGACTGGTCCAAATAAGCGCCACTAAAATCATATACAGGCCTAGAAAAGGAATTGAATACCAGGTCGGAGGAAGCAAAACCAAAAAAACCATAACGATTATTTTGGCCAGGATTGAAAAATAAAATACATTGGACTTGCCAACCCACCTCACGGCTTTGTGCAAATTCAACAGAAAGATCAAAACAAAAAGATAAGCAACAAAATAAAAAATTCCGACATTTTCCGTGCCGGAAGAAGTTTTAAAGTAAGTGGAAAAAACATAGACAACAGTTGCCTGGGAAAATCCGATAAGAAAAGAAATAAAATCAATTAACTTTATTTTTTTGTGATTTATTTGCTCATTATAAAACATGAAAAAATTTTTTGTTTTTTAAGTCATCAACAAAAGACAGTGGTGATTTCTACGGATTAAGACGCTTTACATCCCTGGGAAAAAGGATTGCTTCTTTAATACTCTTGAGCCCGAGCAATTTTTGCACTATTCTTTCTGAACCTAGTCCCCAACCACCATGAGGAGGCATGCCATATTTGAAAATCTCCAAATAATCTTTGAACTGCTCCGGTTCAAGTTTGCGTTTCTTGATATTTTCAACCATTTGCTCGAAATCGTGAATTCTCTGCCCACCACTGGCAATTTCTACACCGCGATATATCAAATCGAATGTTTCCGTATAATTAGGATTGGTGCTGGGCATTGAATAGAACGGACGAAGCACTGTTGGATAATGAGTTAAAAAAACAAAATCACTATCGTAATTGTCTTTAGCCCATTGTCCGATTAATTTCTCTCCTTCATTATCAATGTCTTCCGTTTCCATTTTTTTCCCATATTCTTTTTCCAGAATCTTGAGAGCTTCAGTCAATTTTATCCTAGGGATAGCCGAAACGGGCAAAATTTCCGCCTCGTATTTTTCCAAATCATTCTTGCATTTTCTTTTAACTGCGCTCATCACATACTTCATAACTCTTTCCAATTCATTCATAACATCTTCCACTCCGCCAATAAAACCCATTTCCGCGTCCAGGCCAATATATTCATTAACATGTCGGGTCGTGTAGTGAGGTTCGGCCCGAAAAACCGACCCGATCTCAAAGACTCTTTCAAAAATACCCACTCCGGCTTGCTTGTAAAATTGCGGGCTTTGCGCCAAATAGGCGCCTCGGCCGAAATAATCTATTTTAAAGAAATTCGCGCCTCCCTCGGTGGCCGCACAAACGATTTTGGGAGTTTTTATTTCCACAAAGTTATCTTTACGCATAATTTCTCCGTAAGCAGCAATGAGCTCGGCATAAATTCTGAAAATAGCTCGGTTTTTTTCATGGCGCAAAGTAATATTTCTGTTATCCAAAAGGGTTTCCAGTTTTAAATCAAGGTTTTCACTGGAAATATCTATCGGCAATTCTTCCGCCGGCTGTGATATTATTTTGGCACTTTCAGCCTCAATTTCAATTCTTCCGGTTGAAATTTTTTCATTAGTTGCTCCGCCCGGACGATCTTTAACAAAACCTTCAATTTCAACAATATATTCGCTTCTTATTTTTTTGGCTGTTTCATAGGCCGCTTCTTTATCCGGGATAAATACAAGTTGGACAAAGCCACTGCGATCACGGAGATCAATGAAAATAAGCTTGCCATGATCACGCCTAATATGCGCCCAACCGGCCAACTTTATTTTTTTTCCTATTGATTTGACTGCATCTTTTATAAGGGTTCTTTGCATTTTGATTAATAAATACAAACAATTATTCTCCAGTAAGCTCCCTAGCTTTCTCTGAAAGATCGGAAGGAGTAATTTGAGTTTTAACAAAAAAGCACTCCACACCTAGTTTTTTAGCTTCCCTTGCTTCTCTGTCTTCCACTGAAGCGGACATGAGAATTATTGGAACATTTTTTGTCTTTTCTTCCATTTTTAACTTTTGGACTATTTCTTTCCCGCCCATATTGGGCATTATCATATCTATGACATATAAATCAAATTTTCCATTCATTGCTTCTTTGATTCCCCAGGCCCCATTTTTAGCCGAAACAACATCAAAACCATCCATCATCAGCTTTTCTCCAAACATTTCAATAAAAATTTCCTCGTCCTCAATCAAAAGAATCTTTTTACAATTTTCTTTTTTGGTAATTTCTTTTAACTTCCCGTTTTCATCAAATCTTTTCTGGTTTTTTTCTTGCTGCTTATATGTTTTCATTATCCGACTCACCTCGGCCACCAGCTCACTGGGCGTATGTTCCGATTTGGCAATAAAGCCGTCAGCGCCAAGTTTCATCGCTTTCTCCTGATCTTCCCTTTGGCTAAGGTTGCTGGAAATAATAATTTTTATGTTTTTATCATATTCATTGCCTTTGCGCAAGCGCTCAACTACCTCAAAACCATCCATTTTAGGCATAATTAGATCTAGCAAAATCAAATCTACCGGATTATTTTTTGCCAAAGCCAAAACTTGCTCACCCGTTTTAGCTGTCAAAACCTCAAATCCGGACTCAACAAATTTTTTTTGATAAATCTCGGAAATCATTGAATCATCTTCAACTATGATAATTTTTGTCATATTTTTATAAACACCAAAATAAGCTTGACTCAAGTTTAAAACCTTTTGAATTATATCTCAAAAAAAACAAAAAAGCAAATTAAGATTCGCTTTTTTCAACCAAAAACTTCGTTTAAAACTAAATTTCTCTAATCCTGGCAATAACTTCTTTAATCGTCCAATCGGGAGTAGAAGCTCCGGCTGTTATTCCGACACACTCACATTCTTTAAACCACTTTTTTTGCAGTTGGCCGGATTTTTCCAAAAAATAAGTCCGGGAATTATTTTCTTTACCGATTTCCCAAAGACGTCGCGAATTGGCGCTTTCGGGCGATCCAATAACAATCAAAATATCGCAAGCTTTGGCTATTTTTTTAACTTCATCTTGTCGATTGTGGGTTGTCAGACAAAGAGTGTCAACGGCCTCAGCTTCAGGATATCCCTTTTTTATCATGGCACTCAGTTTGCTAACTAAATCCTTATTTTGCGTCGTTTGAGAAATAATGGCAATGTTTTTTTCGGGATCAATTTTTATTTTTTTAAAATCACTCTTTTTTTCAATGAAAAAGGCTTTTTTGCCGGCCCACTCATAGATGCCCCTGACTTCTTTGTGTTTTTTTTCGCCGATAATAATGAGCTGGTATTTCTTTTTGAAAAAATTTCTAGCCAGTCTTTGCACTTTGATGACTTTCGGGCAAGTCGCGTCCACCAGATTGATTTTTTTTCTTTTGGCAAAATCATAAACATCCGGACCGATGCCATGAGCAGTGATGATTAACGTGCCTATATTATTCTTCAAAGATTCCAAGTGTTTTATTAAATTGCTTTCAACATCAATCTTTTTAATGCCCATTTCTTCAATTTTCTTGACCACATCGTTATTGTGCGCCAAAGAACCCAATACAAATATCGGTTTTTTAGTTTTTTTATCCTTGGCAATTTTTTCAACGATTCTGTATGCCCGATCGACTCCTCCGCAAAACCCGGCATACTGGCTCAGAATAATTTCCATGAAAGTTTTATATCTCTAGATTTTAGCGGCGTATCCGAGCAATTCTATTAATTTTTCTATTCCGATGATTTCTGAATTATTTTCATTTCTCTTCTTCACTTCTACCCCTCCGGCTGTCAAAGATTTTTCACTCACAACCACGCGATATGGAATGCCGATGAGATCGCTATCGGCGAATTTTTCGCCGGCGCCAATTTCTCTATCGTCAAACAAAACTTCAACGCCTTTTTCCTTAAGCTGATTGTATATTTTTTCAGCCTCTTCGTTTTTATTTAGGCTCAAAAGATGAACCTTGAACGGCGCCACATTCTTCGGCCAAATAATACCCTTTTCGTCATGAAATAACTCTACTAGTGCTCCCATCAAACGACTTATGCCAATGCCATAACATCCCATAATAATTGATTTTTGCTGCCCATTTTCATCTTGATAATAAAGATCCAGCGCATCGGTGTATTTGCTTTCTAAATGAAAGGTGTTTCCCACTTCAACACTTCTTTTTTGCACAAGCTTGTTTCGATCAAGGCCTAGCTTTTGCAAATTATCGTCGGTAAAAATTTCTTTATTAATTGCAATTTTTTTATCTTCATCAACATAAATAATATCCTCTCCAATTTCAGCAAGTGTCTGAAATTCATCGCTAAATCTTGGAGTAAAAATTCCTCCATCCGCATAGGTACGATAAGTTATTTCGCCTATGCCAAGTCTTCTGTAAACTTTGTAATACGCTTTTATTATTTTTTCATATTCTTCTTCATGTTGCTTTTGATCTCGACAGAAAGTATATAAATCCTTCATCAAAAATTCTCTTCCTCTTAAAAGACCGCTCTTGGCTCGCAGTTCGTTCCTGAATTTATTTTGAATCTGATAGACAGCAAACGGCATATCTTTATATGAGCTGAGATAATTACTAACAGCATCAACTATTGGCTCTTCATGTGTCAAGCCGACTCCAAGTTCGGCCCCACTGACAAGCTTTGTCTTAAACCAATTATCAACTTTTTTATCATCCCAGCGATCGGTTTTTTCCCAGATTCCCTTTGGCTGCAAAACAGTCATCATAACCTCTTGCCCACCAACAGCATTCATTTCTTCGCGAACTATTTCTTTGATCTTTTCAAGCACCCTGAGCCCAAGCGGCATATATGCGTAAACTCCTGCTATTTCCTTATGAATAAATCCACCCTTAATAAGCAACTGAGAATTAACACTAACTTCTTCCTTTGGGACTTCTTTTTTAGTCTTAGTAAAAAGCTGTGATTGCTTCATATTAATATATAATTGGAACTTACGCGTTTGGCGGTAACAATCCATTTCGCAGGTGTGATTTAAAAAAATGTCCGCCATCACACCGCAGTGGATTGAAAGAGGCAAATGTGAAAATTCCTCATCTTTAGTTGTTTACCTTACATAACCCATTTTAATGCACTTTTAGCCCCTTGGCAAACAAAAAACTGCCCAAACTGCAGGCAGTTTCGTGCATTTGCGATAGAAAGATTATGAAAGATGTTTAGAAACGAGCTTGGTCATTTCAAACATATTTACAGTTGCTTTGCCACCGAAAACTTTTTTCAAATTTTCATCAGCATTGATGTTACGCTTGTTCTTTGCATCTTGCAGTCCATTTTTCTTGATGTATGCCCAAAGTTTTTTGACCACTTCTGATCTTGGCATTGGACCTTTGCCAACAACTTCCGCCAATTCAGAGCTGATAGTCATCGGCTTCATAAAAGCGGATGTAGCTTTTGCCATATTTTTTTATTAAATTTAATTAAGCCCCCGTTTCCTAAACTATACTACATAAGGGCAATTTGAGTCAAACAGCCAGTTTTCTGATCAAAGACAGCGGTCCAAAGCCCTCCCGATTTATTTTCAAAATATATAAATGCTCATGTCCGCCATGCGCCGACTCAACTTCTTTTCCTTTTTCATCCAAGAGCGTCAGAATTCTAACCGGCACATTTTTTTCCGGAGTGATAATTTCAATTTTATCATTTTTATAGAGTGCATTATGGGCTTTAATTTCCAGTTTCTTGCCGGAAGCCGAAACAACCTCGCCGACAAATTGAAATTCGTCGTTTGTTTCGTTATTGAAAAAATTGTGCCCCGGCTCATTGCCCAAGAGAAAGCCTTCGGTGTATCCCCTGTTAGCTAATTTATTTAATTCTTTTTCGGCCCATTTTTGAACCTTTTTTCTCTCAGCTGGACTTTTCTTGGCTTCAATGGAATTAATTACCTTACGATAAGCTCGCGCCGTATTGGCCACATAAAAGGCACTTTTGGTCCGGCCTTCAATTTTGAAAGCCCCAACACCTGCCGCCTTGAGTTCTTCCAAGCGCTTTATTAAATTCAAATCCTGACTGTTGAAAAAGTAAGTTCCATGAGAATCTTCTTCCAGATCCATCTCCGTCCCGCTTTGCACTTCTTTAATGATCATCTTTTTGCCTGTCTCCTGTCTCATGCCTCTTTTTGCTTTTTTGTATGCCCAGCGACACGGCTGCGTGCAGGCACCCTCATTAGCACTGCGATTAGACAGCCATTTACTCAAAATGCAGCGTCCGGAATAACTCATGCACATGGCGCCATGCACAAAATATTCCAGTTCCAGCTTAGGAACCTTCCTGTGAATTTCTTGAATGTCCTGAAGTGTTACTTCGCGCGCCAAAATAATTCTTTTGACTCCAGCTGAGTGCCAAAATTTGGCCGCTTGCCAATTGGTCGTGTTGGCCTGAGTGCTAAGGTGGATGTCTGTGTTCGGTAGATATTTTTTAGCCAGTATAATGACACCCGGATCGGAAATAATTACCGCGTCTATCTTTGTTTTTCGCAAAAATTTCAGATGCTTTTCAATAGCCGGTAAATGATAGTTGTGCGCATAAATATTTACCGTCACAAAAAATTTTTTGCCGCGCTTATGGGCATATTCTACCGCTTCGGCTAGATCTTTTTCGGAAAAATTATTAACTCTGGCTCGCATAGAAATATCCGGAATACCGGCATAAACCGCGTCGGCGCCATATTCAATGGCATATTTAAGCTTATCCAAGCTACCCGCCGGAGAGAGAAGTTCAATTTTGTTTTTTGACTTTTTTCTGGTTTTCATATTCAAATTTTTAACTTTTTTATTACTTTCGTCAACTTAGCAGTTCATACATGGCAATGCCGGCAGCGACGGAAACATTGAGTGATTCTTTTTGGCCACGCATTGGGATTGAAACTATCGCATCGTATTTTTCCAAAATACTTTGATCTACGCCTTCCACTTCATTGCCCAAAATAAGCGCTAAAGGAAATTCGGCCTTGAAATCTTTTATATTCACCGCCTTATCAGTTTTCTCCAGAGCTACAATTTTTATCTTATCTTTTTCCAATTTTTCTAAAAGATCCGCAATATCTTCATATTTTTCCCAAGGAATATTTTTTTCCGCGCCTAATGCTGTCTTCTCAATCATCTTGTCTGCTTTGGTTTTGTATTTTTTACCTTCCTCGGCTGGAATTGGGGTATAGCCAGAAAGATATATCTTACTCACTCCCGATCCATCGGCTGAACGAAAAATAGCGCCCACATTATAGGCGCTGCGAATATTGTGTAAAATAAGGAAAAGTTCTTTTTTCATGTTTTTCTTCTATCTATTTTAGTTGTTTTGTTCTATTTTGACAAAAAATCACATTTTATGTTTTGTTTTTGCTGTCTTTATGCTAAAATGGAAAAATGTTTTTAATTTTTTAAAAATGAATTATGCAAAACATCCAGGAAGTATTCGACCAAATCCAAGAATTTAAACAAACTCGCAAAGAAATCGGACGAGAATATAGGGATACCCTTGTTCAAACCGACGGCTATGAGGATCTTAAAGCCGAGATAAAAAAGCTGCGTGAAAAGAAAAAGGGCAAAGAAGCGGAAGTGCAAGCTGGAATGGGATCGCGCTGGGATGAATATGAAAAAGCCACCGCGGAAATTTCTAGCCTGGAAGAAATGCTCACCGATATTGCCATGACCACCATTATGGATGGAAAAAGTATCAATATTAAAGACAAAAACAATGTGGAATATGAACCTTCGTACAAAATCACTTTTAAGAAAATAAGTTAAGCAAAAGAAAGTCCCGAACCGATAATATCAGTCCGGGACTTTTTCTATTCACAATATTCCTCCATACATGCATAATTTATGCGCGTTTTCAAAACAGGAAATTGCCTGAATAAATTCTTTTCCTTCAGCGAAGAATCCACAGCTTCCAAAAAACTTTGGATGTTTTCCGCACTCACGAATCCCGAAAAATCCTGATAATATCCCTGAGAATCAGGATTTAAAGAAAAATTCGTTCCGACAATCTGGTTCATGATTGCCGCATATTCGGCGTAAGCTTCTTTAAAAGGCCTCGTTGCAACAAAAGAATACTGAGTTTGTGCCTCTTCAAAATCTAGCCCTCTTTTTTGGTAGGCATACCATTGAAAAGTTGAGGCCACTAGCTGCGGATAAAATCCGTGATATTTCTTTATACCCGCTCCGCCGTAACCGACCGATGTCAACAGACGAAATTCAAAATCACCGTAATCTTTGCCTTGGCTTAACAGATCGGCGCTCTCCAGGTATGTCAAAACCAATACCGGGTTGATTTTGTACTCACCAATCGTGTTTTCTGAAACGGAGTAGAAAATAATTTCCGCTGGAGACAAATTATGACTGGCATTGCCATCTCTCAACTCCGGCGTAACCACTTTTTCCGGACCATCCATCCAGCCCGGTCTGGCCCAGGCGTTACATGGATCAGCACTCCTCGGAATCGGATTTCCCGATTCTCCGCAAGAAATCAATAAAACCAATCCCAAAAACAACACAGCCATCCTTTTCATTCTTTTTCCTCCTTCTTTTCGTTAAAGTAAAATTAAACCTTAATCTAAACATCAAAGAACACATAAAAGTTATAGCCCAGAGAAAGAAAATAATCAAGTTTTATCTTTGATTCTCCACAAAAAGCAACTAAAAAATTAGCCAGGAACCTTTCGTGGCTAATTTATTTTCGCACGGGTGGAGGGAATCGAACCCCCGTTAGAAGTTTTGGAGACTCCCGTACTGCCACTGTACGACACCCGCCTCTACGAAGCAGAATATTATTTCATTTCCTTATGCAAAGTATGCTTTTTGCATTTTGGACAATGTTTTTTCATTTCCAATTTTTCTTTGAGTTT
Source organism: uncultured Bdellovibrionales bacterium (assembly GCA_964636505.1). Lineage (GTDB taxonomy): Bacteria > Patescibacteriota > Minisyncoccia > Moranbacterales > UBA2206 > CAZSCF01. Next base: position 39,708 of record CAZWRY010000006.1, on the reverse strand, counting down.
TTTCTTGTTTCTGGTTGTGAAATAGTTGATGTTTTTACAAACTTCGCATTTCATTTTGGCCAAATTTTCTCTTGTCATTTTATTAGTTATTAGTTTTTAGTTATTAGTTTCTAGAAAAAATCTAAAAACTATGAACTATGAACCAAAAACTGTTAGAGCCGTTGACCAGGATTGAACTGGTGACCTCATCCTTACCATGGATGTGCTCTACCAACTGAGCTACAACGGCAACCAGTGGGCAGGGAGGGATTCGAACCCCCGAAGACCGAAGTCGGCTGATTTACAGTCAGCTGCGATTGACCACTCCGCCACCTACCCAAAATTCATGAAACATAAAACATGGAACATAGAACATGGAACAATAAAACAAAACAAATCTGCACTAATTAAGTCTCTGTTTTATGCTTCATGCTATGTACTTTATGTTTTGGAGCCGACTAAGGGATTTGAACCCATAACCTACTGTTTACAAAACAGTTGCTCTACCATTGAGCTAAGTCGGCACGCATATGCTGCGATCAATTATTCACCCAGCAAGCGCTCCAATCTTTTTATCTTGTACTTAACGTTTCTGTTTGTCGGATTAAGTTTCATTACTTGTTTGAAACATTCTTTGGCATCATTGTAGTTTTCTATTTCCATATAATATTCGCCCAATCTTTCATAGGCTTCAATGTCTTTGGGATTAGCAGCCACTCTTTCAATCAAGAGATCCTCCAGCTTATTCTTGACTCCGGTAGAAGTTGTCTGTGGCATAGTTATTTTTTTGCTAATCATCGGTTCGGTAACTTTTTCTTTATCCCTAGGTAGTGAACTTTTTTCTCTTCCGGCCGGTTTAACCTCAGAAATATTTTTAGGTTTAAAGCTGTTCAATTTTTCTAAAATTTTGTCTTCCGATTGCTCTTTTGCATCATCTTCCGCGCTTGCAAGGCCAGTTCCGTTTCTTCTGGATCTTATTTTGCCGGATAAACCGCTAAACCAGACTTCTAATTTCAAAGAAAATGTTCGCAGCCTTCTGGCCATTTTTTCCAAGATTATCAAAAAAACATTTTCTGCCTTTTTCCATTTCCCCTTTTCACTGGATTTTTCTGCGGGAATTTCTCCATTAAAATCATTTTTTTTCATAGTCGCAATATCCTCTTCTTGACAAGCTTTCTTTATTTTGGAAAACTTTTTAACCAAAAAAACAATAATCCCGACCAGGCTTAAAATTACTAATATTGGAGGTAAGATTGAATATAGCATACTTTTTCTTATTTTATGTCCTCTTTTTTAACACTTACGTAATCGCCATTTTCTAACTTCACCTTAATTTCCTGCAGAACAGCATTAAGTTCAATGACCGTGCCCTTGCCCTTGGTCGTATTCACCACACTATGAATTTCCGGCATACCCTTCAGGGCTTCTTTGTATTGTTCGGCTTCATAGGATAAACAGCACATTAGTCTTCCGCAAAGTCCGGATATCCTTTCCGCTCCCCGGTGAGCTACTTGCTGAACCTTGGCCATTTCCGTCGTAATGCTTTGCATATTGCCGCCGAATTTTTTGCAGCAAAGTTCTCTCCCGCAAATACCGTATCCTCCCAGTTTTCTAGCCTCATCTCTTGACCCAACTTGCTGCATTTTTATCAATTTTTTGAATTTACCTGAAAGGTTTTTTACCAGTTCCCTGAAATCAATACGGCTATCCGCAGAAAAAGCGAAAGTAATTTGCTTTCCATCCAAGCTGATTCCGACATCAATAAATTTCATATCCAGCCCAAGTTTTTTTGAGTTTTCGCGGCAAAAATTCAAATATTCCTTCTTTTTGCTTTCAAAGTCAGCACCTTTTTTCTTGTCTCTTTCTGTCGCTAATCTGATAATTTTGCCTAAAGATCTTTCTTTAGTTTCACTAACAATACTTTGAACCGTTCCTATTTCCATATTTTGGTCCAGCATAACAACTACTTGATCATTTTCCCGGAGATCAATATCACTCACAAACAACTTCGGATTATCCCAAAAATAAATAGTTACGAGAACTTGCATATCTTAATTTAAAAAATATCATTTTTTAATTACATTTCCAGCCTGGAAAATCCTCCGACTTGAATATTCTCACCTATCTTGCCGATTTTTTCTTTGATCAAAGATTCAATTGTTTGTTCCGGATTTTTGACAAAAGGCTGGGTTAAAAGAGAAGCTTCTTCCCGGAATTTTTTTTCTTTACCCTCTAAAATTTTCAGAATCATTTCTTCTTTTTTGCCTTCGCCCCGAAGCTGTTCGGCCCAAATCTCTTTTTCTTTGTCCACAATTTCTTGTGGCATATCGGAAGGACAAATGTATTTCGGATTCATCGCCACAATATGCATTGCAATATCCTTGGCCAATTCTTTGAATTCTTCATTTCTGGCTACAAAATCCGTTTCACACTGAAGTTTTACTAAGGCGCCCAATTTATTATTGGAATGGACATAAGCTGCTATCAGGCCTTCCTGCACAATTCTTTCTGTTTTTTTACCGGCTTTTTCTTGCCCCTTTTTGCGCAATATTTGAACGGCCTTTTCTTCATCGCCCGCCGCCTCTTCCAGCGCTCTTTTGACTTCCACAACTCCGGCGCCGGTTTTTTCTCTTATTTTTTTTATTTGTTCTAGATTCATAATAATATTAAAGAATTTTAAATTTTAGGAAATTTATTGTTTTTTTTCTTCAATATTTCCTTTTTTCTCTTTGCCGGCCAAAACAGCTTGGCAAATGTACCCCAGCATGAGTTTCAATGAAGAAATTGCATCTTCATTGGCTGGAATCGGATAATCAACGCATTCCGGATTAACATTAGTATCGGTAAGCGCCACTATCGGCAATCCGACAGTCAAAGATTCTTTTACCGCCAAATCATCTTCAACTAGAGATGTTACAAAAATTGCCGCCGGAAGCTTGGTCATTTCTTTGATGCCGCCCATTTTTTTCTCCAACCTGTCAAGCTCTTCCGCAATTTTCATTTGCTCAAATTTCGTATATTTGGAATATTCATTTCTTTTCAATTTTTCTTGTCCTTCACGCAAAAATCTGGCTCTCTCCGCGATGTTTTTAAAATTAGTAAAAGTTCCTCCGAGCCATCTTTCAACCACAAACGGCATGCCGCATCTCCTAGCCGCCGATTCAATCAAATTTTTGGCTTGTTTTTTTGTTCCAACAAAGAGAATGGCTCCTCCCTCAGACACAGTTTTTTCAATAAACTTTCTTGCGTCCTCAAGTTTCTCCACTGTCTTTTGCAGATCAATGATACTGATATCATTTCTGGTACCAAAAATGTATTTTTCCATTTTTGGATTTTTTCTGGATTTTTGGTGTCCAAAATGAACGCCGTTTTTGAGCATCTTTTGCATGCTCATTTCCAATTTGTCAAAATCAAAATCGGCAAAATAGTCGTTGCCTTTTTGATCTTTCTTTGTTTCCTTGTCTGGCAAAGAAACATTCTTTTCTTTTTCCATATTTTTTTATTCCACCAGATTGCGGTAAGCCGCCAACCGATTCATCGGAAATGATGGAATTAATCCTTAATTAATTATGTCCCGATTAATCGGGACAGACCGCTACTTTTTGTTAAACGCTCGAAATGAACATTTTGACTTCCTAAACCTTGTTATCCGCAAGGTCAGGACGGAAGCCGCAAAAAGTATGAGTTAGGCCCATTTAGAAAGAAAAGCTGCCTTTCTAAACAGACGCTTTAAACGCTTTTTTAATATACCAAGACCTCAGACTCTTGTCAATTGAAATTTTATATGTTAAGCTAAACCCTGTTAATTCAAACAGTTTAAAACTGACATTAAAAAATATATGAAAAAGGCCAATCAACCCAAATACTACGATGATGCTAAAATCATCTGCGCTTGCGGCAATATCATTGAAACCGGGTCAACCGTCAAAGAAATGCAGGTTGAAATTTGTTCCGCTTGCCACCCTTTTTATACGGGCAAGAAAAAAGTGATTGACACTACCGGAAGAGTTGACAGATTCAGAAAGATGACCGAAAAATCAGCTCAAAAAAAGGCAGCTTCCCAAAAAGCCAAGCAAGCCAAAGCCGCCAAGCTTGAAAAGAAAGAAGCAACCAAAAAAACCGCCGGCAAAAAAAAGAAATAATCAAGCCTTTCAAAAACCCGCCGATAAGGCGGGTTTTTCATTCTTATGACATTTGCAATCATTCGCTTAGCATTCTTACTACTGATCTTTCCATAATCTCCCGATTAACAATTTCCCGACTGCGCCCGTATTTTAGACGCGATAGTTCCTTGAAAGGTTCCAAAAGTTCTTTGTTGCCGGAAGTCGGCGGATATGTTTCCAGATTAAACGGCTTACTTACAACACCTTGGACTAAGATCTTGGCAAAAGCATTGTAATTGTCTACATTTACCAAATCATTCTTAGAAAACACGGGTTCAAATTGTTTTTCCAAAAACTCGGCATCTTCCGGACCGACGCGGAAGGCTACTAGCGATCCAACATTGCCAAAAACCGCTTTGGATATTTCCTCTTTAAGCTGAGCAATAAATTGGTGTGCTAGAACTAAGCATAGATGATATTTTCTAGCTTCAGAAAGGATTTGGGAGATGGAATTGGTAGTCACATTTTGGAATTCATCCAGATAAAGATAGAAATCCACTCTTTCATTTTCCGGTTGATTCACGCGGGAAAGAGCCGCAAGCAAAATTTTACCAACCACAACCATCCCCAGAAGCCGAGCGTTAATTTCACCTATTTTTCCTTTGGAAAGATTAACCAATAATATTTTTTTATTATCCATTATTTCCCTGAAATTGATCGTGCTTTTTTGTTGAGCAATAATAGGTCGCATCATATCATTGGCAATAAAGGTCGTGAGTTTGGAAGTAATATAGGGAACCATATTGGCCAGAGCCGCTTCTCCGCCGGCCTTCTCCGCTTCTTTGGTCCAAAAATCAAAAACAATTGGATTTTTACATCTAGAAAGCTTCATTCTCCTGAATTCTTCGTCTGCTAAAACCTTGGAAATCTCCAAAAGAGTTGAACCGGAATCGGGGTCTTCCATGATAAGTAGCATCGCATTGCGCATATATTGTTCAAACATCGGACCACCGGTTGCCTTCAGATCATATAGTTGGTCAAAAATACCGATCATCTCATTGATGACGAAAGTTTTTTGTTCAGGCAAATTAATGTCATATTCCAGCATATTTAATCCAAAAGGGCGCTCCGTATCAGCCGGATCAAAAATAATAATATCTTCGGCTCTTTCCTTAGGAATAGCCGTTAAGATATCTTCAATGGCATCACCATGAGGATCAATAAAACAAAACCCATTGCCCTTTTGGGCATCTTGCTTGGCCATTTCTTGCAAAAAGTTGGACTTTCCGGCTCCGGTCTGACCGATAGCATACAAGTGCCTTCTTCTGTCAGATTCAGACAAACGGATAACGGTTTCGGTATCGCGATATTTATTAAATCCAAGTTTAATGCCTTCGGTAGGAATATTTAACGGCGGCTGGGCCGCATTTGATTTTAGCCATTTTATTTTCGGGGTTTCAACCGTTGAAATCGGGAAATGAAAAATACTGGCCACTTCTTCCGCATTCAAGATAACCGCGTCTTCTTCAATAAAATTTCGGAAAATAAAATCAAAAGAAATATCCTGTTTTTTTAGTCTTTTTTTGGAATAGAAGTGATTTAAATCTGAATTTTCATATTGAGAAAAAGAATTTTCCAGTTGTCCCAAAATTTGCTGGGCCCTTTCTCGCGTTTCCGCCGAAGCAATCAGACGAATATTCACTTCAAATCCGACTTTCCCGGATTTCTGCTCCAAGCTTTTAACCAGTTCTTGTTCTTCGGGCGTAAGTTGGACGGTTTTTGGATCATACGGATTTTTTCCCTCTCCTTGTTTTCTGAAAAAAACTTCATGCATGATGTTGCCGGACTCTCGCATTATTTTACTGGAAACAGAGGCATTGACTTCGTGCAATCTTCGGCCTTGCTGCATTTTATGAGCGATTGACCGGCCCTCATATCTCCAGCCCGGATCGGCCGGCTTTATAATCAGCTGGATGGCCGCGCCTTCGCTGGCTTCATCAAGTTTACTAAGAGCATTAGTTACATTATTTAGAGGATCAACTTCCAAGCTTTCATAGGTTTTGATTGGGAAAATATGCTTTTTTCTCAAATTTAAAATCGCAGCCTCGGTAAAGCTTTTGGGATTAAAAATAGTAAAGTCTTCGGTTTTTTCAATAGAAGCACTGGGAAAAAAGCTATGTATTTGCTTCTCTACGGCTTCTCTGAATTTCCTCGGCATTGCCACAAAGAAAATTATTTCATCCATATGCGAAGGCTTGGCAATTTCCAAGGAAATATAGGGTACATCATAAAGAAGGCGGTAAAAAAAACCCTTTTTTTCCCTAATAGCAGAAAGAGAGGACAAAAGTTGTTCCATGGCGCCAATTTCTTCTTTCCAGACCTCTTGTCTCTCGTCAACTTTTTCACTTGGCTGTTGTTTTTTTTCCTTAGAAACGCGCACGATTTCCAAATCCAAACTAAGCGATCTGTTAATATGCGCACGAAAGCCAAAAAAACTGCGAACAATCAAAAGTATTCCGCTCACAAAACTGACTAAAGCCAAAATGGCTAAAAGAATATATATTAATATGCTAAAAACTACATCCATTTTTTGTTTTTTCTTTTTTTATTTTTAAAATAAAAAAAATTAGAGTTCTTTTATTATTCCTTTTTCTACCAAAGCCTTGTGGAATTCATCTGCCATTAATTTATCATGGAATTCGTCTAAAGTATAGTTGTCGTCCATGTGTTTGGCAACTTTTACCGCATGCACAACGCCTTTAGTCATTGCCAATTTGACCAACTTATCCACCTTGGCTTCCGGAGTGGCAGTTTCGGCAGTTTCTTTGGCTTCACCCGCCACAATTTCCGCCGTTTCATCGGTTTGAGCTTGAACAGTCTTGACTTTGGACAATATCTTAGAATAGGTTTTTTCTTTTTCAAGAGTTCTTTCTCCAAGCTTCTCTTTTTTTTCTTCAGGAGAACCAAAATTTTCTATCATTTCCGTATTTGCTTTTCTTAATTCGCTTTTGGCCTTCTCGGTTCCACCGATAAATTTGCTTTTAAGGTCCAAATCTCCCTCTTCAATTGGTTCCAAATTTGACATATTTTTGATTTAAAAAATTATTTTGAATAATTTTTACAATTTTAGCATTTCTTCCTTAAAGCCGGCCAATATTTCTTTGACCATGACTACAAAGTCGGGAATTTTTTCTTGCAGAAATTCTTCTATTTCTTCCGGACTTGCGTCCCGGTCAAGCATTTGGGCAAAAAAAGCCCTGTCTTCTTCGCTAAGTTTTTCCGTAGCTTCAACATAGATTCTTTTAAGCAAAGCTTTCAGCATTTTATCGGTTAATTCTTGTTGTTTTTCTTCCGACAAATCGCCAAGCCCCATCTCTTCAATTAAACTTTTTTCAATTTGTGTTTTATTTGTCATATTTATTTTTTTAATTTTTACTTGCCTTTTATGTTTTCCATTGCAAAAGCAACCCGTGAAATCCATCTGTGCAAAGATTCACCCGGATGTTTTTCCGGCGGGACGGCTTTAAGCATTTTTTCAAAAGTAATTTGATCACCAGACTTAAACCCTTTGAATATTTGCAATCTTGTTTCTGGATCTTTTATTATCGCGTTCATGCTTTTATCCTGCAGGTTCATAAAAACACTTTTTTTGCCATAGGCGTCAAAGAAAGAAGCTTTAATGTTTTTCGCCGTCACCGAAGGATCAGAGCCGATAAATTTTTTCTCTGATAAAGCATTAAAAAGTTGCTTATTTTCTTCCACATTGCCAAAGTTATGTTCAAAACTTCTCATATATTTCGTTCCCGATCCATTTCCCCTCCACTCTTCTTGGCTTACAGCCGTCCGGTTGCCTAAAGGTTCGGCCTTACTGGTTACCGGCGTTTCTTGGGTCATTCCGTTTTCAGAACTTGCATTGAAAGCGCTTGAAGAACTGTTCTTATTCAAGTTTTCCAAATTTGAACCCAAACCCTGATTTGTTTTTCTAAGCTGTTCAATATCTTGTTGGACCTCCAGGAGATCTTGATGCACCCCCGGACGCGCATTTTCAATTCCCTTGACATTATTTATTTCCCGCAACAATTCTTCGTGCCTTTGATTTAAAGATTTTATTTTGCTTTCATTTTCAGAAATCTTTGCCAAGGTTTCATCTCGCTGCCAACCTGGATTGTTTCTTGCTGTCATAGGATCGGCATTTTTTCCAATTTTTGTTTCTTCAAAAAATTGACTTTTGCCTCCAGATGGAATTTCATTCTTTGGCAAATAACCGATTTTATTGTCACCAAAAATTCCCATTATGCCCTTACCATCCGGAGTAAGCTGGAGTTTGGCTCCTTCATGGATCAGGCTATATGGCCCATCTTTCAAGTTATTATTTTTAGCATATTCAAGTGCCATTTTATGAGCTACACTTCCGGCTTCTTCGCGAGACATTCCACTAGCTTCCAGATGTTTAGTGAGCGTTCCCTCAAGACTACTGCCTTTTTTAACTTCCAAAATTCTCTCGGCCGCACCGTTAGCCTGCGGTTTAGCGGTAATATCTTCCGGCGAAAACATATTTACACTTTTGGGCGCTTCTCCCGCAGGAAAGTTCTCCCCAGAAACTTTTGCGGTCTCTGGCGCCAAAGGATCTGCGTTTTCCGGAATAACATCTTCGACTTTTTCCAAACCGGAAATTAAATGTTCCCGCAAAAACCCCCCGATATAGTTTCCGGCAACAAAAGTTCCTGCTCCTGCCGCCAAACCAATGAATTTTCTCGTCCTAGCTTTTTTCAATTCATCTTTAAGACTCGCTTCATACTCATTTATTTCGCCTTCCAAATAGCTCATTATCCTTTTCATTTGCTCTTCGGAATTTTCAAAACCCTTTAACATATTTTGCGTTTCCTTTTCAGATTTTTTATTTTCCGATCTTCTTTGCAAAGCTTCCATAGTTGCCACAGCTCCGACTCCTGCCACCACGCTCCCAAACCCCCTTTGGGCCATTACCAAAGATCCGCCGGTTATTACGCCAAAAATAGCCCCGCCAATCAACTTCGTTTTCCAATTTAATTTTCTATATTTATTTATGAGCCACCCACTTCCCTTTAGAGCTTGAAAAGCAATGTTATTTTTATTGGCTTCCGCCCTGGCTTTTGTCCTGGATTCATACAAATTCATCTTCTCATCGTAATTGAAATATTTTACCAAATCGCCTAACTCTTTCCTCATAGTTTCCGGATCCAGATTTTTATTGTTCTTAATAGCATCAATTTGTGACCTGGAAAGTTCCGAGGCCTTGTTTTTATAAGTAGTAAAGGCTTCGTTAACCTCGGTAACATCCATCGGCTCAGTTTTCAAAAACTTTCCAAAAAATGATTTCATTTTGGAAATATTATTGTTGACCTTGTAATCAGCCTCGGCATATTTCTGACGAGCTTCTTCCAGCTCCTTTTTAAGCTGTTCAATTCGCCCAGGACATTCTTCTGGAATAGAATTCTCCATTAATTGTCTTCCTTGATTAACAGGCACAAGATCTTTTGCCTCCTTCTTGATCACCTCTTTCCCTTTTTTGCTTTCATCATCGTCGGCATATTCAGAATCAATGATTATTATTTCTTTTGGCATTGTTTTTAAATAGACAAGGATTTATTTTGTTTAAATTATACCACAACTTTTGTCTTTTGTTTTTGAAACAAGTCAAGCGTTGTGGATAATTATATTTTGCGGCAAGTTGAAGATTTTTTTCATTTTAAACAAGAAGTGAGATTGTGAATAAAAATGGCAACGTTCGTTTTTTTGTGATATAATTTAGACAAATAAAAAATAAAAAAAGATAGCACAAAAATGTTTACAAAAAACAAAAAATTTGTCATTCCGACTTTAATTCTTTTTTTAATTATCGCTTTTGGATTTTTCCTGCGTTTTTATAATATTGAAAACACCCCGCCCGGAGTTTATCCAGATGAAGCTGTTAATGGTGAAGATGCTTTGCGAGCCAACGAAACTGGAAATTATCAGTGGTTTTATCCAGCTAATCAGGGGCGCGAGGGGCTTTTTATGAATCTAATCGCCCTATGTTTCAAGCTTTTTGGCGCTAGTATTTTAACTCTCAAATTGCCGGCGATTATTTTCAGCACCCTTACCATTTGGGGCGTTTATCTTTTAGCCAAAGAACTTTTTCAACGACGAGACATGGCTCTAGCAAGCTCTTTTCTGACAGCCGTAGCTTTTTGGGCCATTAATTTCGGCCGTATTTCTTTCCGGGCCAACATGCTTCCTTTTGTTCTGGTTTTTGCTTTTTACTTCATTTTCCGCGCTTTGCGCACCAAAAAAATCACCGACGGAATTATCGGCGGCATATTTTTCGGCCTTGGCATGCATACTTACATCGCTTTTCGTATCGCCCCGCTTATTCTTTTTTTTCTTCTACTTTCCTTCGCTCTTTCCCGCCAAGATTTTCTCAAAAAATATTGGAAGCACCTTTCGGCTTTTTGTCTAACTGCCCTGCTTGTGGCCGCTCCGATGTTTTATACCTTCTATGCCCACCCGGAATATTTTGAATCGCGTTCTGACTCAATTTCTATTTTTTCTCCGCAGATGAACCACGGCAATGTGACCGCCACAGGCATCAAGAGTTTTGTGTTGAGTCTGGTCAAATATAATTTCGTAGGCGATCAAAATTGGCGCCACAATTATCCCCCCTACTCAATCCTTGACCCATTGACCGGACTAGCTTTTTTAATTGGAATCGTTTACGCTTTCAAAAAATTTTTCTTATTGCTTCGTCAAAGACTTATTCAAAAAATAAGAAACACGGATTTGGAAAAATATACCCTCTTGATTTTTTGGTTTTTGGCCATGCTGGCCCCGGAATTTTTAACAGCCGAAGGCCTGCCTCACGCTTTGCGTTCAATTGGCAACTTACCCGCCGTTTTTATTCTGGCCGGACTAGGTTTTATCCTTGTTTGGGACAAATTTAAAGATAAACCAGCCAAAACCAAAAAAATCGCCCATATCCTGTTGATTTTGGCACTGCTTCTCATTGGTGCTTTAAATTCAGTTAAATATCATATTTTCTGGGCACAGAAAGCCAAGACAGCCCAATCTTTCAACAAAAATATTACTGACATTTCCAAATTCATAATGACTTTACCGGCCAACGAAGAAAAATATATCATAACCAGCTACAACACTTTGGAAAAATTGCCAATTAAAATATTTCATATGGGATCTCAAAACCACTATCTCTATCCCAACGAAATTGATAAAATTTCACCCGGAAACACGGACGATTTCTTAGTTATTTTTACTGAAAAAAATAAAGAAGCCATAGAAGCTACCAAAAAAAAATTCCCACAGCTTGTTTTTGAAGAAAGAGCCGATCCGCGCGGGAAAGATTTTTTTGGCTTCTATCTTTTGAAACAACCGGAAAAATAAAATGATTTTTCATGAAAAAATTTATTGAAAAAAAATATAAATGGGCAGTAGTGGCAATTTTGACTTTTGTGGCCATTGTTTCTGTTTTGAATGCTTGGAACGACAGTTTGATTTATGACGAAGACGCGCATATTCCGGCTGCTTACAGCTACCTGACGCAAAATGATATCCGCCTTAACCCAGAACACCCGCCTCTTCTTAAAGATTTAGCCGCTATCCCGCTTTTATTTCTGAATCTCAATTTTGACACTTCCCAACCCTTTTGGAATGAAAATGCCAACGACGCCCAGTGGAATGCCGGGAAATACTTTCTCTTTGGCGCCGGCAACAACCCCGACCAAATAATTTTTTGGTCGCGTTTTCCCTTTATTCTTCTTTCACTTCTTTTGGGTTTATTTATTTTCAAATGGAGCAAAGAACTTGCCGGAACTCTTGCCGGACTATTGGCTCTGACGCTTTTTGCCTTTGATCCTAATGTTTTGGGACACAATCATTTTGTTACGACAGACATCGGCCTTGCTGCTTTCACCGTTTTTTCTTTCTATTATTTTCTTAAATTCATCAAAGAACCGACCTGGAAAAATGTTCTGATTGGAGGAATATTTTTGGGACTTATGCAATTGGCCAAATTCTCTTCCGTTTTGGCTTTCCCGGTTTTTGGATTCATTCTTTTGGTTTATCCGTTGGTTAAAAAAGAACATGACAGACTTAGAAAAGAAAGAAGCAAAACGTCTTTACTTTTAGAATATTTAGGCAAAGGTCTTGTCGCTTTCTTAATTTCTTTACTGGTAGTTTATGTTTTTTATTTTTTTAACACTCATAACATGCCTCCGGAAAAATTGCCGGAAATCATCAACTATTACTTCCCAGATAGCAGGATAAACCCGGCAGGCAAAATAGCTAAAGAAACTCTCCTAGCAATGAATGCCTACCCCGCTTTGCAGCCTTGGGCAGATTATGTTTTCGGCATCGTGAGAGTTTTTCAAAGAGTTGGCGGAGGAAACATTAATTACTTTATGGAGAACATCAATTTCAATGGTTCTTTGGCTTATTTTCCGGTTGTCTTTTTGATCAAGGAACCGATTCCGACTTTAATTTTTATTGTTTCTGCTTTGTTGTTTGCTTTTGGTAAAATCGCCCGGACCGCCTTTGAATCCGCCAAACATTCTCTGGGAAAAATCTGGGAAAACTGCCTTCATTACATCCGAACCAGTACATCCGAGTTCACAATTTTCATTTTTATTTTAATCTATTCCCTTTCCAGCATTTCCGGAAATTTAAATATCGGTTTCCGCCATTTGATGCCGATTGTCCCTTTTATTTTTATCCTGGTTTCAAAAAACATCATTGAATTCATCAAAAATAAGGATTCATACCGAATTAAAAATATTTTTTATGCCGTACTCCTATTGCTCTTGGTATTTTTGGCCATCGGAACTTTCAAAGCTTATCCTTACTATCTGTCTTATTTTAATTGTTTTGCCGGCGGACCGATGAACGGCTACAAATATGTGACCGATTCCAATGCTGACTGGGGACAAGATCTCAAGAGACTTCAAAAATTTTTGAATGCCCATCCGGAAATTGACAAGCTTAGACTGAATTATTTCGGTATGGCTGATTTAAATTATTATCTCGGAGAAAAATATGTAGCCTGGTGGGACAGCAAAAGACCCTTGGAAGCCGGCTGGTACGGAATTTCGACTTTATTTTTGCAGGAAAGTATCTATGACCTGCGCCGAGCTGACAATACAAGTTATCGCTGGCTCAAAAACAAAAAACCCGACTATCAAGTCGGGACCTCTATTTTGATTTATTATGTGAATAAAACCGAAGCGGAAACAGCAAACAGCCAATAAAATGCATATCGTCATTTAATGACTATCTGTCTTATTGATAGCCAATTACTGCCGTTTTCTCAAATAAAATTATTTCTTCTCTTTATTTTCCTGGTTTTCTGTCGGTTTTTCTTCTAATGTAATGTCCTTGCTCTTGAACTTATAATAAACTTTATTATTTATCCGAAGATCAAGATATTCCAAATTTGCCACATCCTCTTTTTTTATTCTGTTGTCATCCAAGACTGATTTTAAAATTTTCAGACTTTTTTCAAGGCTGATTTCTTGGTTAAAATATATTTTCCAACCCTCTTTAGTTTCTACTTTTAAATCACCAGAGATCAGGCGCGGCGAATAGAAGTTGCGACTGATTTCTATTCCGGTTTCTTTTTGTATTCCTTTCCGAACCGCTAAGACATATTTGATAAAATCAACTTCCAGCACCGCTTTGGGATTTTCAATCGCCTTGCCGCTTTCATCCGCAAGCAAAATCAGGTTTTCCTCTTCCGAGCCGTCCAGTTCAAAGTCGTTTTTTGGCCAAGCCGATCCCTTTTCATCTATCAAATATTTATTTTCTCCGGCCGCAAAAATCAGCTGGAATTGTTTTTCTTTTATGGAAATTATCACTTTTTCGGGAAATGTTTTTTTAATTTCCAAGTTTTCTATCCGATTGAATTTGTCGGATAAATATTTTTCCATGCTGTTCTTGCTAATGATCAGCAAGTTGTTTTTGGGAACAACTTCTAAAAATTTTCCGGAAATCTTTTCTGTAAAAGCATTTTTTACTTTTTCCGAATCAATCTTCTGGGTGCCTTTTATTTCAATTGAATTTACCGCCAGATAAGAGGAAAAAAAGAAAAAATAAACCACGGTTCCTAAAAATACCAGCGCCAAAAGATAAAAAAATATTTTGCCCAAGCTGAAACTTGAGGCGGATGTTTTTTTTCTGCGCCAAGGTTTTTTTTCCTTGCCCAATATTTTTACCTTATTTTTCTTGTTTTTGTTTCCAAAAAACATGCTATTTAGAACTTTAAAGCCAGATTTTCCAATATTAATCTGGTGTTGGAATTGGTATCCCGCATTATTTCCAAACTTTTTTCTATGGCTGCTATTATATTCAGTATTTTTGCCTTGGGAATATTTAAAATGTTTTCACCTAAAAGTGCTTGACGCAAAAGAATAACCCAAAAACCAAGTTCTGCCCGAGACTCCTCCTTGCCTTTGCTCATCTCTTCCATAAGCAAAAATCTTTCCGCCAAGCTCTGATTCAGCAGATTTCTTAATTTTTCTTCGGCTTTTTTTCTTTTTTCCAATTCTTCCGGATCACGAATGAGCTTTAAAATCATTCCCGGACGCCCCAGCGACCAAAAAATAATTTCGTTTTTTTCTTTTTCTTTGTCCGCAAAGATATTTTCTTTGTCGGCCCATTCAGTAATTTCTTTTTTGGTCAGCGGACCGAACTTTATTTTTTGACAGCGAGAAATAATGGTCGGCAAAAGTTTTTTGTCGTTTTGGGCTGTCAGAATAATCAATGACATGTCATTGGGCTCTTCAAGCGTTTTCAGCAGGGCATTTTGAGCTTGCTTGTTCATCCTTTCCGCTTCATCAATAATAGCCACTTTGTATTTTCCCTTTTCGGAAAAAAAACTAAGCTTTCTTTGAAGCTCCCTGATTTGCTCCACTTTTATTTCCTTTTTTGAAGATATTTTTTTATCGGAAACAGATTTTTTTTCAGGATCTCCGTTTTTTTCTTCATTTGGACGAATAATTATCATCTCCGAATTTACTTTTTGGTTTCTTTGTCCGGTCAGTTTTTCCGCCAAGTCCAGAGCTAGGGTGAACTTTCCCACATTTTCCGGTCCCCAAAAAAGATAGGCCTGGGCCAACCTATTTTTGGATATTTGCCTTTCCAATAATGCAATATTTTTTTTGTGGCCAATGATACCCATAAGATAACTTACAAATTCAAAACAACAAACACTAAATGATATCAAAAAAATTAAATATTTAAATCCAAAAAAATTTTTTAGATTTTGAAATTAAACTATTGTAATTTATTTAGAATTTGATATTTTGGATTTTGAAATTACAGAACTTATATATTCTTTAATGTTTTCTATAAATCTCTCTCTGCTAAAATCTTCCGCTCTTTGTCTTATGGTATTTTTATCATAGCATTGTTCTTTTTCTATGAATCTGCGAACCGAGTCAGCAATTATTTCCGGTTCATTGGAATCAAAAAATTCACCGGTTTTACCTTCAATGACGGTTTCCAAGACACCGCCTCGGCGAAGAGCTAAGACCGGAACGCCCTGGCTCATGGCTTCCACTGGCGCGATGCCAAAATCATCTTCATTGGCAAAAAGAAAAGCCCTGGCTCCGGCATAAATTTGGGCTAGCTTTTCTTCTTTCTGAAAGCTCAAAAAAGAAATATTTTTCTCCGCAATTTTCTCAAGCTTTTTTTTCTCCTGTCCCTCGCCGACAATAAGCAGGGGTAGTTCCAGCTTATTAAAAGCCTCAATTACTCTGTCTATTTTTTTGTAAGCCGAAAGGCGGGAAACAACTAGAAAGTATTTTGTATTTTCTTTATTCTGTTCCATGTTACATGTTTTATGTTTCATGATTACGGGCGGGTAAATAACTTTGCTATCGCGACCATAATACTTTCTGACTCTTCTTTGCGTAAAAACCGAATTGGAAATCAAATAATCAGGCCTGTCAGCTGCCGTTTTATCCCAAACACGGATGTAGTTTAAAATCATACGCGCCAAAAATCCCAGCTTCCTGCCGCTCTTGCTTTCCTTTAAGTATTCTTCATGAGAATCCCAGACAAACCGCATCGGGCTATGCAAATAGGAAATATGCAGCGTATTTAGCCTTGTCACAATTCCCTTAGACCAAGCGCCGGAACTGGATATTATTAAATCGTATTCTCTCAAATTGAATGTTTCGGGAGCAACGGGCATAAATGGCAAAAGCCATTTTTTTCTTTTTCTCAAAAATGAAGGAAATTTTTGCAAAAAAGATACGTGGATTTCTCTGTTTGCAAATTCCCCCCTCATCTTTTCTTTGTCATAGAGCAAAGTAAAAATCGGTGCTTCCGGAAACATTTCCGAGAGCACCTTTAAAACTCGCTCCGCTCCGCCGTATTGGTCCAAAAAATCATGCACCAAAGCTATTTTTATATTTTTATTTTCCATAAAATTATTCCAGCGGACTTTTAATATTCCTAAGCATCGGATTGGTTACTTTAGTGTAAATTTGTGTCGTTCTAATATTAGCATGACCCAAAAGTTCTTGCACATAGCGCACATCCACCCCGTTTTCCAAAAGGTGCGTGGCAAAACTGTGACGCAGCGAATGAAAAGTGGCTTCCTTTTTAATTCTCGCTTTTTTCAAAGCATTTTCAAAAACTTTCTGCGCCGTTCTCTCAGTTAATTTACCCTGCCTTGTCGGCAGGCAGGCTCCGCGCTCGCTGGCAAAAACATATCCGTCGAAATTTTTGTTGGAAATTAATTTTTCAATGTTTTTTACCAATTTTTTCGGCAAAATCGTAATGCGATCCTTGTTGCCCTTGGCACCTTTGATATGAATAGTCAATTCTGCCAAATTTATATCTCTTACTTTCAAATTAATTATTTCACTAACCCGCAAACCACCAGCATAAGCCAATGCTATCATCAAATTATGTTTTTCATTATTAATTGTTGAGAGTATTGATTGAATTTCGTCTCGCGACAAAACAATCGGCAATTTGCTGGGAGTTTTGGCAAAACGAATGTCAATTTTTCCATGGTACTTTAAAACATTCCAACAAAAGAAATTTATGGCTTGCAAATGCTGATTGGTAGTTTGCGACGAAAACCCCTTATCTACTTTGGACAGCAAATATTTTTTAATAAAATCAATATCAACTAAATTCAAATCTTTCTGCTTAATGTGTAAATATTCAGCCACGCAAGCCATGTAAATTTTGACAGTTTTAGGACTGTATTTACGAAGTCGCAATTCCTCTTCCAATTTTTTTAAATAGACATCCCTCAATATTTTTGCTAAAATTTAATTACACTTAAATTATACACGACATTCGCAAAACAAACAATTTTGTGTCCCCTATACGAAAACACTTCGTATACAAACTAGTTATATGAAATTTTCTTTTTCTCTATTATGAAAATAACACGCCAACAAATTATAGATGCTCTCGGTAATGAATTGAAAAATAATTCATTTGTTTTTGCTTTTTGGCTCGAAGGAGCTGATGCCCATGACAGAGTTGATGAGTATTCCGACATGGACGTATGGCTCGATGTGCAAGATGGTCATGAAGGAATGGTAATTGAACAAATTCAATCGATTTTGTCCAAAATTGCTCCATTAGATTTTGAACATGAGATTGATCATCCGCACCCCAAAATTCGTCAAAAGTTTTTTCACCTGAAAGGCACTTCTGAATTTTTAATAATTGATGTCTGTGTGCAAAGTCATAGCCGCGAATTTTGGTACACAAAAGAACATGCCGATGAGAAAATAAGGATCATTTTTGAAAAAGGAAAAGTTATCGAATTTCGCAATTTGGACAAAATCGAATTTCAAAACCTCCAAAAAAAGAGAGTTGCTGAGCTTAAAAAGACTTATTCATTCTTTCAAACATGGGCCAAAAAAGGGGTTAATCGTGGGAATTTTTTGGAAGCTTTGGAATATTACCATTCCTTCATTCTTGAACCACTAGTTGAGTTGCTTCGAATACGCTATGAGCCAACCAAACGTGAGTTCGGATTAAAGCACATCGAGCGCGATCTACCAAGGGATATTCTGCAAACAATAGAAGATCTGTATAAGGTTAATTCAACATCTGAAATTTCTACAAAGTCGCAAAAAGCAAATGAATTATTTTTTGACGTGCTAAAAGAGGTCGAAAAAGAAAACATCATATAACAGCGTGTATGAGGTTCAAGAAAAAGTACGTAATAATTTTTATAGGTTGCACTTTTTCTTTCACCCAAATTTCGCCTCCACTATAATAAAATAAGGAAGTCGGCGAAACTTCTCATACACGCAAACGTTATCGGAAATTTGGGGCAAAAATTTCTAAACTACAAAGTTTTTATAGTAATAATCATTTATGTCCAGAGAATGGAAAAAAATAAATTCAAAGCTCATTTATAGTAACCCCTGGATTAAGCTTCATGAAGATTCTGTTTTTAGGCCGGATGGTAAAGAGGGTATCTATGCCTTTCTTGAAAAACAAGCAGGAAATTTTATCATCGCTCAAGATAATAATAATTTTGTATATTTTATCAATGAATATAGATACCCTCTTCAAAAAAACATTTTACAGTTGCCTGCCGGCGTAATAGACAATGGAAATATTCTTGAACAAGCACAAAAAGAACTACGCGAAGAAACTGGTATCACAGCTGAAAAATGGGAGAGGCTTGGAGGTTTTTATGTAGCGCCAGGTCATGAAACAACATACATAAATGTTTTTTTGGCTACAAAATTAAATTTGACCGGCCTAAAAACAGATAACCAAGAAAACGATGAATCTATACAGGAAGTTATTAAAATCAGCATTCCCGAACTTAAAAAAATGATACTGGATGAAAAAATAGTGTGCGGTCTTACATTAGCCGCTTTGAATTTATTTTTTTTGAGATATAAAAATGATTTTTTGCCCCAAACATCCGATAACACGGAGTAAACGGTTCAAAAATTTTGCGCAAATATATTTCAAGGTATGCAAAATTTTCTCATCCAAATTCGTTTTACTTAGTTCGTGCCAATAACAAGATTATCTCATTTGATATAGTTTCGTTGATTCACAAAGTTTAATAAATTAAAGTCGGAAAACGAACTTCGTTTACTCCGATACGTTAAACGAAATAATTCTTGAAAATTCTCTATTGAAATGAAATTTTTATTTCCCTTCCTAAACAAATAAGCAATTATGATAAAAATAGAAAAAAAATCGCCGTATGTATCTACAATTATGAGAATCCAAAAAGAATTGCTCTTTCCAGAAAATATCCATTTCTAAAAAAGCCAATTATTTTTTTGCGTCATAAAGTAAGGGATGTTCAGAATTTTTTCGATTTTAGAATCAAATATGAAAGAAAAAATGATTTTTTTGATTGTGTGGTGGCCAGACATCAATCAGTTTTGAGACGCAGGCTCGGAGATAGCGATCCAAAGCTACAAGAACAAAAGATCGTAAATTTGAAACAAGCAATCCAACGACTAAACGGTGTAATCATAAAGCCCAATCACGTTTTTTCACTTTGGAGAATTATCGGTAAGCCAAAATATGAAAATGGATATGTTGATGGAATGCTGTTATCAAGCGGCAAAGTTATCAAAGGAATTGGCGGCGGACTATGCCAAATATCTAACTTTCTTTACTGGATTTTTTTACATACACCGTTTGAAACAGTAGAAAGGTATCATCATTCTGTGGATGTTTTTCCTGACTCTGGGAGAACTTTGCCGTTTGGCAGTGGTGCTACTATTTTATACAACTTCATTGATCTTAAAGTAAAAAACACATCAAAATATCCATTACAATTAAAAATATGGCTTACCAATAATCACTTGAAAGGACAAATATTATCTCCTCGCCCAATACCAGAAAAATTCCATGCATTTGAGAAAAATCATTTTTTCATCAGAAGAGGTCAAAAATATTTCAGATATAACGAAATCTACAAAAAAACGAGATTTAATGGTAATGTGGAAAAAATCGAAAATATTACGACAAATTTTGCGCCAGTACTTTATGAAGTAACGAAAGAATATCTGCAAAAAAATAATTTTGAGGTTTTGGATTTTACGAACAGGGCAATAAAAATTTCAAATAAGGAATAAATTTTCAAGCATTACATCGCCTAACAACTCATATCAGGTTCCAGAAATTTGCCTCAATTATATTCCAAAGGGTGCAAATTTCTTCCACCCAAATTTTTGATCTTCTTTCTTTATTAGCTATAAAAAGGAAAAGAAACAAAAACACAGTGAACACAAAAACATTAGACAAAAACCAAATAATTTCCCTGAGTCAAACATTAATTTTGCTGACAGTTGCCGTTACGGCGCCTTATCTTGGCCATATTTCGGGCCAGCAGTTCATCACCGGACCAATCGTGAACACAACTCTTTTCTTGGCTATCATCTTGCTTGGCATTCGCAAGGCTTATTTAATTGCTTTGATTCCTAGCTGCATAGCCCTTAGCACTGGCTTTTTGCCGGCCAGTCTTTTGCCGATGCTGCCTTTCATAATGATAAGCAACATCATAATGATGGAAATTTTCAAATATTTTAAGTCATCCGGAAAATTTTTTACGGGCATTGTAATCTCGGCCTTCATTAAATTTATTTTCCTCTATTCGGTATCTCTATTAATTTTGGAAAATTTCCTTAAAGCCGAAACAGCTCAAAGCGTTGCCTCTATGATGAATTATCCTCAATTCATAACCGCCATAACCGGAGGTTTATTGGCCTGGACCATTTTAAGATTTCTAAAACAGACCTCAGCAGAAGCGAAAAAATAAAAAATTCTGATCTGCAATCACCAGATTAATATTTTATAAAAAGGATTTAATGCTTTTTTCCCAAAACTTCCGCGATTTCTCTTGCGCATTTTGACCAACTGAAGCGTTTGACGTTTTCAAGACCTTTCTGCACAAGGTCTTTTTTGATGTTTTCGTTGGAAATAATTTTATAAACAGCATCTGCAATCTCCTTAGCATTGTTCGGATCAACCAAAAGCGCGCTGTCGCTTACAACTTCCGGAATTGAAGAAACATTGGAAGTTACCACTGGCACGCCAGCATTTTGTGCCTCTAGAATTGGAAGCCCAAAACCCTCATAAAAGGAAGGAAAAAGAAAAACTTCTGCATTTTTCAATAAATACTGTTTTTCTTCTTTGGAAATAAAACCAAGCTCAATAATTGCATCCTTTTGCCTGCTTTGGGCTAATTTATTTTTTATCTTTTCATATCCAAATCCAGGCTTACCGGCCAAAACAAGTTTATGCAGAATTTTATATTTACTTTTCAAAATATTAAAAGCCTTAACTATTCCAATAGTATTTTTGCGCTCTTCTAACCTGCCAATAAATAACAGATATTTGTCATGCTGAACTCGTTTCAACATCTCGTTACCATTAGATCCTAAAACAAGTTCGGGATAATAAATAGAACAACCTTCGTAAACAACTCTGATTTTTTCCTCCGGTACATTATAAAATTTAATCAAATCCTTTTTTGTATTTTCTGAAACAGCAATTATTTTTTTCGCCCATTTGCAAGAGTTTTTAATTGAAAAGCGCATATAAATCTTTTCCCAAAAAGAATAGGCCTCGGGACAAAATTCATATTCAAGCCCATGGATGGTAACTACAGTACGAGCAGGATGAATAAAAGGAACGGTGTGTGCCGGGATAAACAGCGCATCTACCGGACGCAAAAACATTTCCAAGGACAACCCGACTTGCGTCCAAAACCTAGGCCATTTGATAATTTTTATTTTCCAATTGTCTGGTAAATTAAAATCTGTTTTTTGGCTACTTCGCAAATACAAAACAACCTCGTGTTCTCTAATTTCATTTACGAGGTTTTTTATAATTTGATATGAATATTCTTCTATCCCCGTTCTTTGTCTTTTAAAGGCCCGGGAAGCGTCAATACCGATAATCATAGAGCATAAAACATGAAACATATAACAAATTAAATCTAATGTTCAATGCTATATGTTGTATGTTATATGATTTTATTTAGAAAGCATGATAGTGCGCTTGTAAAGTTCCAGGTTTTCCAGCGCAATACCAATTCCCTTAACAACACAAAATAGAGGTTCTTCGGCCACATAGCAAGGCACATTGATTGTTTTGGTAATCAATTGATCCAAGTGCTTCAGCATCGCTCCGCCGCCGGACAAAACCATCCCCTTATCCATCACATCGGCAGCCAGCTCTGGAGGAGTTTCTTGCAAAACTTTTTTGATAGCCGCAATAATTTCCCTGAGTTCATCCTGAATAGCCTCGGTAATCTCATTGGAAGAAATCTTGATCATCTTGGGTAGTCCGCCGGTCAGATCCCGGCCTCTGACATCCGCGTACTCTTCTTTAACTTGGGGCAGGGCCGAGCCAATCTTGATTTTTATTTCTTCGGCTGTTTTATCTCCAATAGCTAAGCCGTATTTTCTCTTGATGTAATCCGCTATCGCCTGGTCAAGCTTATTGCCTCCAACTCTGGCGCTGTTTGTGGCTACAATGCCCCCCAAAGAAATTACCGCCACTTCCGATGTTCCGCCGCCGATATCAATTATCATATTCCCCACCGGCTGATTAATCGGGATCCCGGCTCCAATAGCCGCTAAGACCGGTTCTTTAACCACATAGGCTATTTTGGCGCCGGCTCTGACCGCCGCATCAATGACCGCCCTTCTTTCAGTTGAAGTTACTCCGGCCGGAATAGAAATCATCACTTCTGGACGCACCAAACGAAATTTTCCGCTCACCTTGTTAATAAAGTACCTAAGCATAGCTTCGGTAATTTTATAATCAGCAATTACACCTTCTTTCATTGGACGGCTAGCCATAATTGTATCCGGGGTTCGTCCCAACATTTCCTTGGCATCATTACCGATTGCCAAGACTTTATTATCCAAAATGGAAACCGCCACAACACTCGGTTCGTTTATGACTACCCCTTTGCCCGGCACATAAACCAAAACATTGGCAGTGCCCAAATCTATTCCGATTTTTCTTACAAACATGAATTTATTAAAAAAATTATTTTTTCTTTCTCTTAATATTTGCTCCCAATTTTTGCAGCCTTTCTTCTATTCGTTCATAGCCTCTGTCAACTTGATATATGTCATTGATAATCGTTTTGCCTTTGGCAATAAGCGCCGCGATAATCAGCGTGGCTCCGGCCCGTAGATTGAAACTGGTAATTTTTTTGCCCCTAAGCTGCGTTGGACCAGTAATGACCACCCGATGTACATCCAAAACCTCAGCTTTGGCTCCCATTTTCTGCATTTCGCCGATATGATCAAATCGACCTTCATAAAGAGAATCATGGATTAATGTTTGGCCGTCGGCTTGGGTCGCCAAAACGCTAAAAGGCGCCTGGACATCTGTCGGGATTCCCGGATAAGTGCGGGTATCCACTTTTTCTACCGACCTTATTTTTTTCGGAGGAATAACTTCAATGTAGTTTTTGCCAAAAATGAATTTGGCTCCAAAATCCTGCAATTTTTTCAAGACCAAGTCCAAATTATTTTTTCTGGCATTTTTCACTTTTATTTGACTTTGGGTAGCCACAGCCATTATTAGAAAGGTAGCTGCCTCATTGGCATCCGGAATTATTTCATGCCTTGCTCCTTTAAGTTTTTTTGATCCTTCAATTTCCAAGGTATGTGTACCCAATCCTTTTATTTTAGCACCCATAGAAATCAAAAAATTTCCCAAATCTTCCACGTGCGGCTCGGCCGCTGCAATCTTGACAATCGTTTTTCCCGAAATGCCGGCCGCCAACATCATGATGTTTTCCGTTCCGGTAACTGAAAATTCATTCAGGACAATCTCGTTTGATTTCCTGCCCTTGGAATTAAATCTGTAAAATTCATCTTCATGGGAAACTTTGACGCCCATATCCTGCAAGGCCTCAAAATGAGTATCCATGGAGCGCGCCCCAATCACGCAACCGCCCGGACGGGCAATTTTGAATTTATCTAATCTGGAACTCAAGGCTCCGATAAGTAAAATTGATGAACGTATTTTTTTTACCAATTCAAAATCCATTTTATTCGGATCTATTTTTTCCGCTTTAATGCTAACTTTTCTTTCGCCTAGCCATTTGACTTCGGCGCCCAAGCTTTCCAAAATTTCCAACATTCGGTATACATCCTCAATAAGAGGAATATTGGAAATTATGCATTCTTCTTTGGTTAGCAATGTCGCCGCTAAAATTGGAGTGGTCGCATTTTTAGACCCTCGCACTTCAATTTCGCCTTTTAGTTTTTTCCCGCCCTGGATTTCAAAATATTCTGCCATTTTTGTCTTTGAATTAACCTAATTAAGCAAATTAAGCATAGCCTATCCTCGGCTTTTTTTCAAGGCTAAATAACTTCTCCAATATAATTGAAAAAGGCCATACAATTTTATTATGTATGGCCTTTTTTTGAAAAGCTTTTTTTATTTGGTCACCTCAGACATCGGAATGACCAAAAGTTTTTTGCCTTGAGGATCCAGAAGCTCAATCCTCTCGACATCAGGAAAGTACGGAGCTCGGATTAGCGCTTTCCCATTGAAAATTTTCGTCCCGCCCCTAATTTCAGAACCAAATTCATCCCAGAAAATGATTCCGCTAGGCGCCTCTGAAGGAAAATAGGCCAGAATTTTACCTTCGTTAGAAATAACCTGACCGTAATATCTTTTTCCTTCATATATGGCGCCATTGATCCGATAGACGCCTGCACCCTTAATCATTCGGGCGCTTATCAGAATAAACACTTCCTCTTGCTGGTATGCTCTAATTTCAACCGAACCTTTGGTGAATTTACCCGGTTCAGCAGCACAGGCAAGATTCGCGAGGAAGAAACTCACGAAAATTGCAAACCAAGTAATCTTTTTCATGATTTTCTCCTCCTTTTTTATTTGTAATTTTTGAAGCTTTTGAAATCATTATGTTTTCATAATGACTGGATATAGTAGCACAAAAATAATAAAAAGTCAATTGCTAAAAGTCTTCAAATTCGTTTTTGTCATTATTCCTTTTCTTAAGCCAAAAAATGACAACTCCAATAACAACCACCAGTAGGACAATAATCAGAAGAACCAACATAACTGTACTCATACCTTTCTTCTTTTCTTGTATTGGCTGGGTTTGATCGGTTGCAACAGCTTGCTCCGACGAATATCCGGAAGACTTTTGTCCATTGGGAGAAACTGCTTCTTCTTCAGCTTCACAATCAGACGGACAATTGCCGTTGCCTTCAATTGGCTTATCGCAAATATTATTTTCATTACAAGTTGCCTTGGAAGACAAGTCAATAGTCAAAATCTTTTCGCCTTTTGGATTGTAGATGTCGGCGTATTTCCCGTTAGGAAAGTATGGAATGCGAAGCTCAATGTTCCCTTCTTTAAGTTCTTGACATCCGCCTTTATTATTTGCTTTTGGATCAAAATTATCAAAACATAACATAAGAGACATTTGATTAGCCGGATAATATCCCAATATTTTTCCGGAAAAAGAAACAACATTACCATCATAATCGGTTCCTTTATATATTTCATAATCATATCGATAGTCACTTTTGCCGCCTATCACTTTTAGCTCATTAATTGAATATCCGCTCTGATTTTTGTAAATATGTGCCACAACAGATTTTTCAGTTGTGCTAAATTTAGATTTTTCAGCCGAAGTATTTTCAAATGAAAAAAAAGAAACAAAAAATATCATAAAATATATCAAGTATCTAATCTCATATTTTTGTATTTTCATATTTTTTCAAATTTAATAAATAACTGTTTCTCTTAGTTCTTCGGGAGGACAGGCTGAATAATCATAAGCACATCCATGAATAATAACATTTTGGACTGAATTAAAAATATTTTCTTCCTTTGTATGGTATCGCATAATACTGTTATCAGATGCCCTATAGCACCCCCTCTTTAAATAATCACATCCCTCAAAACATCTGGGTGTTATGCCTTTCCATTTTTTACAACTTTTATCTCTGGTTACATTTGCATATGGAAGATGAAAAAGTGAATTGCGTAATAACCTTTCCTGCAGACCCATATCTCCATTGTTAAAATTACTGTATTCATCTCTAAATTGTGCAAAAATATGCCCGATTTGTTCATGAGAAAATATCTTATTTTCAAAATTTTTATCTTCTCCATAAAAGATTAGGGGATAAAAGGCTATTTTATTTGCAAAAACAGCAAAAGCCACTTTACCACTAACATTGTTATAAATAAACCCATAACTCATAAGTTTGGCATTACTTGCGTTCGGACAGTCACTCTGAATTGTTCTTGACAAATCTTCTTCGTTAGATCCATCATATAGCACATCTAATTGGTAGACAGCAAATTTTGATCGATCGTCTTTTTGTATATCATTGATACCTGTTGACATTTTTTTGACTTTTTTTTCAAATGCTGTAAATTCAGCTTTGCTATTCCAATTCTTACATAAATCCGCTTCAAAAAGATCTTTTTCAAGATTAGGAAAAGATCCACATTTGGCCCTAATTAACATAAAAACAAAATCAGCGTTTCTATTGCCAGCCACAAGCTTGCATTTTGAACTGGCAGTTTTTTTCTTTACACAAGCCTTGCATCCCGAACCTCCGCTAGCAGCATAGGCGCTGTTTGTAAGTTTTTTAAAAATATTGTCAGGTTTCAAGGGGTATTGAAAAATAGAAGATGTTTTTTCACTTTCCTCCTCTTCTTCATCATCCGGAGCCAAATTTAATGGACAAGTATTCATAAATATATTAACACCGGCAGCTTGACTTTCGCTTCCGCTTTCAGCATAGCTGGCTTTTATGGATGTGTATCCGATTTTTATGCCCTGGACTTTTCCACTGCTAACTTTGGCAATAGTTTCATCCACTGCTGACCAAGTCGCTTTTTGAGTAACATCTTCACTGTCCCCACTGGAATATTTAGCTATGGCTTTCAGTTGATAGTTATCCGGCTTATCCGTGTTGGGATCATCATCCAGCGTGATATCGCTGGCTGATCCAGATTCACATTGAATTTCCAAAGACTCCAGTTTCCCTTTGTCTATGTTGGCCGGACCAGTACCAACATTATCCGTGCTAATATTACATGAGAATGTATACCAATTAACTTTGTTAACCCCCAGCCCCTGGCTTATGGGAACAATATTTAAAATTGAAGTTATAATTACCCAGGAACCCAAAGTTATTCCGAAACCCTTGAGAGTAAGCCATAAAAAAAGTTTAGCTTTTGTCATCATTTCCTCGCTGCCAAAAGAAAAAAGATACATCAGTCCAATTATAAACAGCCCTGCAAAGGCCAGAGTTGTTGATAAATACAATCCATATTTAAATATTCTCTGAATGCCGATAATAAAGTGACAAAGAGAACAAGGAACATTATTCTCATCTGTTCCGCAAGGAACAAGACCTTTAAATGCCGGCTCTTTGGCATAGTCAAAAACAGAATCGCCCGATGCTTCCGATTGAGCCGCATTTTCCGATGTACCTGAAGAGCTTGAATCATCCTTAGCTAAAGCAAGGTTGCCGAGCAAAAAAAATGTGCCTAAAAAAAATACGACAAATAGAAAAAATCTTCTTAAGTCCATTTGAAAAATTTCATTTTTTACTGAACTAATTATATACCTTTTTTTGTCTTTCTAAAAATAACTTTCTTAAATTTTAAAAAATAAAAAATCCCTTGCGGGATTTTATTTGTGCGCCCACCAGGACAATCTCACGCGCTTCGCTTTTTGAAACCTTGCGGTTTCAATACTTCCACCACGGGAAAACTCACGTTTTCCCGACCCCTTTCCTGTTCTCGTCCTTGGCATACAAAAAATCCCTTGCGGGATTTTATTTGTGCGCCCACCAGGACTCGAACCTGGGACCCTCTGCTTAAAAGGCAGGTGCTCTACCAACTGAGCTATAGGCGCATATTCTATTTTAAAATTTATTTTTTATTTTTAAGTCTAACCGACCCGCCAGCTGGCAAGGCATACCGAAATTTTCAAGACAAAAACAACTTTTGCCATTATAGCACCCGGGAATTTATTGTGTCAATAATTTTTTTACAACCCGCTTTCTCTTAAATTTTCCAGTAGTTTTTTTTGTTCGCG
>CAZWRY010000006.1:0-11417 GCA_964636505.1 uncultured Bdellovibrionales bacterium | reverse complement strand
AACCCTTGTTCCCGGCCTCGCCCGCTCCTTCAATGGAAATTGTTTGTCCATCTTGAATACCGGCTGGAATATTAATTGAAATATCCTGATATTTTTTCACCCGGCCATCGCCTCCGCACTCACGACACTTTTTTTCAAAAACACTTCCTTCTCCTTGGCAAGCCGAGCATTCGCTCACCTGTGAAAAAGTTCCAAAAAAACTTCGGGATGTTTTTCTGACTTGTCCCGAACCTCCGCAAGTCGGACATTTTTTGGAAGCAGTTCCAGGCTCGCCGCCGGTACCATGACAGTGTTCACAAACGACACCTTTATACAGTTTGATATTTTTTCTGGTGCCATTCACCATTTCCTCAAAGGTTATTTCTACATCCATTTGAATATCCCTTCCTTTTTGCCTTCTTCTGCTGCGAGTCTCGCCGCCGCCAAAAATGTTGGAAAAGATATCCTCAAAAGCACCGCCGCCAAAATCAGACTGCGAATTTCCGCCAAAAAAATCGTTGAAATCAAAACCAGCTCCGCCTTGCGAAGAAAAACCACCAAAATCAAAACCGCCAAAACCTTGCCCGCTTCTGCCGGCTTGTTCAAAGGTTTGACCGAATTGGTCGTATTGTTGGCGCTTGGTCTTGTCGGACAAAACTTGATAGGCTTCATTTATTTCCTTGAATTTTTTTTCATCGCCTCCGGATTTATCCGGGTGATATTTGTGCGCCAGTTTCCGATAGGCTTTCTTGATCTCATCTTCACTGGCATTTTTAGAAACGCCTAAAATATTGTAAAAATCAGTCGCCATCGCTTATTCTTGTTTATTACTTCCAATCAATGTTAACACAAAATAAAAAAATTAGCAATCCCTATGTTTGAGTGCTAATTTAAAGAAAAAAGCGAATCGGTCAGATGCCCCGAATCGCTTTCTCGCAAAAATTATCCCGAACACCTCTTCAGAGGCATTCTCACTGAAAGATCCAGGATAACAAAATCTTGCAAAAAATTCAGCAAAGCTGCCTTTTTTTCAAAATCTTTTGCTTGCAAGACCTTTACCGTTTCTTTGATAAAAGCCACCTGTTCGCGACTGGAACCTTCGGAAAAAATTCTTTTAATTTCCTCAACATAGGGAAGCAGTTCCATTTTCATTCCCTCATCGCTTATGATGTCGGAAAGCAACGAAGTTTTCAACAGAAACCAGAACCTCTCATCAAAAAGAACCTTTCCATAAACAAGCTTTTTAAAGAAATTTTTCTTCATAAAAATCCTCCTTTTGTTTGGTTTTTTTGAAATAAATTTTTTCTAAGTATATATCATAAAATGATTTTTTGTCAATCTTACTTCAGTACTCATTCCAATTCCATCCCTCTTATTTGTTCAATAATAAAAGGCGGTTTTCCGCGTTAGAATTCCCGCCTTTTACGCTCCGACATATTCTCCGGTAAAGGAGAACCCTTTTTCCTGAAGTTGCCTGATAACTTCAGGCTTGTAGAGAAGCAGAAGGCACTTCAGCTTCTCTTTTTTCTCCGCGGTAAGAAATATGCTAAAATCTCTCACCGCAACCTCCTTGCCGCATTTTGAAGAACTTAGAATACTTTCCTCAATTACGGCAACAACTCCCTCGTCCATTTCCCAGATAAGCTCCAGGATACGTACAAGGTTTTCTTCCTCCCTTCTTTTCTCCTCCTGATCTACAATTTCCTCAAGAGGACCAAAAAACTGCTTTACCATATCCACCCCCCCCTTCCGTATTTTTGTCTCTTAGTCTAGCATAAATTTATATTTTGTCAAGGGGCAAAAATTTTTTCCTTTTTAAGTTAAGGGTTTTTAAAAAACAGCCGCAACCTGTGAAAAGATTGCGGCTTATGAATACCTTTTATTTTCTGGCTTCCTTGTACTTCTGCCAGAACTCGTTGATCTCGGCTGCGTTCAGATTGCGGCAGACAATCCTTTCGGACTCCTGCACTTTTCTGAACATAGTGGCGGAACAAGCGATGCTCTCCTTTCTTTTTTTTTGGAAAAATGCCTCCTCTTTTTTGATCAACTGCCGGACTAAATTGGCAATTGACCGATAAGAGTAAATTTTTTTATCAATCTTGAGGGCGTATCTTCTCCCCCCTTCCGCAAAGATAAAACAGAAAATCATAGTTTGCATTTGTGCCAAAGCCATTTTTGCCCCCTTTCTTTGCTTGGTTTGTTTGTTTATGCTTTTCTTTTTCTTTTTTTTCCAAAAGCTCCAAAAATTTGCAGGCGGCGCTCATGACGCCTCCCGAAAAGAATCGGCAGGCCCGCGAACAACCACGCCATAGACCGTTTCACCAAAAGGGTTAACAGTGCATTCAATTTTCCGAAGCGGAAACTTATCGGCCACTTTTTTGGCAACTTCATTTGCCACTTTGGCAATAACTACGGGTTTCCTCTTCTTCCTTCTCTCTCCGGAAAACAAATGATCCACATTGATTGTAATCGGTTCGTCACATTTCCGAACTCTCAAGTCCGGAGGAAAGAAAACTGAAATTTCGTTCGGAGAAATATCCAGTTCCGTGATTTTACTCACTGCTCCCGTAATAGCGAGCACCAAGAGATCCAGATCCTCCTCATCAAAATAGGAGGGAATGCCTTTTACACTTATTTCTGCCATTTTCTTCTTCTCCTTCCTTTTTTTATTTTTAAAATAGCTATCCAAAACTTACAGAATTTATCTCCAAAAGTCAATATTTTGAGCTTTTGGCAATTCCGGGCCAAACGAAAAACGGAACCAACCAGTTCCGTTTTCCCCTCTTTTCAATTTTATTTCTTTTCTGTCTCGGCTTCTTTGACTGGCTCTTCTTTTGCAGCCTCGCCATTTGGACCCTTGCCAGCCTCGGGTTGGTTAGCGGCTTGCGCCTTGGCCTGTTCCTCTTGCGCAGCTTTGTAGAGCTTCTCGCCAATCTTTTGCGCGGCTTGAGACAATTCCTCAGAAGCTTTTTTGATGTCTTCAATATTGTCCGAGTCCTTCACTTTCTTCAAGGCTTCAATTTTTTCTTCCACCGGTTTCTTTTCATCAGCTGTAATTTTATCGCCGGCTTCTTTCAAAGCTTTCTCAGTTGTGAAAATCAAAGTATCAGCCATATTTTTCGTTTCCACCGCCTCTTTCTTTTTCTTGTCTTCTTCAGCATGCGCCTCGGCATCTTTTTTCATTTTTTCAATTTCATCTTTGGAAAGTCCGGTTGAAGCTTCAATTCTGATTGATTGCTCGCGGTTAGTCGCCTTGTCTTTGGCTTTCACGCTCAAGATTCCGTTAGCATCAATATCAAAAGTAACTTCAATTTGGGGAATGCCGCGCGGAGCTGGTGGAATGCCGTCTAGAATAAATCGGCCAAGCGTTTTATTATCCGCTGCCATTTCACGTTCGCCTTGCAAAACATGAATTTCCACTGAAGGCTGGCTATCAGCCGCGGTGGAAAATATTTGTGATTTGGAAGTCGGTACGGTCGTGTTTCTGTCAATAAGCGGCGTTCTGATACCTCCCATTGTTTCAATTCCAAGCGTCAGAGGCGTCACATCCAAGAGAAGCACATCTTTTACATCCCCCTGTAAAACTCCTCCTTGAATAGCCGCGCCAAGGGCCACGACTTCATCCGGATTGACAGTAATATTTGGTTTTTTGCCAAAGAATTTTTCCACTGTTTGAATTACCAAAGGCATTCTGGTCATTCCTCCGACCAAAATCACTTCATTAATATCACTGACCGAGAGCTTGGCATCTGCCAAAGCTTTTTTAGTCGGTTCCAAAGTTTTTTCAACCAGTGAATGCACCAGCTCTTCCAATTTGGCACGAGTAATTTTCATTACCAAATGTTTCGGACCATTGGCATCAGTAGTAATGAAAGGCTGATTAATTTCAGTTTCAGCTGCAGTTGAAAGTTCAATCTTCGCTTTTTCCGCGGCTTCTTTCACTCTTTGGAGTGCCATCGGATCTTTGCCAAGATCAATGCCTTCTTGTTTTTTGAATTCATCAATTATCCAATTGATAACTACTTGATCAAAGTCATCACCGCCAAGATGCGTATCTCCGTTGGTGGACTTTACTTCCACTGTGTCTTCCGAAACTTCCAAAATAGAAATATCAAAAGTTCCGCCGCCAAGATCATAGACTGCAATTTTTTCATCTTTCTTTTTATTAAACCCATAGGCCAGAGCAGCCGCAGTCGGTTCATTGATTATTCTTCTGACTTTGAGTCCGGCAATTTCTCCGGCTTCCTTGGTGGCTTTTCTTTGCGCATCATCAAAATAGGCCGGGACGGTAATCACCGCTTCTTCAATTTTTTCTCCCAGTTTTTCTTCTGCGTCAGTTTTGAGTTTGCCCAAAATCATGGCTGAAATTTCTTGTGGGGTATATTCCTTGCCTTGCATCAAAACTTTCACGCCGCCATTGGCTTTCACAATTTTGTAGGGCATTAATTTTGTATCGCGTTGCACCTCTTCGTCGGTAAAAGCCCGTCCGATGAGACGCTTAATGGAAAACAAAGTATTTTCCGGATTAGTTACCGCTTGGCGCTTGGCCAAAAGTCCAACCAGTCTTTCGCCTGATTTGGAAATCGCCACCATTGAAGGAGTAGTTCGCACTCCTTCTTTGTTTTCAATGATATTTGGTGAACCGCCTTCCACAACCGCCATGGCCGAGTTGGTCGTCCCCAAATCAATACCTAATATTTTGCTCATATTTATTCTTTGCAACGACCGGGAAGATACTTTCCCAAATCATGCTTTAAAATTATTATTGATTAAAAATTGCTAAACCGCCACATTGTTACATTATTTTTAGCAATGCAATAATGTAACCCATACAGCAACAACTACATCATCCCGCCCATGCCTGACATATCGTGGTTATGAACTGCGCATTCATTTTTCTTCTCCGGTAAATCGGTAATTACCGCTTCGGTTGTAAGTAACATAGCTGCCACCGAAACAGCATTTTCCAACGCCGCGCGAGTTACTTTTAAAGGATCAATGAT
Source organism: uncultured Bdellovibrionales bacterium (assembly GCA_964636505.1). Taxonomy (GTDB): domain Bacteria; phylum Patescibacteriota; class Minisyncoccia; order Moranbacterales; family UBA2206; genus CAZSCF01. Next base: position 6,435 of record CAZWRY010000006.1, on the reverse strand, counting down.
TCCAGCCTTAATCATATCTTCCAGGTATTGATCTTTGTTGGCGTCATATCCGTAATTCACCGTACTTTCCTGAGTGATTTTTTCCAAAACAACATCGGCACTCTTCTTTCCCGTATTTAAAACAATTTGTTTCAAAGGTTCAGAGAGAGATTTAAGGACAGCTTCATAACCGGCTTGAACTTCATAATCCCCGTTTTTTCTGTTTTTAGGTTGCAATTCACTGATTGCTTTTATAAAGGCCACTCCTCCTCCGGCTACAATTCCCTCTTCAATCGCTGCGCGAGTAGCCGCTAAAGCATCCTCCATTTTATGTTTGATATAGCCAAGTTCCGTTTCAGTTGCCGCGCCAACTTTAATAACCGCCACTCCTCCAGCCAATTTAGCCAAACGTTTTTGCATCTTTTCTCTTTCGTATTCGCTTTCAGCCTTCTCAATTTGCATTTTTATTTGAGCCACCCGTTCATCAATATTTTTCTTTTTCCCTTTTCCACCAACAATAATCGTGTTGTCTTTGGTTGCAATAACTTTTTGCGCTTTACCCAACATTAAAAGTTCCGTTTTCTTTAGGTCCAGCCCCATTTCTTCGGTAATTATTTGTCCGCCGGTCAAAATCGCAATGTCTTCCATTATTGCTTTTCGGTTGTCTCCAAATTCAGGAGCTTTAATGGCCAAAACATTCAAAACACCGCGTAATTTATTGACCACTAAGGTCGCCAGAGCTTCGCCTTCAACATCATCAGCGATAATAACCAACTCCTTTTTGCCGCTTTGAGCAATTTTTTCTAGAACCGGCAAGATATCGGCAATAGCAGAAATTTTCTTATTCGTAATCAGAATAAAAGGTTCTTTTAACTCGGCTTTTTGCGACTCAACATCGGTAATCATATAGGGAGATATATAACCTTTATCAAAATTCATACCCTCAACAATTTCTTTGGAAAATCCAAATGTCTGAGATTCCTCAACTGTTACCACGCCATCTTTCCCAACTTCGTCCATCACTTCAGCGATCATTTTTCCCATTTCTTCCGATTCGGCCGAAATGGTTGCCACTTGAGCAATTTCTTCCTTGGAATTTATTTTTTTAGAATTTTTTTTAAGGACGGTAATTACATCATCTTTGGCTTTTTCCATACCATGACGAATGCCGATCGGACTGATACCGGTTTCCACAAACTTCAAGCCTTCATTAACCAAGGCTTGAGTAATAACGGTAGAAGTAGTTGTTCCGTCCCCGGCCACATCATTGGTTTTATTGGCGACTTCTTTAACCAACTGCGCTCCGACATTTTCCAACTTATCTTCCAAATCAATTTCTTTGGCAATAGAAACTCCGTCATTAGTGATAGTTGGAGCTCCAAAACCTCGATCCAAAACCACATTGCGGCCTTTTGGCCCCAGTGTTGATTTAACCGTGTCAGCTACTTTATCAATTCCAATTTTTATTTTTTTACGGGCTTCAATTCCCGTTTTAATTTGTTTTGCCATATTCTTAATTTTAATTTGTTAAAAATTATTCAATGACGGCTAAAATATCTTCCGCCTTGAGAATAACGTATTTTTTTTCTCCGATTTTCAATTCCGTCCCTCCATATTCTCTGAAAATTACACGTTGATTCTTTTTAACTTTGATTTTTTCGCTATCACCCATAGCGATAACTTTGCCCTCCTGCGGAGCTTCTTGAATACCTGTATCCGGAAGATAAATACCCTTTTCAGTTTTTTGCTTAGCCATTTGAATTTCCACTAAGACATTTTCCCCTAGGGGTTTGATGATTGTTTTTTCCATTTTTTTATTCCTTGATTAATTAATAATCTTCTTAATGATTTTTTCTTGACGCTGTCCTTAGTTTTTGCCGAAACAAGGACAGCGGAAGAAAAAACTATTTATCCTGATTTCTCCAAAAGACTAAAAGACTATTTGACTTTAACAGCAATCTTTTTCGGCTTGACTTCTTCGGCTTTGGGAATGACAATCTTGAGCATTCCTTTGTCCGAGCTAGCTTCAGCCATATCGGCTTTCACCGACATTGGCAAGATTACTGATCTTGAAAAACTTCCCTCTCTAACTTCTTTACGATAATAATCTTCTCTCTTTACTTCTTTTTTCTCTTCAGTTTTCCCCGAAATCGTCAATACGTCATTTTCAACCACAATGTCAACTTTTTCAGGGTCAATTCCGGCCAAGGGAGTTTCCACGATTACATTGTCCTTGTCTTGATAGACATCAACAGCCGGAGTAAAATTTACTCCGCTCCACATGTCTTCTTCAAAAATCCTGTCAATGTCGCGCATTGGCGACCAATGAATTAAACTTCGCATAGTATTTTCACCTCCTTTCTCAAATTTTTCCTAATTTTTAAAAAAATTAGCTATAAAATTTCGTTATTTTTTTGTTAAAAATCACTATTAATTTGACTATCCCACCACCACTCTTGCCGGACGAATGATTTTATCGCCCATTTTGTATCCCTTCAGAATTACTTTCTTAATCTTGTCGCTTGTCGCTTGATTTTTGTCGCCGGCTTGAATAGCTTCGTGAATTTTAGGATCAAATTTGTCACCGATTTTAACTCTGATTTCATCGGTTCCGTTATCTTCTAAAACTTTTTCCAATTGTTTTTGGATATGCATTATCCCGGTTACCCAGGGATTTTCTTTTTGGTCTTCCGGAACATGATCCGTGGAAGCATGAAAATTATCCAGAACCGGAATGATTTCCAAAATAATATTTTCAGAAGCATACTTCAAAAAATCTTTCATACTTTCCGCTTGTCTTTTTTTGAAATTTTCAAAATCGGCCTGGCAGCGTTTCAATCTTTCGAGCGAATTCATGTTTTCCAAATATTCTTTGGCTTTTATCATTGAAGTTTTTTTATCTCTTTCATAGCCTTCATCGCTTAGTTTTTTTATAGCTTCATCTATATCTGCCCATTGAAAATTTTCATTTTCATCATTCAATTTCACTTCGCCGGATTTATAGAAAGCGATAAAGCGAATGCCTTTGCCGTGTCCAATTTCATCCTTTTCTTTTCCCTCTCTCAGAAAATCAAAAGCGAAAAGAATCGGCCCGATTTCAACTTCAAGACCTGTTTCTTCCTTAATCTCTCTGTGCATCGCCTCTTGCAAGGTTTCTCCGTTTTCCACGCTGCCGCCGGGCAAATCGTATTTTCCCGGGAAAATTATTGAATCTTTGGATCTTTTAAGGAGCAAAATGTCTTTGCCGTCACGCACAATAACCGCTTTAACCGTCATCTCAAAGAGTCCGCCTTTTGGTTCGTCTTTTTTTTGTTTTGCTTTGTCCATTTGGATGTTCTTTACTAATTACATAGCCTTGATTATTAAATATGACCCATTGGCAATGATTATAAATCCCGCCGCCGAACTCAAAATTTTTTTCATATAGTCCAGGATGGATTTGTTTTTGGCATATTTCATCCTCTTGGGACCGATAATCGCTAAAAGGCCTTTTTCTCCGGTCTTGTTTTTGTAGGGCGAAACGATCATCGCGCAATTGGAAATTTTTTTAATCGGATTTTCTTTTCCGATGAAAATTTTCGTTTCACCGACTTTCACTTTTTTGAGAATGGCCTCCACGTTTTCATCAATATAGTCCAGGGCTTCCACTACTTTGCAAAACTCGTCTGCATCTTTGAATTCCGGATTTTCCAAAAGTTCATGCATTCCGAAATCATAGACATCTTCTTTTTTGCCGATGATAGCTAGGCTGCCGCTCAAAGTGGACAGAAGTTTAGCCGTCGTTCGCGTGAGCCTGTTTTTTTGCGCTCTTAGCTTCAAAATTTCCGCTTGCATTTTCTTTTGATCATTGCGGCTTAATTCTTGATCGGGCATCATCTTTTCCACAAAATAGCGATAGCCTTTGTCGGTTGGAATTCTTCCGGCGCTGATATGCGGCTGATAAAGATAGCCTTCTTTCTCCAGTTTGCTCATGTCGCTGCGCATCGTAGCCGGACTCAAATCAAAACCGTATTTTTCCACCAAAACACTTGACCCAACCGGAATGGCCGTTTCCGTATATTCTTCTACAACTGAAGCTAATATTTTTTCTTGCCTTGAATTCATATATTGATTTATAATTCGCGATTTTTTAGTCTGTACTTTTTGTTGTATGTTGCATGTTGTATGCTTTGTGTCTTAATTATATATGACCAATTAGCAGTCGTCAAGTCCGAGTGCTAATTCACCCCCACACCAATTACAGTAATCTCTATTTTTGTATCAGATAAGGTCTAAAAATTGGTGTGGGGGCAAATTTTTGGGTATGAAAAAAGCCGCCCTGGAATAAGATTCCTGAGCGGCTTATGTTCATATTACGAACTGGACGGGGCTTCCGTGCCCGCTTTATAGGACTGATTCCTCGGCCGTAACTTACAGCCGAGACAGGCTTTTTTGAACGTACTGCAATCAACTTTTTTTAATGACATGCCGCACTTCGTTTTCTTTGCCATGGGCCCTCCCAAACAAAAGGTTAGTAAATCTGGAATAAAATCATTTCGTCATATAGCAACCTCTGCAAATTTCATCTTTTCGATCCCGTCTTTTTTTACACTTTTCAGAAGTAAAGAAGGGAGTCATTTCACAATTGCCTGTTTTCAAAGGACCGTTATTTTTTGCCGGTTCCTTTTTTTCATTACCATTTTTCACAACAGTCCCTCCTTTCATTTTTTGGGAACCGGATCATATCCTCCTTTATTCCATGGATGGCATCTTAAAATTCTCCTGATACCCAGCCATGCTCCTTTCAAAAATCCATACTTCTCAATTGCCTCATAAGTATATTGGCTGCATGTCGGTTGAAAACGGCAAGCGCCTCCCACAAAAAAACGGGCAACTCCATGATCGGGAGACAGGGTTTTTTGGTATGCTTTTATCAAAAATAGTAATATTTTTTTCACGCCTCTACAATATCGCCTGTTGTTCTTTTTGTCAAAAAAGCCTTTTGCTGATACAATTTAGCTATAAAAATAAAATTTATCCCTCACCATTTTTTGGTTTTTGCCGTTGGCAAAATTTCAGCTAACTTTTGGACATTATTTGGCAAGATTATGTAAGAAAACTTGTCTCATTTGTTCATATAAACAACCAAAAAATGGTGAGGGACAAGAAATATGCAAAAAGTTCAATCTAACAAAACCACCTGGATAGATTTCTACAAACCCAATAAAAAAGATATTGATTTTCTCAAAAAAAACTTTGCCTTGCATTCCCTGGTGGTGGAAGAGTTTTTCACTCCGACTCTGCGCCCAAAAGCCGCCGAATACGAAACTTGCCTTTATTTGGCCATCCATATCCCCATTTTTAATGAAGATGTCCGAACAACTTTTCCGGCTGAGATAGATATCGTTTTAACCAAAGACACACTGATCACTTCGCGCGATTCAAAAATAATTGAATTGGAAAAATTTTTCAAAGATTTGGAAAAAGACGCAAGAAAAAGGGAGATATATATGAACGACTCGCCGGCCGCTCTGCTTCGTTATTTGATTGAAATGCTTTTTGAATCCTGTTTCCCGAAACTGGACCACATAACCGAGAAACTTGATTTCATTGAAAAAGAAATTTTTGACGGCCATGAAAAAGAAATGGTTTTTGAAATTTCCACGGCCAAACGGGACATTCTCAATTTCAGAAGAACCATGAAACCGCAAAAATCAGTTATTGAATCTTTGGCTCAAAGAAATTATCAGTTTATTGACAGTTCCCTTAAGCCTTATTTCCAAGATCTAATAGGTACGAATATTCGTATCTGGAACAACTTGGAAAATGCCAAAGAAACCATAGAAGCCCTGGAAGCTACCAACAATTCCCTGTTGTCCAACAAGCTGGATATGACTATGAAAATTTTGACTATTTTCTCTGCCATTTTGTTGCCTCTGACAGTTTATTCTAATATCCTAGCTATGAGCGCCGACATTCCTTTTGGAAAAAATCCTAATGCTTTTTGGATTCATCTCGGAATTATGCTGGTTATTTCCTTAATTACAACACTTGTATTTAGAGCCAAAAAATGGCTATAAGAATATGCTAAAAATATACAATGCTCTCACCAAACAAAAGGAAGAATTCAAATCGATTAACCCTGGTAAAGTCGGCATATATGTTTGTGGGCCAACTGTTTATGATCATTGTCACCTGGGTCATGCCCGGGGTTACGTTTCCATAGATTTACTTAAAAGATATTTGGAATATCTGGGTTTTGAAGTGCGTCATATCATGAATTATACCGATGTTGGACATTTGGTTGATGATGCAGAAATTGGCGAAGATAAATTAGAAAAAAAAGCCAAACAGAAAAAAATTGATCCACTGGATATCGCCAATGATTATATTCGTTCCTGCCAAGAAGATTTCCTAGCTCTAAACATTAAGCCAGCTAATTTTAACCCACGACCGACTGAATACATTAAACAAATA
>CAZWRY010000005.1:0-60506 GCA_964636505.1 uncultured Bdellovibrionales bacterium | reverse complement strand
TAAGTAAAACATAATTTTTTCCAAGAAAAAAATGTTGGATAAAAAACTAAAAGAAGCTTTGGAACTTTTGGGTGGAAAAGCAGTTGTGAAAGATGGAGAAGGGTATTATATTGTTCTGACTCTTTCCGAATTTAAGAAAATCAGGCTTGGAGAGATCGGAAATTTGACAAAGCAAGAATTAGTTGATAAAATCAACAACGATATTGCAATTTGGAAATCAGCACAGGAAGAAGAAAAGGTAAATTCGATTATTTTGGATGAAATTGAGAAGAATAATCCGGAGGAAGTGATTTACGAAAAAGCTAATTGAATATTCCCGAATTTTGGCTAATAAAAGCCAAAATTTTTGTTCGATTTGCCAAAATTAACATTCTGTATTAGAATAAAAAAACTATGTAATTTTTTTGTTCCAAGGGGAGAATAGGGCTTGGAATAATTAATAATAATTTAAGTAAATAATAAACGTATAAATTTATGGCAGCAGAAAAATTTGAAAGAACCAAGCCGCATGTCAACGTAGGAACAATCGGACACGTTGACCACGGCAAAACTACTCTAACAGCCTCAATTCTTCATGTCCTTTCTTTCTTAGGCAAGGCCAAAGAAAAAGGAGTAGATGAAATTGACAAAGCTCCGGAAGAAAAAGAGCGCGGAATCACTATTGCGACTGCTCACTGTGAATACGAATCAGAAACAAGGCACTATGCCCATGTTGACTGTCCGGGGCATGCCGACTACATCAAAAACATGATTACAGGTGCTGCCCAAATGGACGGAGCCGTCTTGGTTGTAGCCGCGACCGATGGTCCTATGCCGCAAACCAGAGAACACATTCTTTTAGCTCACCAAGTAGGCGTGCCTGAAATTGTGGTTTTCTTGAATAAAGTTGATATGGTTGATGATCCGGAACTAGTTGATTTGGTAGAAGCAGAAGTGAGAGAACTTTTGACCAAATATGAATTTGACGGAGACAACGCGACTGTTATTAAAGGTTCGGCCCTTAAAGCCCTGAACGCTAAGTCAGCTGAAGATCCAGATGCTAAGCCAATTATTGATTTGATTGCTGCTTTGGATTCCAAGATCCCACAACCTGTTCGCGAAACAGAAAAAGCCTTCTTGATGCCGATTGAAGACATTTTCTCCATTGAAGGAAGAGGAACTGTTGTGACCGGAAGAATTGAAAGAGGAACCATTAAGGTTGGAGAAGAAGTGGAAATTGTTGGCCTTAAGGCAACTCAAAAAACAACTGTTACCGGAATTGAAATGTTCAACAAGTCATTGGATAGCGGACAAGCCGGCGACAATGCCGGAGTTTTGCTTCGAGGAACCAAGAAAGAAGATGTTGAGAGAGGGCAAGTTTTAGCTAAGCCGGGAACAATTACTCCTCACACTGAATTTGAAGGCGAAATCTATATTTTAACCAAAGAAGAAGGCGGAAGACATACTCCATTTTTCAAAGGCTACAAACCTCAATTCTACATCAGAACAACTGATGTTACTGGTGAAGTAATTTTGCCGGAAGGAACAGAAATGGTTATGCCTGGAGATACTGTTAACCTCAGTGTCAAATTAATTGCTCCAGTTGCTATGGAAGAAGGAATGAGATTTGCTATCAGAGAAGGCGGAAGAACAGTCGGAGCCGGAGTTGTAACCAAGATCAATAAATAAGGTTTATCTTTAATCCTGCTCTTTGTATCAAAGGGCGGGATTATAAGGTAAAAGTTATAATTAAGGGAATAGGCAATATTCACCCCGCACCAAAAAACTTACTAAAAGTGAAGGTGTGTGATGATTAAAGTCTGTTTAAACCCCAAGATATTATCCAAAATGACAATAATAAGTTTTTGGTGCGGGGTTCACATTAAAAATTAATAAGATCAATGAAAAAAGAAGAAGAAGTAAAATCAAGAATAAGGATAAAAATCAAGGCCTATGATCATAAAATTATTGATCAGACAGCCAGGCAAATTGTGGAAACAGCAGAAAGAACTGGAGCCAGCGTTTCTGGACCTGTTCCTTTGCCAACTGAAATTAGGAAATTTACGGTTAACAGATCCACTTTTGTTTACAAGGACTCCAGAGACCAATACGAAATGAGAATGCACAAGAGACTGATTGATATTATTAATCCACTCCCGAAAACAATTGATAGTTTGACCAATTTAGATTTACCAGCCGGAGTTGACATTGAGATAAAAATGTAATATAAAAGTCAGATATATATCTAGTTAAAGTCCCGCCTTGGGGCAGGATACTCAACTAGCCAGGAAGATAATTGATTTGCCGTTTGGCGGATTGAACTGGCTGCGAGGAAGTCAGTTTTTTGTTTGAAATTAAGGTCATTATCCCAGCACCAATTCCAGTAAAGATTTGGTGAGGTGTAAGGATTTATGTGCGAATACGCCTAACGGCTAAATTAATAAAAAATATAAAGTTTAGATAGCGAATTGGTGCGGGATGCTCATTTTTGTAGCCGCTCGTACCTCGCGGACAAAAATGGCAAAGGCAATACTTGGAAAAAAAATAGGCATGACAACTATTTATAATGAAGATAAAGAAGCGCTGAATGTGACTCTGGTTGAGTGTCTTTCAAAAGTTTCACTTTTGCGGACTGAAGAAAAAAATGGTTATTCGGCTATTCAAGTAGAAACGCCTAAAACCAAAAAAAGAACATTTAGAAAAGAATTTAGAATTGAAAAATCAGAAGTTGAAGCCTTGAAAGTAGGTGATGAAATTGGGGTAGACATATTTGAAATTGGGGAGAAAGTCAAAGTTAGCGGAATTACCAAAGCCAAGGGCTTTCAAGGTGTAGTCAAAAGACACGGTTTCAAGGGAGCTCCAAAATCTCATGGACACAAACATGATTTGCGTGCTCCAGGATCCATCGGATCAGGTTTCCCGGAACATGTTACCAAAGGCAAGAGAATGGCTGGAAGAATGGGAGGCAAAAGAGCTACCTCAAAAAATGTCAAAGTTGTTTTTATAGATAAAGAAAAAAATCTTATTGGATTAAAAGGCGCTGTTCCCGGAGTCGCCGGCAGAATAGTGGAAATAGTAAAAAGTAATCAATAAATATGGCCAGTATTTCAGTCTACAATCTAAAGGGAGAGAAGAAAGAAGAGATGGAAGTTTCAGACAAAGTTTTTGCTTTGCCTGAAAACGATACTTTATTGCATCAGGTTTTTGTGGCTTTAATGGCCAATAAAAGACAAGTTTTAGCGGATACAAAAAATAGAGGCGAAAGAGCTGGATCAGGTATTAAACCCTGGAAACAGAAAGGAACCGGACGCGCTCGAGTTGGATCCGTACGAACTCCGACCTGGAGAGGTGGAGGCGTAGCCTTCGGTCCAACCAATGACAGAAATTTCAAAAAGAAAGTTAATAAGAAAATGAATTCCAAAGCGATTGCTTTGGCGCTCAGTGGAAAAGTTCGCGACAAAGAAATTTTTGTGTTGGAAAATTTTGATTTGAAGGAAAGAAAAACCAAGCTTATGTCGGAGGTTTTGAAAAATTTAAAAATAAAGGGTAGTGTTCTTCTGGGTTTTCATGCAAAGGAAAAAGAAATGACGCTAGCTGCCAGAAATTTGAAAAAAGCGGATTGTATTTTATCAGAAAATTTGAATGTTTTGGATATTTTGAATCACAAGAATTTAGTTCTGTCCAAAGAATCAATAAAAAGTATTGAAAAGAAATACGAGAAATAAGAAATAGTAGAATAAATTTATGGCCGATAATAAGAATAATAATTTAGCCGCCAAGGTTTTGATTAAACCCTGGATAACCGAAGCCGCAACTGTTTTAATGGAGCAGAATAAATATGTTTTTGTGGTTGATCCAAAAGCGACCAAGAAACAAATTATTTTGGCCGTGGAAGGTTTGTATAAAGTTAAAGTTATTTCGGTCAATACAATAAAGATTCCTCGAAAATTCAAGAATTATGGTCGTACTCCGGGTTGGAAAGCTGGCTTTAAAAAAGCCATCCTTACCCTGAAAGAAGGCGATAAAATAGATTTATTTGAAGAAAAGAAATAAAAGATATGGCAATAAAAATTTATCGAAAAAATAATGCCGGCAGGAGAAATATGTCCATTGTAAAATCGGACATTTTGACCAAGAAAAAACCGGAAAAATCATTACTAGCTTCCAAGAAAAGCAAAGCCGGAAGATCTCATGGAAAAATATCTGTGAGACACCAAGGTGGCGGCAATAAGCAAAGATACAGAATTATTGATTTCAAACAGGATATCTTGGGCATGCCCGGCAAAATTGTGGCGATTGAAAAAGATCCGAATCGTAGCGGTTTTATTGCTTTGGTTTGCTATGCGAGTGGAGAAAAAAGGTATATTTTGGCTACTGAAGGGCTCAAAGCAGGCGATAAAATTATTTGCAAGGCCAATGCGCCGGTAAAACCGGGCAACAGAATGATGATAAAAAACATTCCGGTCGGAACAATTATTTCTAATGTGGAAATGTTTAAAGGTAAAGGTGGACAATTGGCCAGAAGTGCCGGTTCAGGAGTCATTTTAATGGCCGTTGAAGAAAAAAGTTCCCAATTAAAATTGGCTTCGGGTGAAATCAGGTTGGTGGACAGCGAATGTTTTGCTACGGTTGGAAAGGTTAGCAATTTTGAACACAATGCAGTTACAATCGGTAAGGCTGGAAGAAAAAGACATATGGGTATCCGTCCGGGAGTTCGCGGCAGCGCGATGAATCCTGTTGATCATCCGCATGGAGGAGGCGAAGGCCGACAAGGAATCGGACTTAAGCATCCGAAAACTCCTTGGGGTAAGCCGGCTCTTGGAAAGAAAACTCGCAAGAGAAAGAAATACAGCAATAAGTTTATAATCAAACGCAGACAAAAGAGAAAATAAAATTCACATAACATATAACATACAACATAGAACAATATAAAATACATTTTTTGTACTCTATGTTCCATGATTATGGCAAGAAGCTTAAAAAGCGGTCCCTATGTAGACGAAAGACTGCTCAAAAAAATTCAGAATAAAAAGCCCGGCGACAGATCGATTATCAAGACTTGGTCCCGCGCTTCTATGATTTCTCCCGAAATGATCGGGTTTACTTTCGGAGTTCATAATGGAAAAGATTTTATTTCCGTTTTTGTGACAGAAGAAATGGTGGGACACCGGCTGGGAGAATTTTCTCAGACCAGAAAATTTGTGAGACATGGAGGCAAGATCCAGAAAGAAATAGAATTGGCGGCCAAGCAAAAAGAATTGGATGCCGCTAAAGCAGCCAAAGCCGCAACTGAAACTAAAAAATAAGAATAAGAAAAGGAATTTAGATAAAACATTATGCAAGTATCAGCAAAGTTAAAAAATTTAAGAACCTCACCTAGAAAAGTAAGGTTAGTAGCTAATTTTATTAAGGGCTTGGATGTGGCTGAAGCGCTTTATCAATTGGAAGCCAAGGTTAAGAAAAGCAATCCGACTGTAAAAAAACTTTTGGAAAGTGCCATTAGCAATGCTGAAAATAATTTTGGTTTGGACAAAGATAATCTGTATGTTTATAGCGCCAAGGTGGGAGCCGGTGCCACTTTAAAAAGATGGATGCCAAGAGCTTTTGGCCGAGCCTCAACAATTCTCAAAAGAACATCCTGGGTAGAAATAATTTTGGAAGAAAGAGTGGAAGGCAAAGGCAGAAAAACTAAGGAAGAAATGGAAAAAGAAAGGCAAAAAAGATTAGAAGCCAAAAAGAAACAAGAAAAAGAAGCCAAGAAAGAACAATCGGAGAAAGAAGAAGCTTCCAAGAAAGAAGGAACAGTTGTTGAAAAGAATATTGATAAATCCAAAGAAATCGGCAAAGTCAAAAAAGGCGGAGAAACAAAGGGAAGCTTGGCCAGCCGAATATTCAGAAGAAAATCAATGTAGCTCAATTAGTGATAAAATAATATTATGGGACATAAAGTTAATCCAACTGGTCTCCGAACAGGAATAACAAGTACATGGAGATCAAGATGGTTTAGTAAGAAAGAATTTAAAGCCAACCTCAAACAAGACATTATTTTGCGTGAGGACATTATGAAGAAGTGGAAAGCTTCGGCTATTGCTGATGTGGAAATAGAAAGATCGGCTTCCAAGGTTAAAATCATAATCAAAACAGCCAGGCCGGGGGTTTTAATCGGTCGTGGTGGAAGCGGAGTTGAAGATATAAATAAATATATTAAAAATAAATTTTTTGCCGGAAAGAAAATTGAGCTCAATATTGAAATTCAGGAAATCAAGAATTTTATGGAGAATTCTCAATTAATTGCTCAAAACATTGCCGAGCAACTGGAAAAAAGAATGCCTTTCCGCAGAGTGATTAAAACAATGTTGGATCAGTCTGCCAAAGAAAGCACTATTAAAGGAATAAAAATTCAAGTTTCAGGCAGATTAGGCGGAGCGGAAATGTCCCGATTAGAATGGGTGTCCAAAGGAACTTTGCCACTGCATACATTGCGTGCTGATATTGACTTTTCCCGAGCAACTGCCTACACGACCTATGGAACCTTGGGTGTGAAAGTTTGGTTATATAAAGGCGAGGTATTTGAAGATAAAAACAATAAATAAGAAATAATTTAAAGATAAAATTAGATTTGATCAGAGAATTACAAACGTATGTTAATGCCCAGAAAAGTAAAATTTAGAAAGCCGCATCGCGGAGGCAGAATAAAAGGAAAAGCCAACCGGGGCAATTTGGTTAGCTTTGGAAGTTTTGGACTTAAGTCAGTTGAAACTAATTTGGTTTCAGCCAGACAAATTGAGGCTGCCAGACGCGCTATGACCAGATATACCCAAAGAGGAGGCAAGATTTGGATCAGAATATTTCCTGATAAAGCTATGACAAAAAAAGGAGATGAAACTCCAATGGGTAAAGGAAAAGGAACTCCGGATCATTTTGTTTCTGTGGTTAGAGCGGGAAAAATATTATTTGAAATGGATGGAGTTAAAAGAGAGGTAGCTAAGGAAGCTATGCGATTAGCTGCCCACAAATTAAATGTTAAAACTAAATTTGTAGAAAAAGGCGAAGAGGTAATATAATTTTATGTCTAAGATCAAAGAACTCAGAGAAAAAAATGTAGAAGAATTGAAAAAGCTTTTGACTGAAAAAAAAGAAATTGTCAGGAAGCTCAGATTTGAAATTGCCTCAAAACAAATTAAGAATGTTAAGGATTTAAAGAATAATCGCAAAGAAGTGGCTCGTATTTTAACCCTAATCAATGAATCAAAATAAATGGAAAAGGATAATAAGATAATTATAAAGAAAAAGGGTATTGTCGTAAGCGACAAAATGAATAAAACCGTTGTTGTGGCTGTTGATGTTTTCAAGACCCATTCAAAATACAAGAAAAAATACAAATCAACCAAGAAATATAAGGCTCATGATGAAGAGAATAAACATAAGGCGGGCGAGATAGTTGAAATAGTCCCTTGCAGGCCGTTTAGTAAGACCAAAAGATATAAAGTAGTATAAAACATACAACATATAACATGCAGCATATAACACAGGTATAAGTTTTTTAATAGATTTATATATTAAAAAAGAAGTGTTTCATGCTATATGTTCCATGTTTCATGATATATGATACAAGCAGAAACAAGATTAAAAGTTGCTGATAACACGGGAGCCAAAATGATTGAATGCTTCAAGGTTTTAGGCGGGACCAGAAGGCGCTATGCCGGTATTGGTGATATTGTGGTAGCTTCGGTGAAAATTGCCACTCCAAGAGGCATGGTGAAAAAAGGTGACGTTGTTAAGGCGGTAATTGTCAGACAGAAAAAAGCTTTGCGCAGAAAAGACGGTTCTTATATTCGTTTTGATGAAAACGCTGCGGTGATTTTAGACGGGAAGGATCCAAAGGGAACCAGAATTTTCGGCCCGATAGCCAGGGAAATAAGAGAAAAAGGATACAGCAAGATAATTTCTCTAGCACCGGAAGTACTATAAGTAATAAATTCTAGCAAAGAAATGGCAAAAATTAAGAAAAATGATCAAGTTAAAATAATATCTGGAAAAGACAGGGGCAAAATAGGTAAAGTTATGCATGTTTTTCCAACAGAAGAAAAAATTATCGTTGAAGGTTTGAATTTGCGCAAAAAACATATGCGACCCAGAAAAGAAGGTGATAAAGGACAGAGGATTGAAATTCCCGGGAAACTTAATGTTTCCAATGCAATGCTGGTTTGTCCTAAATGCGGAAAAGATGCCAGAGTCGGGTACAAAATTATCGGTGAAAAAAAATTCAGATTTTGCAAAAAATGCCAAGCGGAAATATAAGGAGATAAATTGCGAATAAATATATGACTATTAAAGAAAAGTACAATAAAGAAATAATTGCAGAATTGAAAAAAAATCTTGGTTTCAAGAATGCCTTGCAGGTTCCCAGAATTAGCCGAGTGGTTGTTAATGTTGGGACAGGAAAATTTCTGAAAGATGGCAATGCCGTAAAGGAAATAGTTGAAACCGTACAATCAATATCCGGGCAAAAACCTATTTTGACTAAAGCCAAGAAATCTATTGCCGGTTTCAAGATCAGAGAAGGATTGGAAGTTGGCGTGAAAGTAACGCTCCGAGGCAAAAGAAAATGGGATTTCATCGAAAGATTGGTAACAGCGGCTATTCCACGTGTCAGAGATTTTCAAGGCATTAAAGAATCAGCGATTGATGCCGGTGGAAATTTCAATTTGGGAATAAAAGAACAAATAATTTTTCCGGAAATTCTGCCTGAAAATGTGAAAACAATTTTCAGTTTGCAGGTGAACATTGCTACGACTGCCAAAAATCACAAAGAAGGACTGGAACTATTCAAGGCTCTGAAATTCCCAATGAAAACGAAAGAACAAAATTAAATAGACTAAAAAATATTTTAGAATAATTATAAAAGTTTATGGCAAAGTTATCAGTTATCGCAAGATCACAAAAAAAACCAAAGTTCTCATCTCGAGCCGTGAAAAGGTGTTGGCGTTGCGGAAGAAAACATGGCTACATGAGACAATTTGATATTTGCAGAATTTGCTTTCGTGAATTAGCTAGCACCAATCAAATTCCCGGAGTTAAAAAAGCAAGTTGGTAAAAGTTGTCCATAATTACAAATAAAATTAAAGTAAATTAGAGATTTATAAAATTATGTCAGATCCAATAGCAGAAATGTTAACCAAAATAAGGAATGCCCAGAAGGTAGGCAAAAAAGATGTGTTCATCAGCGCATCTAATTTGAAGTTTTCTATTGGCAAGATTCTGGAAAAAGAATGTTTTATCGAAAGTGTTTCCAAGGAAAGAATCGGTAATTTTGAAAAAATAAAAATTGCTTTGAAATATAATGAAATTTCCAGAACCAAAAAAACCCCGGCTATTACTGGCATCAAGAGAAGCAAAGAAGGCCAGAGGATTTATGTTGGCAGCAAAGATATCAAGAAAGTGAAAAATAATTTTGGTATCGGAATTATTTCCACTTCCAAGGGCGTTATGACTAACGCTGAGGCTCGAAAGAGTGGCTTAGGAGGGGAATATATTTGTGAGGTCTGGTAAAAATGTAAATAAGTAGAGATTTTTATAATATTATGTCAAGAATAGGAAAAAAAGTAATAATCATACCGCAAGGAGTTGAAGTTAAATTTCAGAACAGAATTCTTAGCGTCAAGGGCCCAAAGGGAACCCTAGACCTGGCTATTTATGAAGAGCTTGATTTGGATGTGAATGAAAAAGAAATTAATGTGAAAAAAATCAGAAATTCAAAAAAAGCTCCAGCTCTTTGGGGATTAACTCGAGCTTTGATTAGTAATCTTATAACAGGAGTAACAACCGGATATGAAAAGAAACTGGAACTTCAGGGCGTCGGTTATCGTATGGCCGTTCAAGGCAAAAAGATCAATTTAGCTTTGGGTTTTTCTCACCCAGTGGAAATCTTGGTGCCGGAAGGAATTGAAGCTAAAATTATTGAAAACAATATATTGGTTATTTCCGGGATTGATAAACAAAAAGTCGGGCAATTTGCATCAGATATCAGAGGGCTTAAAGAAGCTGAACCCTACAAGGGCAAAGGTTTCCGATATGTGGGCGAACACGTAAGAAGAAAAGCTGGTAAAAAAGCAGCGAAGTAATTAGAATAAGATATTTTTATGAAGACATTAAACAGAAACAAGGCAAGGTTGCAGAGGAAAAAAAGAATAAGAGCTAAGGTAAAAGGAACAAATGAAACTCCAAGACTTTCTGTTTTTAAAAGTTTAAAAGGAATTTGGGCTCAAGTTATCGATGATGAAACTGGAAAAACTTTAGTGGCAGCCAATTCCAAAAATTCAAAGACCAAAGATTCTTTGGAGGGCGCCAAAAAAGTCGGCATGGCTTTAGCCAAGAAATGTTTGGAAAAGAAAATTGAAAAAATTGTTTTTGATAGAGCTGGTTATAAATATCACGGCAAAGTTAAAGCTCTGGCGGAAGGTGCCAGAGAGGGCGGACTTAAATTCTAGTTTTTAGTTTATAGTTTGTAGAATTTTTAAGCTAAAAACTACAAACTATAAACTAAAAACCTACAAACTAATATATGGCACGAGACAATAAAAAATTTAAAGCAAAAAAAGAAAAACCTGAATTTGAACAGAAGCTTTTGGATTTGGCGAGAGTCGCCCGTGTAGTTAAAGGTGGACGACGCTTTAGGTTTAGGGCTACTTTGGTTATCGGCAACAGAAAAGGTAAAGTTGGCGTGGGAGTCGGCAAAGGAACGGATGTTTCTGATGCAATCAAGAAATCCTACGATGATGCCAGAAAAAACATGATTACTGTTTCATTTAATAAAAATACCATTTTTCATGATATCAACTACAAAAAAGGCAGTGCTAAAATTATCCTAAAACCGACTAAAGAAGGAAGAGGAATAATTGCTGGAGGCGCGATTAGGGCCGTAGTTGACTTGTCAGGCATACGAGATATTGTTGCCAAATCACTCGGCACTTCCAATAAATTGAATGTCGCCAGAGCGACGATTGAAGCTCTGTCACAATTGGCTTATTCTAAAACAAGAAAATCCAGATTGGAAGATAAAAAATAACAGTTATTAATTTTTATGCAAATCAATACATTAAAACTTAAGGACAAAAAGAAAAAGAGAAAGTTTATTGGTCGTGGCGGCAAAAAAGGAACTTACTCTGGAAAGGGAAATAAAGGCCAGAAAGCCAGAAGTGGCGCTCATGTTGACCCTCTTTTTGAAGGTGGGCGGTCAACATTGATTGATCATTTAAAAAAAGCCAAGGGCTTCAAGTCTTTAAGCGGCCGAACTGTTGTTATTAGGATAGAAAAATTGGAAAAAAAATTTAAAGATGACTCAGAAATAAATAGAGAAACATTGGTAAAATCAGGGCTTATTAATAAAATTGAAGCCAAAGGAAAAGTGAAGATTCTTGGCCAGGCTGATCTCAAGCATAAATTCAAAATAAGTAAAGAAATTTTACTTAGCCTTTCGGTTAAAAATTCAGTGGAAAAAGCTGGCGGATCAGTTGAAAATATAAAAGAAAGCAGATAGTTTGCAGGTGTTATTTTTGTCCCGCACCAATTCTAAAATCAGATTTTTATAACTAACAAGTTGCTCCACGGAATTGCCTGCGGCTTAAGTGATAAAAATTTTAATTTTAGCAAATTGGTGCGGGTTTTTGTTTGCGGCGGATAAACAAAAATTTGCAAATAAAAATGGAAAAAATAATTCAAATCTTTAAGGTTAAGGAACTCCGAAATAAAATATTTTTTATCCTAGGGCTTTTGGTTGTTTTTAGATTAGCCGCCAACATTCCTTTGCCCGGAGTTAATCAAGATCAGTTGGCTAGATTTTTTGAGGGCAATCAGTTTTTTGGGCTTTTGAATCTTTTTTCTGGTGGGGGCTTGAGTAGTATTTCTATCGTAATGCTGGGAGTTGGGCCATACATTACTTCTTCTATCATCATGCAACTCTTAACTATGATTGTTCCGCGTTTGGAGCAGATATACAAAGAAGAAGGCGAGGCAGGCAGGCAAAAGTTCAACCAATGGACGCGCTGGCTTACTGTTCCTTTGGCGGCAATGCAAACTTTTGGGATGATTTCTCTTTTTCGTTCCCAACAAATATTAGGCAGTCTTAGCTCTTTTGATATGTTTTCAATCATTATTGTTGCGGTTGCCGGAACGATATTTTTAATGTGGCTAGGAGAACTCATAACTGAAAAGAAAATTGGCAATGGCGTTTCCATGATAATCTTTGCCGGGATTGTGGCCGGCCTGCCTTCAGTTCTTTCTCGTATTTTTTCTACTGGCGATTCATCGCAAATTTTTCTTTACGTCGGTCTATTAGTCGTGATTGTGGCCGCAATTGCCGCTATTGTTTTTGTAACCGAAGGCCAAAGAAACATTCCAGTTTCCTATGCTAAAAGAATCAGGGGCAATCGTATGTACGGCGGGACGACCTCTCATTTGCCGCTCAGAGTCAATCAGGCCGGAGTTATTCCGATTATTTTTGCCATGTCTATTATGCTTTTTCCGGGAATGGTTGCCAATTTTTTGTCCAATGTTTCTAATCCGACAGTAGCCACTATGGCTAAAGCAATCGGGAATATTTTTCAGAATCAGTGGTTCTATGGATCACTTTATTTCTTGCTGGTTGTGGCTTTCACTTATTTCTACACGGCGGTGGTTTTTGATCCGCACAAGATTTCTGAAAGTTTACAAAAACAAGGTGGTTACATTCCCGGCATCAGACCAGGTGGCAACACAGCGGAATATCTTTACAAAATTATGAACAGGATAATTCTTTCCGGAGCTTTATTTCTTGGCTTGATCGCCGTTTTGCCTTTTATCGTTAAAGGCTTCACCAACATGGATTCTATCAGTATCGGAGGAACGGGCCTTTTAATTGTGGTTTCTGTTGTTATTGAAACAATTAAGCAAATCGAAAGTCAATTGATAATGAGAGATTACGAAGGATTTTAATTAAGTGACATGTGACAGACGACATGCGACAAGATGTTTCATGTTTTATGTTTCATGTCTCATGTCTCATGAATATTGTAATTTTGGGTCCGCAAGGATCTGGAAAGGGAACTCAATCGGAAATGGTAGCGCAAGAATTTGATGCGGAACATTTTGATACGGGGAAAATATTGCGCCAAGTTGCGAGAATGGATACGCCGCTCGGAAAGGAAATTCATGAAATCGTTATTGAAAAAAAAGAGTTGGTTCCCAGTCGAATACTTCAAGAAGTTTTGCATTACAGACTCAATGATTTGCCGAGAGAAAAAAATCTTGTTTTTGACGGAATTCCCAGGAACATGGAGCAAGCCAATTATTTTGAAAAAGCTCTGCTGGAATTCGGACGAAAATTAGATAAAGTGTTTTTTATTAATATTTCTGAAAAAGAATCAATCAAAAGAATTTCCAAAAGGTGGATTTGTCAAAAGTGCCGAAAAATCCTGATTATGGGCAAGGATATAAAAAATAAAGAGTCGGTTTGTCCAAAGTGTGGCGGGGAAATATTGCAAAGAGCAGATGACACACCCGAGGGCGTCAAAAAAAGATTAAAAATTTATCAAGAGGAAACAATTCCAGTCTTGGATTTTTTCCGAAAAGAAAATCTTCTAGTGGAAATAAATGGAGAACAATCAATTAAAAAAGTTTTTGAGGATATTATAAAAGTTATAGAAAAAAATGATTAGCATTAAATCGCAAAAAGAAATAGAGTCAATGCGTAAGGGAGGAAAAATTTTGGCTGAAATAATGAATAAACTTGGAGAGAAAGTTGCTCCCGGAACAAACACAAAAACATTAGACAAGCTTGCCGAAGAGCTTGTTTTTGCTGCTGGGGGAGTTCCGGCCTTCAAGGGCTACGGGGCAGAGATGGGCAATCCCTTTCCAGCCACTATTTGTTCCTCGGTCAATTCAGAAGTTGTGCATGCTATTCCCAATGAGAAAATTATCTTAAAAAATGGGGATATTTTGAAAGTCGATATTGGCATGAAGTATGAGGGAATGTTCACGGACATGACCCGGACTTTTCCAGTCGGGGAAATATCCGCTGAAGCCAAGAAACTGATTGAGGTGACGGAGGGTTGTTTTTGGGCTGGCGTTAAAAATTTGAAAGCAGGAGCGATGCTCAGTGATTATTCCAAGGCGACACAAAGATATGTTGAAAGCCATGGTTTTTCAGTGGTCAGAAATTTGGTGGGGCATGGAATAGGGCAGGAATTGCATGAGGATCCCTATGTTCCGAATTATTACGATAAAAGATATCAAGACTTCAGGTTATCAGCAGGCGTGGCTTTGGCTTTGGAGCCGATGGTAAATGTTGGAAAACACAATACAGTTTTGGGGGATGATGGCTGGGTTTTTGTGACTAGGGACGGAAGCCTTAGCGCGCAATACGAAAATACTTTGATTATCAATGAGAACGGAGTGGAAGTAGTGACGATATAGTATTTTCAAAACAGGGGTATTTTATTATGATAATCCACGCTGCGGTGCGATAACGGACATTTTTATAATCGCACCTACGAAGCGAATTATCATAATAAAATACACAGTTTTTTGAAAAAATAGTATATTTTGAAAATATCCGCCAAAGGACGGATTGGCCTTTGGCCAAAAAAAAGACCGGAAGCCTGCGCTGTGCGCTGGCAACCGGTCGATCCTGTCCACTAGGGAGCTTCAGTAGTGAATAAGATATAGATGTGCCCTCCGGAATCATACAGGGCATCCCTGTATGACCTCTTTTTCAATGGTCTGTCAGAAACCAGAACCACTGGGTAGATCTCGTCGGCCTTCGGGTTGTTTATTACCTCAATGCCCCTGTCGGCCAGAAATTCTTCTATTGTGAGGTGATTGTCCGTAATTACCTCGTTATGATTTGTTAAATATATCCCAATTGCTACAAAAGCAATTGCCACTATCGCTACTGCCACGAAAAATTTTTTCATGGGTCCCTCCCTTTTGATAAATTGTATTTTTATTTTGACGACCCCCGATAATAGCACATAATTATGGAAAAGTCAATACATAGCGATAATAAGCCCAATATAAGCCTTGTCCCGCACCATTCAAATTCTTTTGGGTCAGCGAATAGCGAAAAGACCCAAAAGAATAAAAAAGATGAATTGGTGCTGGGGCATGTTTTGGCCATAGATTTTGGAGAGTCTAAGGTTGGCTTGGCTATGGCTGACACTGAAACCAGAATAGCGTTTGTTTATGGAGTAATTCCAAATGACAAGGATCTCTTAAATAAATTAACAGAGATTATCTTCAAAGAAGATGTAAAAGTCGTTGTTATCGGCATACCTGTCTTTATGCATAAGGCTAAAGAAGAATATATAGGTGTATTATTTGGCAATAAACTGAAAGAAAAAGTTGGTATTGAGATGAAATATCAAAATGAAATGTTTACGACTAAAATGGCTCAAGAAAACATCAAAGAACGCCAAGATAAAAATATTGCACAAAAAGATGATTCGGAAGCTGCCAAGATAATATTGCAAGATTGGCTGGACAAACAGTAGGGACAGGTTTTAAACCTGTCCCTAAATTCGTTATATTTGTTTTATGTTCCATATTTTTGTGCTATAATAACAAGGAAAATAATCAAGTAAGAATAAAACAATGGAAAAACCGTATTTGTCAGTTGTTATTCCTGCCTATAATGAGGGGAGCCGTGAAGGCGTGGGAATTAAAGAGCACTTGCAAAGCATAAAAAAATATTTTGAAAATAAAGACATATCCTATGAAGTAATTGTGGTTAATGATGGTTCCAAGGACAACACGGCGGAAGTTATTCAAGATATTAGTAATGAAATTCCAAATCTGGTTTTTATTAACAGAAAAGAAAATAAAGGAAAACTATTTTCTGTTCAAGAGGGACTTTTGAAGGCACAGGGACAATTCCGCCTTTTTACAGATGCCGATGGAGCGACACCCATTGATAGTCTGGATAAATTTTGGGAACACATGAAAGCCGGAGAACATATCATCATTGGTTCTCGCGATTTGGAACAATCCAAAATTGAAAAACATCAACCTTGGATAAAGGAATTCTTGGGCGATATGGGAAACTATCTTATTCAGTTTACCTTGAATCTTCGCGGCATTAAGGACACGCAATGCGGCTTTAAGGTTCTTTCAGAGGAAGTTGTGGAAAAAATTATTCCGCAAATGCAAGCTATCCGCTGGGGCGGAGATTTTGAAATTCTGGCCCTGGGAAAAAAGATGGGCTATAAAATAGTTGAGGTTCCAATTAATTGGATTGATTCAGGACAAAGTACGGTGGGCATCAAGGGTTATATCCAAACATTAAAAGAACTTTTCCAGGTTAAATGGAGAATGATAACGGGGAAATATGAAGTCTAAAGTCATAAAGTCAAAAGTCTATGAAGTCAAAAATTTAAATAAAAAAGAAGAATGATAGAAAAACAAACAAAAAAGCAATCAAAAATATCACAATTAAGACAGGACTTGGTAACAGGCGATTGGGTGGTAATTGCCACCGGAAGGTCCAAACGTCCGGAAGATTTTGCAACTCATAAAGAAGAAATGATAGAAGTGAATATCAATAGCGAAAATAAAACCTGCGTTTTTTGCAACCCCGAAGAAACAGGCCAGGAAAAAGACGTTTTGATTTATAAAAGAGGGGATGACTGGAGCTTGCGGGTTTTACCGAATAAGTATCCGGCTTTCAGTCGCGGAAGATCTGTTAAATATTTTGAGGAGGGTCCGTATTTTGGAATGGACGGTGTTGGCTACCATGAAGTTATTATTACTCGCGATCATTTCAAACAAATTGCCAACCTGAGCGTTTTAGAGGTGATGGAGATAATAGATGCTTACCAGAATCGTTACCTTGATTTAATGCATAAAAAAAGCGTCAATTATATTGAAATTTTCCATAATCACGGAAAGGAAGCAGGCGCTTCCATTTCTCATCCGCATTCACAGCTGGCTGCGATTCCGGTGATTTCCCCTTACATTAAAGGCGAATTGGAGGGTGCGGAAACTTACCATAAAAACAACAAAGAATGTGTTTTTTGCGTAATGAATGAGTGGGAATGTGACAGTCAAACAAGAGTTGTTTTTGAAAACAAAGAATTTGTAGCTTTTTGTCCTTTTTCTTCTCGTGCTGCTTTTGAAATCTGGATTGTGCCCAAGAAACATCAACCCTATTTTGAAAGAATAACGGACAAACAAAAAAAAGATTTGGCCGAGGCGTTGCAAAATTCAATAAATAAGATATATAAAGCATTGGGAAATCCTTCTTACAATTTTTATTTGCATACATCTCCGTGCGACGGAAAAGATTACCCACATTATCATTGGCATATTGAAATTATTCCTCATACGGCAACCTGGGCTGGCTTTGAGCTTTCCACTGGAATTGAAATATCCACAATTGAACCGGAAGCGGCGGCAGAATATTTAAAAAGAAATTAAAACAACATGATTGAAACTATCATTAGTTATCTAGCCGGATTTATTATTGCCGCTATTTCTCTCTTAGGGTATGGCGGAGTAATCTTGATGATGGCTATTGAAAGCGCTTGTATTCCTCTGCCTTCAGAAATAATTATGCCTTTTTCGGGATACTTGGTTTCAACCGGAAGATTCAGTTTAATCGGCGTGTCTTTGGCGGGAGCGGTGGGTTGTGTGGTCGGTTCCGTTATAGCTTATTGGATCGGATATTATGGTGGACGTCCAATGGCGGAAAAATACGGAAAATATGTCTTGGTAACTAAACATGATCTAGATATTGCGGATAAATTTTTCAATAAATATGGCAATACGGCTGTTTTCATCTCACGTCTCTTACCGGTAGTCAGGACTTTTATTTCTTTGCCGGCGGGAATTTCTCGGATGAATTTCTGGCAATTCGTGATATATACATTTCTCGGGTCTCTCCCGTTTTGTCTTTTTTTGGCTTATATAGGCAAAAAATTGGGTGATAACTGGAATACGCTGGGAGTTTATTTTCATAAATTTGATTTGGTTATTGGTATAATTATTGTAGTCGGGATCATTTGGTTTGTAAGAAGGCATATCAACTTAAGAAGAACAAAAAAAGAAGCATAGCTTTTTAGCTTATTTTTTATATTTAATTTTAATAATTTGCGCTGAAGTGCGATGGGGGAATATTTTTTTATTACATTCCTGAGGCGAATTGCTAAAATTAAACATAAAAATTCAAATTCGGATAAGGATACATATTTATGAAATACATAATTGCTAACTTGAAGATGAACTTGATTAGTCCCAAAGAAAGGGAACAATATTTAGTTTCTCTGGGAAAGGAGTTGAAAGGGAAAAAAATCAAAAATTCGGAAATAATTCTTTGTCCATCTTTTGTACATTTGGAAGCTTTCGGTCAAATTAAAAATAAAAATATAAAATTGGGAGCGCAAAATGTTTTTTCTGAGGACAAGGGATCTTACACGGGAGAAATTTCTCCGGTTATGCTGAAAAATTTCGGTTGCAAGTATGTTATTTTAGGCCATAGCGAAAGAAGAAGATATTTTTCCGAAAATAATGAGGATGTGAATTTAAAAATAACAGCGGCTCTCAAAAATGGAGTTCGTCCGATTCTTTGTTTGGGAGAAACGAAGACAGAAAAAGAAAGTGATTTGACAATGCGTGTTATTGAAAATCAAATCAAAGAATGTTTGATGGGTATTTCTCGGACAAAAATAGAGCAAATTATCTTCGTTTATGAACCAGTTTGGGCGGTAGGCAGTGATTTGACTCCGACAACTAACGAAATTATGGAAGCTAAGGTTTTGATTAGAAAAATTTTAGTGGAAATGTTCGGACCAAGAGTCGCTCGGAATTTGCAAGTTCTCTATGGCGGCAGTGTGAACTGTAAAAATGCCAAAGAGGTCTGTCTTGATTCGGAATTGAACGGAGTTTTGGTTGGCCGGGAAAGTTTGATGCCGCACGAGCTTATGAAAATTGTAGAAACTTTAGATAAATAAAAATAAATCCAAGAAAAATATGATTACATCGGTCAAGGAAATTTTAACAAAAGCTAAAGCGGGTGGTTATGCCGTAGGCGCTTTCAATACGATCAACTTAGAGACTACCAAGGCTATAATTTCTGCAGCCAAAGAAACAAAATCGCCGGTAATTATTCAGATCACAGAAAAGACTATGGACTACGCCGGCGGACGCAGCATATTTAATTTAGTAAAAAACGAAGTTGAATTTTATGCTCCGGAAATCCCGGCAGGAATTCATCTGGATCACGGCAAAAGCCTGGAAATAATCAAAAGGTGCGCGGCCATCGGGTTTGAATCTGTTATGTATGACGGATCTAGAAAGAAATACGAGGATAACGCAATGATGACCAAGGAAGTGGCTGATTTTTGCCACGAAAAAGGAATATGTGTGCAGGGAGAACTGGGCAATGTTCCATATCTTAGTGAACACCGTATGGGAGAAGTTGATTGGGATGAATATATGACTAAGCCGGAACAAGCCAGAGAATTTGTTGAACGCACCGGAGTGGATGCTCTGGCAGTAGCTATTGGTAACGCCCATGATTTTTTTCAAGAAAGAGAAAATCCAGATTGGGAAAGGTTGGAAAAAATCGTGAGCCTGGTGAATGTTCCGATTATTATCCATGGGGCTTCCGACTGGGAAGATGGAAAGGCAACCGAAGCTATCAAAAGAGGTGTAACCTGTTTTAATGTGGATACTAATATTCGTTTGGCTTTTATGAACACGCTTAGCAGCATTTTTAAAGGGAAGACTGAAGCCGGTTTTGATCCAAGAAATATTTTAGGGCAAGCACGTGAAGCGGTCAAAGAAAATGTGAAAAGAAAAATGGAATTATTCGGTAGTGCCGGCAAAGCCTAATGAATTGTTTATTTTATTAAATTTAAAAATATATGCTTAAAATTGCTATTAATGGTTTTGGGCGAATTGGACGCCCATCGTTCAAAATTGCTTTTGAAAAAGAGGATGTGGAAATAGTAGCGGTCAATGATCTGACTGATATTAAAACTTCCACGCATCTTTTGAAATATGATTCATCCTATGGCCGATATGAAAAAGAAGTTTTTGCGGACGAAGAAAAATCGGAAATTATTGTAGATGGAACTATTATAAAATATTTTAGTGAAAAAGATCCGGAAAAATTGCCTTGGGGAGAATTGGGAGTAGATATTGTTTTGGAATGCACGGGTGCTTTTGAGGACAAGGTCAGTGTCCAAAAACATTTAAATGCCGGAGCTAAAAAAGTTATTATGAGTGCTCCTGCCAAAGACGACACGCCGGTTTTCATTTTAGGTATCAATGAAAATGAATATAATGGAGAAAAGATAATTTCCAACGGATCTTGTACGACCAACTGTTTGGCTCCTATAATTAAAATCTTGGATGATAACTTTGGCTTGAATAATGGATTTATGACAACAACTCATTCATATACTAATGACCAAAGGCTTTTAGACTTACCTCATCGCGATTTGCGCAGAGCCAGAGCGGCCGGACTTAATATTATCCCAACGACCACCGGTGCGGCCAAGACAGTTGGAAAAGTTATAAAGCATTTAGACGGGAAACTGGACGGAATTTCGCTGCGAGTCCCGACTCCGGTAGTTTCTATCGTGGATTTTATTTGTAATGTTAAAAAGGAAGTTGATGCTTTTGAAATTAATAAAGCGTTTGAAGAAGCTTCCCAGAATGGACTTAGTGGAATTTTAGGAACCGAAAAAGAATCGCTGGTGTCCATGGATTTTAAAGGTGATCCGCGTTCTTCAATTGTGGATTTATCATTAACAATGGCGAAGGGTAATTTAGTCAAAGTGGTCGGCTGGTATGACAACGAGTGGGGCTATTCCAATCGTTTGGTGGAAATGGCAGAATACATATCAAAATAATTTTCAATTTTCAAATTTCAATGATCAATAAAATTTAATGACTAAATTTACAAATTATAAATATTCCATTGAAAATTAAAAAATTTAAAATTTATTGAAAATTGTAAATTGGTGCTTAAAAATTATATAAAATATAAACAAAAGATTGCTTTTTGGTATTTCTTTGCAAAAAAAGAAAAAAGAAGCAGCTAATTTATTTTTTATGTTTGATGTTTTAATAAAAAACGGGATTATTATTGATGGAACAGGAGAACCGATGTATCGGGCGGACATTGGTATTAATGATGAAGAAATTTCTAAAATCGGAGAACTACAAAATGAGAAAGGCAAAGTTGAAATTGACGCTTCCGGTCTCTTGGTTTGCCCGGGTTTCATAGATGTCAATAATCATAGCGATACTTATTGGCAGATGTTTCTTGATCCCAGCTTGGAAAGCCTTATTTATCAAGGAATCACAACCATTATTGGTGGTAATTGCGGGTCATCTTTGGCGCCACTAGTTAATGAAAAATCAATCCAATCCATTCAAAAGTGGGTGAATATTGATAAATTAAGCTTTAATTGGCAAAAAGTATCCGAATTTCTGGAATTTGTTAAAAATAAAAATTTATCAGTAAACTTTGGGACTTTGGTTGGTTATGGAACTTTACGCCGAGGCTTGATTCAAGATCAGACGGATACTCTGGGCTCTAAAGAAAGAGAAATTGTGGAAAGTCTTCTTGTGAATTCAATGAAAGAAGGGTCTTTTGGTCTTTCGGCGGGGCTGGTTTATGTGCATACCCGGTTGGCAACTTACCAAGAATTGGTTGAAATGGCTCAAATCGTTAAAAAATTTGACGGAGTCTTTGTTTTGCATTTACGCAATGAAGGAGAAAGAATAGTGGAGTCAGTTCAGGAGGTTATTGATATCGCCAAAGAATCAGGAGCCAAAGTACACATCTCCCATCTTAAGGTAACGGGCAAAAAAAATTGGCCTCTTATGCAAGAAGTCTTAGAAAGACTTAAAAGAGCTCGCAGTGAAGAATTGTTTATAACTTTTGATGTTTATCCTTACACGTCTACGGGGACAGTTTTACATACTCTGTTGCCCGACTGGGTAACAGAAGGTGGAAAACATATGATGCTGGGCCGAATTAAAGATCCCGCAATTCGTCCTAAAATAATTGCCGATATGAAAAAATCTGGCGTTGATTTTTCAAAAATAAAGATTTCTATTTCTCCAATTATTAAATCTTTAGCTAAAAGAGATGTGGCTGAAAGTGCGGCTGATCAAGGCAGGGGAGTTGAGGAAGTTATCTTGGATATTTTGGTAGCTTCCGGCGGTCACGTGGTTGTTTCTATGGATGTTTTAAGCGATGAAAATATCGAGAAGGCCATAGCTAATCCTTTTTCTATTATTTCTTCCAATAGTGCCGGTTATAATCCAGGACATGGCAGAACCGGAGAGTTTGTGCATCCAAGAAGCTTTGGAACTTTCCCTAGAGTTTTAAGCGAATATGTTTTAAAAAGGCAAATTATCAATTGGGAAGAAGCTATTCGTAAAATGACCAGTTTTCCGGCAGAAAGATTTGGAATTGAAAAAAGAGGAAAAATAAAAGAAAAATATTTTGCCGACATAACCGTTATTGATAGAGATCAGATTCAAGATTTAGCCACGGTTGAAAATCCTTACAAGTACAGCAAAGGAATAAAATTTGTTTTGGTTAACGGAAAGATAACCCTAGAAAATGAAGTCTATTTGGGTCTAAAAAACGGGTCAGTTTTGAAGAAAAAATAATTTAACCTATAATAAAAACGCTGAAATGTTTTTGTGTTTTTATTTTAAAAGTTAAAGAAGATGAAAATAGAAGATCTTAAAGGAAAAAAAATAACCGTAATGGGGCTGGGTCTTTTGGGCGGAGGATTGGGTGTTGTCCGTTTTTTGCATGAGGCAGGCGCCAAGCTTGTTGTTACGGACATAAAATCCAAGGAAGAATTGGCGCCTTCAATAGGAAAACTTAGCGATTTAAAAGGTATTGAATATGTCCTGGGGCAACATCGAGTGGAAGACTTTGCTAAAGTTGATATGGTTGTCAAAAATCCGGCTGCGCGTTGGGATCATAAATACATAAAACTGGCTTTAGAAAAAAATATTCCGGTAGAAATAGATTCTAGCTTGTTTTTCAAGCTTTGCAAAAACATGATTATCGGCGTCACCGGGACAAAAGGGAAGACAACCACTTCCACTTTAATATATGAAATCCTAAAAACAGACGGAAGGCACGTGGTTAAGGTCGGGATTGATAAGATTTCCGTTCTGGATAAATTAAAAGAACTCAAAAAAGACAGTCTTGTTGTTTTTGAACTTTCTAGCTGGCGGCTCAGTGCTCTTGGTCGGTATAAAATTAGCCCGCACGTGGCTGTTTTTACCAATATCTATCCTGATCATCTCAATTATTATAAGACACTAGCCGGTTATATCGGAGATAAAAAGTTTATTTTTTCTAATCAAAAAGGTTCTGATTTTTGCGTGATAAATTATGATGACAAAGCTTTACAAGAGATGCTTTCGGAAATAAAATCACAACTTATCGGATTTTCACGGCAAAAAGTTGAACGTGGTCGAGCTGTCTATATAATTGAAGATAAAATTTATCTAAACAACGGAATTGATGAAAAAAGAGTTCTAGATATTTCCGAGATAAAATTAAAAGGGCAGCACAACCTGGGGAATATTATGGCCGGAATTGGAGCTGCTTATGCCTTGGATGTTAAAACTGAAAACATCAGAAAGGCTATTTTAAATTTTGAAAAAGCCCCTTCACA
This sequence comes from uncultured Bdellovibrionales bacterium, assembly GCA_964636505.1. Lineage (GTDB taxonomy): Bacteria > Patescibacteriota > Minisyncoccia > Moranbacterales > UBA2206 > CAZSCF01. The sequence goes on along the minus strand of CAZWRY010000005.1, from coordinate 36,834 downwards.
AAGATTGGAATTTATTCGTGAGTTGGAGGGCGTTCAGTACTATAATGACACGGCCGCGACTACTCCTGAAAGCGCTATTTTGGGCATTAATTCATTTGAGGAACCGATTATTTTAATTTGCGGCGGAGCGGATAAAAATCTGGATATGACGGAATTGGCCAAAACAATATATGAAAGAGTTAAGGGGGTAATTTTCCTAAAAGGAGAGGCGAGTGATAAAATTATTTCGGAAATGAATAAACTTCTGTCTGAAGATGAAAGAAAGAGGTTCCAGATCGTGGAGTCTATGGGCAAGGCTGTGGAGGTTGCCAGATCAGTTGCAGAGCCGGGTGATGTTATTTTGCTTTCGCCCGGAGCGGCCAGTTTTGGAATTTTTGTTAATGAATTTGACAGGGGAGAAAAATTTGTAAAAGAAGTTGAAAGTTTGAAGTAGGGGCAACTATGGACAAAAATAAAACATCTTGTTAGAATTGATTTTAGTTTTTAAAAGTTAGTTTGGGCTCTTAGCTCAGTTGGTAGAGCGCCTCGCTTGCACCGAGGAGGTCAGGAGTCCGAATCTCCTAGAGTCCACAGTCGAGTTAAAAATATGGGCGTATAGCTCAGTTGGTTAGAGCGCGTCACTGATAATGACGAGGTCCCAAGTTCGAATCTTGGTACGCCCACACAATTAGCCCAAAGGACAATTTGACAGAATACTGAAAACAAGGTAATATTTGAGTGTAATAAAAAGCCCCGAAGGGCTTTTAAAAAGGCCTAAAATTTACCCTATTAAATAATTTTGTTTTACAAAATTAAGACTTGGATTATTGGAAACAAAAAAGGGTAAAAAGGCGGGTTATATTTTAAAAAATAAGATTGTTTTTGATAAAAATTCAAATCTTATTTAACAGGGTAAATGGGAAATAAAATAGTTCAATTTTTAAGAGAAGCCAAAGCCGAGCTTTTAAAAGTTAATTGGCCGACCAAAAAACAAGTCATGGCTTATACTTTGGCAGTTATCGGAGTCAGTCTTGCTGTGGCGGCTTTTTTAGGCGTTTTGGACTATTTTTTCAATTATTTGTTAAAGATATATTTTGTAAAATAAATTTATGGCGAAACAAACACAACATCACGGAAGAGCCTGGTATGTTATTCATACTTACAGCGGATATGAAGATAATGTTGCCAGAAATCTCAAGCAAAGAATTGAATCCATGGATATGCAAGATTTGATTTTTGACGTAATGGTTCCAATTGAAAAGAAGATAAAAATTAAAGCCGGAAAAAGAACAGTCGTTGAGGAAAAAATTTATCCGGGATATGTTTTGGTGGAAATGATAGTTACGGATGCTTCTTGGTATGTGGTCAGAAATACGCCGAATGTTACTGGTTTTATCGGTTTGGGTACGACTCCAACTCCGGTTGATCCGGCTGAAATTGAAGCTCTAAAGAAAAGAATGGGCGTGGCTGAACCGAAATACAAGATTGATGTGAAGCCGGGGGAAGCGGTAAAAATTATCGATGGACCATTTAAAGATTTTGACGGAAAGGTCTATGATGTAGATGAGGAGAAAGGTAAGGTTAAAGTATTCGTTTCCATTTTTGGCCGAGAGACTCCGGTAGAATTAGACTTTTTGCAGATTAATAAAATATAAATCATATAACATATAACATATAACACAGGACGAAACAGTTTTGCTCCATGTTCTATGTTCCATGATAAAATGGCTAAGAAAATTAAGACAATTATCAAATTACAAATCCAAGCTGGAAAAGCTAATCCGGCCCCTCCGGTCGGTCCGGCGTTGGGTCAACACGGGCTCAATATTCAAGAATTTTGTACAAAGTTCAACGAAGCTACCAAAGATAAAACCGGAGATATTATTCCGGCTGAAATAACTGTTTTTGAAGATAGGAGCTTTTCTTTTATCCTTAAGACTCCTCCGGCTTCAGATCTCCTGAGAAAAGCTGCCGGAGTCGAAAAAGGCGCGGGTAACCCTTTAAAAGATAAGGTTGGGACAATTTCCCAAGAAAAACTCAAAGAAATTGCCGAGAAAAAAATGCCCGATCTGAATGCCAACGATGTTGAAGCGGCAAAAAAAATAGTCGCCGGAACAGCCCGCAGCATGGGAATAAAAGTAGATTAGTTACTAAAGTTCTTAAGGTTCATAAAGTTATAAAGCTTGGAAATTTAAATTTTAAATGAGTGGGAGTTCCGTTATTTGCGAAGACAGAACGCTTGAACCACAAAAATATTATGAAACATGGAAAAAAATATAAAGCAGTGGCTGAAAAAATAGATAAAAATAAAACTTATTCAATTGAAGAAGCGGTTAAGATTATCAAGCAAAATAAAACTGCCAAATTTGATGAATCTGTGGAACTTCATATCAAGACTAATATTGATGCTAAAAAAGGCGATCAAATAATCAGAGGCACTATCATCCTGCCCTTTGGTAGCGGCAAAACAAAAAGGGTGGCCGTAATAACAACCAATGCTCAAGATGAGGCTAAAAAAGCCGGTGCGGAAATTATTGGCGGAGAAGAGTTGATTGATAACTTTGCCAAGAAAATAGATTTTGATGTTTTGGTAGCTACGCCTGAAATGATGCCTAAATTGGCCAAGGTAGCCAAAATATTGGGGCCTAAAGGTTTAATGCCAAACCCTAAAACTGAAACAGTAACCACAAAAATAAAAGAAACGGTTGAGGCCTTAAAGAAAGGCAAAGCCGCTTTTAAAAATGATGATTCGGGTAATGTACATCAAATAGTCGGAAAAATTTCTTTTGAAAACGAAAAGCTTGTGGAAAACATCAAAGTTTTTATTGAAAACTTGGAAAAAAGCAAACCGTCCGGGCTTAAGGGAAAACTTTTTTCCAACATTACTCTTTGTTCCACCATGGGACATGGCGTGAGAATAACCTTTTAGTTTTATTTTCAAAGACATTTTTTGAAAGTGTTTTGATTTTTTAATTTTTTAAGAGCCTTTTGGCTCAAGACAAAATAATGTCCCCAAAAATCATTGTTGGACTTTTAGGCGAAACCGGTTCCGGGAAAGATACTGTAGCTAAGTATCTTAAAAAAAAGTACGGAGCAAAGTTAATGAGATTTGCCGATCCGATTAAAGACACTCTTTCCATTTACTTTGACAAACTTTCAAAGGAGGATCAGGCTTGGCTGTATTTGGTTTTTAAAAACCGTTTTGGTGAAGATATTCTTTCTAAGGCTATGGCCAAAAGACTAAACGATGAGAAGAGTCAATTGATCATCATTAATGGAGTGCGCATGCCATCTGACTATGATTTTGTAAAAAAGTATCCTGATTCTCAGGTTCTCTACATTACAGCTTCAGAAAAAACACGTTGGCAACGAGTAACTTCAAGATTTGAAAAAAGTGACGATAATATTTCACTGGAAAAATTCAAAGAATTAGACCGAGTTGAAACGGAAATTCATATCCCGGAAATCGGAGCCAAAGCGGATAAAATAATCCATAATGAAAAAGATTTGGAATATCTTTTAGGAGAAGTGGACAAGTATATGACCGAACTTGGATTTAAGAAATGTTCAAACGATGTAAAGGTAAATGAAGTTAAAGAAAAGCACTTAGTTATCGGAAAAATCCCCTTATTTTTGTAAAAAGTGGACGCTCTGAATAATCCGCCCGGCGGCGGATTTTTTGTTTCCGGCCTTTTTGACGGTAGAAGTAAAAAATAGTAGAATTATAAAACAAGGCTAATGAAAATATATGCGATTAATTTTGTGTGTAGCCGGTGAGATTAGCAGCGGCAAGGGTACTTTTACCAAATATGTCAGGAAAAAATATGGAGGCGACTCCTTTTCTTTTTCTCATATCTTAAAGAAAGTTTTGGATGTTTTGCAGTTAAAAAAGGACCGTAAAAATATCCAAAAAATATCTACGGTTTTGCGTCAAAATTTTGGAGAAGACATTTTAGCCAAGGTGATTCACGAAAGGGTTAAAAAAAGTCCCAGCAAATTGGTAGTTGTTGATGGGGTCAGAAGAATGACAGATGTCAAATATTTGAAAAAAATTAAAGGCTTTTGTTTGATCTATTTGGAAGCCGATATGAAAAAGAGGTTTGAACGAATTATCAAGAGGAAAGAGAAAGCCGACGATGACCAAAAAGGTTTCAGGGCTTTCCAAAAGGACCATTTAGCTGAAACTGAACTGCAAATAAAGAAAATTAAAAAAAAGGCTAAGTTCATTTTGGAAAACAACGGAACCAAGAGAGAGTTTTTTAAAAAAATTGATAAAATAATAAATATTAAAAAATAATACAGAAAAATATGAGCGAAGCAAAAAAAGCGAGAAACTCTCGGTTATCTTGGGATGAAACCTTTATGAATTTGGCGCTTTTAGTATCCCAGCGAACTGCCTGCAAATTTCACACGGCCGGAGTAGTGATGGTGGACAAGCACAAAAGAATCGTTTCCATGGGATATAACGGGCCGACTGAAGGAGATGTGCATTGTGTGGAGGCAGGTTGCGCTAAAGTTGATGGTGATCAGGCGACTAAAAAACTTAAAAGATGTCGAGGGGCGCATGCGGAAATAAATGCCATTATCAATGCTCAAGACACGCAAAGACTCCAGGGGGCTACTGTCTACACTTCGCTTTTCCCCTGTTATGATTGTACGAAAGCACTTAATAATGCCGGGGTAAAAGAAATTGTTTATTTTGAAGAATATGAAAGAATAAAAACAGGCGGAGAACAAAAGGAAGAAGAAAACGAGGCAAAGGAACTTTTGAAAATGAGGGGCATAAAATTTAGACAATACAGGCCGAGAATGGCTGATTATGTTCAAAAATGCTGTTGCTAATTCATCCCACAATTTTTATTGACTGTACATTTAATTCTGCATCAAATACACAAGTCAATAAAATAAATTAATATTATGGAAAACCAAAAAAAACATCCAGAATATCAATATCTGAATTTACTTCAGGAAATAATGGAAAAGGGGAGTGATAAGGAGCTTTTCTTTACCCCGGAAGTTTTGGCCGAATATGAAAAAAAAGGAGAAAAGCCGCCCTTTATTCGGAGTGTTTTTGGGAGGCAAATTCGTTTTGATTTGTCAGAAGGTTTTCCTTTGCTTACAACCAAAAAAGTTTTTTGGAGAGGAATTTTGCACGAACTTATCTGGTTTTTAAAGGGTGATACCAATGTTAAATACTTGGTGGATAATGATGTGCACATCTGGGATGAATGGGCCTGGAAAAGATATCACAAGTACTGTTTGGAAAAGGAACCAGAGAAGGACATGGAGCAAAAAGGCTTTATTGCCAAAATAAAAGAACTTCCGGCGGACGATCCTTTTGTGAAAGAATGGGGCGATTTGATTATGGTATATGGCCGAATGTGGAGAAGATGGCCAGCCTCCGATGGTCGGGAAATCGATCAATTGGGCTGGGTTATTGAAGGACTCAAGACTAAGCCTTTTCGAAAATCATATGTAGTTTCAGCTTGGAATCCTGATTTTATTTATGCTATGGCTTCCAAAGGCAATGCCAATGAAGTGCCTCCATTTTGTCATACAATGTTTCAGTTTTCTGTAACTGAGGGGGATAAATTAAATTTAGGCATGTATCAAAGGAGTGCTGATGTTTTTCTGGGCGTTCCTTTTAATATTGCGAGCTATGTTTTGCTTTTGCAGATGGTAGCGCAGGTGACCGGACTTCGAGCTGGAGAATTTGTGCATACCTTTGGTGATGTACATTCCTATTCTAATCATTTTGAACAGGTGAGAGAACAATTATCACGCGAACCAAAACCATTTCCAACGATAAAATTAAATCCGGATATTAAAAATATTGATGATTTTAAATTTGAAGATGTAACTCTGGAAAACTATGAATCACATCCAGCTATTAAGGCTGAAATTGCCAACATTGGAGGATTCTAAAAATACAAATTACCTATGATTATTTCAATTATTGTGGCTATTGCCAAAAATAATGTGATTGGGAGGGGGAGCAAGATTCCTTGGCATCTTCCAGCGGATTTTGCTTATTTCAAAAAGATTACTAACGGACATCCGGTTATTATGGGGATGAAAACTCATCTATCGATTGGCAAAAGTTTGCCTGGACGCAAGAATATTGTGCTTTGTGATGATCCAACATTTGTACCAATGGAGGGTGCGATTATTGCCGATTCATTTGAAAAAGCTTTCGAACTGGTAAAAGACGAAGAGGAAGTTTTCATTATCGGTGGAGCGAATGTTTATCGCCAAGGATTGAATTATGCTGACAGACTATATATTACCGAAGTACAAGCGGAACCTGAGGGCGATATTCTCTTTCCGGAATTTGATAAAAATGAGTGGAAAGAAATAAAAAGAGAAAAAAGAGCAAAAGATGCTGAAAACATTTATGACATGGATTTTGTAATTTATGAAAAAATAAAATAATAATCTTTTTAAATCTATGATTTTAGGTATAAAAGAATTGCATAAATTGGTCAAGGAAAATAATTTGGTTGAAAATCTTTGTGATAGGGAAATGAACAATCCGGAAGGAGCCGGGTTTGATTTGCGATTGGGAGAAGTGTATGAAATTTCGGGGGATGGTTTTTTGGGTGTCGAAGAAAGGCAAACGCCGGAAGTAAAATCTGTGGCTAAATATGACCCCAATAAAATAGATGATGAAAACTTTTTTGTTTTTGAACCCGGGAAATATTATTTGGTCAAAACGATTGAAAAAGTAAACTTGCCAGTTACTTTATCTGGTATAATTTTTCCCAGAACAACGATGTTTCGTTCCGGATTAGGATTTTTTAATGGTGTTGTGCAACCGGGCTATTCAGGTGAACTTAATTTTGGAGTTTGCAATTTGGGCCAAAGTAAAATAAAGATTTCTTTCGGAGCTAGAATAGCGCACATTACTTTTCATGAAGTTTTGGGTGAAGGCAATCAATATCGCGGGCAGTGGCAAGGTGGACGTACAGGAACTGGAGGGAAAGAAGTGCAAATTTAAATTAGAAAAATCAACATGAAGAAGGGTAAATTCATTGTTATTTACGGTATCAATAATTTAGGCAAAAGTACTCATGCTAAATTTTTGGTGGCGGCAATTAGAAAAGCAGGCCAAAAAGCCGAATATATCAAGTATCCGATATACAAACAAGAACCAACTGGCAAATTAATCAATGAGTATTTGCGCCAAGATAATCCCAATAAATTTTCCCCGCGTGAATTTCAGCTTTTGCATTTTATTGACAAAGTAATTTATGAACAAGAACTCAAAGCCAAGCTAAACAAAGGTATAAATATTGTGGCGGAAGATTATTTTGGGACAACGCTGGCCTGGGGGATTGCAACCGGAGTTGATCAAAAATTATTGGAGTATTTTGGTCAGTTTATTCTTAAGGAAGATATGGCCATTTTGCTTCATGGAAAAAGATTTAAGAAGGCTAAAGAAAAAAAGCACAAACATGAAAATAATGAAAAGCTGATAAAGCTGGCACAGAAAGCGCATTTAAAAATAGGCAAAAAATATGGATGGTACAAAGTTGATACTCGATTACCGCTTGAAGAAAAAAATAAAATTATCTGGGAAAAGGTGCGACAGTGCATTTTTAAATAATTTCCAAACAAAATTTTAAAAAATAGTTCAGGCGCGATTTTATTGCAAAAATTACTCCATTATCGCTATATGCATGCAGAGAAAGAAGAAAAAAACGTAATTTTTGATAAAATCTCTGTCCTTCAAAAATTTTTTAAAATTTTATTTAGAAGTTATTTAAGTTCTATATAGTATATGAAATTTTTGTTTCATGTTCTATATCCTATGTCATATGAATAAATATATTCCAGTCATTGGCATGGAAATCCATGTCGAGCTAAAAACTAAATCAAAAATGTTTTGCGCTTGCAAAAACGATTTAGGCTTGGATAAAGATCCAGATGTTAATATTTGCCCAATTTGCACCGGCCAACCGGGAACTTTGCCTTTTCCCAATCAAGAGGCGGTCAAATTTGTCCAGATGGCGGGCTTGGCGCTGAATTGCACTTTGCGCCAAGAATCTAAATTTGATAGAAAAAATTATTTTTATCCGGATATTCCCAAGGGTTATCAGATTTCGCAATATGATCAGCCGCTATGTGAAAAAGGCAGCGTGGATATTGACGGCAAAAAAATCGGAATTACCAGAATTCACTTGGAAGAAGATACTGGTAAATTGGTTCATCCTAAGGGAGCAGATTATTCCCTGGTTGATTTTAATAGGGCAGGAGTGCCGCTTATGGAATTGGTAACTGAGCCGGATATTGAAAATGGAAACGAGGCGCGTATTTTTTGTCAAAAATTACAGCAAATTTTTCGCTATCTGGATATATCAGATGCCGACATGGAAAAAGGTCATATGCGCTGCGAGGCTAATATTTCTCTTCATAAGAAGAACGAGGATAAATTGAGCGGAACAAAAGTTGAGGTTAAAAATATCAATTCATTCAAATTTGTTGAAAAATCTATTGACTATGAAATAAAAAGACAGACAGAACTTTTAGAAAAGGGAGAAAAAGTGGTCCAGGAAACTCGGGGTTATGATAGCAACAGAAGTGTAACTGTTTCACAAAGAAAAAAGGAATCAGCTCATGACTACAGATATTTTCCGGAACCGGATATTCCTCCGATGATTTTTTCGGATGATTATATCGCTGACATTAAAAAGTGCTTGCCGGAACTTCCGGAAGAAAGGAAAAAAAGATTTATTGCGGAATATGGCATATCAGGTGAAAATGCCGAAGTTATTATTGGTGATAAAAATTTAGCGCAGTATTTTGAAGAAGTCGTCTCAGAAATAAAAGAAAAGCTAAACTGCAAAGAATTTGAAATTGACGAAAATAAATGTTTGAAATTAGCTTCCAACTATATTGTGAGCGAATTGCAAAAACATCTGATTAAAAATAATGAAACTATAAAACAGATAAAAATAACGCCGGAAAACTATGCAGAACTCGTAGCAATTATTGCCAGTGGCAAAATAAATTCCAGTGTGGCCCAGATTGTTTTAGAAGAAATGTATAGAACTGGCGGTGACCCATCTCAAATTATTGAAGAAAAAGGCTTATTTCAGGTAGATAACGAGGACGAGCTAGCTCAAATTATTCAAGAGGTTATTGACAAAAATAAAAAATCAGTACAGGATTATAGGGGAGGGAAAAATAATGCTTTGCAGTTTTTGGTTGGTCAGGTGATGGCCTTTACCAAAGGTAAAGCCAATCCGGAAACAACCAGAAAAATACTAATGAAAAAACTAAAATAAAAAATCTCTTAAAGGGGGAGTAAGATGGCTTTTCGTGGAGTAGAAATCAAAACTACTATTGATGAAAAGTTTCGACTGATAATACCCAGTGAGCTCATAGAAGCTCGAAATATAGGGGATTTCGTCGAACTCATTAATAGCGAAGTAGGAGGGCGCTTCATTACAAGAATCTATTATCATGATTCTGGAATTGATGAAGCGCTAAAAATTAGAGTCAGGAAAGGTAAAAATAGCTCCAGAGTAACATTGGTAAAGTCTTTAAGAGAAAGGTCTGACTCCTTTCTCTTTGATGGTCAAGTTCTTATTGTTGACAGAGGCAAGTATCTGGAAATACTACCTTGGCCAGCCTGTTAAAACAGGATGTTGGAAAATCTTTTCTGACATCCTCGTTTTATTTTAAAAATTCTTTTGCTAATTCGTTAGCTTCTTTTGCGTTTTTAATCCATCTTATTCTTTTGTCTTTCTGGAACCAAGTCATTTGGCGTTTGGCATAGTCTTTCTCTGCTAAATAAACTTTTTCAAACAGATCCTCTTTGTTTATTTTTTTCTGCAGATATAGGGGGATCCAAAAATAGCCAAGACCGAAAGATTGAATTTTTTTCCAACTAAGCTTGTGGTTTTTATGTAATTTTTCAATTTCCTCTATCATGCCAAGTCCAAAGCGTTTTTGCAGGCGTTTTTGGATGTTGTCTCGTAATTTTTCTTTGGGAATGTTGATTCCGATTTGTAGAAAATCGTATTTTTTATTGCTAGTAGCTATAACAGGAACTTTACCGAGAATCTTACAAATTTCAATGGCACGAATCAGACGCACTTTATTTTTAGCGTCAATATTTTTAGCACGTTCCGGGTCCAATTTTTTTAATTTTTCAAATAATTTTTCTGCAGTTTCTTTTTCTAGTTTCTTTCTCAAATAAAAATTGGGTTTAACTTTCGGAAAATTGACATCATCAACCAATGTTTTTATCCAAAAACCTGTACCGCCGCAAATGATGGGAATTTTTTTGCGCTTTAAAATATCTTTTATTATTTTTTGGACTTTTTTTTTGAACTCTGCGGCAGAGAAATTAGTTTTGGGACTCAGAATATCAATCATATGGTGTTTGGCTATTTTTTGTTCAGAAAGAGTGACCTTGCCGGTTCCCAAATTCATGCCACGATAAATCTGGCGGCTATCAGCCGAAATAATTTCACCTCCGTACTTTTTGGCAATTTTAATAGCCAAATCCGACTTTCCGGAAGCGGTTGGACCCAAAATAACTATTATTTTATTTCTCTTTTCCTCTGCGGCAATCAAACCTCTAGGTTCTCGTCCTACGGACGACCACCTGCAGAGTGGCAGATTCCTTCTAGGTTCCATACATTTGCTTTAGTGATCTTAACTTTAACTATTTTACCAACTAGATTATCCTTGTCTGATGTGATTTTGACATTTTTCATGGTGCGAGTACGTCCAAAATAAATATTTTTTCCAGAAGCTTCCCGAAGCTTAGCTTTGGAGTCAATCAAGACTTCCATTGTTTGGCCAACATATTTTTTGTTATTCTCAAAAATTGTTTTAGCTAAAATATTATTCAAAAATTTTTCACGACCGGCTTTTTCTTTTTTGGAAACATTGTCTTTAAGTTTCCAAGCGGCTGTTCCTGGGCGAGGAGAAAATTGTCCAAAAAAGACCATATCAAATCGGCATTTTTCCATAACTTTAGCGCTATCTATAAATTGTTTTTTAGTTTCAGAAGGAAAGCCAACAATAATGTCGGAGGTCAGTGAAAACAAAACTCCAGGCTTGTATTTTTTGAAAGCTTTTTTGGTTTTTTCAATAATTTTTAAATACTGGGATTGAGTATAACGGCGATTCATTTTTTCCAAAATTTTGTCATTACCAGCCTGAATTGGTAAATGCACCCATTCGCAAACCTTTTTAGACTTAGCAATTGTTTTAACGAGCTTATCACTGAAATCTTTCGGATGCGAAGAAATGAAGGAAATCCAAAAATCGCCAGGAATGGCGTTTATTTTTTTAAGAAGTTTGGAAAAATTTATTTTATTGTCTTTGTATGAATTGACATTTTGTCCGAGTAAAACAATTTCCTTGTAACCTTTTTTAATTAAACTTCTGACTTCCTTAATTATTTCATCGGCTGGACGTGAAACTTCTCTGCCACGAGCATAGGGAACAACGCAATATGAGCAAAAATTATTGCAGCCGGTCATAATGGGAACGTATGCCGTAAAGGAATCAGTATGTTTTGGCGGTATATTGAGATAACTAGAGTCGCATATTTCAGAATTTTTAATTTTTAAATTTGTCCGCCAGCCGGCGGATTGAATTTTTGAAATATCTTTTATTGGTAAGAATAAATCTACCTTGTTTTTTAAGCGACGCTGCACATCTTTTCTGTCAGCTAAACATCCGGTCAGGATTATCTTTTTATTTGGGTAATTTTTTTTTAGATTATGAATAAGCGTATACGCTCGGTTTTCAGCTGCTTGACGCACGCCACAGGTGTTAAATATGACTAAATTAGCCCTTTTTATGTTTTCAGATGGGAGAAGGCCTGCCATTTCCAAAAACCCAGCAATTCTTTCTGAGTCCGAAATATTCATTTGGCAACCAAAAGTTTTAATGTAATATTTCATGATTAAAATCTCTATTTCTTCTCTGTTATTTCTTTTAAAATCTTTTCTGTAAATTCATCAACTTTCAGGGTGTCTTGTTTTTTGGTGTCTCTGGATCGTACAGCAACTAAATCTGCATTTTTTTCCTTTTCGCCAACAACCAAAATGTATGGAATTTTTTGTTTTTCAGCTTCGCGAATGCGTTTGCCCAAAGATTCATCGGAATCATCCATGCTTACTCTGATACTAGCTTCTTTTAATTTTGCCATAACTTTTTGGCCATAGTCCTTGAATTTTTCTGAAACCGGAATAATCAAAGCTTGAATGGGGGATAGCCAAAGCGGAAAAGCGCCGGCAAAATGTTCAATCAGAAGAACCAAAAATCTTTCATAAGATCCAAGGATAGCGCGATGAATCATAACCGGGTTTTCTTCCTTGCCTTCTTTATTTATAAAAGTTAAATTAAATCTTTTCGGAGAGGCAAAGTCAATCTGGACAGTGGGTATTTGTATTTCTTTTCCCAGGGCATCTTTGAACATAAAATCCAGTTTTGGGCCATACAGGGCAGCCTCGCCTTCACATTTTTTCGCTTCTAAATTTAGCTCATCGGAAACTTCTTGCAACATTTTTTCGCACTCATCCCAATCTTCCGGATCACCAATATATTTTTCCGGATGGCTGTAATCTCTAACTGAAAGGGAAATTCCGGGATTTTTCCATAATTCCAGTGATTTATAGAATTCCTTTATGATGTTGACCATGCCTATGACTTCTTGTTTAACCTGATTTCTAGTACAAAAAGAATGTCCATCTTCAACGGTAATAGCGATTACACGGCTCAGCCCGCTTATTTCACCAGGTTTTTCGGCACGAAATTGTTTATCGGATTCCATATATCTAATTGGCAATTCTTTGTACGAGCGTGGCCGGGAAGCATAAATCTGGGCTTGATGTGGACACTGGACCGGTCTTAGGACATATTCTTGTTTTCTTGAAGATTTAACATGGAAAAGTTCTTCAGAAAATTTGTCGGCATGTCCGGATAATTTATAGAGATCTATTTTAGCCAAAGCGGGAGTGCTGACTTTTTCAAATCCAAAATCACGACAAACCTTTTCAATATGTTTTTGTAACTCATCTTTTATGATGGTTCCCTTGGGTGTAAATAGAGGCAGGCCCGAGCCAACTAGATCGGAAAAACAAAATAAATCCAACTCCTTCCCCAGTTTTCGGTGGTCTCTTTTTTCGGCCTCTTTTTGTATTTGCAAGTATTCATCCAATTCTTTTTTGGATGCAAAAGCCAAGCCATAAATTCTTTGAAGCTGCGGGTTTTTTTCATTGCCTTTCCAATAAACTCCGGAAATGCGGGTAAGTTTCAAGGCTTCCGGATTAATTTCGCCGGTTGAATCTAAATGTGGTCCACCGCACAAATCCACAAAAGGACCTGATTTATAGATGGAAACTTTTTTGTGCCCGTCTTTTTCCAAATCTTTAATAAGCTCGAGCTTGTAATTCTGATTTAGTTTTTTGAAATCTTTTTTGGCATCGGCAATGGAAATTTCTGCTTGTTCAAATTTGTAATTGGCCTCAATTATTTTTTTTATTTTTTCTTCGAGGAGTGGCAAATCTTCTGGAATTAAAGTACGGGGGAGTTCAAAGTCATAATAAAAGCCGTTTTCAATGGCAGGACCTATGCCGAATTTGGCTTCGGGAAACATTTGGAGAACTGCGCTGGCCAAAACATGGGCAGCCGAATGGCGGACAATTTCAATATTGGTTGGTTGGTTCTTCATATTTTTTAATTTATTTTAATTAAATAAAATGCCTAAAAATCACTTGCAGGCCAAGACCCAAAGAAGGGCGGTTCCACTTGGCTTCCTAATGATTTTTAGGCACTCTTTTTTCCTTTTCGCTGGAAATGGCGGAAACTTGGCGGTTGGTGAGTCCGCTTCAACGTTTCATTTATTCTCTACATTCATTATATTGCTAAGATAAACTATGTGTCAAATTATTCAAAAAGTGGTATAATAAAGGTATAAAAAATTAATAAAAAACATATGGAAAACGAAATCCAAATAAAAGAAGAATGTTGGAAAAATTGGAAAAATCCGAAAATGATTTTGGTTTTAATTGGGATGCTTTTGATAGCCGGGGTTGTTATTGTGGCGCTCATACGTGAAAAAATTGTTAATCCAAATTTGAATCAAGTGACTGTTAACGGAGAGGGAAAAATTTCTTATCAGCCTGATATTGCAATTGTGAATTTAGGCGTCCAGATTGATAAAGCGGCTACGGCCGAAGAAGCTTTGCGTCTTCTGGATGAAAAAATGAAAGGCATTATTGCTGCTGTAAAAATATCCGGAGTTGCCGACGAGAATGTCAAAACAAAAACATTTTCCCTTTATCCGCAATATGAATACAAAGATGGCGCATCCAAGGTTTTTGGATATGGGGCTAATCAGCAGCTAGAAGTTAAAGTGCAAGATATTGATAAAAATTCAGGCAGTTTGAGCCAGGTTATTTCGGCGGCTAACGGTGCCGGAGCTAACCAAATTTTGAATGTTAATTTTGATATTTCCAGTCTCAATGACTTGAAGCAACAAGCTAGAATCAAAGCCATTGAGGATGCCAGGAGCAAAGCTAATGCTTTGGCTAAAGCTGCCGGAGTCAAAAAACTAAAGAAGGTAGTCGGATGGTATGAAAATGTAGTCCAATCTCCGGATATACAGGCCGGTTACGGCTATGGAGGAATGGAAAAATCTCTTTCAAGTTCTATGCCGGCCGCACCTCAAGTGCCCTCAGGTAATCAGGAAATAATCATCAATGTCGGCGTTAATTATCAGGTGGATTAAAACTATTTTTCAAAAGCTCCTCCAGGCGAGGGGCTTTTTGACTGTAAATTTAAATTGTTTTAAGATTGAAATAATATTTTCGGGCTGGAGTATGTCGGTAGTACGCGTCCATGGGGTGGATGTAGGCCGAGTTCGACTCTCGGCAGCCCGACAAAATATTAATCAGGAATACTGTCCATGGTCCCCTGCCTGCCGGCAGGCAGGGATTATCCACACCCCGGACCACTAATAATCGCAAAAAAAGAAAAGGCTCAAGAACATGGTCTGGGCCTTTTTATTCAGGGCAGGACAGAATCTTTTTTGTTGCTTCTCGCCCTATGGGGAAAGCGAAGCGCAACAAATCGGACAAACTGTCCTGCTTTTTTTATTTTTTCTAAAAATATATTTAGGTAATTATATCAAATAATCTTAATCTTGTCAATGTTGATTTTTTTAATAAATAGTGTAAATTTTTAGGCAATGGGAGCTTTTTAAAAATATGGGGGTTAATATGGGGAATAAAAAGGGGGTCATCGCTGTGGTTAGTCCAAGGGTCAAAGGAAAGACCAAGGACGAGGCCATTGTCAATTCAATCGGCAGAAAGGTTTTTGTTGACATTGACAGCGTGGAATACTGTCAATGCGGCGCAAGAGTCCCTTTCTGTCCTGAAAATGGGGGAAGGTCGGGATTCATTCTGGTCAACTTCCTTATTGCAAGGGATGAAAACCTCATAAAGCTGGGCGCCCAGCCTAGCTAAGGAAGGAGGATAGCTTCAGATTTAAGAAGCTTTCCTGTAATCAAAAAATCGCTCCCAGAAAAAAGGCACCGCGAAAATCATTTCAGCGGTGCCATTTTTTATTTATTGAAGCGATATTTCTCCATTGGGGATTATTTTTTCCAGAGAATTTTTTATCTCATTGGAAAATTTGATATTAAAAGGTGTTTCCAACTTGGAACCGTTTATATTTAAATATATTTTTGTTTCTCCTTTTTCGCAGCGAGCAAAAAAATTGGAAAGCTCTTTGATTTTTTCTTGACCAGAAGCATCTGAAAGATAAATTATTATCCTTGAGCACTTATCCATTTTTAGGCCATTTGATTTTTGTGTTTCTAGAATTCTTTGGAAGTTTTCCAATTCTTTTTGGTCAATTATTTTTATTCGGTCACAAAGGATTTTATTTTCGCCGTCTTTATTGGACAGTTTTCCGCCGACTAAAACAATTTTATCTTCCTGCCAAAGAGAACCGGTGGTTTCCAAAATTTTAGGAAAAACCAAAACTTCCAAACTGCCTTCCATATCTTCCAAGGTAACAAAAAGCATTGTCTTTTGATTTTTGAGATAAACTTTTTGGATTTTGGAAATTACGCCGCCGATATTAATGTTGTTTTCAACCATTTGCGGAGTTATTTCTTTAATTGGCACGGCCATTTTCTTGAAATATTCCCGATATTCTTTAACTGGATGGTCGCTGATATAGAGTCCCAAAAGTTCCTTTTCCCAAGTGAGCCTTTCTTTTTTGGTGGCTTCCGGCGCATCAGCCAATCGGATTTCGGGTAGGGAAATATTTGAATCCCCAAAAAGACTGATTTGGTTTGATTCCTTGAGGTTTTGAAATTTTTTAGAATGAGACAAAATGTTTTCAATAGAAGCTAAAATTTGGTTGCGTTCTCCCATGCCCTTCAAAGCTCCAACCTTAGCCAAGGCTTCCAATGATTTTTTGTTTAGGTCTTTGGTTATAACTCTTTCCACAAAATCAGTAATGTTTTTAAATTTTCCATTTCTTTTTCTTTCCTCCACAATTTCATGAGCCACATTTTTGCCGACATTTTTTATAGCATTAAGCCCAAAGCGAATTCTTTCTTTCCTGGTTTCCGGGTCAACCCCCACACCAAAACCGCTCTCCTTATTGGGTGAATTTGTTTTATTTTCTGAATTTTCTAAAGGAATTTTGGTGCGGGGGTCAACAATAACGGCGAAGTCTTCAAAACTTTCATTGATATGCGGCGGCAAAATTTCAATGCCCATATCACGGCATTCGGCAATTTCAATGGCCACGCGGTCGCTATCATTTTGATCGGAAGTAAGCAAAGCAGCCATAAAGGCGGCAGGGAAATGTGCTTTGAGGTAAGCCGTTTGATAGCCAATTTGGGCATAACAAGCGGCATGTGATCGATTGAAACCATAACCGGCAAAAGGTTCAATAAACGCAAAAACTTTTTCTCCGATTTTTTTATCAATGCCTTGTTTCTGACAACCTTCAATGAATTTGTATTTCTGCTCTTGAATGAGGGCGAAAATTTTCTTACCCATGGCTTTGCGCAACACATCAGCTTCGCCCAAAGAAAATCCAGCCAAATCTCTGGCAATTTGCATAACTTGTTCCTGATAAACAGCTACGCCATAGGTTTTTTCCAAGATATCCTTAAGTTTTGGATGCAGGTAGGATGTTTCTTTGCGGCCATGCTTTCGATCAATGAAATCGGGAATCCAATCCATGGGTCCCGGACGGTACAAAGCCACCATAGCAATAATATCTTCAAAATCATTAGGGCTTAGTTGTTTGAGATATCTTTTCATGCCCGAGCTTTCCAATTGAAATACTCCGGTAGTTTCAGCTTTTTGCAGAAGGTTAAAGGTTTTTTGGTCGTTGGTTGGAATTTCATCAATATTCATGTCTAGGCCCTGAATTTTTTTTACTATACGTAAAGTATTTTGGATGATAGTTAAGTTTTTGAGTCCCAAAAAGTCCATCTTAAGTAGTCCAATTTTTTCTACGAAACTTGATTTAGTTGAGGATGAATATTGCGTTACCGTGCCTTCGCCTTCTTTGCCGATGATATTTTGAAGTGGTGAATATTCCGTGACCGGGTCTTTGGTAATAACTACTCCGCAGGCATGCATTGAAGCGTGGCGCACTACGCCTTCCAATCTTTTGGCGCTGTCAATTAATTTTTTTGAATCTGGATTTTCGGAATACATGTCTTTAAATTCTTTGACATTCGTGAGGGCATCTTCAATGGAAGAAAACATCGGGATGAGCTTGGCAGTTCTGTCGCAAAATTCATAAGGAAAATTCAAGGCTCTGCCAGCATCTCTAATGGCAGCTCTGGCAGCCATTGTTCCAAAAGTGATAATTTGGGCAACATGATCATTGCCGTATTTTTTCCGGACATAATTCAAAACTTCATCTCTTCTGTCATCAGCAAAATCCATGTCCACATCCGGCATGGAAATTCTTTCCGGGTTTAAAAATCTTTCAAAAAGGAGATCATATTTAACCGGGTCCATGTTGGTTATCCCAATAAGATAGGAAACCAAGCTGCCGGCGGCGCTACCTCGGCCTGGTCCGACAACAATACCTTGGTTTTTAGCCCAATTAACGAAATCCTGGACGATCAAAAAGTAAGAAGCAAAGCCAGTTTTTTCAATAACTCCAAGTTCATATTCCATTCTTTCTTTGTATTCAGGCGTAACAGTATCCTTGAATTTTTTTTGTAATCCCATTTCTGTCAAATGGCGCAAATAACTTTCGGCAGTAAAACCTTCCGGTACATTAAAATGGGGAAGTTGAATTTCTCCCATTTTGATTTGCAGATCGCACTTGGCGACAATCTCTTGAGTGTTGGAGATGGCCTCCGGAACATCTTGGAAATTTTTTTCCATTTCTTCCTGGCTTTTGAGGTAGAGTTCAAAATCCATGAGGCTCATTCGGTCTTTTTCTTCAACTTTTCGGTTGGTTTGGATGCAAAGCAAAATATCATGGATGGTATTATCATCTTTTCTAACATAATGTACATCATTGGTGGCCACTAAAGACAAATTTAATTTCTTGGCTATTTTCTTCAAAGCTTCATTGGCGATCTGTTGATTGGGAAATTTGGGATGGTGTTGCAGCTCCAGATAAAAATCGCCTGGCTCAAAAATTTCTTTGTATTCCAGTGCGAGTTTTTCGGCTTTCTGCATATCACCGGAAATAGCAGCGGATGGAACTTCGCCTTCAGCGCAAGCACTGAGACCAATAAGCCCGGCCGAATATTTTTTGAGAACTTTTTTATCAATGCGTGGCTTGTAGTAAAAACCTTCCAAATGGGCAATAGAGATGAGTTTCATGAGGTTCTTGTAGCCAGTCATATTTTTGGCTATAAGCACCAAATGGTTTCTTCTGCGATCAAGGCTGTCAGGATTTTTGCTGTGTAAATCATTGGGAGTGATATACATTTCACAGCCAATCAAAGGTTTAATGCCTCGTTCCTTGGCTTTAATAAAAAATTCAATTCCGCCATAAAGTGAGCCATGATCAGTAATGGCCAGTGATTCCATGCCCAGCTCTTTGGCGCGGTCAAGCAAATCATCCAGCTTAGCCAAACCGTCAAGAAGGGAATAATGAGTGTGAACGTGAAGGTGAGTAAATTTCATCGGAAAATTTACAATTTTCAATTTACAATTTTCAATGAATTTTCAATTCTTCAATTAATTAATTTTCAAATTTGTCAATTGAAAATAGATATTGAAAATTGAGTCATTGTGAATTTATTGTAAATTGGTCATTGGTTATTGAAAATTAAAAAACCTTAACTTGAAAAGCAAGGCTTGGTAAAACATCTAGATTGATTTTTACGAAATAAGCTTTCATAATTTTCTTCTATCCCCATGCCCCCGATTTCTCTGTGGGTTTTGCAAGATAGGTATAATTTAACAGCTCCATTTTAACATAGTTTGGGAAAATAAAAAAGCAAGATATAATACAAATATGAAAAACTCTAATTTTAACTTAGAAAAAAAGCTTTTTAGTGAGAGATATGATTTTGTGATTGGCGTGGATGAAGCCGGACGGGGGCCATTGGCTGGACCGGTTGTGGCTGCGGCTGTTGTTTTAAGGTGTCATTCCGGACTTGCTTGCCCGCTGGGTGTAGCTAGGGATCCGGAATCCAAAGAGATCCTGAAACAAGTTCAGGATGACAAAATGTGGGGGCTAGTTCGTGATTCCAAAAAACTTTCTGCCAAGCAACGAGAAAGAATTTTTGATTTTATTTGTGAAAATTTTTATATTGGTGTTGGCATTTGTGATCATAAAACCATTGATCGCATAAACATTTTGGAAGCCAGTTTTTTGGCGATGAAAAAAGCAACTCAAAAACTCATGCATAACATGAATCGAAAAGATACCAAACATATTATTCTTGTTGATGGCAACAAAAAAATTCCCAATTTTTCCATGGAGCAAAAGGCGATCGTGGGCGGAGACGGAAAAGTAAAATCCATTTCAGCAGCTTCCATTATTGCTAAGGTTACTCGGGACAGAATTATGCTCAAAATGCACGCCAAATATTCGCAGTACAATTTTGATAAGCATAAAGGCTATGGCACGAAGTTGCACATGGATGCACTTTCAAAATACGGGCCATGTGCAATTCATCGTCAAAGCTTTACGCCAGTAAAAAACGTTTTAGAAAAAAGCGTTGACATAAAGCCATGAAAGTAGTAGACTCTTTTGAAGTTCTTTTTAGCTATAAATACTATAAAAAATTAAAGAAAATGATAGGGAGGGGGGGCATGCGAATTGTCAGTGCCAATGAAAAGTATCAAAGTGAAGGTTTCACAGCTGCTGTTGAGCTAGAAGCAAATGATATTAAAAATTTGAAAGAAGTCTTAAAAAACGGCAGCGGAGACAAGACTAAAGAAGCACTTACCAAAATAGTTAATTTTGCCGTAGCAGAAGGGCACAGGATGCCTATCGTGCAGGATGAAGACGGTGAAGATGTCTTGCTTCTGGAGATTGAAGATGGGCAATGGTTAACGAGCAGCGAGATTCCAGATATCAGAAATACCTTAGGCTGCATATTGCTGGATCATGTACCAACGTAACTTTCAAGGGCTTTCGGATTTTTCCGAAGGTCCTCGTTTTATTTAAGGCCAAAAATTTATCAAAAAGCCTTGTCAAAAGGCTCAGGAGGTGATAAATTGAATATGCTGTATAAATAATAAAATTAAGATAAGTACCATTATGTCAACACAAAAGCAAAGACACACCAAAGGAAGACGCGACAGAGCCAGAGTTTTTCATCAAATCAAATCAGCCAAATTGGTTGTTTGCCCAAAATGCGGAGCAAAAATGTTGCCGCACAAGACTTGCGCAAAATGCGGATACTATAAGGGAAAAGAAGTTATAAATACTTTGAAAAAAGTCAACAAAAAGACTAAAAAATAATTATGGTCCCGCACAAATTTTAGGCTAAATTATCTCTAAAATTTGGTTTTCTGCGCTCAACGCCTCCGGCTTAGCGGGATACAATAAAAAATTTTGCTAGAAATTTGTGCAGGGACTCATTTTTCTAGCAAAAAATTAATTACATTAATTTTTTTGAGAAAAATGGCAAACAGGCATCTTTCGAGATCAATCGCAATGCAATCTCTTTTTGAGTGGGACTTCAAAGATCAAAGAGTTGAAAATCTAGATGAGATAATTAGTCGCAATATCCAAGAATTCGGTCCGGGAATGGAAGACAAATCTTTTGTTTTTGATTTGGCTAAAAAAACTATTGAGCATCAAGGCGAAATTGATAAACTGATTGAAAAATGCGCTCCGGAGTGGCCTCTGTCTCAAGTGACTGTTGTGGACAGAAATATTTTACGCCTGGGCATATATGAAGTGCTTTTTGGCAATTACGAAGAAGTTCCGCCCAAAGTAGCTATCAATGAAGCTATTGAACTAGCTAAAACTTTTGGAGGAGAATCTTCAGGCAGATTTGTAAACGGAGTTTTGGGAACAATATACCGTGAATTGGGAGAGCCAATGAAAGATGATGAGAGTAAAAAAGATAAAAATTCTAAAAATATTGAAAAGAAAAAAGATTTAAAAGTAAAAAAAGATTAAATAGTTTTTTTAAAACTTAAAATTCAAAATTTAAAATTCTAAATAAATCCAAAATTCAAACCTTCAACTGTTTAAATGTTTTGAATTTTGAAAATTGTAATTTATTTGGAATTTGATTTTTTGAGTTTTGAATTTATTAATTTTGTGATCGATTCTTTAGCTAAAAAAATTGGAATAAAATTTAATAATTTAGATCTTTTGTGCCAGGCTCTGACCCACCGTTCTTATTTGAATGAACACAGGGATAAAAAACTGGAACATAATGAACGTCTGGAATTTTTGGGAGATGCTGTTTTGGAATTGGTTGTGACGGAATATTTATACGAAAATTATAAAAATCCGGAAGGCGAGCTTACTAATTGGCGAGCGGCTCTGGTTAATGGCGAAATGCTGGCCGGCATTTCCAAAGAATTAGGCGTGGAAGAATTTTTGCTGATGAGCAAGGGTGAAGCCAAGGACAAAGGCAGGGCACGCCAGTATCTTTTGGCCAATGCTTTTGAAGCTATCGTCGGAGCGATATATATTGACCAAAAAGAAAAAGGCTTTCAGGAATGCAAAAAATTTATTTTGAAAAATGTCGTTTCCAAGCTGCCGGAAATTTTGGACAAAAAACTTTTCATGGATCCCAAAAGTCGTTTTCAGGAAGTGTCGCAAGAAAAAGTTGGAATCACTCCTTCATACCGAGTACTTAGCGAAAGCGGACCGGATCACGATAAAAAATTTGTAATCGGGGTCTATTTGAATAATGAATTTGTAGCTGAAGGCGCGGGTGCTTCCAAGCAAGAAGCACAAAAAAATGCCGCCATCAAAGCTTTGGAGGCTAAAGACTGGAATTAAAATTAAAGATTAAAACAAAAATTAAGAAGCATGTATTTAAAACGTTTAGAATTATCCGGATTTAAATCTTTTGCCAATAAGACTACATTGGATTTTTCTTTTGCCGACGGCGGAGAAAGGACAGTGACGGCCATCGTGGGTCCCAATGGCAGCGGAAAATCCAATATCGCAGATGCGATTCGCTGGGTGATGGGGGAACATTCAATGAAGAATCTGAGGGGCAAAAAAGCGGAAGATATCATCTTTGCCGGGTCGGGTAAAAAAGCCAGACTGGGAAGCGCCGAAGCGAAGCTTGTTTTTGATAATTCCGACAAAAGAATTCCTTTAGAATTTGATGAAGTTTCTGTGGCGCGAAAAATTTTCAGAAGCGGGGAAACGGAATATTCAATCAACAAATCAAAAGTAAGGTTGCAAGATATCATTGATCTTTTGGCTAAGGCCGGTATTGGCAAGGAAAGTTATTCCGTGCTCAATCAAGGAATGTCAGATGCGGTTTTGAATGCAACGCCGCTGGAAAGAAGAACTGTTTTGGAAGATGCGGCCGGAGTAAAACAATATCAAATCAAAAAAGAACGCGCTTTTAAGAAACTTGAATCAACCAGAAATAATTTAAAAAGCATTGGAGATTTGGTGAAAGAAATAGAGCCGCATCTCCGAATGCTGCGCCGCCAATCAGAAAAAGCCCTTAAAGGAAAAGAAATTGCAGATGGCCTCAAGGAAAAACAAATTAAACTTTTTTCTTATCTTTGGCACACTTTCCATGTTGATAAAGAAAATTTTTCCACTGAAAAAAATGAATTAGGCATCAAGATGATGAATGTGCAGCGGGATGTAGACAAAATTTCCGATGAACTGAATAGCGAATCTAATAAGGTTCAAATAGGAGACGAACAGGAAAAATTAAACAAAAAGAGAGAAGAATTGCGGCAACAATTAAACGGGCTGGAAAGAGAACTTCTAGTTTCTGAAGCGAAAATTGAAATTGAAAAAGAAAAGAAAATTCAAGCCGAAGTCATTCAAAGCATTCCGGTTGATTTGGTGTATGTAAGATCAGGTCTGGAAAAAATAAAGCAAAGACAAGAGGTTTTAGTGCAAAGATTGGGAGAGGTGAAAAGCTTGGAAGAACTTGCAGAAATAAAAAAAGCAGCCGAAGATCTGAAGGCAGAAATTATCAAGCTTTCCGAAGAAGCGGGGCAAGGCACAGTTGAAATAAAAAACGATAATTCGGCAGCCCAAAAAGAATCCCAAAGAATTATTGACGAACTTTCCGAAAAAAAGAGCGGCTTAACAGTGAAAATAAAGGAACTCCGCGCGGAAATAGACAAAATTGGCAAAGAAATTGAAAATCAAATTGAACAGGAAAAAGAAATGCGCCGTAATTTTTTTGAGCTGGAAAAAAAGTTGAATTCCAAACAATCAGATCTAAATACCCTCAAAGATCAATTCAATGAAGCCAAAATAAAATTAGCCAGAGTAGAAGTCAGAGAAGAAGATTTGACGAATGAAATCAGGGATGAGCTCAAGATGGAAGCGGATGAATTGAAATTTGACGGAGAAAATGTGGACAAGGAAATCCTGGAAAAAGAAATTTCCAGATTAAAAATGCAACTGGAGCAAATTGGCGGAATTGATCCGATGGTTTCCAAGGAATACGAAGAAACCAATAGCCGTTTTGAATTTTTGAGCAAGGAATCAAAAGATTTAGAAGAGGCAATCAAATCTCTTCATGAAGTTATCAAAGAAATGGATGAAAAAATCAGCGAATCTTTTTCCAGGGCTTACGAAAAAATTGATCAGGAATTTACTAAATATTTCAGGATTATTTTTGGCGGCGGAAATGCACATCTTATTAAATCCAAAGCCAAAAGCCTAAAGTCAAAAAATTGGGATGCGGAAGATGAGTCCGAGCTTTCTGAAAATAATGAAGAGGATGAAATAAAAGGTGAGTCTTCGGAAAAAACTCTCAGGGAAGAATCTGGGATTGATATTTTTGCTTGCCCTCCCGGGAAAAAAATCAGCCATCTTTCAATGCTTTCTGGCGGGGAGAGATCGCTCACGTCTTTGGCACTTCTTTTTGCAATTATTTCTTTCAATCCGCCTCCTTTTGCAGTTTTGGATGAAGTTGAAGCTGCTTTGGATGAAGCCAATTCCAGAAGGTTTGGCAGAATTATTCAAGAACTTTCTAATCATACTCAGTTTGTCGTTATCACTCATAATCGCGAAACAATGCGTCAGGCAGCGGTTCTCTATGGAGTGACCATGGGAGAAGATGGAATTTCCAAATTACTTTCTGTGCGCTTGGATCAGGTGGGGCAAGGAGGAAGAATACTGCAATAATGACAATATTTGACAGGTTGGTTGGTTTAATGTAATATTAATTAGGGTAAGTTTTGCCCTGATTTTTGTTTAATTTAAAGAATTTATACTAAATACCAGATATAAGTTACTGGACACAAAAAGCTATGCTAGCAATAAGATTAAATAGAGTAGGTAAAAAAAATAAGCCATATTTCAGAATTGTTTTACAAGAACACACTATTGCTCCGGGCGGACGTCATGTGGAAGTTTTGGGCAGCTATGATCCGCACAGCAAAAAGACTGCTTTGAAAGAAGAAAAAATAAAATATTGGGTAGAAAAAGGCGCTCAAGCTTCGGATTCTGTGTATAATCTTTTGGTTAAAAGCGGATTGCTTCAGGGCGAAAAAAGAAAGGTAAAGCTTCCGGCCAAAAAATTTGAAGCAGTGAAAGAAGAAGCTGCTCCAGTTGAAGCTAAGAAAGCAGCAGCTGCGAAAACTCCAGCTGAAGAAAAGAAAGAAGAAACTCCTTCCGAAGAAAAAGTCGAAGAGAAAAAAGAAGAGACTCCAAAAACTGAGTAATTAAGTTGACAAAAAAATAATTTAATATATAATTTTATCATTCTGCAGACAGCAGGCATTTAAGTCCTGCCGAGGAAGAACTCAAGTGAGTTTTTTTAATGTCTGCCAAAAGCAGGCGTTTTATTTTTATTTCAAATATTATGGTACAAACAAAGGAACAAAAAAAATCAATCATAGATGATTTAGCTGGCAAGATAAAAGATGCAAAAGCGGTAGTTTTTTCCGATTATAAAGGTTTGATGGTTAAAGACATGATGGCTCTCCGAAGAGAACTCAAAAAGGAAGGCGCTGATTTGAAAGTAGCTAAAAAGACCTTGGTAAATTTGGCTTTTAAAAAAGCTGGCATGGAAATTGATGTTAAGAAGTTTGATGGGCAATTAGCTGTGGCAACTTCAAGCAATGAAGTTGCAGCGGCTAAAATAATTGCCAAGGCTTCCAAAACTAATGAAAATCTCAAAATTGTTGGAGGACTTTTGGGAAGCAAAGAAATATCCAAAGATGAAGTAGATGCTTTGGCCAAACTTCCATCCAAAACAGAACTTCTGGCCAAGTTGGTGGGGACAATCAATGCGCCGGTTTCTGGTTTTGTTAATGTACTGGCTGGAAATATCAGGGGATTTGTGCAAGTGCTCAAAGCTATCAGTGAAAAATAATTTTTTAAATAATTTAAATGTAAGTTCTAGCTGCTGGATAAAAACTAGTAGTTAAAACTAAAAATAATCAAATGACTGAAGAAAAAAAGGACGTTGTAGTTCCTGAAAAATTCGAAAAAATCGTCGCCGAAATCGAAAAGATGAGCGTTTTGGATTTGTCGGAACTTGTTAAGGTTCTTGAAGAAAAATTTGGCGTGAGCGCGGCTGCGCCAGTAATGATGGGAGCGATGCCAGCCGGTGCCGGTGCAGGCGAAGCTGCAGCTGAAGAAAAAAGCGAATTTGATGTTGAAGTTACCAATGCTGGGGCTTCCAAGATCAATGTGATCAAAGTTGTGAGAGAAGTGACTGGACTAGGACTCAAAGATGCCAAGGATTTGGTTGATGCAGCTCCAAAAGTTATCAAAGAAAAAGTAGCTAAGGCTGATGCTGAAGCTATGAAAACTAAATTGGAAGAAGCTGGAGCAACTGTTGCTTTAAAATAATTCAAGCTTTCAGCTTACGGCAAAAACCCGTTTATTTGGCGGGTTTTTGTTATGCTGCCAAATCTGTTCAAGGGGGTTTTACTTTTTTTATTTATCCTTATTCGTCGTCTGATTCAACATAAACTAGCATTAATACGACAAAAAAAGGTGTACTGTTGATTTTTGTGGGGGAATATTATAGTATGTAAAAAGACTTTTCAGTCTTTTTGTTTATTTAGTATATATTGGGGTGTAGCCAAGCGGTAAGGCAACGGACTTTGACTCCGTCACGCGTAGGTTCGAATCCTACCACCCCAACATTGCACGGAAAAGCATGGAATATTTTATTTATATGCGGTTATTCGACTAACAAAATGGAAAAAGAGAAAAATGAAAAACGAAAAAAAACAATATGCGAATCTATTTTAAGCAAAGATAATCTGGTTAGGGATATTCTTATTATTTCTCTTACTCTCGGTTTTTCCATTTTTATGATTGCGGACAATATTGAGTTATTATTAAATCCGCACAAGGAAACATCTAAACCTGTTGCTCAAGAAAATATTGTGATAAAAGAAAAAATTTTGGAGACAGGGAACCCGATTATAGAAACAACAGACTGGATATCCTATCAAAATAACTGGTATGGCTTTGAATTAAAATATCCGCCAAATTGGGGAAAACCAACATCGAAAAGTGCTGCCGGGGGAGTTAAGTGGGAATATCGTTATCAATTTCAAAGAGAAAAAAACAACGCAGAAGATTTCCATTTTGGTTTTGATGTGGTGGTGTACAATGTAAAAAAAGTTAAAGAATTATTAAATACTGAAGAGTATCCAACTTTAAAAAGTGAGGAATTAAAATTGCAAGAAGCTTGCGATAAAATTTCAGGTCATCTGGAAGAAAATCAAAATTATCCAGCCGAAAAAATTCATATTCCGCCAAACGACAATTGCTATAATCCTGCTTTTTTCTATAGTTTAACCAGAAATGAATATATTTATAACATAGTTCCAACCAGGAAAGATTCTACGGAAGCAATTAATCCGGAGGAAATCAGTAAGGATTTTCCAGAATTTATAGTTGTTATTTCCACTCTAAACTTAACTGACATTAAAAGGCCTAAGATTCAGACCAAAATAAATGCTCCGATACCAGTGGCGGCTATAAATGTCGGCGGTAGGTTGGTTTGCGCTAAGAAAAACGACCATCCAGGGTATAGTCATAAAGGGAAAGGCAAACACTTAGACATGGAATGTTGTCTTGACCCCGATGAATATCCTAATCCCCACTGTTATTATCCGCCTGAAAAATACGGAAAGTATCTGAAATAAAAAAAGTCTTTTCATAAAATAAATTTATTTCCAAAGAAAAAAAGAGACCTTGAACTCTTTTTTTATTCTTGCCCGAAAACTATTCTTCCACAACCTTGCCACCTATAATTTTCAAAGCGGAAGAAAGAAGGGAGTCTTGCTGTTTTTCTTTTTCCGGGGCGGGTTTTCCCAGTTCGGTATTTTTGGGTTCAATGCCGACTTCCTTGCAGAGAACCACCTTGATGTCTATTTTTGTTCCTAGAATTTTGCTAAAAACATCCTCAACAGTAGTTTTGTTGATTGGAATATTTAACTTGTCGCGATAAAAATCATAGGGTGTCGCTAGAGTCACAGTATTTTTTTTCACTTCGTATATTTGGCAATTAGTCAACAAAGCCTTAAGAGAGTGGTTAAAAGGTTTAATATCAACCAAGAGTTGTTTCCATTTGTTATTGGCTTTATCAATCGTCAAATATTCGGATTGCTCAATTTCTTCTTGTTTGTTGACTGTAACTTCGTATTTGTTGGAATTATCCGTTACTTTTAAATTTTCTGTTTGCTTAGGCTCGGAATAAACAATTTTTTTGGGCACCTGATTTATTGCAGTCGGTTCATTTAAGGGCGTCGGAACAGGCCTGGGGAATTCGTTGGTGGCTTTAATGATGGCAATTTCTAGTGGCAATTGCGGCAGAATGGAAGAAGATATTTTGCTCTGAGCATCTAAAAACAGATTGATGATAAAAATAATTTTTTGCAAATCTATTTTTTCAGATTGCTTTTGCATTTTTTCTGCTTGTTCCTTGGTCATTTCATAGGAAAATTGGGAAACCAGAACCGGGTTAACCTTAAGGAGCATTAGTTGCCTCAGATAATTTATTAGTGATTTGTTGAAAACTTCCAGGTCATAACCATCAAGCAAAAGGGCATTTATTTTTTCAATAGCTACTCGGGTGTTTTTGGCGATTATTTTTTCCATTATTTCATGGGCAAATTTTTTGTCGGTTATACCCAAAATTTCTTGGACTTCCTTAAGAGTGATATCCCTGTCTTCCAAAGAAATTACTTGTCCCAAGAGACTTTCTGCATCGCGCATGCCTCCTTCAGATGCGATGGCAATCATTTCCAAAGCGGAAGCGTCAATTTTTACCTTTTCATTTTTAGCGATGAGGCTTAATTTTTCAATAATATTTTCAATCGGAAGCCTTGCGAAATCAAAACGCTGGCAACGAGAAATAATTGTTTCCGGTACCTTGTGGATCTCAGTAGTGGCTAAAATAAAGACAACATGCGCAGGTGGCTCTTCCAAAGTTTTGAGCAACGCATTGAAAGCGCCGATGGAAAGCATATGCACTTCATCAATGATATAGATTTTGTATTTGAGCACGGTGGCTGGCAATTTCACGGTTTCCCTGAGTTCGCGAATATTATCCACGCCGGTATTGGAAGCGGCATCAATTTCAATGATATCAAAAGATTTACCTTCGTGGGCTAGTTTGCAAGGTAAACATTTTTCGCAAGTATCGGAATTTTTTTTCAAATTCTGGCAATTGATTGTTTTAGCAAATATTCTGGCAACGGATGTTTTGCCAGTTCCGCGTGGTCCGGCAAAAAGATAGGCTTGAGCAAGGCGTTCATTTTTTATGGAGTTAATCAAAGTCTGGACAATATGTCTTTGCCCGATAACCTCGGAAAAATTTTTTGGCCTGTATTTACGATAAAGAGTTTGTGACATGTTTTCTTTAATTATGGGGTATGGATATAATTCAGGATACCTTTTTAGGTACCCCGTGTATGTAAATTATAGCACACCGATAAAAAAATAAAAACCTCCTGAAAATAAGGTTTATTTGTGCTTTTGTAAAGCTATTGTTTTTTGAAAACAAGAAATTTATAACCGATAAAATTCCAGGCCAAACCGGCCAAGCTTCCGGCTACTCCACCCAAAAGGCCCATTTGATCGGAATTAAGGCCAAAGGGAGCTAATTTGACAAACAGGGAAGCGACAAGAACATTAACAGTCAGTCCAATAAGGCTAACGACAAAAAACTGAATAAATTCAGCGGATTTTTTTTGCGAATTTCCGGCTTCAAATGTCCAATGTTTATTCCAAAAGTAACTGTTTACGTTGGCAACTAAAAAAGAAAAAGCTTTAAATAGAGAATAAAAAGTTAAAATAAATCCCGGAATAACTAAGTCGCTGGAACTTATTTCAAGATATTGCCTGAAAATGAAAGTGATTAAAGTTAAAAGGCCTAAGTCAACTAAAGTATTAAGCAATCCGATGACTCCGAATTTAGCTATTTGCCAAATAGCGCTTATTTTTCTGCTGATAAAATTAGCCACGATAATACCCAAAGGAGTAGCGGCGGTAAAAAAAATAAAAATCAAAATTGCGTAACTTTCAAAAATAAAAGGTTTGGCTGCTTTTAGGACTGGCAAAATAAGAAGACCGATTAAAATTCCAGCTGCGAGTCCGAAAAAACAATCCCGCCTAACCAAGCTTGGTAAATTTTTATTTTCCACTTTTTTGTATTTTTAATTTTTTTTAAATATCTTTTAGGTTGTCTTTACTGAATTCTTTTTTTAGGTCTTCCAAGTCAGCGGCCCATTCATCAATTACGGCATTATTAGAATAAACTTTTTCTTCTGACGGAGAGAAGTCTTTTTGAGTGGAAATCATAGTATCAACATCGTCCGCCGAATCTTTTATCGGATTCTGTCCAGATGAAGATACAAAAGAAGAATTGCCCTGCATTACATTTTCAATTGCTCCCCAATCGGAATCAATATCTCTTGGGATCACTAATGTCACTTCGTCTCCCGGCCTAACTTTGAAATACGTGATAGATGCCAAAAGAACTCTGAAAGGTTTTCCTTCGGCAGTAATGAAATAATTTCCTTCTTCATCCTGATTAACCAAACCGATTAATCTTTTTCTTTCAACCGGACCGATTTGTTTATAGATAAAAGAGCCATCTTCCGTAATGGTTAGTTTAAGCATATCTCCTTCAACAAGTTTTGATTTAGATGCGTAGTTAGCCGGCACAGGATATTGCTTGCCGTCAATGCCGAGCATTATTTGACCATCAAAGGTTCCCTCTATGATTTTTCCGTCTTTTTCTTCCTCAGACATTTTCTTCTTTCTGCCGACTTTCTTTTTGCCTTCAAGTTGAAGGAGCATGGCTTTGGCGCCCTGCAAAGTTTTCTCTGCCGTGTAAATCATCTCCCGCAAAGACTGGATTTTTTCATTATTTTCATTTTTGTCTTCCATTTTTTTATTTTTGTTTAACCCCTTAACATTTAAATTATACAACAGCGCATTTTATATGACAAGAGTAGGTCAATAGGGGGGGGCGTGGAGTGAAGATAAAATAATAAATTTTTTAATTTTGATTAAAATCCTAATGATTTAATTTTTTAAACATTCTAAATTCAAACATTAAAAATTCATTTAAAATTTAGAATTTAAAATTAGAAATTTTATCGCTGTGTATAACTTGTGCCCGGTTTCTCATAAAATAGCTTGACCAAGCCTTTTTTGCGTGCTCCCGCTTTTGTGTTGACGAGGTAATACTTAGTGGGGTAAAATAGGGATACAAACTATTTGTGTGGGGAAATATGGGGAAATAAAATAAAAATACCTTCGGTGTTTTTGCTCTCCCTAAAATAAGTGACAAATAATAACTATGTTTATTGGGGAATACTCGCATTCAATAGATTCAAAAAAAAGATTGGCTGTGCCGGTTAAGTTTAGGAGTGATTTGAAAAATAAGATAGTTGTTACCCGGGGTCTGGACAAATGTTTGTTTATTTATCCAATGAAAGTTTGGGAAGAATTGGCCGATAAACTAGGTAATCTTCCGGTGGGCGAATCCGGAACCAGAAGTTTTATTCGTTTGATGTTGGCGGGCGCGGTGGATGCCGATGTGGACAAACAAGGCAGAATCTTAATTCCGGATTACCTGAAAGAATATGCAGGTCTTCAAAAAAATGTTGTGATTGCCGGTCTCTATAATCGTCTTGAGATTTGGGACGAAAAGAAATGGAATGAATATAAAAAAGGCGCCGAGAAAAATTCCGATGAGATTGCCGAACAGCTGGGGAAGTTGGGAGTTTATTAAAAATATGAATTTAGAATTTTGAATTTCAAATGAAATTATGCGATGACTTAATTTTGAAACATTGAGATATTCAAAATTGATTCAAAATTTGAGTTTCAAAATTAAAAATTAAAGCTAATGAGTGTCCATAAACCTGTTTTGCTATCTGAATCAATTGAAGCTTTAAACATCAAAAGTGGTTCGGTTATTGTGGATGCGACTTTGGGTGGTGGCGGGCATAGTCAAGAAATTTTGAAGAAAGTTGGATCCAGCGGGAGATTAATTGCCATCGACCAAGACAAGATGGCAATTGAGAATTTCAAAAAAAATTTTTCCAAGTTAAATTTAGATTCGCAATTAAAATCAATCCATTTAGTCAGAGATAATTTTTCAAATTTGAAAGAAATTTTGAAAAATGAAGAAATTTGTTTTGTGGATGGAATTTTGGCTGATTTGGGTATTTCTTCTGATCAGCTGGAGGATAGGAGAAAAGGAATGAGTTTTCAGATAGATTCGGAATTGGATATGCGTATGGACATAAGCCAGAGACTTACAGCTCGAGAAATAGTTAATAAATGGAGCCAGGAAAGAATTGAAGATATTTTGAAAAAATACGGAGAAGAGAAATTTGCCAGAAATATTGCCAAAAAAATAATTGAATCAAGAAAAACAAAAGAAATTATTTCTACAAGAGAATTGGCCGGACTAATTAAAAAGGCCATACCGGTGAGATTTCGGCCGAAAAAAATTGATCCAGCTACCAAATCTTTTCAGGCTTTCCGGATCGCAGTCAACGATGAATTGGGGCATTTGGAGAAGTTTGTTCCGGAGGCGATTGAAAGCTTGAATTCCGGCGGAAGGCTGTCTATCATAACATTTAATTCATTAGAAGACAGAATAATTAAGAATATTTTCAGACAAAATGCCAGGGGATGCATTTGTCCGAAAGATTTTCCAATTTGCAGTTGTGGCCGGATTGGAAAAATAAGAATAATTAATAAAAAACCGATTATTCCGAGTATTGAAGAAATTCGGAATAATCCAAGAGCAAGAAGCGCAAAGCTTCGCGTGTGCGAAAAAATATAACAAAAAGTTTTACCAAGGGCTAAGTCCTGTCTACCGGCAGGCAGACGCCTCTGGCGGAAAAAATAAAAATAAAATTCAAAAAGGGGGGATGTAAACGGAATGTCAAGAACATTGGTTATTCAAAATGGGTGGTTTGAAAATAATGTGGCAAAAAACAAACTTTCTGAAGAAAAGAAGGCTTTTTTCAGTAAAAATATTTCGCGAAAAAAACATTCGGTTTCCGGAGGGGCTAAAATCAGCTTAGTTTCTTTAGGATTTATTCTTTTTGTGCTGCTTCTTTTGTCTGGAGTTTGCTACCTTTATCAGGTTAATTCTCTTACGACTCAAGGATTTGAAATTAAAGAAATTGAAAAAAATATTCAGGCTATAGAGAAAGAAAATAAACAGTTGCAAATCAAGGAAATAGAGCTTAGGTCAATGAATAATATTGAAAAGGCAACGGAAAATTTGAATCTAGTTAATTCTTCTAGCATAACCTATATTGAAGTTGCCGGTCCAGTGGCCATGAAGTAAGAGTAATTTTTGTATCATATGGCGGCAATTATTGGAAAAGGAAAATATAGCGCTTCTCAAAAAAATGCCTTAGACAAACAAAACAAATATTCTTTTTCTTGGAGAATAAATTGTTTGTTGTTGGTCATTTTTTTAATTTTCGCAGCTATTTTATGTAAGCTATATTTTTTGCAAGTCATTTCCTATTCTTCTTACAAAGCCTTGGCTCAGAATCAACATAATATTTTTAGAAAACTTACTCCGGAGAGGGGTGAAATTTATTTAAAGGACAAAAGCGGTCTTTATCCGGTGGCTGTCAACAAGGAAACAAAAATGGCTTATGCAGTTCCTAAAGAAGTTGATGAAAAAGATATCTCAAAAACGGCAGCTATCCTTTCGCAAATTCTTTCTCTAGACGAAGCTAAAGTTTTAGAGAAGCTCAATCGGAGAGAAGATATGTATGAAGTGTTAAAACATCGCCTTAGTGATGATGAAATAAACAAAATAAACGAAGCCAAACTTTCGGGTGTCCACCTGACTTCGGAAAGTTTTCGTTATTATCCTTCTTCCGAATTGGCAGCGCAACTGGTTGGTTTTGTCGGCTGGGTAGACAATTCTTTTGGGGGCAGATATGGCCTTGAAGCATTTGAAGAAGATTTGCTAAAAGGTCAGGAAGGCAATCTTTTTCATAGTCGTGATCCAAAAGGAAGACGGATAATGATTGCGGAAAAAAATATCCAAGAAGCCGAAGACGGAACGGATTTGATTTTGACTGTTGATCATATTGTTCAATACGAAACAGAAAAAATTCTCCGCGGTGCCGTAGAAAAATTTCAGGCGGATAACGGCTCTATAATCGTTATGGAAACAAAAACGGGAAAGATTTTATCTTTGGCTAATTTTCCAACCTTTGACTTGAATAATTATGCGGCGGCTGAAGACATTGCTGTCTATAGAAATTTGGCGGTTAGTAGCGCCTATGAATGCGGAAGTGTTTTTAAGGCGATAACTATGGCGGCAGGCTTAGACAGCAATAAAGTAAACCCGGAAACAACCTATGTGGATACCGGGGCAGTTAAAGAAGCCGGATATACGATTCGTAATTCGGATTTAAAAGCTAACGGATTACAAACAATGACCAATGTTTTGGAAAAATCTTTGAATACCGGTGTTATTTTTGTGGAAAAAAATCTGGGTAATAAAAACTTTTTTGACTATGTGCGCAGGTTTGGTTTCGGAGAAATAACCGGTGTCGGCTTGCCGGGAGAAAGCAGTGGAAATATAAAAAATCTTAGTAATTTAAAAAGCGACATTCAATTTTTTACGGCTTCTTTTGGGCAAGGTATAACCGTAACGCCTATCCAGCTAGCTTCAGCTTTCAATGCCTTAGCTAACAGAGGAGTATTGATGAAGCCCCAGATAATAGAAAAAAAAATTTATTCAAACGGAAGCGAGGAGGAAATAATGCCTGAAGAAGTGAGACGGGTGATTTCAGAGAAAGCTTCCTTGCAAATTTCCAATATGCTCCGTAGTGTAGTTGTTAATGGCCACGGTAAACAGGCGGGTGTTCCGGGTTATGCTGTTGCCGGGAAAACTGGCACGGCTCAAGTTGCTAAGTCCAACGCTAAAGGGTATGAAGATGGAATGAATATAGGTTCTTTTGTAGGCTACGCGCCTGCAAACGATGCAAAATTCACAATTTTAGTTAAACTTACCAATCCCAAAAATGTTGAATGGGCGGAATCAAGCGCAGCTCCGACATTCGGCGAACTGATGAAGTTTTTGCTAGAATATTATAATATAGAACCAACAGAGGAATATGCGCAGGCGGACTTGGACAAATTTAATCAAACCCATACTTTGAGTAAAAGTTTCTTGAAAAAAGAAGAAGAAAAGGATAAAAACAAAAATGAAGATGAAGATAAAAAAGTAAACTAATTTATGAACAAATCCAGGAAAACATTATTTTTAATGAAGGCCTTGAAAATCATGGCCATTTTGGTTTTAAAAAAATATAATCCCAGAGTCATAAGTATTACCGGATCAGTTGGAAAAACCTCTGCCAAAGAAGCGGTTTTTACCGTTTTAGCAGGAAAATTCCGGGTAAGAAAAAACGAAAAAAACTACAATAACGAAATTGGTGTTCCGCTTACCATTATTGGCGCAGAAAGCGGGATGCAATCAATTAAAAAATGGATGAAAGTTTTCTGTAAGTGGTTGATACTTATGATATTTCCAATGGAATATCCGGAAATTCTGGTTTTAGAAATGGGCGCCGATCATCCGGGAGACATTGATTATCTGACAAATTTTGTGGACTCAAAAGTCGGAGTAATAACTGAAATTGGTCCGAGCCATATTGAATTTTTTAAGACCCTAGAAGGGATAGTAAAAGAAAAAAGCATTTTACTTAAAAAGCTGGATGAAAAATCATTGGCGATTATTAACATTGACAATCCTCACATTGCCAAGCTGGAGAGCCAACTAGGATCCAGAATTATTACTTTTGGATTTTCCAAGGAGGCTAAAATGCGAGCTACAGATGTTTCTTTTATTTATTCTGAAAACGGAGCTATTGAAGGGATAAGTTTTAAACTGAACTATTTGGGCAGTTCCGTTCCGGTAAGGCTGCGTAATATTTTGGCCAAACACCAAATTTATGCGGCTTTAATTGGAGCGGCCACAGGCATTGAATTCGGTTTGAATTTAGTCGAGATTTCCGAATTCATTTCCGAATTTTCATCTCCTTGCGGCAGATGTAAATTAATAGAAGGCATAAAAAACACCAGAATTATTGACGATACATATAATTCTTCTCCGGCTGCGGTTTTGGCCGCTCTGGAAATCTTGCGTACCATTGAAGCTTCTAGGAGGATTGCTGTGATGGGTGATATGTTAGAGCTTGGGGATGAAACTGAAATTGATCACAGGGAAATAGGCAGAGAAATATTTTCAAATAAAATTGATTTATTTTTTGCTTTTGGAAAGCGAATGAAATTTGCAGTAGATGAACTTAAGAAACATTCTTTTCCTAAGGGAAATATTTTCTATTTTGAAGATCATGAATCGCTTGGCAAAAAATTACAAGCAGAACTCAAAGAAGGGGATTTGATTTTGATTAAAGGTTCCCAAGCAATGAGGATGGAAAAAGTGATAGAAGAGATTATAGCCGATCCAATGAAAGCGGAAGATTTTCTTTGTCGCCAGAGCCGAGAATGGAAAGAAAAACCTTTTTTATTAGCATAAAACATGGAATATGCCTGCCGGCTGATGGCAGGATGGCTAAAGAAATATGAGGCACTTCATTGCTTTATTTTAGTGTTATGCTACATTAATTAAATAATTTTATGAAGTATGCTGCCACCATCGTCTAGCGGCTAGGACGCCAGGTTCTCATCCTGGTAACAGGGGTTCGATTCCCCTTG
>CAZWRY010000004.1:4984-67449 GCA_964636505.1 uncultured Bdellovibrionales bacterium | reverse complement strand
ACCTATTGAAACAATTGTCGTCATTATTGCCTTTTTGATGGTTTTAAT
Source organism: uncultured Bdellovibrionales bacterium (assembly GCA_964636505.1). GTDB lineage: Bacteria > Patescibacteriota > Minisyncoccia > Moranbacterales > UBA2206 > CAZSCF01. The sequence goes on along the minus strand of CAZWRY010000004.1, from coordinate 67,401 downwards.
GGAGCGTAAAGAAAAAAATCAAGAGAAAAAACAACAAGAAAAAACTCAACAAGCCTATGCTTAATTTTAGCCCAATAAAAAAAGATTTCGCCTGGAAAGAATTACTGATAAGTTCTATTGTCATTTTTGTTTGCTTGGGTTTATTCCTAGAATTTCCGGCCAATGATTACTTTCAAAAAGCTTGCAAATATTTGTTTTTTCTGTTTTTGGTCCCAATTATCTATATAAAGGCAATTCTCAAAAAAAACTTGTCTGAATTTGGCTTTAGCTTGCCGCTGAAAAAGACTGACTTTTTTTGGGCAGCTGGAGTTCTGATTGTTTTCTCAGCTCTTTGTTTTTCTGCCATAAAATTTACCGACCTTGAACTGCACTATCGCCTCTCTGCTTCCATCCAAAATAATTTCAGCTCTTTTCTTTTCTACGAATTAATTGCTTTTAATTTTTTGTTTTTGATTCAGGAATTCTTTTTTAAAGGATTTGTTCTTTATTCTTTCTCCTCAAAAATAAGATATTTGGCCATTGCTTTGACTTTTATTCTTTATTATCTGGCTCTTTTTTTTCAAAAAATGACTTTATGGCAAATGTTTCCGTTGCTCATCCTGGCTTTCCTTAGTTTGATTCTTGTATACAAAACCCGTTCAGTTTTGCTAAGTTATTTTGTCGGCCTCGTTTCCATGATTTTATTTGAATCATTTTTAATTTTTATTTTAAAATAATAATATGAAAAAAAGTTTTACCTTGTTTCTGCTTGCCTTTTTGCTTTTAATTGCTTTTGGAACAAGCAAAACAAGGGCAGAAAGCGGCTACACGCTTATAGAAAATCAAAGAATTGATGTTTCCCTTTTTTACTCACCCAAAAATCCCTTTAATAATCCGGACAATCCGATGGAAATCACGATATCTTCTCATGTTTTGGCCTCTAAAAGTAGCGATGACCTAGAATACACTTGGAGGGTTTACGGAAGCACAGAAAAAAAAGATCCTTCCGATTGGGAAGAAATATTAAAAAAAGACATTCCCAACGTTAGTGATATGTCCGGCTATGGTCTTAATAAACTAAAATTTAAACTTGCTTTTAAAGACGAAGATTTGCGCTATATCCGAGTAAAGCTAAACATACAAGAGAAAACCGATTCCGGCAGAACAAATAAACGCGAAGCAAGCATTGTTATCCCTTTAAATTCCGTTCTCAATGAATTGTCTGTCTATTCTGTTTCGGCCCAAAGCGATAGCCCTGAAAAGAAAAACTTGGAAATGAAAGATGTTATTTGTGAAAATAAAGAGGGCGTACCCTGTTATGTTCCGAAAGGGGAAATTGTCGGACTAAAAATGGATTCTTCAAACTTAAGCGATTTTCTCTGGAAAATTGACGGAGAACAAATTGAATATCTTGAATGCCCTCTGGAAAAGTGCAACGCAAATGAAGCTTTTCTTCCTATTCTAAAGAACGATCAAGAAACATATGACATAGCTATTTCAGCTACCGTTAAAAGTACCGGCAAAAGAGTTACTTTTAATCGCGAGTTGATCGTTTCCGAGCCAAAAGCCGTAATAGAATCTTTGGATAAAACGACTTGCGCTCCGATCCTTTTGGGCTATTTCAAAGATTTGGATGATAACCTAACGCCTGATTACAGCACAACCGATTTTGAAGCGATTGCCGGTTCCACCGTCAAGCTCACCCCAAATGTTAAAATTAAAGATGTCAACAATATTTCCTGGACCATTGACGAAACTGAAATTAACAAAGAGTCTTCCAGCCTATACGGACTTGTCATAGAAAACAAAGAATACGGAGTTGTGATAAATGACGATGGAACCATCTCTTTCCCGGCCGACACACAAGAGGGATACTCCTTTGATGTCACTTTTTCTACTTTCTATACTCCAAACAATGCAACTAAAAAAGCGCTGCAAAAATATTGGGGACTTTCGCTTTATGATTTTTATGAAAAACAACTTGATGCTACAATAAATATTAGCATCGTCAACGCTTTATCTTCTTCTGATCAAGATTTGGGAGACTCTTCATCTGAAAGCAAAAAAAAGACCGGTTTAGCTGCTTTAATTTCCAATGCGCCTTCCCACCTGGTTTACTTGGTGAAACTTGTCCTGATAAGCTTTTTGCTTCTTTTTTCTAGTTATTTTTTCTTATCTCTTTTTCCTAAAAAATAATGACTAAAAAAATAAAAAACATAACAAAAATATTTCTCTTTTTTCTTTTTTTGATTGCTTCGGCTTTGATCTTAAGCGAAAAGAATATTTCTCTGGCCCTGGAAGCGCCATATAAACCCTCCGAACAAAGAACTAGCACTTCCGGAGGCAGTGCCTATACGCCCATGGAAGAAATACCGGGACAAGGAAAACCGACGGATTTTTACAGCTATATAAACGCTATCTATAAGTTTGGCATTGGCGCCGTTGGAATTTGTGCCATGCTGATGATAATTGTTGGAGGCTATATGTACATGACAGCGGCCGGCAATAATAGTTCTATGGAAAAAGCCAAAACGGTTATTACTGACGCTATTATAGGTTTGATTTTAGCCATGGCCTCTTACCTAATTCTTTATTTCATCAATCCCGATTTAGTAAAAATTAAAAGGCTTCAGCCTATGGCAACAGGAACACCTTCATCTCCAGGAGAAACTCCTGGTGGTGGCTCTTGCAAACCAGACACATCAAACGGCTGCACAGTGGAGATACTTAAGCCTTATTTCGGAGACAATGCAACAAAAGCCTCTAGTATTTGCAATGTTGAAAGCGGAGGACTTTCTATTCCAAGTACAGTAGATAAATGCCAACCTGGAGGAGAAGCTGTCTCTTGGGGACTGTTTCAAATCAATATATCCAGTAATAAAATAGGTGGCTATAACTGTCCTGATGCTTTTGATAAGCCATATACTGCTAAAAATCATAGCTGTGTAATAAAAAATAAGGCTCTTTATGAAAAATGTGTTCAGGCAGCCAAAAATCCAACGACAAATATAAAGAAGGCTGTTGAATTGTCAAAGAAAGGGACTAGCTGGGGAGCCTGGGGAGCAAATAGCAAATGTAAGTTTTAAACTTTAATAATTTTTCCGCTTTTAGCGCAAAATAACCTTAAAAACTATGAAAAGAAATAAAATTATACTTATTTCCGTAATAGTATTTATTATTTTTATTTTCCTTTTTTCAGTGCTTTTAATGATGAATTATCAAAAATCAAAAAGCATTTCTAAAGATGAAATATTGGACAAATCTTTGCTTCCAGACAAAAAAATAATAAGGACACCCGAAGCAAACATAAGCATAAATAACCCCAAAAAAATTGCCGAAGAAGACACTGGCCCCGAACAAACTATACTAAAGTCATCACAAAATTTCACTATTTTTTATTTAAAATATGACGATAAGGAAAGTTTCGCTTTAAGCTTATCTGGGGAAAATTTTGAAGAATCAAGAAAACAAGCGGAAAAAACACTTCTAGAACTCTTGGGTATTTCAGAAGAACAGGCATGCCTTCTCTCTGTCTCAGAAAAAGTACCCTATGGAACAAACCCGGATTTAGCAGGGAGCTCTTTTCCTCTCAGTTTTTGCAACAATAAGCTAAATAAATAATATGTCTCTGCTTAAGAAAATTTTTATCACATCTTCGTCTTTGCTTTTAATTATTCTTTTTTTTGGAGGAATATATTTTTTCGTTTTTAAAAAAGATGTGCCTTCCGGTCCCAAAACACAAAGCACCGATATTTCTGTAAATAAGGGCGCCGGTCCCATAATTGCCATTTCTGAAGTGGCTGTTTTGGCGCCAACTCTTTCAGATGACGGCACCAGCGTTAAATATTACTCAAAAAATGATGGCCGCGCTTATGAGTCTGACCTAAGCGGTCAAAATAAAAAAACGCTCTCCGACAAAATTCTGGTAGGCCTGGAAAATATCAGCTGGTCACCGGACAAAACAAAAGTTATCGCTAAAACCAAATTCCCAAGCGGTTATTACCAATTTAGTGTTTATGATTATAAGACGTCTTCCGGCAGCGTCTTAAGCGGAAACATTGATACGGTCGCCTGGCAAAATAACTCCAAAATAATTTATAAATATTTTGATCCCATAGAAAAAAAAGGCTCCTTAAATCTTTCCGACCCTGATGGAAAAAATTGGACAAAATTAACCCCCCTTAACACCAAGTACATCTCTCTTGCTCCAATTCCCAGATCCGGCTTAATTTCAATTTGGAACGCCCCTGATGCTTCCACAGAAACAATTTTAGGTACCGTTTCAATCGCCGGCGGAGAAACCAGAATTCTTTTTAGCGGCAGCTTTGGGTCAGATTATCTTTGGAGCAATGATGGCACGCACATTCTGGTTAGCAGTTCTGACAAAAAAGACGGAACAAAAACATCTCTTTTTGTCCTTGACAGCCAGGGCAAAAACCAAAAAAATCTAGATATTCCCACTTTTGTTTCCAAATGTATCTGGTCTAAAGATAACAAGACAATTTATTACGCTTTGCCCGGGTCTATTCCGGAAAACGCCCTTTTGCCCAATGACTATATGAGCGGAAAAATAAAAACAGCCGACACCTTTTGGAGAGTAGACATCACAACTGGAGAAAAAACCAGAATTATAGATCTAAACGAAATAAAAGGCCAGTTTGATGCAACCGACTTTTTTCTTAACTCCAATGAAAGCTTCCTCTTTTTCATAAATCGCATTGATGGAAAGCTCTATAAAATCTCCCTTTGATCTTTAACCTTTTGCCTTCATCATTCCCAAAAAAGTCAACCAAAAAATTACCGCTAAATCATTTTTAAAATAGGTGGTATCCAAAAGACCGTGAATTAAAATAATCAACATAATACCCAGCGCCATAAAACTCGTGGCGCTTTTTTCTTTTTTAAAAAATTCCCAAAAAAACATCCCGAGCAAAAACAGAAATCCAATCAGCCCCAAAAGTCCGGAATAAAGCCAGAAAGTCAAAAAAATATTGTGCGGATGCGGAACTGCCCATTCCAAATAGGCCGGATAATATTTTTGGTATTCCAAATATTTGTTTTGAAAGTTTCCCGGACCAATTCCCCAAAAAATATTTTCTTTAATCAGCCTTTCGGCCGTCTTCCATATCATTACCCGTGAAGAAAAAGATGATCGGCTATCCAAAGAAATGAAATCTTCCATTTTTTTAGCCTTTAATTCCAACACAAAAAAAGATGCCAAAATAACCAAAACGGCTCCAATTGCCAGGATATTTTTCTTGCTTATTTTGCCCCTTAGCAAAAAAATGGCTCCGACAGAAAAAAAGACGGCCCCCCACGCAGCAAAAGAATAAGTAAGAAAAAATACTGCCAAAATGAAAGACAAAGAAACAAAATAAAAAACCTTTTTTTTCTCAAACAGGACCGCTCCGATAACTATCGCCGGAGACAGATACATTGCCAGATAATTGGGTGAATTGAAAAAAGATTTAAGTCTGCCGTCAAATGTCGTTTGTCCAAAAAACCAAAAAAACGCAGCAATTACAGCTGTAGTTAATGCTGAAAAATAGAAAGCTTGAAACATTTTTTCTAACCTTTCCCCCTCCAAAGCCTCTGAAGCAAGAAACAAAAAAATAATCGGGATAATAAACCACCCCTTAATTATCCCGATTCCCGAATAACAACTTCCGCTCAAAAAGGTACCCAAAAAAAGTCCAGTAAAAATAAGTCCGACAGGCAAAAAATATTTTTTGTACCTTAAAAGGAAACTACTATCTAAATCAAAAGAATACTTTTTGTTCCAAAACCAAATTATCAGCCCTGTAATCACCAACATTTCCCAAACATTAGTAGAAAATATTTGGATTTTTATCTTTATTAAATAACTCGGCAGAAAAAAAAGGGAAGCATAGATCCAGTTTTCCAGGGTAAATAATTGCCAAAATTTTATTTTAATTGCACTTATATTCATTTTCTTTTATGTTATCAAGGCTCAATAAAATTAAAAAGAGAGCTAAAATAATCGGAGAATAAAGGGCAGTTTCTGCTAAAGACTGAACGGCAAAAACAACAACTCCAAAAGCTAAGCCCAAAAAAAGACGGTCTTTTTGGGCTTTTTGTTTAAAAGATCGCCAAAAAAAGAAAAGCACTCCAAGCCAAATAAACGCGTTTAAGACCCCTGTCTCCGCAGCAATGTCAAGATATGTGTTGTGAGCATAGAAAGGCTCCCTGTAGGCCGCCGTAGGCTTAATTTCAAGAGGATAATTACCAATCCCAACCCCTAAAAGCGGTTTTTCTTTTATAATTTCCGAGGTTCTCTCCCAAATCTCAAGTCTTCCTTTATTGGAGCCTTCTTTTAAATTAAAAATTGAAACATATCTGACAGAAACAGGATTGGGAGTTGCCAAAAAAAGTCCTGCTAAAAAACAAACTGAAAGAAAAAGCACTTTACCTCGCAAACGCATTTTTTTCCAAAAGAAAACAACCAGAAAGATTGCTCCCGCCACAATCCCCAAATACCCGCTCCTTGAAAAAGTAAGCCCATCAGCAACAAGCAAAACGCTTAAGGCCAAACCATAAAGCACCTTTCTTTTTTCTGTTAGCAAGAGCACCAAGACAAATGCTATGACAATTCCCAAGAAAAAAGAGAACATATGCGGATCAGGAAAAGTAGCCGTAGCTCTTAGATATGTTTCTCTTGAAATATTGACTAACCAGCTTGGGTTTTGCAAGACAGCCTCAGAAAAATTTTTCCCCAAAAAAGGCACGATAACATGGTCTGCCCAAATTTTATATACTTTTTCTAATCCAAAAATAAACTGAAAAAAGAACTGGCCTATACCCAAAACTGCTGCTAAGGTCCCGCCTAAAACAATGGCTTTAGCAATTGAAATAAGCTTCTCCCTGTTATTAATTAAATATACGCCGGCAAAATAAATCGGAAAAACAGAAAAAAGAAAAAGTAATTTTCTTAATGACCAATCGTTGTTTCTGGCCACAAAAAAAGACAGGGCATTAAAAAAAAGGAAAGAAAAAATCAGTCCGTTTTGAATATTAAAAGGGATTCTTATGTTTTTCTTTTTTAATCCTTCACTCAGACAAAGAAAAAAGATCAGCAAAATAAGAACCCTGATTGAAGCTAAATCAATTCCTTCCGCCGGATTCAGCGCCACCTGAAAAGGCAAGAGAACACAGACAAATAAAAATAATTTATATGGCATAAAAAATTTTCCCAATTAATTTAATAATGACAGCTTCCCACTTCTGGCAATGTTTTTGAAAATAATATTCCTGAGAAGCATAGTAATATTTTTTTTGAGCTTTTTTATCCTTAAAACTGGCTCCGCCCTTATGTCTCACCATAAAGCCAGGAAAAAATATAATTTTTGCCCCCGTTTTTGCAGCCCTAGCGCAAAGATCAACATCTTCAAAGTATAAAAAAATATTGTTATCAAAGCCACCCAAATAATTAAACAGGTCTTTCCTTATAAACATCGCTGTAGCCGCCACCCAGTCTGCCCTGGTTTTTTGTTTTGCTTTCCATATTTTCTGGCTTTTTTTGATGCCCAGATTGTTTTTCAAAAGATCCCAAAACGTTTTTTCCACTCCGGCAATCCAAGGCTGAACCTGACCCCTTTCGCTTACTATCCGACAACCCAAAATACCCACATTTTTATCTCCTGAGAAGATTCTGGCAACTTCCGCTATTTTTCCAAAAACTATCTCCGCATCAGGATTTAAAAAAAACAGGATTTCTCCTTTGGCCATCTCAACCCCGACATTAATCGCCCTTCCAAAGCCGATATTTTTTGTTTGGTTTATTATTGTTATTTCTGCAAATCTTTTTTTAACTTCGTTTAAATCTTCTTCTTTATCGTTATTCACTATAATAATTTCATGCGCAACATTTCGCAGAAAATTTTTAACTGACAAAAGACAGCGGAAGATATTTTTTTCACTTCTGTAGTTAACCAAAATAACGGAAATTTTTTTGTTTGGCGAAAAAGACATTTTTCCTTTTAAGTGTTTAAGCAAAATCGTTTAAAAGTATTTCTATCTTGGCCTTAAAACAAAAGATATTTTTTTGCTTTCTCAAAATCAACATAGGCCTTGCGTACCATTTTGGCCGTTTCATCGTTTTTGTTTTTAAAAATATCGTATTTATTTTTAATTTTACGCAAAAAAACAAACAAGGAAACCCAGGCTCGCAATAAAAGAGGGGTGTTTTTCTCAAAAAAAAGAAGTCCGGAAAAAACCAGCCAATAGGTCTTATTTTTGTTATTTTTTTCGCTTTCTTCTGAATGATAAATCCAGCTGGAAGAAACTGTCCTATTTTTAAACCCGGCTTTTTTTGCCCTGAGACTAAAATCAACGTCTTCCCAGTAAAGAAAAAAGTTTTCATCAAAAAGTCCGATTTTTTTAAAAACTTCTTTTTTTACCAACATGGCACAGCCGGTGATAAATTCTGTTTGATAGCTCTCTTCTTTTTTTATGCCTCTCTCATGCCAAGACCTCATTCTAAGCCAATTGATTTTTCCGCAGGAAAACCATGCTTCCTTGGTGACTTCACTAAAAATTACCGGACTGATTATCCCGGTGTTTTTGTCTTTTTCTCCTTCTTCTACGAGCTTTACTAAAAAATCTTTTTCAACTTCCGTATCCGGGTTTAAAATCAGGACATAGTCGGCCATTCTCTCAATGGCAAAACGAATTCCAATGTTATTTCCGGCAGAAAACCCCAAGTTTTCTTCATTTTTGATAAAGCTAGCCTTGGAAAAAGTGCTTTTGGCCATTTCAAAAGATCCGTCAGAAGAATTGTTGTCAACAATCACAACCTCAAAGTTCGGATAATCAACCTTAAAAACGCTGGCGAGACATTTCTTTATCACATCCTTGCCATTATAGTTTAAAATTACAATAAAAACTTTAGGGTAGCTCTTCATATTCTTGAATTCCTTTTTTGCTAATAAGACTGATTATTTCGGAAGTTTGTACTACATTAAAAATCCAGATAAAAACAAAGTACAAAGCTGCACTGCTAAGAATAAGGACAAAAAAGTTAATTTCTTTAAAAACAGCAAGGAAAGTTGCCATTAGGGCGCCGGCCAAAATTAGTCCCCAAAACTTTTCTATTTTAGGCAAGTATTTAATCTTCATAAAAACCATCAAAAAAGTAAAAAGGACCACCACAAATTCTGTTATAACCGAGGTCCAAGCAGAAGCCAAATAAGAAAACCGGGGGATAAGAAAATAATTCAAAGAAATATTAACCACGGCCGCTAAGGACAAAACTACCATGAGCTTTCTTTGCAGATTCCCTACAATTAAAATGGTATTAAAAAATTGTCCAAAAAAGATAAAAGCTAAAGCAAAAACCAATATCCGTAAAACATTAGCCGATTCTGAAAAACCGGATCCGCTGATAATGCCAATTATTCCGTCAGAGAGAAAAAGAACGCCAATAATTAACGGAATGATAATTATTAAAAAAAACTTAAACATCTTATTGGCCACAATTTCAAATTCTTTTCTGTCTAAAAAAATATTCTTAGCCATTATGGGCATTATGAGCCCGGCCACCATGGCCGGAAAAAAAGTCAGATTCTCTAAAACCTTGTATGCTGCGTTGTAGATACCCACATCTGCGTTGCTTTTCATAAAAGAAAGCATCAGTGTGTCCATTTTAAAATAAAGGAAAGTAATAATAGCTACGGCCCCCATCGGCAAAGACTCCTTTAAAAAAGTTTTCCAATAGCTCAGGTCAAATTGTAACTTAAATCTTATATATTTTTTGGACCAAAAGAACACAATCAGAAAGCTCACCACCATATAGCAAAGGAGCGAAGAGATAACCCAAAGCAAGTTAAGTCTCAGCTTAACCGCCACAATAATAACCCCCACTTGAACAAATTTACCTATAAGTTCGGCCAAAACAACCTTATCCATAGCCAAATTTTTTTGAAAAACACCGTTTAACATTTGGTATGAAGAAGAAAATAAAAAAGAAAGCGCCACAATAAAAATTCCTTGTTTAACTATGATAGGATAAGGCAAAAAAAAGATTATTACAGGAGAAAGAATAACCACAAAAAGAGAGGCTGCTAACCTTAGAGAAAAAATATTTCCAATAACTTTTTCTTCATTGGCTCCAACTCTAGAAATCTCTCGGGTTGAGATGTGGTACAGCCCCAAATCCGCAATGGCTGTAAAAAAAGACAAAAAGGCCAGCAGCGTTGCGTAATCGCCAAAACCTTCTTTGCCCAAATAGCGCGTAATAAAACCAATTGAAACCAATGCTAAAACAGTCGCTAGTGCCTTAGAAACACTACTAACCAAAACATTGTACGCTATTTTTTTAGCTACTGCCATAAAAATATAAAATCTAAGCTAGGTCTGCTGGCTTTATTACAACCTTTCTTTCTTCTCCCTCCCCAATGCTTTCTGTTTTAATTTGATTGTTCTTGCTAAGTTCTATGTGAACAATCCTTCGTTCATATGAAGACATTGGGCGAAGAACAACCGCCCTTCTTTCTCTTAAGGCTTGTTCGGACATTTCTGTTGCTAGCCTTACTATAGAAGAATTTTTTTCCTGACGATAAAAATTAACATCTAAAACAAAGTTGATCCTTTGTTCTATTTTTCGCTTAATTATTAAACGACTTATGTGCTGAAGAGATTGCAAGTTAACCCCATATTGTCCGATTAAAAAGTTGGATTCTTTAGTTTTAATGTTACAAATAAGGTTTTTTTCTATATTTTGCATGTCTTGACTATCCAATATCTCCACATCACAAACAAAGCCCATTTTTTCAACAAGACTTTTGATTATTTCTTTTATTTGTTCTTTGATTAAAGCATTGTTTTCCTGGTTTTCCATGGTTTTCTTTTGCCCCACATCTTTGCCTTAAGGCCTTTATCGCTTTTAAAAGATATGGAGCTATCAAAATTAACAGTTATTTTTAGCTTTAGGCTGTTTTTCGGTCTTTTTTGTTCAAATAATATTGCTGAACAATCATAAAGCCCGTTGAAACAAACCAATATAGAGCTAGTCCGGCCGGAAATTTTATTCCGATAAAAAGAGTCAGAAGTGGACCCAGATAAAGCATTTGTTTGGTCATTATTTCTGAAAAATCGGGCTTTCCAGTGTTTTCCGTTGGTTTTTTATTTTTGTTTTCTTCTTTTTTAGCAACCATCAACATCTTGGTTTGAAAATATTGGGCACCCGCAGCCAACAAAACCAAAACTAGATGCGGCATGTCTTTCAGTGACAGACTGCCAATATTCAGAGTTGAGGATAAGTCAATTATCCCTAAAAACATTTTATTAATTTGCCCGGGATCGGGAACAAACGAATAAAGTGTGCTTACATCAACCTTGAGTCCAGCGTTTGAAATGTTAAAGAGGACCCGATATATGGCAATCAGAAAAACCAGCTGTATTATTAACGGCAAACAACCGGAAAACGGATTTGTTTTGTTTTCTTTATAAAGTTCCAGTAAAGCTCGGCTTTGTTTTTCTTTGTCATTTTTATATTTTTCCTGAACTTCTTTTATTTTTGGCTGAAGTTCTTGCATTTTCTTTTGTGATTCAATTTGTTTCTTGCTAAGAGGTATTAATATGAATTTTATAATTAAAGTAACAAGAATAATCGCCACGCCAAAATCTCTCCAGGAAAAAACCGAGTACACAAAAACTAATAAATTGTAAACTGGATTGTAAACGAGGAGGTCAAAAAATTCCATCATCTTGTTTATTTTAAGTGATTATTTTGGCTTTTTTAAGGGCTTTTTCTGTATTTTCTCGCAACAAACGAAAGTTTGTTTTTCCCTTTTTGGGCAGCACAACGATATCAATGTTTTTTTCAAACAACAACCTTTCTTTTTGAAAAATATATCTTAGCTGTCTTTTTATTTTATTTCTTTCTACCGCTTTTTTTGAAAATCTTCCGCTAACGACAACTCCGATTCGCGAAAAACCCAATCCATTTTTTAAAAATCTAATAACAATATTCCCGTACAAAAAAGTTATTCCTTTTTTATAGACTTTTTCAAATTCTTCCTTTTTTCTTAATTTTTTTAACATTAAGCTTTAAAAAAATATTTTTGCTGTTCTTTTTAAATCTCAAAAAACTATACGGTTGTCAGCTTTTTTCGACCTTTTTGTCTCCTTCTTTTTAAGACTTTCTTTCCGTCACTTGTTTGGTTTCTTTTTCTAAAACCATGTCTTTTTTTTCTCCTGGTGCTTTTTGGTTTATATGTTTGGCTCATAAGCTTTTGTAAAAATTTTATCTGTTTATTAACCTGATTTAACTATTTAAAAGCTTATCAACTATTGCCCAAATAGTCAATTATTCTTTTTTCTAGGCCAGTTTTTTTAATTGGCTTTTTTTATAAAATAGGTTAGTTGTCAACAAATTATCAACATCTTTATCCTCTTTCAGGACCTAGCCATACCTGATCCTTTTTGATATACTTTTTACTACAAGCTAAGCAATTTCTTTTTTATTTTTATGACCAATGAAGATCTTTGGCGAGCAGCCTTAGGGGAAATTGAGCTTTCTATTTCCAAGGCTAATTTTATTACCTGGTTTAAGAATACCTGTATTTTGACGAATAAAGAGGGTCGTATTTGTATTGGCGTTCCTAATGGCTTTGCTAAAGAATGGCTTGAAAACAAGTATAAAATATATATTTTACGTGCTTTGCGCAATATTCAGAGCGACATAAAGGATGTTTCTTGCGCCATTATTACCAACTCTTTTATTCCTAAAAAGGAGTCTTCCATTGATGCTGTTTTACCACCGCAAAAAGCCCTAAAAACTCCGAATTTAACTCCAAATAAATCAGTAGTGGCTGAAATAAGCCAAGAAAACAACTTAAATCCAAAATATACCTTTGAAAATTTTGTTGTTGGAGGCAGCAATGAACTGGCAAGAGCGGCCTGTTATGTTGTTTCTCAAAATTTAGGCAAGATTTACAACCCCCTGTTTATTTACGGAGGAGTTGGGCTAGGAAAAACCCATCTTTTGCAATCAATCGGTAATGAGGTTTTACGAAAAAACCCAGAAACAAGGGTAAGATATATAACATCGGAAAGATTTACCGGCGAGTTAATTGATTCTATCAAAAACCAAAAAATAAAAGAATTTAAGGAATATTACCAAAAAATAGACTTAATTATTATTGATGATATTCAGTTTCTTTCAGGAAAAGAAAAAACACAAGAAGAGTTTTTTCACATTTTTAACCATCTTTATCAGCTCAATAAGCAAATCGTTCTTAGTAGTGATCGGCCGCCAAAAGCCATCCCCACACTGGAAGAAAGACTAAGATCGCGTTTTGAGGGGGGTATGATTGCTGATGTTTCCCGGGCTGATTTTGAAACCCGCATGGCAATATTAAGAAAAAAAACCGACGAATTAGGCCTAGACATAGAATTATCCGCCCTTGAGTTTATCGCCTCAAATATTGTTAATAATATTCGGGAGCTGGAAGGCGCTCTAAATAGAGTTTTTGTCTCTTCTCAGTTGTCCAATGAGAAGCTAACCCTTCCTTTTGTTTCTTCTTGTTTATCAGAATTGGTATCTAGCGGAAAAAAGAAGGGAATTAGCCATAAACACATATTTAGAGTTGTTTCTGATTTTTATGACATCAGCCCGGATGACCTTATTACTAAGGGTAGAAAAAAAGAAATCGTAAAACCAAGACAAGTAGCTATTTACCTTATGCGCAGTGAGCTTAATTATTCTTACCCTGGGATTGGTGAAAAATTAGGAGGAAGAGATCACACCACTGCCATGCACGCTTTTGAAAAAATAAAAAAAGAGCTTGAGTTTAATGAAAAATTAATAGAAGAAATCACCCACCTAAAAGAACAGTTGTATAAAATAAGTTAATAATTTGTGAATAAATATTGGATAACCTCTTATTTTTAGTTAATATTTTTGTGTTTATATTTTGTTTTTCTTGTTATTTTTTTATTTTTTTATTTTTAATCTTTAATAATACACCCAAAAAAACCAAAAAAACTCTTTTTTTACCCAACCACACACAAATATTTATCCCTATTTAAAGCCCCAATAAAGAGTTATCCACAAAAAACAATTTCTTAATAATAACTAATAATTTAACTTAAATATTTTATGAAATTAATTTGTACTAAAGAAAATTTTAAAAAAGCTATTTTTAATTCGGAGCATATTGTTTCTAAACAAACAACACTACCTATATTAAATAATATTTTATTTGAAACTGAAAATAATATTTTAAAAATCTCAGCTACCAATCTGGAAATAGGCATTATTTCAAAAGTAGGCGCTAAAATAGAAAAAACAGGAAAAATAACCATACCAGCAAAAACAATAAGTGGTTTTGTTAATAATTTACCAATAGAAAATGAAAACATAACACTGGAAGCTGTGAACCAAGAGCTAAAGGTAATTAGCGGGTCATTAAAGGCTGTAATAAAGGGATTATTAGCAGACGACTTTCCCTTAATTCCACCCAAAAAAGAAGATTTTCTATTTTTAGTTTCAAGTGAAATTTTAAAGAATATAATTTTAAAAACTCTTCCTAGTGTAGCTTTTAATGAAACTAGACAGGAATTAACTGGGGTAAACATTATTTTAACAGAGGATAATGTTTTTTTTGCGGCTACGGACAGTTTTAGGTTATCAGAAAACAGGATTAAATTAGAACAGAAAAATAAAAATACGGAAATTTACAGCCTTTTTATAAAAAACATAAATAACCTTATAATTCCAGCCAGCACGCTTACTGAAATTTTAAGGGTGGTTTCAAATGAGGTGGGTGATGTGATTATAACTATTGAAGATGGTCAGATATTTTTTGAAATTAATGGCATACAAATTGTTTCAAGGTTAATAAACGGCAAATATCCTGAATATAAACACATCTTACCAAAAAGCTTTCAAACAAGAGTTGTTTTGGAAAAAGGAGTTATCCAGGGTGCGGTAAAAATGGCAAGTGTTTTTGCTTCAGGTAAAGCGGGTGAAATTTTTTTAGAAACAAATTTAAACCAAAGAAAAATAGTTATTGGCGCTAAAAACACGGAAATTGGAGAAAATACATCAGAAATTGAAGCTGAAATTGTTGGACAAAACCACAGGGTTATTTTTAATCCAAAATATTTATTAGATGGACTTAATTCTGTTGCAAGTAGATCGGTAGCTATTTTAATTAATAATGAAACATCGCCTGTTGCGATAAAAGAAGTGAGTGAAAAAAAAGGAGAGATAATGGAAGACTATATCTATATTGTGATGCCGATTAAAAACTAAAAGGGGTTGCAATGTATGAAAAAATGCAAAAAACCTTTAAAAGAGAGGGTTTTTCGGGTGGTATCTCTAATTCCTAGGGGTGAAACTAGGAGTTATAAGGAGGTGGCTAAATTAGCTGGTCAGCCTTTGGCTTGGCGAGCGGTGGGCAATATCTTAAATAAAAACTTCAACAAAAACATTCCTTGCCACAGAGTTGTTTTGTCTAATGGAGGGCCTGGGGGATACAATAGGGGTAAAAAAAGAAAGGAAGAAATTTTAAAAAAAGAAAAAGCAATAAAATAAAACATATGGAAGAAAAAAAGTTAAATTTTTATGAGCTAGTCATAATCGGCGCTGGTCCAGCAGGGCTTTCTGCTTCTGTTTATGCTTCTCGTTTTGGCATCAAGCATCTTGTTTTTGGCGGGTTGGTGGGAGGGACGATCTCAGAGGCTCATTGGGTAGACAATTATTTGGGCATTGAAGATATAGGCGGCTCTAATCTTTCACAAAGGTTTATTGGACATGCCAAAAAATATGGAACAGAAATCCTTTCGGGAATAGTTAGCCAAATAAAATTAAAAAAAGAAAAAAATTTTTTTGAAATAACATTTAATGAGAATAAAAAAATATTAGCCAAAACTATTTTGTTGGCCACAGGATCAAAGCGTAAAAAAATGGGCATAAAAGGGGAAGACACTTTTTTGGGCAAGGGAGTTTCTTATTGTGCGACTTGTGACGGGTTTTTTTATAAAAATAAAACAATTTGTGTTATTGGTGGAGCAAACAGCGCTGTTTCGGCGGCGGTTTATTTATCAGAAATTGCCAAAAAAGTTTTTTTAATATATAGAAAAAACAATCTTTCTGCTGAGGAATTTTGGAAAAATAAAGCAGAAAAAAACGAAAAAATAGAAATACTTTACAATTTAAATGTGGTTGAAATTTTAGGTGAGAAAAAAGTTGAGGGCGTAAGGTTAGACAAGGCGCATCAGGGAGAAGGAACGCTTGATTTGGACGGGGTTTTTATTGAATGTGGCTCTGATCCAAGAGTAGATCTTACTGAAGGCTTAGGCATTGAAAAAGATGAAACCGGCTTTATAAAAATTAAAAAAGATGGACAAACTTCCGCTTCGGGCATTTGGGCGGCCGGGGACATAACAGACGGTTCAAATAAATTTTTTCAAGTGATTACGGCCGCAGCGGAGGGCGCCATTGCTGCCAAAAGCATATATAATTATTTAAGAAAAAACAATTAAGATGATAAGATCGTTCAGAAATCTTGTTGGAGACGGGAAAAAATATTTGTTCCAAAAAACAGATGTGGACAAAGAGTCTGTTTTTTATGTTTTTCGGGAAAGTGTTCTGGAATATTTTGGCAAAATAGGTCTTGAAAAAATATCACCCGATCGCTTGTCTGACGGCACGCTTTTTGTTAAGGTGAGGAACCCAAACTGGTCTTCTGAGTTTTTGTTAAACAGGGAAAAAATTATGCGAAAAATAAACGAGAGAGCGGGCTCCAACTTAATAAGTGAAATAAAAATAAAATAAAAGAGCCAAAAAAAGTGTCAAAATAAACAAACAAAAAAAGCGTTTTAAGAACGCTTTTTTTGAAAAATTTAAAGCTTGGTGTTTATGCGGATGGAATCTGAGGCGCCGTTTCCATGTTTATCCTCAGCGGAAACTCGGATGTCTAAGGCATTTTCGCCGCTTGGGGTAGGATAAACATGACTTAAAGAGGAGTCGTTTGAAGATGTTATTTCTGTGCCATTAATATAAAGAGTAATCTTTTTGATGCCAGCCTCAGCTGAGGCGCTAGCGGTAATAGAAAAAGATGTTTCTGTGACAGTTTCGCCGTCGTTTGGAGAAGAGATGGACACAGATACGCTTACTGCGTCAAAATCTTCCGATTTACAACTTTCAGACGGGACATCTTTTTTGCTTATGTCTTTTTGGTCAACAGCCCATTTTTTGACAGCTTTTTCCCAGTTTTCAAACTGAGGGTCGCTGCCTGGATTTTTAGGTTGGCTGCCTCGTGGGTCATCTTTGTTAACATAATAAAGAATTGAGTGTCCGACAAAAAACTTTTTTTCATCTCTTTTTTTATCTGGGCAAGAAGATGTAGCCAGGCAAAATTTGTCTTTTTTAATTTCACAGACCTCGGTTTTTTTTAAAGGGTCCATTTTTCCATCCAAAATATCTTTACCTGTTTCTTCTTTTTCATATTTAGGGAAATCTTCGTTGGCATAGTTTTTTAGAGCTTGTTCCATAAAAGATCTCCAGATAGGTGCGGCAACATAAACGCCATCGGCCCCCTTGGCCATGGGCGAGTTATTGTTGTTTCCGGCCCAAACGCCAACAGCTAAAGAGGGGGTATAGCCCATCGTCCATCCATCGCGCCATTCATTGGTTGTTCCGGTTTTGGCGGCAACCTGACGATTGCTAAAAGCAAGTGGATTGCTATTTCCAAAAACGGGTGCCCGGAGATCATTTGTAGATAGAACATAATCTAGCATAGCAATATATTTTTCTTCCACAACTCTTTTGCCGGTGCTGGCTTTATATTCTTCCAAAACATTGTCTTTGGCGTCGGTTATTTTTAAAATAGCAGTTTTATTGCGAAAAATCCCTCCGTTAGCCAGAGTGGCAAAAGCATTTGTATGTTCAAGTAACTTAACCTCACCTCCTCCCAAAACCAAAGACAAACCAAGCTTATCCGGATCGTTTAGCGTGTTTATGCCCATGTCTTTAGCTGTTTGAATTGAGTCTTTGACTCCAGCCAGGTAAAGAGCTTTAACGGCAGGCACATTTAAGGACATGGCTAAAGTGTTTTTCATTTGCAAGAGACCCCTGTTTTGCCCATCGTAATTCTTTGGGTTGTAGGTTTTTCCATCAGATGTTTCAAAATTGGTATCTACGTCCCAAAGCTGCGTTTCTGGTGTGTAGCCCTTCTTAAAGGCGGTCAAATAAACATAAGGCTTAAAAGATGATCCCGGCTGGCGATCACGAATAGCCACATTTACTTGTCCATCAATTGTCTTATCAAAATAGTCTTTTGACCCAACCATGGCTAGAATTTGACTGTTTTTCGGATCAATAGCAACTAAAGAAGCATTATTTGCACCATATTTTTTAGCGTTAGATTCTGCTCCTTCACGAACTGCCTTTTCAGCAATTTGTTGTTTATCCCAGTCTAGCGTGGTATAAACTTTTAGGCCGCCTTGTTCAACGGCTTGTTCTCCGTAAGTTTTTTCAAGATATTCCTTGATGTACATAACGAAGTGTGGAGCGTCAATTTTCTCTCTAAAAGGCTTTATTTTAGCCAAAACATCAACCTGCTTAAATTCAGTAGCTTGTTCTGGTGTAATGTAGCCCAGGTCAGCCATTCTTTTGAGGGCAAACTCTTGGCGACCTTTCAAGGCGTCAGGATGAGAACCGTTGGGAGAATAATAACTAGGAGCCTGCGGCAGAGAAGCTAAAAGAGCAGCTTCATCCAAAGTAAGGTTTTTAGCGTTTTTCCCAAAAAAAGTTTGGGCAGCGGCTTCTATTCCATAAGCATTTGAACCATAAGGGATTTGGTTTAGATACATTTCTAAAATTTCATCCTTAGAATACTTGGTTTCTAATTCTAGGGACAAGATTACTTCCTTTATTTTGCGGGAAAGTTTCTTTTCGTCAGTTAGAAGAGCCTTTTTTACAAACTGCTGGGTTATGGTTGAACCTCCTTGTGCGGCCGATCTTTTTAAAATATCTTTAAGTGCCGAACGTATAATAGAAGAGATTTTTATACCATGGTGGGAATAAAAGTCCTGATCTTCCAAAGAAATTGTCGCATAGCGGACGCTTTCTGGAATATTGTCAAAAGGAATAATTGTTCTTTTTTCTTCTCCATGAACCTCATAAAGAATGTGTTGTCCGGTCCGGTCATATATTTTGGTTGACTCGGCTATAAAGCGAGTATTCATTTTTCCCGGAGAAGGTAAGTCCTTATAAAAATAAACAAAAACGCCCAAAACAAAAATAAAAAGCGCTAGGCAAAAATAAGCAGCCAAAATTCCAAAAAACTTCCATTTGTTTTTTTTGGAAACAGCCTTTAGGTCTTTAAATGAAACAAAAACGTGTGGCATAAGGGTCAAACCGTATTATAAACTAAAAAAGATAAAATTTCAAGAAAGCTATGTTTTATTTTTAGAAAGCACCTTGTTGATTATCAGGTTAGCAATCTCATCTTCTATTTTTAACCTACATTGAGCAAGACAATTTTTATAAATACCCGGACGACCATTTTCATCAACTATCTTATAACCTTCATTTGTAAAAATAAAATCAAATCCCACAATATCTTTTTTTACAGCCCTTTTGGCTGCAAGGGCTATCTCTTTGAGTTTTTTAGGAGGATCAACGTATTCAGAATAAGCTCCCTTGCCATCCTTTTTTTGAGGGTCGTAAATTTTCCAATCAGAACCGGTGGTTATTTTTTTTCTATAACCAAAAAGAATTTTTTCTCCCAAAACAACAACAGCAATCCATTTTGATAAATCATTTTTAAAATACTTTTCAATCAAGATTTGCTTCGGTGGATTTTTAGCCTTTTTCGTCTTGTTGAACCAGCTAAACAATTCGTTTTGTGAAGATATTTTTTCTACTCCAATTCCCCAACCTCCAAACCTTGGCTTAATGACAATTGAACCGTCAAAAAGACCAAAAATTTTTTTTAGTGCGCTTCTGTTAAAATCAATCAAGGCAAAATCTACAACAGGCAAACGGTTTTTAAGGAGAAGGTTATGTGATAAAAACTTATCGCTAATTGTTCGAGTTGCCTCACTTGAATTAATAACAAGGCAATTGTTTTCAAGAGCTCTTAAAACATTTAAAAAATAATTGTCACCATCCCATTCAGACGCCTTTATGGCGTCGTGCCAAAAATAAACATCCAGACTATTTAAATCAAAGCCATCAACTATGACCCGACCGTTTATTACTTGGCCTTTTCTAAAATCTAAACCCGTATAAAGCTCTATAAAGTTTTTTTCTTTGAGTTTTTTCTCTATTTTTTTAATTATTTTCTTGGTAAAAACTCCTTGCGGAGACTTAAAAAAACCTACCTTTATTTTTTTCATATTTTCTTATTGCGTAATTGATTATGTCTTTTGCCGGATTAATGCCTGTAATTTCTTTGAATTTTTGCCATTGGGGAGCAAAGTTAACTTCTAAGATAAAATATTTTCCCTCATATTTAATAATATCAACTCCAGCGATTTCATACTTCATTATTTTTGCTGCAGAAACAGACAATCTTCGCAATTCTTTGTCTACGGGATATTTTTTTGCCTTTGCGCCCAAGGAAGCATTAGAGCGGAAGTCTCCATCAATGACAAATCTTTTTATTGCTCCTAAAACCTTATTTCCTACAACAAAAACACGTATATCCCCGTCTATTTTACAATATTCCTGGATTAAATAGCCTGTAGGATTTTTCTTTAAAAAAACCTCGGCTTCCTTGATGTTTTTAAATTTATGCATATCCTTGCCTTTTTGTCCGTGGACGGGCTTTACTATAATAGGAAAAGATATTTTTTTTAGAACACTTGTACAAATAGAGCTGTTAATACACTGCAATGTTTTTGGATGTCGGAGCTTGTTTTTAATAAGTCGGCTTGCCTCAAATGTTTTGCCTGGAATAAATCCTTTGCCAATAACCTCATCAACCACCGTTTTTTTATCGTCAAGAAACTTTTTTGCCAGGACACCGGCTTCAATAAAGCTTTCATTATATCCCCTAAAAAGAATGATATCAAAAAGATCAAGATCTTTATTTTTCCAAAAGGCCTTAAATTTTTTATTGGAAAACTCAAAAAAAATTTCTTTTATTGGCAGAGACAAGACTGAATGTTTTCTTTTTTTTATTTCATTAACTAAATCCCAAGTGTTTTCATTATCAGGGCCTATTATTAAAAAGTTTATAGGAGACATTGAATTGTTTTTATTAAAAAATTATTCAAATAAACAATCAATTAGCTTTGGCGCCAAATTTATTGGCTTTCCTTGTGTTGGCATATTGTGAAATTGAATGTCGGGGTATGTGCCATTTATTTCCAAAATCACTCCGCCTGTTTTATTAAGTGGCTTGCTGATAGTTTTTGTTATAATATCAACTCCTATTATGGGAAGGTCCAATATTTTAGAAATTCTACTTGCCATTTTAATAAAATAAGGATGAACGTTTTTTGTAACATCAATATATTCTCCGCCATCAAAACCGCTAAAACAAAGAGGTATTTTTTTGCTTTTAGGTATTATAGAGCTAAAAGTGTATCCGTAAGTAGCTAAAAACCTTTTTGTTTTTTCAGAAATCTTTATTTTTTTTAATCTTCCCTTGTCCTTTCTTTCTTTATTATTTTTATTTTCACTGTCAATTAATTGTTTGGCTGTTTTTTTCCCGTCTCCAACTATATACGCAGGCATGTTTTTGGTTGCGGCATAAAAACCGTTAGCTATATAGGTTAGCCTGTAATAATCTCCTTCTATGTGTTTTTCAACCAATATTTTTTTATCAAACTTTTTAGCAATTCTAAAGGAATCAAACAAAAGGTTTTTTGTTCTTATGTTGACGGTAACACCCTTCCCCCCCAAAGACCTCAAGGGCTTTATAACAACTGGAAATTTTATTTTTTTTATGGCTTCTTTTAATTCTGAAATATCGGAAATCATGCTGCTGGGGGCGACCGGATAACCAATTTCATAAAGCAGTCTTGTGGTCAACTTCTTGTCTCGCGCGATGCTAATACCTACGGGGTTTGCTTTTGAGGTTAGCGCTTTACTAATCCAAAAAAGCTTGTCTTTCTTTTTTAAAATAAAAATAAACCTGTCTTCAAAAACCCTAAAAACCTCAACTTTTTTCTTTAGAGAAGCTTTTAGCAGTTCTTCTGCCGTGCTTTTTTTATGTTTAAAGTCTATCTCATTCAAGTTTTTTAGGGTAATTTTTTTTAAACTCTTTAATATTTTCATATGCCTTATTTGTTTACATCAATTAAGAATTTTTCCAGGTTTTTTCTGCCGATAATAACGGGACATTTCAGATTACTTCTGTCTATTATGTTCATTCTGGAAAATATTTCCAGATTATCCATGATAAAGTTAATCTTAACTATTGGGCGAATTGATGCTCCGTGTGATGAAAAAACAACGGCCACATCTTCTAGGTCTGGAATCTTGTTTTTATATTTTTCCAACACATCTTTTTTAATAACAGCTTCATTTTCTGGTAATAATTTATATTCTGACAAGTCTAGTTCAGAAAATTTTTCTATAATTTCTTGAAAGCCTAGCTCTTTAGCAAGATTTATGTCAATAGAGGAAGAAAAAGCTCCTGTATCAATTTTAGCTTCAACTTCAATTTCTTTTCCTTCTTTTCCGATTAGCTTGATTTTTTCTATCGGTCCGATTACTTTGCGTCCGGAGATATCTTCAACCTCCTCTTCAATTTCTCCTCCAAAAAGATCCATGCCGACGCGAACGCCACGTTCAAGAGATTTGATTTTAAGGCCGCTAACTCTTTTCAGGCGCTCTTTTAGGCCGGCCAAGTTGGCTATTTGAATGGAAAGTCCTGGGCGGGCATTTAATTCCAAAATAAGCGGACCTCTCTCTTTGTCAATAGCAATGTCAACGCCCAAATAACCCAGCTTGGATATCTCTTGAGCGCGGACAGCTAAGAGCAAAATATCCTTCCAAAAAGGTATCTTAAACCCACTGGTGGACATCCTTGAATCTGGCATTTTTTCAATTAATTTGTTTTTTCCCTGTACGGCCGAAGTAGTAATGCCGGAAGCCATATCAATGCCAACTCCAATGGCGCCCTGATGTAAATTGGCTTTGCCGCCAGACTCTTTAGTTGGAAGTCGGAGCATGGCCATGACAGGCACTTTATTAAAAACAATGACCCGAATATCCGGAATGCCCTTAAAGGTGTAGGGCTTAAAAGACTTGCTTAGCCTAACTCTTTCTTCAAAAAAGGCGATGTCCAGAGTATTGGCCAAAGAAAAAGCTCCATCCAAGATATTTTGAATATGGTTTTTTAAATCTTCAACGGTAACCTTTGATCTGTCGGCTTTTATCCAGGTATTTTCGGAGTTTTTCTTTTTTCCATAGACAACAATGATGCCTTCTCCTCCAAATCCGCGGTTAGGTTTTAGTGCGAAACTTTCCGGAAGCTTGCTCCAGTCAAAACTTTCCAATTCTTCGCGGCTGCGTATTTTAAAAAGCAACGGCGAAACGGAAATGCCGCTTTTAGCCAATTTTTTTTTACTTAAAAGTTTGTTATCAGCGAGTCTTTTGGCACTTTTCAGGTTGTAAGGACGAATATAGTCAAGATTTCTGGCATTCATTCCCAGTATCCCGCTTCTTTTTTTAAAAAAATCAAACATAGCGATAAATTAAGAGAAAAGTTATAATTTTTTCATCACTTCTTTGAAGCGAAAATATTCAGAAAGCCTAAGTCCCGTCCATTTCCCCAAAACAATATTAATAGGAAGAAAAAGAAGAACGATCCAGGGATAAGAAACTAAAAATTGAATTAAAAAATTCCAACTGGCAACAAAATAACCAATAATGGAAATGAACAAGGTTTCAATGGCCAGAACCACAGCGGCCTTGTTGCCTTTTTCAATTTGGATGGTGATAAATTTTTCTACCAAAGTTATCATAATTAAAATTGGGAAAATGGAAACGGCGGCAAGTCCTGTTCTGCGCAGGCTACCGCTAAAAGCCAAAAAGACCAACATGACCGCAGCAACAACCGAGAGCATGATAGCTACGCGCGGCAAGTAAAGGAGGCGCAAGGGCTTAAGTAAAAAACGCGTAACCATGCCAACAAGAATTACCGAAATAAAAATGGCAATTCCATAGCGCAAATCATGAGCCGCCAAAAAAGCAAAAGTGATGATTAAAGGTGTATAGATGCCAAAAGCTTTAATGCCTAAAACTTGGCGAAAGAAAACAATTAAAGTTGCGATAATTGGAAACATTAAAATTAAAACAACGGTTTCCAGGGGAACACCTTGTCTTATGAAAAGATCAACTAAAGGGCTTATGTTTTCCATAAATTTATTTTTTTTAAACTAAATTAATAAGCAGTTTTTTCCAGAGAATTAATTCTGCGGCTATTGAGATGGCAGAGGGCAATAGCAATGGCATCTGCCACATCATCCGGCTTAGGAACGGATTTTAGCTTTAAAATATTCTTTACCATTAATTGCATTTGTTTCTTTTCTGCTCGGCCATATCCTGTGAGAGCTTGCTTAACCTGGAGAGGGGTGTAATTGAAGATAGTAACATTTTTTTGCTCAAGCGTCAAGAGAACAGCTCCGCGCGCCTGGCCGACCTGGATGATTGTTTTCTTGTTCTTGAAGAAAAAAAGCTGTTCTATAGCCGCCTCTTGGGGGCAGTATTTTTCGATTATGCTTTGCAAGTCGTCTGAAATTTCAAGAAGTCTGACTTCCTCTTTATTTTCCTTGGGCGTAGCGATGTGTCCAAAGGCCACGGGAAGTACTCTTCCATTTTTTTCTTCAAGAACGGCCCAGCCAGTCGTGGCGGTGCCGGGATCCACTCCTAAAACCCGGAGAGTTCCGGGAGAATTTTTAATTTTTAATTTTAAGTTTTTAATCAATTTTTAATGCTTAAATTTCTAATGTTTAAAACATTAAAAAATTAAGAGCTTAGATTTGTTCAGGATAACTAAAGGTTGTCGTAAATAATTTCTACATCTTCTTGATCATCAAGAATTTCCAGAAGTTTTTCGTAAGCTTCTTTGCTCTTTTCGTTCAAAGTAGTTTTTTGCAAAGGAACATAGGCTAAGCTTGCATTTTCAATTCTCAATCCTTCTTTTTCCAAGACCTCTTTGACTTTTTGCAAATCAGAAACTTTCGTGAAGATATTTAAAAACTTATCAGTTATTTCTGTATCTTCGGCTCCGGCTTCAATGGCCAACATTTCAAGAACATCTGAATTGTTTTTTATTTCAACTACAATTTCACCAACTTGCCTAAAGAGAAATCCGATGGCCCCTTCGGCTACCATTTTCCCGCCGTTTTTTGTAAGCAAGGTGCGAATTTCTCCCAAAGTTCTATTTTTGTTATCTGTGGCGGCCTTAATCATCATGGCAACTTGTCCTGGACCATAAGCTTCATATATAACTTCTTGAATTTCAGCTTGTCCTTTAAGTTCGCCTGTACCGCGCTGAATGGCTTTTTCTATTTTATCCTTGGGCATATTTTCTGCTCTGGCTCTTTCAATAGCTAGGCGCAATTGAAAATTGCTTTCCGGTTTTCCGCCGCCTGTTTTGGCCGCAATAGTAATCAATTTCCCGTGTTTAGTAAAAATCTGCGCTTTTTTAGCGTCATTAAGTCCTTTTCTGTGCTTAATTCCCGCCCAATGGCTGTGTCCTGACATAAAATTAAAATAAAAATGCTTATGATTAAAGTCTAGCATCTTAAATCTTTATTTTCAATTATTTTTTTATTTGGTTATTTAGAAAGGTTTTACAAAGACTCTTTTTTAATATAGGATTGTTGTAGGTAAAATTCAGTTAAAAGGATTAAAGACTATGAAAAAAATTATTGAAAAGGGGCTATTTTTAGCCAAAAAAATCATTAGCGCACTAGAAGATCCGAGACTGCCGATTTGGTACGCTCTTTTTACTTTTTTAGCAGCAGTTACGCTTAGAAATTTTATAGAGTTTTTTTCCAACAACACCTGGATTAAAGAATCAATGCTGCTGCATTTTTATTTGTCTTATACTATATTGGGGCTAACCCTTGTAACTGTTTTTTATTTTTTAACCAAAGAAAGAATCTCAGCCTTATTTAAACTGGTTTTTTCTAGTTTTGTGGTCTTAATTGTGGGACCGATTATAGATTTGATTATTACAGGAGGGAAGGGAAACCATATTACCTATTTAATGCCTGAATATCATGGCAGCTTCGGAACGCTTATTGAAAGGTTTGTTACCTTTTTTGGTAAATTTCAAGAGTTTGGGGTTTCACCCGGATTAAAAATAGAAATTTTCCTGGTCCTTGTCGGAATCGCAATATATTTTTATGTTAAAGGACTAAGCTGGTTTAAAATTATTTTTGGAACCATTTTGATTTATACGATAATTTTTTTATACGCACTCAGTCCTTACTTTATGAAAATATTTTTTGATTGGCTTAATTTGCCTTTTAAGTATTCGGAAACTCTTTTTAATAATTTTTATCTGCTTTTGGGTTTTCTCTGGCTAATCATCCTGGCTTTTCTTGGAAATAAGGCCTTTTTTTGGAGTATGGTCAAAGACATCAGACTCATGAGGCTATTGCATTTTTGGCTGATGTTTGTTTTGGGCTTCATTTGGGTTTTGGAAATAAAAAACCAGCCGATTATAAGTGAAGAAAATATTTTCTATATTCCGTTTATTTTCATCAGCATTCTCTTTGCCGGAATTTTTTCCGCCATAACGAACAACATGGCGGACATTGAAATTGATAAAATTTGCAACAAGGACAGGCCATTGGTAAGTTCAGTAATTTCCTTGAGTGATTATAAAAAACTGGCTTGGATTTTCTTGTGTCTAGCCTTGGCTTATGCATTGGCAGTGAATTTTAAGGTTTTCTTTTTAATATTGTTTTGCATAGGAAATTACTTTCTTTATTCTATGCCTCCACTGCGCTTAAAGAGAATTCCATTTCTTTCTAAATTGCCTATTTTAATAAACTCGTGGGCCCTGATCATTCTCGGTTTCAATGGTCTAAATAACCTTAATATTTTATATTTTTTAAAGTTTGTTCAGGACTTCGGAGAAAAATTTGATAACTTTTTCTTGTTGGGCGGATTATTTTTATTCAGTTGTCTTCTGGCTATCAACTTTATTGACATAAAAGACTATGAGGGCGATAAAAAAGAAAAAATTAAAACCTTACCGGTACTGATGGGTTTGGCGAGAGGAAAGCTTTTAATCGGAGGCGGCTTTTTAATGGCCTATGTTTTTGCCGGACTTTTGATTGGAAATCAGATTATTTTTTGGCTTTCGGTTTTTTTAGGACTAATTCAATTTTATTTTGTGAACAGAAAAAAATATCAAGAATGGCCGATTTTTGCGGTTTATTTGGCCAGTTTAATAGTTCTTTTTGTTTTAATTCTGAAGTTTTAAGATAAATTCGTTTAAATATAAATTTATTTTGTAAAAATAGCTCTTTAGAATGTGTTCTGGAAAAGCTTCATCGTTTTTTGGGCGAGCATTTTTTGTTATTGAAGTGCCAAAAACAAAGCCTTGTTCCCAGGACTTTAATTTTTGGGTAAATTTTGGATTAGCCTTAGAATCATTAAAGCTCAAAAGTTGCTTTTCAATGTTTTGCTTTTGGTTTTTTCTTGGGGAGAAGTGTCCGAGCAATTCTTTAGAAGTTTTTTGGTTTTCTTTTGTGTCTATTTCTGGTTCAATCTTTATTTCTTGAGGTAAGTTAAAAGGAAGGGATTTGTTTTCCGGAAGACTAATATTTTCAGTATCTTTTTTATCTATGACAGTATTTTTAGCTAAGGAAGCCGTTTTTGGAGGCGCAACCCATTTCCATTTTTTACCTTTTTCTTTTTGATAAATCTCTCCTTCAATAACGGTTTCTTTTTTCTTATTATACTTTATGCTGTCCGCTATCTTGCCGTCGGGATAGCGCAGTTCCACTTCAGACTTTTTGTTGTTTAGTGTAAAGAGGGAAAATTCTCGAGTAATTTCTTTTTCTTTGCCTTTTTTTATTTCAAAATCTTTGGTAATTGAGTGGTTGACTAGTTTTTTCCATCCAGTAGCAATGCTCCAGCCCTTTAAATTAACTTTCTTTTTGGATTTGTTTTGCAAGATAATGGTTTCATTGTCCGCGTCTTTTCCGGCGGGATTGGCATTAATGGAGATGATTTTTACTTCCGGATGAGGAATTTTTTTAACAATGACGGTGAAATTTTCAATTACTTCTTGGTTGCCGCTGGGATATTTAACGCTGGCGGCATAGGTTCCAGCTGTGTTGTACTTGTGTCGTGTTTTTTGCTTATAACTTTTATGGTTATCTCCAAATGTCCAAACAACCTTAGCGCTTTGGCTAAGGCCTGAAATTTTAAAATCTGCAAAAATGTTTTCGTATATTTTATCATCCAAAGAAATCTTAATAGGCCCGGATTCTTCTTCTTTTTTCTCTGGGCAATTGGATTTCCAGTCAGAAGAGTTATTTTTTATTTTTTCCTCCAATTCAATGAAACAATCTTCTTCCACCAAGGGGGCGAAATCATCAATCGCCCAAAGCTTGGCCAGCAAGGCTTGCTCGTAGTTTGTAGAAGTGCTTTTGTTTCCATAGGCAACATAGTCCACTAACATATCTTTGGTGTGCGAAGGGCTTTTGTAGAGTGAAATTTCGCCTTTTTTGTCTCCTAATTGGCTGCCACTTTTATTTACGAACAGAGCGGCTTCCGTTGTTTCTGTAAAGTCCAAATTGCTGTCAGATCCTGTTCCTAAATAAATAGTTAAGGTTTTCCCGGCCGGAACCGGCGTGATTATTTTTGAAAGAGAAAAATAGGTGCCCAGTCTTATTTCCCAAGTGCTTATGTCAACGCTGTTGCTGGAAGTATTTTTTAAAACAATGCTCTCAAAAGACTCGGGATCAGTTTTATTGTCGCTTCCGGCCGGGTTGTATAAAACTTTAGTTATAATTACAGAATGTTCAGTTGCCAAAACTTTTTTATCAGTAACAAAAAACACCGTCAAAAAAATTGGCAATGCCAAAAAAAGAAACAATTTTTTAGTTTTGCTTTTTGGGGCCCTCCTTATTTCCAAAGTTCTGTGGAATATTTAAAATTTAACCTAATTGCTCATGAAGCATGTGTTCAAATTTCTGGGTTTTTTCATGCTCTTTTTCTTTTTGCAATTTCATCAGCAAATCCTTTACTTTGTAGGGATTGGGAACCTTGCGAAAAACAAATCGCTCTTTCTCGGCGGCCGTTTGTACAAACACATCGCCGTAATTAAAAAGAGTAGGAAAAAAACCGGTTACATCTGTGGTAACATCTTGGATCTTATCCAGGGCCAATTCACTGTTAACTCTTGAAAAAAGACCCTTTTGTTCAATATTGATGATTCTTCTGTCGGTGACTATCCAGGTGTCCAAATAAAAATCAACCCAAACCAAGAAAGATAAAACACAAACAAACATTGCCAAAAGACTCTCTAAAAAATAAAAGAAATCTTGAAAAACTTGATTGTTGGAAAGGTTAAAAATGTCCGGTAAATAAAATAGACCGGCAAACAAAACCGCAGCTAAGAAAATAATAGGTACAAATTGAATTAAAACATTGAACCAGTGGCGTCTTAGGATGGCTAAAATAGGCTCACCGTGTTCTTGTCCTCTAAAGCAATAGGCAAAAAGATTTCTCAGTTTCATTTTGTTGAATTAAGATAAAAAATTTGATAAAAGATATGTCCAGTCAACAGAAAAAAACAAAGCGGCATTGATGATTAATAATCCGCTTGAGATGGCAACGAAAAAAAACAGGATAACCGTGGTAATAGAAGACTTTACGGAAAAGTTAGCTAGGTGATACACGATAAAAAAAGACAAGATAATATAAACAAAAACAATAATTGCATACAAGGCTAAGATGGCTAAGGAAACCATAAGTTTTATTTTTTAAAATTGTTTTCTTTAATTATAGCAAACTTCCTTGGTTTGGATAGGGGATATTTAAGTGTTCATAGCCACTTTTGGTAACAATTCTGCCGCGCGGGGTTCTGGCTAGAAATCCAATTTGGATCAAGTAAGGCTCATAGACATCTTCAATGGTTTTGATTTCTTCTGAGGTAGCTGCGGCCAAGGTACCCAATCCAACGGGGCCTCCGTCAAATTTCTCAATAATAGTCCTAAGGATCTGCCTGTCAACATCTTCAAGGCCTACATGGTCAATATCAATCATTTTAAGAGCATCACCTGCTACAGCGCTGTCAATGGACAGACAGTTTTTTATTTCGGAAAAATCACGTACACGTTTCAAAAGTCTATTAGCGACACGAGGGGTGAAACGAGCGCAACTGGCAATTTTTTCAAGTCCGGTTTCTTCAATCTGGACATTTAAAATTCGGCTGGAACGTTCTAATATTTTTTTTATGTCTGCATTTTTATAAAAATCCAGGCGGTAAGTAGCGCCAAAACGATTGCGTAAGGGATTAGAGAGAGAGCCTAATTTTGTGGTAGCTCCGATGAGGGTAAACTTTGGCAAATCAAGCTGAATAGTCCTGGCTGAAGGGCCTTTGCCAATTATGATATCCAGCTTGTAATCTTCCATGGCCGGATAAAGAACTTCTTCAATTAATTTGTTGAGACGATGTATTTCATCAATAAATAAGATGTCCCCATCTTGCAGGTTGGTAAGAATGGAACCAAAATCTCCCACTCTTTCAATGGCTGGTCCGGAAGTAGTTTTAATATTAACACCCATTTCTTTGGCAATAATATTAGCCAAAGTCGTTTTGCCGAGTCCGGCTGGACCGTAAAGCAAAATATGTTCTACCGGATCTTTTCTTTTTTGGGCCGCTTTCAGAAGAATGTCTAAATTTGTTTTGACTTTCTCTTGGCCGATATATTCAGTGAAATTTTGTGGACGCAGAGTGTTATCCAAATTGAGATCTTCTAATTGTTCGCTGGAATTTGTTATCATGAGCCCAGTTTAACACGGCTTGACATTTTTTGAAAGCTGTGCTAATGTAATAAGTCATCTTAAATACTGCCATTTAGCGCTAGTTTTTTGATGATTAGCAGTAAACTGTAGGCAATTGGGGGTCTCTATCTTTTATCCTCAATTTCGGGAACTTTTTTGCCCAGATACGGACTGTTTGGTTTAGGCTGGACTGCTCCTCGACACTGTTCCTTCCCCGGGGCTCCGAGTCTTGGGATTTGTCTACAGATTATTGTCATACAACATATAACAAAAACATCCCAATCTTTTGGGATGTTTTTTAATTCTAAAAACTATCAACTAATTTAAAGTTCTGTTACTCTCTCTACTTCCTCCAAAGATGTTTCACCTTCCAAAACTTTCAGAATACCATCCTGAACCATGGTTATCATTCCGTTTTCAACCGCTTTTTCATTAAGTTCGGAAGTGATAGCTTGTTGAGATATGAGATTCTGGAGATCTTTATCAATAACAAAAACTTCGCTCACGGTAGTACGTCCTTTATAACCGATATGGTTACATTTTTCACATCCCTGCGGTTTCCAAACTCTGTCTATTTTAGGGATTTCAATTCCGCTTTTGGGCGAGATGGTTTTCAAGACTTCTTCAATCTTGGTTTTTTCTTCTGGCGTGAGTTCAACTTCTTTTTTGCAATCGCAAAGTTTTCTGACCAAACGCTGGGCCATGAAAGCATTAACTGAAGAGGCGATATCAGAAGAGGACACTCCCATATTGAGCATTCTTTGCACTGCACCGGCCGCATTATTGGTGTGGATAGTGGAAAGCACCAAGTGTCCGGTCAAAGCCGATTGAACAGCAATTTGTGCGGTTTCATCATCACGGATTTCTCCAATCATCATAATGTCTGGATTTTGACGCAACAGTGATCGTAGGGCAGTGGAAAAAGTATAGCCTTCTTTGTCATTAACTGGAGTTTGCAGGATTCCTTCAATTTGATATTCAATAGGATCTTCAACGGTAATGATTTTAATTTCCGGTTTATTAACAAAATTGATAATGCTGTAAAGGGTGGTGGTTTTTCCGGATCCGGTCGGACCGGTATTAAGGAAGACCCCGTTCGGTTTGCTGACTTCGTGAATAATCTTATCTAAATTTTGTTGGCGAATGCCTAATTTTTTAACATCCAATTCCTGGGTTGCTTTACTGAGAAGTCGCATAACCACAGTCTCTCCATAGCCGCCAAGGATTATAGAAACACGCACATCAACCGATCTTTCTTTCACGTCTTTAATTTCTTCATCAAACTGAATGGCAAAACGACTGTCCACCACGCCTTGGCGCACTTCAGTTTTAACATTGCTGAGAATTTTTATTTCTCCCAAAAGGTTCGGGTAATCGGTGAGGGGAATATTAACAATTGTTTGCAAAATGCCGTCAATACGAAACCGAATGTGGACATTTTCCGCTCCTGGTTCAATATGGATATCCCCGGTGCCCAGGAGAGTTGCGGCCGCAAAAATAATTTTGTTTATTTCTTTAACTCCCGATCCGTCAATAACTTCTTGCAGTTTTTTAAAGTCGCTTATATTTTCCCGGGCTTTTTGATAAGCTTCCGGAGTAATCCAAATGCCTTTGCCCAAGGTTTGCGACATTAATTTTTCATATAAATCTTGCAAATATTCGCCTTCTCCGGTAACTTCTTTAACTTCCTCAATTGAAGTGATGCCTTCAATTGATTTTAAAATTCCATCTTGTAGCATCGTAATCATCCCAGATTCCAGAGCAGCCAGAGAGATATCAGTTTCACTGCCCATTTCAATGATTATTTTTTCAATTTCTTCGTTGATTGTCAGGACTTCAAAAATTCCGATACGTCCCTTATAGCCTAGGTTATTGCATTTGGGACAACCCTTGGGACGATAGAGCTTGGTGATTTCTTTGGGGATTTCTACCTTGGCTTTAGGTGAAATAATAGACAACATTTTTTTGAGCGACTCAAGAGATTCTTTAGCCGGGATATATTCTTCTTTGCAATGCGGACAGAGCTTTCTAACCAAACGTTGACCAATAAGACAATTAATAGAAGGCGGAATAAGAGTCGGCTTGATACCCATTTCGATTAAGCGCGGGATAGTTCCAATAGCACTGTTGGTATGGATAGTGGAAAGCACCAAGTGTCCGGTCAAAGCCGATTGGACAGCAATTTCGGCGGTTTCATCATCACGGATTTCTCCAACCAGAATAACATCTGGGTCTTGACGCACGATAGCTCGCAGGCCTCCGGCAAAATCATAACCGCGAGATTTTTCTACCTGGGTTTGGGAAACGCCTTTAACTTCATATTCAATAGGATCTTCAATGGTAATAATTTTAGTTGCCGGGTCGTTTAATTTATTGATAATAGCATAAAGGGTGGTGGTTTTTCCGGATCCGGTCGGACCGGTAGTTAAAATTACTCCGTTAGGTGCATGAATTTTTTTATTTATTTCTTCAAAAGCCAAGCCTCGGATACCCAAGTTTTCCAAAGCCACCTGTATGGAGGATGGATCCAAAAGACGCATAACGACACTTTCGCCGAAATTTCCCGGAATGATGGAAACACGAATGGCGACCTTCTTTTCCTTCATGCGAATATCAAAAGTTCCGTCTTGCGCGATATCGCGCAAATTTAATTTCATGCCGGACATCATTTTGATGCGGGAAACAATTGAACGATGAAATTCAAGGGGTAAGGTCATAACATCATGCAAAACGCCATCAATACGATAACGCAAGCGCAAATCTTTTTCTTGCGGTTCCAGATGGATGTCACTCGCGTCCAATTTGTAAGACCCGCCCATGATGACATTTAAAATTTCCGTAGTAGAAAGGGTATAAATTTTTTCCTTTAAAGCGACAAGGTCCTTCAGGTATTGGCCGGATTTTTCCAGCTCTGAATCGGAAAGATTGATGCTGAGCTCAGAAAGAATGTCAGCAAAGGAAATGGTTTTGTACTTCTCCTGGATTTTTTCCAAGTTGTAATGGGAAATGACAAAAACCTTCATTTCCCAGCGGTTTTCTTTTTGCATTCTGGCAATAAAATCCGCAGTTTCTTTTTTAGTCGGGTCGGTGGAAGCGAGGGCCACATGTTTCCCGTCTTTTTGGATGGCGACCACATTGAATCTTTTGGAATCTTCTTCTAAAATAGTTCGGACGCTTTCATTGCTGACCGGGATGAGATTAGTGTCAATGTAGGGCAAATCAAGTTTGGCGGCAAAAAGAGAAGCTTCTTCTTCCTCGGATTTATGGCGAAGCTTGGAAATGACAGTTTGGGTTTGTTTGGTTTTTTTATCTTGCCAGGTCGGAGTGGCCTGAGCGGGATTTGTTTTGACAACTTTAACCATTTTTGTTTTGTAATTTTTATTTTACCGCTTTATTTTAACACAAAAAAGATTAAAAAGCTAAGAGAAATTAAAAAACAAAAAAGCTGCCTTGGCGACAGATTTATTTTTCAGAAAATATTCTAAGAAAGTGTAATTTCTTTTATTTTTTCATTTAAAACCTTACCAGCTTCTTCCAAATTGCCCAAGGCAATATTGATTTTCAGATAATCCTGATCAAGAACGCCTTGCAAGACTTGATTGAGCTGAGCTAAATTTTCGGGTGAAGTACTTTTAATAATAGCCATGCTGGTTTCTGCGGTGTCATTAAAAAGGGCGGCAAAAAACCTACCTTCGTTGTAGTTTTCTTGCAATTTTTCCAAAATTAGGGAAAGATCATCCGGTTTAGAGCGGCTTTGAATGAAGTCTTCTACTGTTAGTGTTGTCCAAGCTAACTTGGAAAGACTGTCCCAATTTAATTTTGCCATTGAACGTCCCCAAAGCTTCAGAATGTGCAAGGGATGTGTCTTATAAAGCCATCTGACAATCGCTTGCTGATCGGCGCCCTGATCCATGAGGGTGGCAGCAGTGAGAAGCGTTTTGGGTGTGGTATTTTTTCTTTGGAAACTTTCGGTAGCACTCATAATTCCAGTCAGAAGGCATTCGGCAATATTTTTATCAATAGAAACCAGATCAATTTTTTGTAAAAGAGTGGCAACAATTTCACTTGAAGATGATGCAGTTACATTAACAATATTTATTTGGCCAAAGTTTTCATTGTTGCTTTTGTGATCAATATTAACAATGGGAACTTCAAAAAATAAATCGGGGTTGGTTTCATATATTTTTCCAAGTTTTTCCAAATCAGAAGCATCCAGGACAACCAATAAATCATATTTGAATTTAGCTAAAATAAAAGAAAAATCACGAGGATCAATAGCGCCTTTTTCCGGAGTCAGATAGATGTTGAATTTTTCATCTGTTTCTTCCGAGCGCAAGTTAACGATTTTATTAAAAGCGGTGTTAAAAGACAAAACAAAATCACGTGCGCCGGAAATTTCACTTAGGATTTTTCCTGGACGTGGCAGGAAGGAATATTTTTCAGGAACAGGGCCAGAAACGGCGATGGTTGCTTCTATATTTCTTTTTTGCAAAAAGAAATACAAAGCCCAGGCTGAGCCAATAGCATCTCCATTTGAGTTTTCTGGGATTAAAATCAAAACATCCTTTGACTTCTCCAAAAACTGCTTAAATTGTTCCATCGGTTCCAGGCTCATAGAAATGGATAAAATTAAATAGTAGAGTAGGATAGCAAATCAATTTTAGGCTGTCAATTATTTTTAAATCAAATAAAAAATCTACCTTGACAAAAAGCATTTTTAGTGTAGTATAGTATACTAAAATAGAAACCAAAAAAAGGAGGAAAAAACATGAAAAAGAAAAACTTTATTCTTTTTTTTGTTGTAGTGCTGCTGTTTGCAATTTCTTCAACGGCAGCGCTGGCAGACGGCCCGGGCCGTGGATATAATCGCGGAAATGTTTATATCCACCATGGTGGCGGATGCGACCCGTGGGTTCCCCTGGCAATTATTGCCGGGGCAGTTGTTGTCTCGTCTGTTATTGAGGCGACAACAAAAAGTCGGGAAGAGGTTTGTACCCAGCCGACAGGGAGATGTTTTCAAACAGTACCGGTCGGATACATTGACCGGTACGGCGATTTTCGCCAGACCGGGCGAAAACGAATACAGGTGCCTTGTGAATAATGGGGCGCCTGTGAAAGCGATGAGGCTTATTTAGCTCATCGCTTTTCATTTTTTCAAATTATAGTTAATATGGATTTATGCAAAAATTTATCACGCAAAACTTCAGACAAACTAAAGAATTGGGCAAAATATTAGCCCAAGAAATTAAGAGCGGAATAATTATCTGTCTTTCCGGAGAATTGGGGTCCGGCAAAACCACTTTTACTCAAGGGTTTTTGCAGGGACTAAAAATCAAAGGACCATATACCAGTCCTACTTTTGTAGTGCTTAAGCACTACAAAAGTAGGAAATTTCCAATTTCCAATTTCCAATTTCCAAAATTTAGAGATGTATATCATCTGGATGCTTATAGGGTGAATGCCAAAGACATAATAAGCTTAGGCTGGGAAGAAATGATTAATGATCCGAATAATATTATTTTGGTTGAATGGGCAGAGCGTATCCAAAAAATAATCCCTCCAAATTCTATCTGGATAAATTTCAAATGGATAAGTGAAAATGAAAGGGAAATAAATTTTTTAAATAAATAATTTATGCAAAAAATAAAAATAGAAATGTTGGTGGTTGGCATTCTATTTCTTTCTGGCTGCACCTTGTCTCAAGAAATTTTGGACAATGTAGGTGAGTCAAACAAGACATCCTCACCCCAAAATGAAGGCTATTTGGAGCAAATGACCGGAATAAGCCAGACAGCCAAACAAAATATTCAAAAAGCCTATGATGAACAAAATCAAAAACTAAGCGAGACTTTAAATGAAGATCAAAATAAAAGAGTTCAATCAAATAATCAAATTAATCAAAACAACAATATGTCAGACAATAGCGAACTCGTAAAAAAATATACGGCGGCTAAAATAAAAACCAACGCGGGGGATATAAAGGTAAAATTCTACAATACTGATTCTCCAATAACAGTTGGAAATTTTCTGAGGCTTTCACAAGATGGATTTTATGCAGGCACAAAATTTCATCGCATTATCAAAGATTTTATGATTCAAGGCGGTGATCCGCTTTCCAAAGATGAAACAGCCAAGAGCAGATGGGGAACTGGCGGACCGGATTACAAATTTGCCGATGAATTCAATTCACATAAATTAGTTCAGGGCTCTTTGGCTATGGCTA
This sequence comes from uncultured Bdellovibrionales bacterium, assembly GCA_964636505.1. Classification (GTDB taxonomy): domain Bacteria; phylum Patescibacteriota; class Minisyncoccia; order Moranbacterales; family UBA2206; genus CAZSCF01. The sequence continues at coordinate 30,232 of CAZWRY010000004.1, read as the reverse complement.
ATTCCGGTGCTGACACCAATGGCAGCCAATTTTTCATTGTGACAGCGGAAAGCACGCCTTGGCTGGATGGCAAGCACACCAATTTCGGAGAAGTGGTTGAAGGAATGGATGTGGTCAAGAAAATAGAAAAAACAGAAGTGAACGACAGAGATTGTCCTTTGAAAGATATGATCATTCAAAATATTGAACTTCTGGAAAAATAAAATTTTTGCAAATAAAAAAACGGGCAGGTAAAAGAATCTTCACTGCCCGTCTATGTTTTTCTGCCATTTTTTTAGCAGAGCGATTGTAACCGCGCTTACCCTTCGGCGTTCCTTACGGTCCGCCCTTATGCCTCAGGACTTCAACTACTTCCTGGGACAAACGATGCCAAAACTTTTTTATCTTTTTCATTTTTACGCCTCCTTTGTTTTGTAAGAACTAAAAATATATGAAATTTTACTAACCACCACTCCCAAAACTGCCCATTTCAGACTAACTCCACACACATTACTATCTTCACTTAACCATTTTTCAACATCCTCAATCTTTTCAAACTTGCAACTTTTAACTGCGCTTCCGATCTTAAACACCCTTCTTTTTGCCAAATTCTTCCGCTTTTTAGAAAAAAATCAATAATTTTTTCTTTATTAAACCTTCTTTTGGCTGTATAATAGGCATATGAGCAAAGAAGCTAAAAAACTGGTACTAATCGACGGGAATGCCCTTATTCACAGGGCTTATCATGCTTTGCCGCCGCTAACTACCAAAAAGGGAGAATTAGTCAATGCGGTGTATGGCTTTACTAGCGTTTTACTTAAGGTTATCAATGATTTGAAGCCAGACTATATCTTGGCTTCTTTTGATTTGGCGGCCCCGACTTTTCGCCATACTGAATATAAGGAATATAAAGCGACCAGAGTCAAAGCTCCAGATGAACTCTATGCCCAAATTGGCAGAGTCAAAGAAGTCGTGCGAGCCTTCAATATTCCCATTTATGAAAAAGAAGGCTATGAAGCGGACGATGTAATTGGCACAATGGTTTATCAATCGGAAAATTCAGGAGAAGATGTGGAAAACATTATTGTCACTGGAGATCTGGACACCCTGCAATTAGTTGGTCCGAAAACAAAAGTTTTTGCTTTGCGCAAAGGCATGGGCGATGCGGTTCTCTATGATGAAGCAGCTGTTCGCGAGCGTTTTGGCCTTAACCCAAATCAAATGATTGACTATAAGGGTCTTCGCGGCGATCCTTCGGATAACATTCCCGGTGTCAAAGGTATTGGCGAAAAAACAGCCGTTGAACTTTTGAAAAAATATGAAACTTTGGAAAATGTTTACACATCTTTAGCGGATATCAAAGACGCAGTTAAAGATAAATTAGAAAGAGACAAGATGAAAGCCTTCATGTCTAAAAATTTAGCTACGATTGTTAAAAATGTTCCGCTTAAATTGGATTTTTCGGCAGCTGTGACGCGTGAATTTGAAAGGGAAAAATTAGTAGATCTTTTTCAGGAGCTTAACTTTTTTAGTCTAATCAAGAGATTGCCTGATTCAAATTTGCAGGTTAAGCTAAAGCCCGAAAATGAAAAAAATGAAGTAAAAGATTTTAAATTTGAATATATAACTTCGGGAAAACTAGACGAGCATGTTAAATTTCTAAGTGGGCAACAAGAACTGGCTGTAAGCCTGGAAACAATCGGCTTAAAATATTTTGACAGCTCAATTCAGGGAGTCGCTTTTTGCTGGAAAACTGGGCGTGTGAGTTTTGTTGAATATTCCAAGGAAAATTTTGAAAAATTAAAAACTGTTTTAGAAAATGAAAAAATAAAAAAAATCGGCTATGATTTGAAATTTGATTTTGAAATTTTTCAAAGGCTTGGGATTAGATATAAAGGACTCACAGCCGATGTGATGCTGATGGCCTATGTTCTGAATCCGGGCAGTAAAATGGACTTTGCTAAATTAATTCTGGATGAAACAGGTGAGGAAGTGGAAGAAAAAAATTCTTCTGGGCAGTTGGGTCTGGAGATTGAATCCAGTGAAAAAAGAGCTGAAAAATTTGCCAGAAAAGCAGACTATATTTTCAAACTGGAAAAAATTTACGCGGAAAAAATTGAAAAAATATCTTCTGAACAAAAAGGGGGAAGAGACTTGGAAAATATTTTTTTGAATGTAGAAATGCCTCTCATTGAAGTTCTAGCAGAGATGGAAATAAATGGCATAAAACTTAATACGATTATTTTTAAAGGCATTTCGGAAAAACTGGACAAAAAAGTTAAAACTTTAGAAAAAGGCATCTATGAATTATCTGAAACGGAATTTAATATAAATTCACCCAAACAACTGGCTGAAATTTTATTTGAAAAATTGGAAATTCCAACCAGAAACGTAAAGAAAATAAAAACCGGCTATTCAACAGCTTCCAGTGAACTTTCTAAAATCAGAAAAGAACATAAGATTATAGACAAAATTGAAGAGTATCGTGAACTTTTTAAATTGAAAACTACATATCTGGATACTCTGCCGATTTTGGTGGATGAAAATTCCAGAATCCATAGCGACTTTAATCAAGCGGTGACCAGTACCGGCCGACTTTCTTCTTCTAATCCGAATATGCAAAATATTCCTATTCGGACTGAGCTTGGTCAGGTTTTGCGCACGGCCTTTGTGGCTGAAGACGGCAACAAACTAGTGAGCGCGGATTATTCCCAAATTGATCTGCGAGTAGTGGCGCATGTGAGCAAAGACGAAAAAATGATTAAAACATTTTTGGAAGGTGAGGATGTGCATCGGGCGACAGCGGCGGAAATAAATAAAGTTTCGCTTTTGCAAGTGACGGGAAAAATGAGAAGAAGTGCCAAAGCTCTCAACTTTGGAGTAATTTATGGTATGAGCGTTTTTGGATTTTCAGAGTCGGCTGGTATCGGCAGGGAAGAGGCCAAAAAATTTATTGATGAGTATATGCAAAAATTTTCCGGCATTGCCAAATATATGATCAAGACCAAAGAATTTGCCAAGAAAAATTTGTATGTGGAAACGGAAATGGGACGCCGCCGCTATATTCCGGAAATAAATTCTTCCAATTTTCAAGTAGCCAATGCGGCTGAAAGAATGGCGATTAATATGCCCATTCAGGGCCTCGCGGCGGACATTATGAAACTAGCTATGATCAAAGTAGCCGAGAAATATGCTGGGAATCAAGACGTTAAAATGGTTTTGCAAGTACACGATGAAATTATTTTGGAAGTTAAAGAAAAAATAGCCGAAGATGTGGCCCAGAAGGTCAAAGAAATTATGGAAAACGTCTATGCTTTGGACGTGCCGCTAATCGTGGATGTAAAAGTTGGGGATAGCTGGGGAGAAATATAAATCATATAACATACAGCATAGAGCATATAACATAAAAAATCCTTGTTTTATGTTGCATGTTTTATGTTTCATGAGTTATGCCTGAGTTACCTGAAGTTCAAACAATTATCTCAGATTTAAATCAAAAAATCGTCGGCTATACGATAGTCGATTTTTGGAGCGATTGGCCAAAAGCTATAAAAAACAAAACGTTGGCGAATTTCCAAAAAGAAGTAATAAGCCGAAAAGTTTTGAATGTGAGGAGAATTGGCAAAAATATTTTCATTGATTTGTCCGGTGATAAAACTCTTTATATTCATCTCAAGATGACAGGGCACTTGCTTATAAAATCTCAGAATTTAAATCTTAAAGATCAAAAATATTTTAGGGATAAAGTAAATAGCTACATTCATCATATTTGGACGCTTAGAAAAAACAAGAAAGAACTAACTATGGAATTTTCCGATGTCAGAAAATTTGCCAAAATATTCCTCGATAATAAACAAAAAATAAACAAACTTCCAGAAATAAAAAAACTAGGAGTGGATGCCATGAGCCTAGAATTTTCTTTCAAAAAATTTACAGAAATATTGGATCGCAAAAAGGAAAAAGCCATCGGACTGGTGCTAATGGAACAAGAATTAATAAGTGGTATTGGTAATATTTATCGCAGTGAAATTTTATTCGAATCCGGGGTTTTGCCGCAGAGAAAAATAAGCAGCCTTAATTTGAAAGAAAAAAAAGATCTTTATAAAAGTATTAAAAAAATCCTTCAGAAAGCCATAAAAATGCGCGGAACATCTGACAGCGATTACCGTGATACAAACGGAGCACCGGGCGATTTTCAAAAATTTCTGAAAGTTTACCGCAAAGCTGGAAAAAAATGTCCTAAATGTGGTACAATAGTTAAGCGTATGATATTGGGACAAAGGAGCGTATTTTTTTGTCCGGTTTGCCAAAAGTAATTCCTTACGAATTACGAATTTTATACGAACATGCGAATGTTGTCTGATTCGTATGGTGGTAATTTATTAATAATTAGTAAAATTATTAGCATGAACACAAAACAAAAAATAGTTATCGTTTTAATTGCTTTGATTATAGTCTCCGGTTCTTTTTATTTCTTTAAAAACAGAAACAAAACAACGAACAAAAAAATAAATTTGGAAAGCCAGCCAACAGAAAGCCAATATACAATTGCCAATGAAGGGGATGTAAATCCCATTACCGGGCAAGCTTGTGAAAACTGGAATCGTCGTTCAATCGCCTTTATGCAGCCGGCTGATTTGGCAGCCAGGCCTCTTGCCGGGCTTTCACAGGCCGATATGGTTATTGAAATGCCGGCTGTCTATGGAAGCATAACCAGACTTATGGGAGTTTATGGCTGCAATAGCCCTGAAGAAATTGGATCACTAAGAAGCGCTCGTCATGACTTCGTACATTTGGCTAAGGGACTCGGCTCTATTTATGTGCATTGGGGCAGAGCTGATATAGAAGAATTTAAAGCCCTTTTGGATAACGGAATTATAGATAACCTTAATTGTAACAATGATGCAGGCAAATCTGCCGGCCAATATTGTTTTAGAAAAGAAGGCATGGCGCGCGGAGTTGATTCTGGTTATACTAAGTTCTCTTCCGTTTTGGAGGGAATTGAAAAATTTGGATTCAGTCTGGAGAACAAATTCTCCGGATATCCCCATCAAGCCGAAGCAGCTCTTGAACAAAGGCCAAGTGGCGGCAACTTAAGGGTAGCTTTTGCCAAGCCGTATGATGTGGAATATGACTATGACAAGGCCAGTAATTCATATTTTAGGTCTTGGGGGGGCACGGCTGATAACGACAGAAACAATAAGCAAAGGATCGCCCCCAAGAATGTTGCGGTATTAATAGCTGACGCGGCGCCGATAAAAGTCGGCGAACAATATGTTAATGTTCAAATTGGCGACCCTTGGTTTGATCAGGCCGATTCCGGTTCCGCCTTTTATTACATGAATGGTAAGGAATATAGGGGAACCTGGAAAAAGGATAAAAATAAAGTTGACAGTAAGTTGTTTTTCTATGATGAAACTGGGCAAGAGATTAAATTTGTTCCGGGACAAATATGGGTAGAAATCATCGATCCAGGAATGGCTTTGCGCTGGACGCCAGCTGTATAAATTCTTAGTTCTCAATTTTCACTAGGCATTCAATGTTTTTTAGTGTTTGAAATATTTGATGTAACATTGTCTGGAAAGGAGAAGCAAGAAATTCTGAGAATATGATTATTTTTCTTTTTGGCGCGGACTCTTTCAGGTCTAGCCAAAAAACAATTGAAATAAAAAACAAATTTCTGAGTAGCGACAGTTCTTCTTCGGGATTGTCTGTTTTTGATTTTAAAGAAAACGCCAAGACCAAAGATATTATAAATGTTTTTTCTACAGCCAATCTTTTGGCGCCCAAGAGATTGGTAATTGTCAAGAATTTAATTGGCAACGCTCCGGTTTTTGATCAGAAAGAAATGCTGGATTTTTTGAAGAAAAAAAAAGACGAATTGGCTGCTGGCGAAGACTTGGTGGTAATTTTTTGGGAAAAAGATTTTCCCAAAAAAAGCAGCTCTCTATTTAAATTTTTTGAATCATTGGGAGATAAAATTAAAAGACAAAACTTTGAAAAACTAAACGGAGAAAAACTAAACGCCTGGATTGTGAAAAGAATAAAAATCTTGGATGAAAAATGCGGCCTGTCTAAAAGCGCCTTGGAAAAGCTAGTTCTTTTTACTGGTGGAAATATGTTTTCTTTGGACAGGGAAATTCAAAAGCTGGTTAATTTTTCGGACGGAAAAATAATCAGTGAAAAAGATGTGGAAGAAATTGTCAGAGCCGAGACAGATATTAATATTTTCAATACTATTGATGCTTTGGCCAATGGAAACAAAAAAGAAGCCATGAAGCTCTTAGAAAATCATCTGCAAAAAGGCGAAGATCCTTTTTACATTTTTTCTATGTTTATTTATCAATTTCGCAACCTTTTAAAAGTGGCTGACCTGAGAGAAAATTATAACTCCAATGAATATGAAATATCCAAAATAACCAAGATGCATCCCTTTGTAATTAGGAAAAGTTTTATGCAAACCAGAAATTTTCCATTGCAAAAATTAAAAATTATCTATCAAAAATTATCTGATTTGGATATACAAATAAAAACCGGAAAAATAAATATTCACTTGGCATTAGATAAATTCGTGGCTGAATTGTAAAATAAGCTACAAGAATTAAAAAGCCCGCCTTTTGGCGGGCTTTTGTAAGATTTATTTTTTCACAGCTGCTTTGACGAATTTGTTGAGTCTAGATTTTTTTCTAGCAGCGGTATTTTTATGAATGACTTTCTTTTGAGCAGCTTTATCTAAGGCCTTGATTGATTTTTGGAGCCATTCCTTGGCATCGGTCGTCTTTCCTGCTTGGATTAATTCGCGAGTTTTCTTAATGGCACCCTTGAATTGTCCTTTAATCTTTCTGTTTTTTTCAGTTTTGCGCTTGGTTACGCGCATATATTTTTTAGCTGATTTCTTGATTGGCATAAGAGTAGTTTTTAGTCCCAAAGGGGTTCCTTCGGGATTCTTATTTTTAGTTAATTGAGAGCTTTAAGTTAGCTTTATTTTTATAACACGCCATTCTTTTTTTGGCAAGAACTGGGGAAAATGTTAAAATAATTCATATAACATACAATATAAAGCACAACTCAAATAATGAGGAGAAAAAAGTTACTAGCCAGTTGTTGAATGTTGTATGTTTCATGTTTCATGAATATGTTTGCTAAAATTAAAGGTAAAATTGAATATATCAAAGATAACTATATTGTGGTAGATGTTAATGGAATAGGCTATAAAATTTTTGCCACGCCTTATGCGCTTGGCAAATTAGCCGGCCAAAAAGAGGTTGATTTTTTTATTCATACCTACGTAAGAGAAGACACCCTAGCTTTGTACGGATTTTTATCTTCGGAGGAATTGGAAATGTTTGAACTTCTAATCTCTATCTCCGGTATTGGCCCTAAGGCAGGATTGGGAATTTTAACGGTGGCTACTCCACGAACAATTAAAACGGCCATTCTTAATGAGGATTCATCCATTTTAACCAGGGTTTCCGGGGTGGGAAAGAAAACCGCAGAGAGAGTTATTTTGGAACTCAAAAATAAAATTGCCGATATGCCGGAAAGTGAAAAAAAGGGTGCCGTGAGTGATCTGGATGCTATTGAAGCTCTGACCGGAATGGGCTATTCGGGTACCGAAGCAAGGGAAGCCTTAAAATCAGTGTCCAAAGATATCAAAGAGGTGGGAGAGAGAATAAAGATGGCTCTTAAAAATTTAGGAAAAAAATAATTCTTTCTCTTTGGGATTATTTTTGAATAATAATTAATAAAAAAATATGAAACAAAAATTGTTTCTCGCGACAGTAGCCCTGGGTGCTATTATAGTACTTTCGGGCTGTTGGCCATTTCCATCCAAGGAAGAAATTGGCCAAAAAATAATGGAGAAGGCCATTGAGTCTCAAACAGGCGGAAAGGTAAATATTGACACAGGTAAGGGAACTGCGAGCATTGATACCAAGGACGGATCGTTCTCGGCGGGCGAGAATGTCAAAATTCCAGAAAATTTTCCCAAGGATATCTTTATTTTTTCTGACGCAAAGGTCGTTTTTGCTATAAGCGGGTCTGCTGCAGAAAAAAGCTATTCAATATCTTATCTTACATCTACTACTCCAGAAGAAGCAATGATTAAATATAAAGAAGAAATGGCTAAGAGTGGTTGGCAAAAAGAAAACGAAACGGACATGGGAACGCAGGGTAAAATACTTAATTTCAAAAAAGGCCAGGTTAGCGTTATGGTTACCATGGGAGCAAGTGAGGATGAAGCAAACAAGGATAAAACACAAATCGCAGTGATCACATCAGAAGACACATCCGCAAATAATGTATCTTCTGGTTCAGGGAATGCTGGTGGTGGAGCGCAAGAATAAACCAAGGGCGAGTTTTTCTCGTTCTTTGTGGGTATAGTATAGCGGCTATTATGCCCTGCCTACCGGCAGGCATGGTTCCCTCCAACTGCTTTGTATGTGCGAGATTAGTATAGTGGTAGTACGTGACCTTCCCAAGGTTAAAGCGCCAGTTCGATTCTGGTATCTCGCTCAAGCGAAGCACTACGGGCAGGCAAGGTTGAGATAGGAGTTCGACTCTCTTTACCCGCTCTTTATTTATGCTAAACAATCTAAAAAATAACAATTTAAATTTTCTTCAATCTGAGGAATGGCGAAAATTTCAATCAGCCGTTGGGCGGAGGACTTTTTTTGTTTCAGAGGGTAATTTTCAGGCAAACATTATTGAACACAAATTACCAATAGTAGGCAAGTATTTTTATAGTCCACGCGGACCAGTTATGGAGTTAGATTCCTCGTCCGCCAGCTGGCGGATCGGAATGACAACTTTATTAACTCTAGCCAAGAAAGAAAACATTGGCTGGATTCGAATTGATCCAGAAAATGAAGAAATGTTAAACCTGATAAAAAATAGTACTGAATATAAAATTCGAAAAGCACCGCATGATATGCAGCCGAAAGAAATCTTCATTATGGATATTTCTAAATCAGAAGAAGAAATTTTGGCTGAAATGAGCCAAAAAACAAGATACAATATAAATCTTTCACAGAAACGAGGCGTTTCTGTGAAAGTAATTTCCAATTTCCAATTTCCAATTTCCAATCAAACTCCAATTTCCAATGACCAAAATAAAAAATATATAGACGAATTTATTAGGCTAGTTAAGTTAACGGAAAAAAGAAAAAACATAAGATTTCATGCCAGTGAGTATTATAAGAAAATGTTGGAAACTATTCCGGGAGAAATTATAAAACTTTATGTTGCAGAATATAGAGATAAAATTATTGCGGCTAATTTGGTTGTATTTTATGAAGATACTGCCATTTATTTACATGGAGCAACTGACGATGAATATCGTAATGTAATGGCACCCTATCTTTTGCAATGGCAGGCTATTTTGGATGCCAAAAAGAACGGATGCAAACTCTATGATTTTGGGGGAGTGAAAATGCAAAAAGCCAACTCCTGGGCAGGTATTACCAAGTTCAAGCTGGGTTTTTCTCCACAAACCAAGCCGGTTGAATTTTCAGGAAGCTATGATATAATCTTGAATCAGCAAATATATCTCCTGTACAGGATTATCCAAAAAATAAAATCAATTTTCTGATGAAAAAACTTATTCCACAATCCATCAAAAATATTTACCATCTTTTTCAAGCTGTCTTGGCTAATATTTTGTATGGGTTCTCATCAAAAAAGATTAAAGTCATCGGAGTAACGGGAACTAATGGCAAAACAACGACTGTGCAAATGATTGCCAGAATTCTAGAAGAAGCAAAGAAAAAAGTGGCTGTGGCTTCCACTATAAATTTCAAAATGAATGGTGAAGAGGAAGTAAATAAAACTAAATTTACAACTCTTTCCAGCTTTGCGGTACAAAAATTTATTCAAAAAGCAGTCAAAAAAGGATGTGAATATTTGGTTTTGGAAACATCCTCTCATTCTTTGGATCAATACCGAGTTTGGGGGGTTAAATATAACACTGCCGTTATTACTAATATCACCCGCGAACATTTGGATTATCATGAGACAATGGAAAAGTATCGCCAAGCCAAATACAAACTATTTAAAAATATCAGTACGGCCATTGTTAATCTGGACATGGAAAAACCAGAAAGATTCTTGGATTGCGGAGCAAGGAATGCTTATGGATATTCCACAAGAATTTCGAATAAATTTCCAATGACGAATTTTAAAATTATAAAGGCTGAAGAAATTGAGTTGAATATAAATAATTCAAAATTTAAAATTCAAAATTTAAAATTCACATTAAATTTATTGGGCAAATTTAACGTTGAAAATGCTCTGGCGGCGATTTGTGTGGGATTTTCTGAGGGGATAAGCCTTGAAATAATAAAATCAGCTTTGGAAAAAATAAAATTAGTTCCGGGTCGAATGGAATATGTGGAAAATGAAAGAAGCTTGAGTATTATTATTGACTATGCTTTAACACCGGATTCATTAGAAAAGCTTTATGCGTTCATTGAAAAAATAAACATTCAAAAAAATAAAATTATTGCGGTTTTCGGTTCTTGCGGGCAGCGCGATCGCGGTAAAAGGCCGATTATGGGCGATACTGTTTCTAAATATGCTGACCACATTATCATTACTAACGAAGATCCGTACAATGAAGATCCGCTTCAGATAATAGATGAAATTACAAGTGGAATAAAAAATAAAATTGAAGGTAAAAATTTTTGGACAATTCCGGATAGGCGCGAAGCCATTAAAAAAGCTCTGCAAATTGCAGAGCCTGGAGATTTTGTGTTGGTAACTGGCAAAGGCGCAGAAGAAACCATGGCGATTGGCAAAAAAAGAATTCCTTGGAACGACAAAAAAGTTATACGAGAACTTTTATCAGAAGCATAGTCAAAAAGAATCCATAAATCCCGCCGACAATTACTTCGCTTACTCTGTGTCCCACTCTTTCCTTAAGGCGTGGGAATTTTGTTTTATCAATTTCCAGTTGTTCAATCAGCATATTTAAATAACGGCCCTGATCTCCCAAATACATGCGCAAACGGGCGGCGTCATCAATAATAATGATAGCGAAAGCCACAGCGACGGCAAAAGCTCCGGAATGTACACCTTCAAAGTAACCAACTGAAGTTATGAGAGAAATAGCAAAACCGGTGTGGGCTGAAGGCATATGTCCGTGAGTCATAATATATCTGAAATTCCAACCATGTTTCAGGCAATAGAGGCAAAATTTGGTGAATTGAATAATTACTCCGACGACAGCCGGAAGAATAAAAACATAATAAGGTGATAAGTTTGACATAAATTTATTTTAATTTTTTAATGTTTTCTAAATAATAGCACAATTTAGCGAAAAAAATAAGTGGAAAAAATTCTGACAGGATGGTATAATTATACTAAGTTAATAATTTTAAAAGCATAAAAGCTATAGGGAAGTTGTTTATGCGTAAAAAAATGGGTATAGGATTAATTTTAATCATTGTTGTAGTCGTGCTGGCAATTTGGGTTATTGCCATTTACAATGGCTTAATAAGGCTAAAAAATAGAGTGGATGAGGCTTGGAGTGATATTGATGTGCAACTTAAAAGAAGATATGATTTAATTCCCAATTTGATTAGTACCGTCAAGGGCTATGCGGCTCATGAAAAGGAAGTTTTTGAAAAAGTAACCGAAGCCAGAACAAAGGCAATGGGAGCTAACGCAGGCGCAGACAAGGTTGAGGCAGAAAATATGCTTTCCGGAGCGCTCAAAAGTTTGTTTGCAGTAGCCGAAAGCTATCCGGACTTAAAAGCCAATCAAAATTTTTTGGAACTCCAAAGAGAACTGACTGACACTGAAGATAAAATTCAAGCTGCTCGCAGATTCTATAACGGCAATGTTATGGAATTTAATACTAAAATCCAGGTTTTCCCGACCAATATTTTTGCCGGCATGCTGAATTTTACTAAGCGAGAATTCTTTGAAGCTAAGGGAGAGGAAAAAGAAGTTGTTAAAGTAGAATTTTAAAATGACAACACTCTATAATCAAGCGGATAAAAATAAGCGTTTAACCTGGATATATATCACAGGCTTTTTGGTTTTTGTGATTGGAGTTGGCTATGTTTTTGCTGGAGCCATGAATAACAGCGCTATCCTCTATGGCTGCGTAATTTTTTCTATTCTCATGAGCCTCGGTTCCTATTGGTGGAGCGACAAAATTGTGCTCGCCATGAGCAAAGCCAAAGAAGTTACGCATGATGAGGAAAGAGAGATATATCATATTGTGGAAAATCTTTGTATCACTGCTGGGCTTCCGGTGCCGAAAATATATATTATTGAAGACAGTGCGCCCAATGCTTTTGCAACTGGTCGCGATCCCAAGCATGGAGTCATTTGTCTTACAACAGGCATTATTCAAAAATTGGAAAAAGCAGAACTGGAAGGCGTGATTGCGCATGAACTTTCGCACATTGGTAATCGCGATATTTTGCTTTCCACAGTGGTGGTTGTGCTGGTTGGTTTTATTGCGCTTCTCGCTGATTGGTTTCGCAGCTGGACATTTTGGGGTGGTGGCCGCAAGGGCAGCGAGAGCGAAAATAACCAAGTTCAAGTTATCATGATAGTTATTGCACTAGTTCTTTCAATCTTAGCGCCGATTGCAGCGATGCTTATTCAAATGGCTATTTCACGTAAACGTGAGTTTTTGGCTGATGCGGATGGGGCTTTACTCACAAGATATCCGGAAGGTTTGGCGCGAGCTTTGGAAAAAATTTCGGCTGATCCGGAAAAATTGGAAGTTGCCAATCGCGCTACTGCCCATCTTTACATCGCTAATCCTTTTAAGGGCAAAAAAATTGCTTCTCTTTTTCAAACCCACCCACCAATTGAAGATAGAGTTAAGGCTCTGCGCGGAATGGACATAAAATAAATAGATTATGCAGTTTAAAATTTCCAAAAAAACCGACAAATATTATTGGACGCAGCATTCTTTGATGAAGATGAAATTCTATGGTTTGAGCCAGCAAAGGGTGACGCGCGTCATTAAAAACCCGCAGCGAATTGAAGAGGGCATTGTGGAAAATACCATTGCAGTTATGCAGCCACCTTCAACAAATACCAAAAATGGAAAAAAGGCTTGGTCTAGCGAAATTTGGGCAATGTACCAAATTCACGGAACTCAAAATTTGAAACTCAAAAATAATCAAAATAAAAAAAATTTGTTAAATAATCAAAAACAGTTTAAAATAATAAGTGTCTGGAAATATCCGGGAGTAAGCCCCAAAAGAAATCCGATTCCGGAGGAGATACTGGATGAGATCAAAAGTTTTAAATAATAAAAAATAAATTTTAAATTAAGGGGAAATAATAATTAATTACAAATAAATTTGCATCTCTTACGCAAAGAGATTCAAATCTTATTTAACAGGATAAATGGAAAACCAAAATCAACAAGAACAACAATCGCAACAACAGCCGGTTGCTCAAACAGCCAGCTCATCCGATGCTGAAAAAAATAAACTGATGGCGATTATCGGATATATTATTCCGATTTTATTCTTCATCCCATTGGTATCGGATGCCAAAAACAGTCCTTTTGCCAAATTTCATGCCAACCAGCAATTAAATTTACTCTTAGCTGCCATTGCCGTGAACATTGTCGGATCTATTATTCCTGTTTTAGGTTGGTTTATTATCCTGCCTTTTGGTTCGCTGATGCTCATTATCTTTGCTGTTATGGGAATTATTCATGGCGCCAAGGGTGAAATGAAAAAATTACCTTTGATTGGCGGATTTCAAATTATAAAATAGACATCTTTTCAATAGAAAACAGGCGGCCTTTTACGGCTACCTGTTTTTCAGTTATTATGAGTATAGGAGTTTAAACAAATAATTGATTAAAGTATATGATGAAACGTACCAAAATCGTAGCTACCATTGGACCAGCTTCCGAATCGGAAGAAATTTTGCGTCAGCTTATGGAAGAAGGCATGAACATGGCTCGGCTTAATTTTTCTCACAATGAACATGCTTGGCATGGCCGAATTATTGACTTAATAAGAAAAATATCAGGAGAGATTGGCAAAAAAATTGATGTTATCGCTGATTTGCAAGGACCCCGTATCAGAACTCTGGTTCAATCGGATATAGAAATTAAAAAAGGTGAGTTTATTTTGGTGAGTGACATTAAAGTAGCGCCTGATTTCCAATTTCCCCTGGCCGCGTTCCGTGTAAGCGGGCAGGCAATTTCTAATGACCAAACTCAAAATAACAAAAAACTTCTTTTGGATAAAGAAGGTATCACGAATGATATGAAAGTTGGGGATGAAATTCTGATTGAAGATGGCAGTAAAAAATTGGTTGTGCGAGAAAAAAATAATGGGGTCTTGCTGACTGAAGTTTTGAGTGGCGGAGTGATTAAAAATCATAAAGGCGTTAATTTGCCGGATTCGGATATTAATCTTAATGCTCTAACAAAAAAAGATTTGACTGATTTGCAATTTGCTCTGAGTAAGGGCGTGGACTTTGTAGCTATGTCTTTTGTGAAGGATGCCACAGATTTGCAGGATTTGCGTGAAAAAATAGAGGAGTTTTCTCCAAACAAAAATGTTTTGGCTAAAATCATTCCCAAAGTTGAAAGGAAAGAAGCGATGAAAAATATTGATGAAATTATTGATGCTTCAGATATGGTCATGGTGGCCCGAGGAGATCTCGGCATTGAACTTCCGCAGAGCGAAGTAATCATTTATCAAAAAGAAATTGTTACTAAATGCCAAGAAAAAAATAAACCGGTAATCGTAGCGACTCAGATGCTAGAATCTATGATTGAAAATCCAATCCCAACCCGAGCAGAGGTTTCTGATGTTTCTAATGCTGTGATTGATCGGGCAGATGCTGTGATGCTTTCTGGAGAATCGGCTAATGGTAAATATCCGGTAGAAACGGTGAAAATGATGCGAGAAATTATTGAGAAAGTAGAAGCCACGCCGCTGGATGATCTAAAGAATTGACAATATGACCATTTGCCTTAAACTTAGTAAGGCATAAAAACTTGGAAGCGTCGCATAGTGGTCGAGTGCACCACCTTGGAAAGGTGGCATGTCTTAACAGGCATCGAGAGTTCGAATCTCTCCGCTTCCGCCAAGCTATAAAGGAATAAAATTGTAGAATTTTTAAAGAGATTGTATAATTAAAATATAAATAAGTAAACTTAGGAATATGGGTATGTTTGAATTCTTCAAAAAGACCGATGAAAAAGTCAGTGAAAAGAAAAAGCCGGTTGAAAAAAAACCAGTTATATTAAATCCTAATTTGGAAAGATATCAGTACCCCAAGGTAACTTTTACCGAAGACGAAGTTGCCAGAATGAAGGAAGAAAAAGGCATGACGGATGAAGAAATTGCCAAAAAAGGGAAACTGGCTGAAAATAGCATTCTTTTTGCCAAAGAAGAAGAGGTGCAAAAGAGATTGAGTCAGGCTAGGGCTAAGATTGCCGGCCAAAACTAAACTTTTTAAGATTTGAACCGTCAGATTTGGCGGTTTTTTTGTCTATACGGTAAAATGGATACATGCAAAAAGAAATTGAAACTACTAGCGGAAAAATAGCCTATATTTTGCGCAGAAGTCGCAGAGCCAGGAGAATGCGGCTTACGATAAATTGCGATGGCAATGTGACAATCGTATTGCCGAATTCTTTGTTTTTTGGCGAAAGTTCAGCCGAAAGAGTTATTCAAGAAAAAGCCAAGTGGATTTTGGGCAAGCTAAACTATTTCAAAAAACACGGCAATCAATATTTTTCTCAAGGATCTAAAAGAGAATTACAAAAATACAAAGAAGTTGCCAGAAAATTGGCTAGTGAAAAAATCGAATACTTTAATCGTTTCTATGATTTTGATTTTAAGCGAATCAGCATCCGTAATCAAAAAACCAGATGGGGGAGCTGTTCCAGAAAAGGCAATTTAAACTTCAATTACAAAATTGCGCTGCTTCCGGAAAGAATTGCGAACTATATTATCGTACATGAGCTTTGTCATCTGGGAGAATTTAATCATTCTCAGAAATTTTGGAGTTTGGTGGCTAAAACCATACCTGATTACAAGGATATAATCAGAGAAATGAGGGGAACCAAAAAATCTTTGCTTTAGGCCAAATATTATAATATAGTATATATACTCTATTTTATACTAATAAACTATGAATTCTGATGTCGAGGAAATCAAAAATAGGCTTAATATAGTCGATGTTTTGGGCGAATATATCCGTTTAGACAAGGCGGGCACCAACTTCAAAGCTCGTTGTCCTTTTCATAATGAAAAAAGCCCATCTTTTATGGTAAGTGAAGAAAAACAGATTTGGCATTGCTTTGGCTGCCAAAAAGGAGGGGACATTTTCGGTTTTGTAATGGAAATGGAAGGACTGGAATTCAGAGAGGCTCTGAAGCTTTTGGCGGATAAGGCCGGAGTTGAATTAAAAAAATATGATGGAAAATCAGAAGTTAACAAAAACAGAATTTTTGAGATTTTGGAAATTACTACCAAATTTTATGAATATCAGCTTTGGGAAGGTCCAGGCAAAGTCAAAATTCTGAACTATTTACGAGATAGAGGATTAAAAGATGAAACGATTCGAGAATTTCGCTTGGGTTATGCTCCCAAAGGCTGGGAGAACATTTTGAAATTTTTAACAAGTCGAGGATACGGTGTTCCAGAAATAGAAAGAGCTGGGCTTTTGGTCAAGTCAGAAAAAAAGAAAGGCGGATCGGGATTTTATGACAGGTTCAGGGAAAGAATTATGTTTCCGGTGGCTGATACAAATGGGAAGATAGTCGGTTTTAGTGCCAGAGTGACTCCTGGACAAGATGAATCACAAGCCAAATATATTAATACTCCGGAAACGGAAGTTTATCATAAAAGCAAGGTTCTTTATGGTATCGATAAAGCTAAAAGTGAGATTAAACAGAAAAATGAAGTTCTTTTGGTAGAAGGTAATCTGGATGTTTTGGCGGCCAATCAAGCAGGTTTCAAAAATGTAGTAGCTGTTTCTGGAACAGCCCTGACGAGTGATCATTTGGGCGTTATCAAAAGATACACTAATAAAGTTGAAATGTGTTTTGACATGGATAATGCTGGTGAAGCCGCGACTAAAAAAAGCATGAAACTCTGTTTTGAAAAAGATGTTCAAGCTCGAGTAGTTGAACTGCCGTCCGGAAAAGATGTAGCAGAACTGGCCAAAAATAATCCAGAAGCGATGAAAAAATCCATTGAAAGTGCAACAGAAGCTATGGAATATTTTTTTCAAAAGAATCTAACCAAGCATAACAAAAAAGAAGTTGAAGGGAAAAATAAAATTACTGATGAAATTCTGGAAATGATTGGGAATTTGACCAATGAAATAACCAAAAGTCATTGGCTAAAGAAGCTAGCAGAAGTTGTAGAAGTGAAAGAAGGTATATTGACGGATATGCTCAAAAAAGCTAATATTAAGAGTACAACAACGAACACTTCAGGGGGAAGCGTGAAAAGCGAGGAGACTTTTTCTCCTAAAACCAAGAAAGAAACTCTAGTCCAAGAAATTATTGGGCTTATGTTGGTTTATAAAAATGTTTGGAAGAAAGCTTTTAACGAGGAAAAAGAAAATCCTGTTTTTCAAAAAGAGGCCTTGTTAAAATTTATGCTTGAAAACGGGGAGAAGCTCGGTTTTAATTTAGATAATCTTCTTTCCAGCATCAGCCAAGAGGAAAACAAAAAAAAAGTAGAGAAAATATTTTTTGAAAAAAAATATCGGTTTGACTTGAATAATAATATTGAAGAAATCATGGTGGATAATCCGGAAAAGGAATTTGTGAAAATTCTGGAAGAAATCAAAAAAGAAAACAAGAAAGCAGAGTTGGAAAAAATCCAACATGATCTGAAATTAGCGGAGGAAAGAAAAGACAGGGAAGCAGTGACGTTTTTGTGCCAAGAAGCCAGCCGAATTCTTGGAGAAATCAATGAGAAAAATAAAGAATAGATTTAAATTTTGTTTATTAAAAAAATGGTTAAAAAAATAAAGAAAAAAAGGCTTAAAAGGGCCAAGAAAATGGCTAAAAAGGCGATAAAAAAACCGGTAAAGAAAAAGGTGTCCAAGAGAATCAAGAAAAAGCCGGCCGAGAAAAAAAAGCTAGCTAAAAAAATTCACAAAAAAATTAAGCCAAAAAAGGATAAAAAGAAATCCAAAGCAATCAAAAAAATCAAAAAAGTTGTCCGCAAAACAGCCGAAGAGAAAGAAGCGTCCGAGAAGAAAAGAATGAATTTATTGGAAGATTTGATTGTACGCGGGAGACAAAGAGGCTTTATTACTGAAGATGAAATTTTGCATGCTATTCCGAATGCGGAAGAAAACATAGACAAGCTGGAAGAGTTCTATGAAAGAATGGAAAAAACTGGCATTAATGTTTTGAGTTCGGATGATATGTTGAAAATGGAAACGGACAAGATTGGAGAAGAGATGGATTCAATAAAGTCCGGCAAGAAAAAGAAAAAGGATTTGATTGGCGATATTGAAGAAGCTTCTTCTGATTTGGTGCAAATGTATCTCCGAGAAATCGGAAGAGTGGATCTCTTGAAATCTGAAGAAGAAGTATCTTTAGCCAAGAGAATTGAAAAAGGAGACTTACAAGCCAAACAAAAATTGACCGAAGCCAACTTGCGTTTGGTGGTGAGCATTGCCAAAAAATATGTCGGACGTTCGCATAACCTGTCTTTGCTGGATTTGATTCAAGAGGGTAATATTGGTTTGTTTCGTGCAGTGGAAAAATTTGATTATCGCAAAGGCTATAAGTTTTCAACCTATGCTACTTGGTGGATTCGCCAAGCCATCACAAGGGCTCTGGCCGATCAGTCCAGAACTATTCGTATTCCGGTGCATATGGTAGAAACGATAAATAAGTTTACTCAGGTAACCAGACGTTTGGTGCAGGATTTGGGGCGGGAACCCTTACCGGAAGAAATCGCGGTGGAAATGGGGATTGAAGTTGAAAAGGTGAGACACATTATGAAAATTTCTCAAGAAACAGTTTCCCTGGAAACATCTGTCGGTGACAGTGAGGAGGATAGTGTGCTCGGAGATTTTATTGAAGACACTGAAACTATCATGCCAAATCAATCGGCCTCTCGGAAATTACTCAAAGATCACATTGGTGAAATTTTGGATACTCTCACGCCCAGAGAACAAAAGATTTTGAAAATTAGATTTGGCCTTGAAGATGGAGTAGTGCACACATTGGAAGAAGTTGGTCAAGAGTTTGGCGTGACGCGAGAACGCATTCGCCAAATTGAAGCCAAGGCTTTGGAGAGAATTAGAGAGCATGTTTCAGTCAAAAAACTCAAAGATTATTAAAAAAATTGGATAAAATAGGCTTGGCCTAAAAATCTTGCCTATTTTATTTTTTCTGATATAATAGATTTTGCTTTGAAAATTGATCTGCCAGTTGGCGGATTCCGCGATAGTTTCGATACAAAGAAGCGATCATTTAAAAAATAATAGAAAGAGACTTATATACAAGAACAAAAAGTGAGACTAAGTCTCCGCGATAGCTCAATGGTAGAGCAGTTGACTGTTAATCAATTGGTTCCAGGTTCGAGTCCTGGTCGCGGAGCCTTGAGCTTACTTTTTTTATTTTTTAGACTAAAAACAAAAGAAATGATGGTATTTGTTTATGAGGAGGAAAATAGAATTTGCGATTGGAGAATATTATCATATTTGTAATCGCGGAGTAGAAAAGAAAAATATTTTTACTCAAGAAAAGGACTTTCTGCGCTTTATTGATTACTTGATTTCAATACGGAAAAGCCAAGTTGGGTTATAAATGATTTGCGAGAGGCAGGAATAGATGCTTATCCTAAAGAAAAAGAGAGGCTCGTTGTCGTCGTAGCATATTGCTTGAATTCAAATCATTTTCATCTAATACTCCGATACTCCGAGAAAGGAAACTAGGCGGCGTAGCCACATTTATGAAAAAAATATGCACCGGGTATGCAATGTATTTTAATAGAAAATATAAGCATTCAGGGGTTATTTTTCAAGGAAGATTTAAGGCGACGCACATAAGTACTAATGAGCAACTGTTATATACTTCAGCATATGTTAATTGCAATTGTGAGATTCATGGGTTCTCAAAAACAGAAAAATACGCATGGTCGAGCTTCAAGGAATATACGAATAAAAAACCGAGTTTAATATTGGAGAGGGATTCTATTCTTGGACAATTTAAAAATAAAAAAGAGTATTTCAAGTACGCTCTAGGTCAAATTGACAATATGAAGAAAATTAAAGGCATTTTTATTGAATAACTTTTTCAGTCGAGGACTGTCCTCTACTATATTGGTGAAATCAATTTTTACTTCCAATCCGTTTTCCAATAAATTTCTGGTCGGAGCCACTGGTATCGTAATCGGACTTCAATTATTGGCGGTATATAATCCGTTTTTTCAGAAGGTGTTGCGGACAGTTCCTTTGGATGGAAAGGATTGGGCGATTATTGTCGGCATAGCTTTTTCAGTAATTTTGGTAGAAGAATTTAGGAAAATGGTGAAAGACAAGTTCTTTTTCTGGCTCAAATAAATGTTCATCCTTTTTATTAAAAATTGATTTTTTGTTATAATCTATATTGTATAATAAATTTTAATAATTAAAATTAGCGGGGAAAAATAAAAATGAAAACAAAAAATATCCGAAAAAGTATTCTGGCATATTCGATTTTTACAGCAATTGCTCTTACTTTCCTTTGGATCAATTTCTTTTTCGCAGCTAATGTCTGCGCGGCGTTGACTGTTACTGAATATTCTCCCCAAGACGGAGCGGTTGATGTTCCTGTTAATTCAAACTTAACAATGACTTTTTCGGAAGGAGTTTCCACGAATTCCGGAAATATTGAAATTAAAAAAGCATCCGATGATTCAACGGCAGAAACTATTCCTGTCAATTCAAGTTCCGATTATCGAAGCGTAGCTTCGGATCTCGACGGCACCAATTGGATTGTGGCTGATAATTCAGGCAAGATTTTTGTATCTTCCGACGGAGGTTCTTCCTGGTCCGAAGTGGCTCCTGTTGAGGGAGCGAGTTGGAATGGCGCGGCAATAAGCGATGACGGATTAAAAATGGTGGCTGTAGCTAACGGTGATTATGTCTATACTTCAACCGACGGAGGTGAGCACTGGACAACCAGATATCCGGCAGGAGAGGGAGTTACTAAAAATTGGCAAGTTGTTGCTTCCGATAACGATGGCTCCGTATTGATAGTTGGAGCTTGGCAGGACAAAGTCTATATTTCCGAAGATAGCGGAGCGACTTGGACAGAATCTATTCCTAACGGAGTATCCGACAAAAGTTGGGATGTGGTTTCTTCTGATGGAGACGGATCAGTACTTTTAGCAGGGTCTAGCAATAATAGCGTAGGCGTATATGTTTCATATAACAAAGGATCTTCTTGGACCAAATTGAATCCCAGCCCTCCCAGTTCCGATAGTTTTTCTTGGCAATCGGCTGATCTGGATGATGATGGATCAACTATAATATTGGGAACAGTCAGTAATACCGGAGGCGGAGTTTATGTGTCTACCGATGGCGGATCAAACTGGGATTTTAATGACCCAACTCCTTTAATGTCTGAAGGCTGGTATGTCGCAACGGATAACAACGGGTCTCATCTTTTGGCTAACGGTTCCGTAGGCAGTTTTATTTCGATTGATGGAGGCGAAAACTGGAGTAGTGATTTGTATACAGGATGGTGGAGCGGCTGCGCACTGAGTCAAGACGGATCTATTTTGTCCATATTTTCTAGCGAAAATGTCTATTTTTCATCTGATGAAGGTGAAACCTGGGAGAAACAAGCAATCGGAGGTACAGTAATAATTGATGGAAATTTGGTCACAATAAATCCGGGCGAAAATTTTCAAGAAGGAACCGACTTTTACATCCAAATCGATGCGGACACTTTTTACACCGAGTCTTTTGATTTTTATGCCGGGATTTCCGACAAAACAACTTGGAATTTCAGAACGACTGGAGAATCCGGTGAGGATGAGGGAGATGAAGCAGATCAGTCAAATTCAAATGAAGAACAAGATCGAAAAGCAAAAATTACTTCTTGGAAAGCATATAAATATATCGACAATAATGGAAGTTGCAGTGAAAAGATCAAGCTTACGATAAAAGGAAAACATTTTGACAAAGATGCAGAAGTCAAAATCGGCAACAAAAAAGCTTCCTCTGTTAGCAAAAAATCCAGCCAGAAAATAGTGGCTAAATTTTGCTTAGATAAACTCATGGAAATCCAAACCGATCACAAGAGAAAAATATATGTCACTAACCCAGGGGCTGATACGGAAGAAGCTGATAAACGAATAAATTTAGATAACTTATCTTTCGGTTCAAGCGAAAACGGAGGCTTGGTGAACGGCACGGATTTTGATTCTGGGACAACTGAAGGAGTCAAAAATATTCAAAAGAAACTCAATCAGCTGGAATTGCTTGATTCTCAATATATTACCGGAATTTATGGTCCGATTACAACTGAAGCGGTAAGGAAATTTCAGGCTCAAAATGGATTGCCTCAAACCGGGTTTGTCGGTCCGCTGACGATAGATAAACTTCAGAAATAAATAGGGGATAACTAATTTGCTAACTTCCCAATACTATCCTAGAATGCAACTGTGAAATTTAACAATTATTTCTAGGGAATAGCTGAAGAAAAAAGCCCGATTTTACGCGAGTCTATTCGTTCTCAAACACCTCCTTTCTAGGGAGTTACGGTGAACTCTGTTGTCTTCGGACAGCAGACTAATCTATACGGTCGTTTGCCTTGAGCTTAGGCTCAAAGTAAAACTTTGTTTACCAATTGGGTAAGCAATGGCTCAGAACAAATAAACATATTAGGATTAATCGCAATAAGCGGCGATTTTTATTGTCGTCTTACTGTAGACTGAAAACACCTGAAAAGGTGTTTTTTTGTGTTATAATTTAATTATAAAAATATTTTTGAAATATATGAATAAGAAAGTATCAATTGAGTTGGCGATTGGAATTATAATTATCCTGTCTCTATCTTTCGGATTTTTAATATACACTGGAGATAGGGTTGGATATAAAGAAGAATCAAAAAATTCGGCAATTTCGCAACTGGAAGTAAATGAAATTAGCCAGGTTGAGACGACTAATGAACCTGCAGGTATAATCGAAACTTCAGATGATACAATCTTGAAATATACCAATGCCAATTTCGATGTTAGTAGTTTGCCAGAATATATCAGAAAAAAGAGCATAGCTTTTGCATTGGACGGGGAGATTTATTTCATGAGAAGCGTTTCGGAGGTTGCCGAAAAAATAGGTGAAGGTGAGGAACCTCTGATTTCTCCAGATGGAAAGAAAATTGCTTTCTTGCACAATAATCCTACAACTGATTGCGCTGGGCAGGGAATAAGCGATGATCTAGATGAAAGCGATGACGCTAATAACTCAGATTATTACAGAATTTGCATATTCAATTCAGATAACAAAAGTATGTCCACTATATATACCGATGATCCTGTGATGAGAAGGATTGTCTCATGGTCTCCTGACGGAAAATACCTGATTGTTAATTCGGGGACATATGTGGTCGGGGCTATCAGCATATATGATTTGGATAAAAAAAGAAAAAAAGGTTCATTTGAAGGAGGGAGATATGTTGAATGGATTAGTGAAGAAGAGTTTGTTTATGATGGGTATTTGGAAATTGACGGTTATGATAAGTCTATAATAAAAAAAGTTTCAATCGAATCTCTTAAGGAAAAAACACTCGTTGGGTTGGATGGAGATTTGAGCGCTTCAATAATTCCTAAAAGAAGAATTTTAAGTAGTGAAAAAATTTCTGTTTTATATTATAATAGATGGTCATCATCCGGTGTCCAATCTTACTGGATTTATGATACAACTTCAGGAAAATTAACAAAAACAGATGAGTTAAAAGAGATAGAGAGCAAGATTCAGGAAAAATTACCACAAGATATTTCAAATCAATATTCTGTCGAATATCAGGCATGGTTTTATCCGGAAAATCCGAATTGGGTCTTATTCAGTTTATCCAATAAAAATCAGCCTTCATATTCAGAAAAAGGGGAAATATTCATAATGGATTTGGATAAGCCCAAACAGTCGCTTGTGAAAATAGCAGACGGATTGGATGTTTCTTGGTGATATTTTGAAATTGATTAGGTTGTTCAATCTTTTGTTTTCTAAGAATTTGTCTTGGTTTGGAATAAACACAAAGGATTAATCGCAATAAGCGGCGATTAATTTTATCGTCTTACTGTAGACTGAAAGCACTTCGTATGAGGTGTTTTTTGTTTTGTTGAAATATGGAATGTTTACTTGATTTTTTTATATTTTGGGACTAGGATAGCTATATTAAAGTTGACTTTTTCTTATTATTAATGCATTCAGATTATGTCACCAGGGATTTCCAAAAATGAAGATGAGTTTACAGAAGCTGATTATTTTAAAGGAAGGCTCACAGGGAAGACTTATATAAGTAAACGTTTTTTTGGTAAGCGACCTGATGGCTCGAAAAGGGGTCTCAGATTCGTAACAAAGGTGATTGATGGGGAAGATGGTATTACAGAGATGAGTCTTAGGGGAGAAACTGTGCTGAGAGTTACGCATAAGGGCAGGCAACAAGTAAAAGCTAAAGTGTTTGAGGATAATAAGGGAATTATTCAGTTAGTCATACAAAAATTCTCATCTCTTAGTGGTTCATCTGAGACATCTTTTTCCTTTAATCCATTTGAGATTCGAATACTTAAGGATTTTATAGAGTCCATGCCTTATTTGGATTTTAGTAGTGATGACAAGTCAAGAGTCGAAGACGACGAAATAAGGAAGGTTAAGGAGTTTTTATCGAAAAATCCAGACCTCGACTTTTTTTTCGAGTTTGCTCAAAATAAAATTACTAAAGCTGATATCGTTGCATTAGGATACAGAAAAAAACAACTGGAGATATTCTCAAGACTTTTGACGGACAAAGAATTTTTTGAGCAACAAATGAACGAATGGAAAAAGAGCAAGAAAGAGGATGTATGGCAATTTTTTTTCGAAAATAATCCTTGGATATTTGGATATGGGTTGAATTTTATTTTTAACTCTCCATTAGAGGGAAAAAAACTCGAGCAGGTGGTAAGTGGTAGTGATTTTAATAATTCTGGTAAGAGGGCGGATGGACTTCTAAAAACTGCAGGCATGATTAGTTCAATTTGTTTGGTTGAGATTAAAACACATCAAACAGAGTTAATAAAAAGGAGTGCAATACCTTATAGGGGG
>CAZWRY010000004.1:0-4974 GCA_964636505.1 uncultured Bdellovibrionales bacterium | reverse complement strand
GCAAATCTCGGATGAGTTAAATGGTGGAATTGCACAATCCCATAAGACAGTTCATAAAACTATAAAAAATATAAGTGATACAAAAGTTGAAATTAAAGAAGAGGAAGGGAATCCAACAGGGGAAGTTATTTATTCATATCAACCTAAATCTTACCTGATAGCTGGTAGTTTGTCTGAATTTATCACTGAAAAAGGTGTAAATGAGGATAAATTAGGTTCCTTCGAGCTGTTCCGTAGAAGTATGCATAATCCTGAAATAATCACTTTTGATGAGCTTTATGAAAGAGCTAAATTTATTGTACAAAACGCAGAGGAGTCGACTCTGAAAAAATAGTATTGAAATTAACAAACGTGAAGGCATCCATTTTTTTCCCTCGAAGTTTGTAAGTCAGCAATTTTTAGGTAACGGTTCCTATGAACATAGGTATTCCTATTCTTTGTCTCCTATTCTCGCCCTTAAAAGTGAGATTTTTTCTTTCAGGTTGGTCTGCACGTTCTTTATTGTGCTGTGGCGTACTGTTAGCTAAAAAACTTGTCCCTAGGAATACTGTATGCTTTCCAAATTTTTCATTAATCTTATCTATGCTTTGGTAAAGTTTTTTCATAGAATCAGCCCTCAACACCTCGTTGAATAAGTCCAATTGTTTTATCCTGTCTTCTTCTAGATTGAAAAGCATCACACCAGTTGCCCTGTAAAGCTCTCGCTCATTGAAAAATCCATCGAAATGCTGCTCTGCAATTTTTATTATTTCTCCAGGTATGGCTGTGGGTCGTGAGAATTTAACTTCTATCCCTGCATATCGAAATGTTTGAAGCTTTATGAAAAAAACCCCTTTCTTAGCTGCCAAATTATATCTCCTGAGTTTGATACATGCATTTTCAATATTTTTAGAAAGTTGGGAAAATATGAATTTTCTGTCGCTCGAAGGTGGGGTAAAGGTTTTTACCTTTTGAACCGAGGTGTATGTTGTTCTACCAGTGACATCTAAAGGGAATACGAAATTTCCATTCAGTTCTTGCCATGTTTCATATATAGGTTTAGTGAATTTTTTTCTGACCCACTCTTCACTTTTTCTGGCAAATTCCAGAGCAGTTCTGACACCTTCCTTTTCTAAATAAGCACTGGTTTGAGGTCCGATGCCCCAAATATCGCCAACTTCTTTTTGTGCCAGGAATTCATGAATCAAATATCCAGGTATCGAGGTCAGTCCTGAGGGCTTTTTCCACTTGGAGCCAATCTTGGAGATACTCTTGTTCGGACCCAGACCTACGGAGAAAGTGAAACCAAGTTCATTATCCAGGTCATGTTTTATCTTAGCGGCTATTTTTTCATAGGACATCCTGAGAGGCCTTCTGAGTCCCGTTATGTCAGCAAAGCATTCGTCTATGCTGTATTCTTCCACTTCAGGAGTGTATCTTCGCACAATATCAAAAAAACGCTTAGATAGGAGACTGTAAGTTTCATAGTCTGAAGGCAATATGATTGCATCAGGACATACTTTTTTGATTTCAGATATCCTCATCCCTCTCTTCACGCCCCTTTTTTTTGCTTCGTAGCTCATGGAAGATGCTATGCCCCTCTCCTTGCCAGTTATGACTGGCTTGCCTTTCAAGGAGGGGTTTCTTGATTGCTCACAGGATGCGAAAAAAGCATCCCCATCAATGTGGACGATTGCTCTGGCAAAAGAGTTTATTGAAAGCGGTTTTGATGTCATCAGTGATATTTCCTGACAACTGATATAACGACTGCTGCAATATTCAGTTCCTCGGAAGGTATTATTGGTTTGTATTTTTTATTACCAGGCATGAGAATAAGTCTATTGCTATGTCTTTTGAGGTATTTCATTGTCCAGTGTCCGTCCACTTCAGCTATCACAATGTCTCCCTCTTTAGGGGTACGATTCCTTTCAACCAAAACCATATCTCCAGGTTGAATCCCAGCTTCTACCATTGAATCTCCGCTGACCTTGAGCATGTAAGTCGCTTCCTTATTTGATATCAGGTATTCATCTATGGTTATTGTGTCTATAAGCTCTTCTTCCGCAGGGGAGGGGAATCCAGCCTGAACCGTTCCCAGGATTTTTATTTCTCCGAATAGTTTTTTTGGAACAAGTTTGCCACTACTGTCTTTGTCTATTATCCCTGCTAAAACCATCTTATTGATGATTTTGTTAACAGAATTTGTAGATTTTAATCCTGTAGCATCCATTATTTCCCTGAAGCTTGGCATGCGTTTATGCTTTTTATAGAATTTGGCGATTTTGTCTTGGTATTTTTCCATATTTGTTAGATGAAGATGTTAGTCGACTCCATTATAGGGGAACAAATGTTCACCTGTCAAACAAGTTGGATGTGTTTATGAAATTTTGCCTTTGTTCAGGCATATTAAAAATAACCATATGTGTGGAAGATTTTCATTTTTAACTCCTCTGGAGGAAATTAGGAACCGTTTTGGGGTCGATGTGCAAGAAGATGCATATCGACCTAGGTTTAATTTGGCTCCTAGTCAGGACGCACTAGTCATTCCAGAAGAATCGCCATATAGGGCTGAATATTATCATTGGGGTCTTGTACCGCATTGGGCTAAGGATAAGAAAATTGGAAGCAAGTTGATAAATGCAAGGGCTGAAACTATAGATGAGAAGCCTTCGTTCAGGAATGCTTTTAGAAGGCACAGATGCTTGGTCTTAGCAGACGGTTTTTATGAATGGGATAAGAAGTCTTCCAAGCATGTTCCATATCGCATTACGATGAAAAATAATAAACCTTTTGCTTTTGCAGGAATTTGTGAATACTGGAAAGATGAAAAAGGCGATAATTTAAAATCTTTTTCTATTGTCACTACTAAGGCCAATAGTTTGATAGCCAGCATACATGACAGGATGCCAGTCATATTGAGTTCTGATAAGGAAAGGGAGTGGCTTAGTCAAAAGCTGGATATAGATAATGCGAAAAAATTACTAAGACCTATACATTCAAAAGAACTTAAAATGTATCAGATAACAACTGCAATAAATAACCCCAAAAACGATACGGCGGAGGTTTTGAAATCAGTCGTATAATTAAGTGGATAACCGACTTGACTTCCTGTAGCGCGAAGCTAATGTGTTAGTGCTATGGAAATACAAAAGCGAACCATCCAGAATATGGCTGAAGAATACCTGATGTGGCTTCAGGTGGAAAAACGATTTGCCCAGAGTTCTGTTATAAGTTATAGGTCTCGACTGAAGTCATTTGTCCGAGATGTCGGAGACATTGAAATTGACAAATTATCGATGGAGCATATTTTCCAACTCAAGCAGGTTTTGTATCAGCGTAACAACAGCGAGGTTTTCATTGGGGTGTGCCTAGCTTGTATCAAAGGGCTTCTATGTTACTGCAAAACTCAACTCTCAGTTCCTCTTAGCATAAACACAAATGATATCACAATTCCCAAACGACCCAGACGAGAGGTTGTTTTTTTAACTTCAGAAGAAATCCAAAGATTCAGGAATTCCATCGATATAAGACCTATTTACGGACTGCGTTTTCGAACCTTGGTGGAGGTGTTACTTGCTTCAGGGATGCGTATATCAGAGGCTCTCAGCCTGAATCGTAACTCAATTGACACGACAACCAGAGAGGCAAGGGTCATAGGAAAAGGAAATAAGGAGAGAGTCGTATTTTTCAATGAAGAGTCTATTATCTGGATTAAGAGGTATCTTGAAAGGAGAACAGATAAGAAAGAGGCTTTGTTTGTGACAACTGGAGAAAATCCAAGAAGATTAAGGAATCAGGATTTGACCAGATATTTCAAACAACAGCGACAAATAGCAGGCATAAACAAGAAAATCACGCCACATATGCTCAGACACTGCTTTGCTAGTCATTTGGTCTTCAATTCGTGTCCATTTTCTGAAATAAAGACACTTATGGGTCACGAAAGATTGGACACGACAATTCGTTATTATGTGGGCCTAACCGATAAAGAGAAGGCAAGGGAAGCACATGGTAAGTATTTAAAATACTGAGTTGACATAAAAGTATAAATTTGACAAGTATTAAAAAAAGTGTCTTGACAGCATTTTTAGATATGATAAAATCGATATAGAAAATTGAATAGGAATATTGCAATTCCAAACGCTTTGGTAAAAGAGACCACGACTGAGCATAGGCAATCTTAAGCGAAGAGCAAAGAGCAAAAACAAGTACGGTTCATTCTGCTTGTTTTGAAGCCTTTGCTCTTTTTTGTTTCCAAAAAACTTTAATTATTAACAATTAATGGAAGCAATGTGAGCTTATAAATTACTTTATGCTTTTTATTACGCTCGTTATTCATAAAGGGCGAGCGTAATAAAGGGTCACTCATATGAGGATTACTAGAAAACAGCCATTCTGTTGGCAAGAAAAAAAGATTAACCGTTTGATAAGAAAGAATTACACAAAAAACTCGAGAAGTAAGATGCTGCTATTATATGCCACACTTACTGAGATAGATAATGATTTCAATGGTGAGGACATTAAGTATTATACGAAAACGATTGCGACATACAGTGGTCTTAGTAAGGAGTTCATTCCCACAGGATTAAAAGAACTTAAAAATTTAGGCATCATAAGTATTATTCCAATAAAAGAGAAGGGTAAATTCTTGACCAGAAAGCTTGTTTTTACACCAGAAAATGTTGCTGATATAAATTTGAAAGTATCGGATAAAACCATTCCTGAAAAAGCCCTTAATGGAAAAGCTGATTCATTAGAAGAAAGTTCTTCTTTAGAAGAAAAAAAATATATTATTGATAATTCTGAAAAAGTCGATAATAAAGTTGAGGAAATACTAAACTATTTCTCCTCAGAAGTTTTAAGACAAAAGGGATTTTGTCCAAAGGTCAACAAGAAGACGGATGGTAAGCTAGTAGAAAAATTCTTAGAATTTATAGGTTCAGGAAAGCTTTACCGTTTCTTAAAAGTTATGACAATGGTCAGCCATTGCCTGAT
>CAZWRY010000003.1:0-72118 GCA_964636505.1 uncultured Bdellovibrionales bacterium | reverse complement strand
CAGGAAAGCTTTACCGTTTCTTAAAAGTTATGACAATGGTCAGCCATTGCCTGATCGCGAACCATGGAACGAGGGGATTAGTCAGTATGAACTTCGAAAAGCTATCAAACTTTTAGAAAGCGGATTTAATGTGACAGCTTTTGTCTGGAGAGATTAACAGATCGCTTCGAATAAAGTTCTGACATTGTCTGACTTGAGTCTTACTTTTTGATGAAAGAAAGTTGAATTTCCTTGAGAGCTTGGAGCGTTATTATAAATCGCCAGTTTGGCGGTTTTTTGCTATACTTAAAAAAATATTATGAATGTTCCCATCACAACAATTAAAGACCTGGGTTTTGATGAATTCTTTGAAACCAGCCGAAAGCAACTTGGGCCGGAAGATTTTGAATTGGCACGAGTAATTACCCAGCATAAGGGAGTCTATAAGGTTAAAACCATTGAGGGAGAATATTTGGCGAAGGTGACCGGAAAGCAAATTTTTGAAGCTTCTTCTAAAGAAGATTTTCCTACTGTTGGCGATTGGGTAGCCATAAACAAATTGGACGACGAGAAAGCAGTTATTCAATTCATCTTACCGAGAAAAACCGTTGTCAAAAAGAAATCCAGCAAAAAGGATGAGATTCAAATGATTGCTGCCAATATTGATGTGGCTTTTGTGATTGAATCAGTTGATCGGGACTTCAATTTGAATCGTTTTGAAAGATACTTTTCCATTACCAGTGATGGGCATATTCAACCAGCTATAATCTTGAATAAAATTGACCTTATTTCCCAGGAAGAATTGGATTTGAAACTTGATCAAATAAAAGAAAGATTCAGTAACATTGATGTCATTTCCACCAGTACTTTGAGCAAAAAAGGACTGGATGAATTGAGAAATTATGTTCAAAAAGGAAAAACCTATTGTTTTTTTGGCTCTTCAGGTGTGGGAAAATCTTCTTTGATAAATTCCTTGCTTGGCCAGGAAGAAATCAAAACAAAAGAAATTGCTTCATGGTCCGGTCGAGGAAAACACACGACTACTGCTCGAGAAATGTATTTTTTGGAAAATGGAGCTATTGTGATAGACAATCCCGGGATGCGAGAAGTGGGAATGGCTGATACGAATGCCGGCATAGAAAACTTTTTTGATGAGATTTCTGTTTTGGCTCGGAATTGCAAATATGTTGATTGCACTCATATCCATGAACCAGATTGCGCAGTTTTGGCAGCAGTAAAAGATGGAAAATTGGACCCAGAAAAATATTCCAACTATATCAATCTTAAAAAAGAAGCCGATTATTACGAAAGCAGCGATGCGGAAAGAAGAAGAGAAGATCGAAATTTCGGGAAGTTTTTAAAGAATGCCAAGAAAGACCTAAAGAAATTCAGACAAAAGGATTATTAGATTTTTCTCTGATTGAACTTGATTTGATTTAATTTAATTTAAGAACCCTGATTTTATTTTTTTAGAAGAATAAAGTCCGAATTTTTTCTGAGATCTGAATTGAGATTTAAAAAGAGCTTGTAAAAAAGACTCTTTTTATTTTGCCAAACTCAAACGCTTGGACGATGATTTTTTGCTAAAATTTACGAAAAAAGGCTTAAATAATAAATTTTTTCAATAAAAAGCAAAAATTAAAAGAGATTATGATATAATGACTTATTGACCTGCGAACCAAACTAAATGGAAACAAATTTCAAAAGGAATATTATTGAAACTCGCCGAAAGAAAAAAAACAAAAAAATAATTTTGTTTTTAATTGTCATATCTTTGGCCTATTTGGGATATCGCTTTTTCTTTTATGCTGAAAAAACGCCGGCTCAAGAAAAAAATTCAATTGAAGAAATTTTAACCGATAAAAGCAAAACACCGGCTGAAAATTGGAAAAAAACGGAAACATATACGGTCACAGAAGGCGATTTACCGGCTGATGTTTTTTCTCAGTACGGAAAGCTGGATGCCAACGACACGGAAGCTTTGTTGGCTGCGGCCAAAGATATTTATGATTTTTCCAAAATTAAAATCGGCCAAAAATTGATTTTCTATTTTAATGAAGAAGTCAGGGCAAAAAAAATCAAGTATGAAATAGACAAAGAATCAATGATAATCGCCGAGAGAGAAAGCAATAATTTTAAAGTGAGCAAAGAAAAAATTCCCTATATTTCTCAAGAAGAAACCGTAAGTTCAAAAATTGATGAATTTCTCTATAAAGATGCTCTGGATGCCGGGCTTTCAGAGGCGACTATATTGGAAATTGCTGATATTTTTTCTTTTGACATTGATTTTACGACCGATATCCGCGAAGGGGATGAGTTTAAGATTGTGTATGAAAAAAGAACGCTTAATAGCGAAAAAGCCCCGGATGGAAAAGTCCTGGCGGCCAAATTTATCAATGCCGGTCAAGAATATTTTGCGTATTATTTTGCGGACGGGGAAGACGGCAGTTATTACGACTCCGAAGGCCGCGAGCTTCTAAAACAATTTTTGCGAGCACCGCTAAGTTATCGGCGTATTACTTCCGGTTTCACCGGAGCGCGTTTTCATCCGATTACCAAAACAGTTACGGCGCATTACCAAATTGATTACGCCGCGCCGATTGGAACTCCGGTGGTGGCAACAGCCAGAGGGGCAGTCGTTAGCGCCGGCTGGGAAGGCGGTTGGGGAAATATGATTAGACTGAAACATGACAACGGATACACGACTCATTACGGACATTTGAGTGCTTTTGCCAAGGGAGTCAGAAGCGGAGCAAGTGTTTCTCAGGGGCAAGTAATCGGCTATGTTGGATCAACGGGTTGGTCAACCGGACCGCATTTGGATTACGGGATGAAGCTAAATGGCTCTCCGATAAACCCATTATCTCTCAAGTTGCCCAAGGGCAATATTTTGCCTGGAGAAAAAATGGAATCTTTTCAAAAGGTAAAAGAAAAATACGACGCCATACTCAAATAGTCTGATTTTATCTATAATAAGCTTTAATTTTTTTAAAATATAAAATTATGAAAAAATATTTAAAAGAGCACATTCAATTTATGGAAAATGTTTTGGAAAAAGATGATCATAACTGGGAAGCCCTCCTAGATTTTCACCGCGCGCGAATAAGTTTTTTCCAACATGAAAGGCTAATTCATCTTTTGGTAACCTTTTTCTTTGGGCTGCTGCTACTTAGTTTTATTCTGATACAAATACTTCAAACAAATGTCGGATTTTTGATTGAGATAGTTATTCTTTTGATTATGCTGGGTTTTTACATCTGGCACTACTTTATTTTGGAAAACGGAGTTCAAAAAATGTACCGATTAGATAAGGAAATAATGAAGCGAACCAAAAAAATTAAAGAACTTAAGTAAACGAATATTTTTCCAATGGAAAAAAATGCGGACGAACAATTAATAGAACAATATATCCAAGGAGATGAAGATGCGTTTCAAAGGCTGGTGGAAAAATATTTGAAGCCTCTTTATAACTTTGTTTATCGGATGATCCAGAATCGGGAATCCTCCGAGGATATTGTCCAGGAGGTGTTTGTTAAAGTTTGGAAAAAAATAGCCTCTTTTGACAGACAAAAAAAATTTAGTACTTGGATATTTGCTATTGCCAAAAATGCGACCTATGATTTTTTGAAAAAGAAAAAGGCCGTTTCTTTTTCAACTTTTGAAAATTTGGAGGGAGAGAATATCTTGAATTTTATTGAAGACGAAGAAATTTTGTATTCGCAAGAGTTTTGGAAAAAAATGGATGAAAAAAAAGATGTCCAAGCCGCACTGAACAGTTTGACGGTGCAAGCCCGGACAATTTTGCTTTTGCGCTGTGTCCAGGGTTTTTCCTTGTTTGAAATAGCTGAAATTATGAGTCAATCGCCAAACACAATAAAAAGCAAGTATCGTCGGGCTGTCCTTTGGCTCAGAAAAAATTGGCCATTGCAAAATTCTCCAAAAAAGAATGCACCCAAAAAATAATCTAAATCGTATTATCAATAATTATATGCAAAACCAGGCTCAAAAAATATCTCAGAAAATCGCCGAAATTAAACCGCCCAAAAGCCTTAAGAAGGCTGTTTTTAAGCGCTTAGAGGCGGAAAAAGACAAACAGATAAAAACAAAAATGTTTTTGACAAATTTTGGTCTGGCGGCTTCCGGTTTGTTATTTTTTGGGACATTTTTCGTTTTTGGCAAATCTTTTCTGCAATCCGAGTTTTGGAATATTGTTTCCTTGTTATTCTCCGATTTCATGATTGTAGCCGGAAATTGGAGAGAATTTCTCTTTTCACTCGGAGAAACTTTCCCGGTTGTCAATCTGATAGCAATGATGCTTCCGATATTTGGATTTTTGCTGCTTTTGAATTTGTTCCTGTCTTTGAAAGGCAAATATAAATACATTCATACGCATATAGCCCTATGTTAATTTAATAATTTTTTTAAATAAATTTTTATGGACAACAAGATAGTTGATAAAAAAGAAGAGGTAAAAAATCTTAAAGAAAAAGATTATTCCCGTAAAATAATAATCGGAGCAATTGTGGTCGGTTTGATTATTTTGGTTTCGGTTAGCTTTGCGGTGGGCGTGGCTGTAGGTTTTAAAAAAGCCAGATTTTCCTATGAATGGGGAAAACACTATGAACGTAATTTTATCGGCATGCAGGACAAGAGAGCGAAAATGGACAGACCCGAACCTTCAGATTTGCCAATGAACGGACTGATGCGAAAATTTGACGGACGCGATTTTAGAAACGCGCATGGTCTGGTTGGAACGATAATTTCCATTGCGGATAACAAGTTGATTGTTAAAGACCAAGATAATAAAGAAAATACCGTGGAAATAAAAAACGAAACAATCATCAAATCCGGTCGTAATGATATTAAAATTGGCGACCTGAAAATCAACGACAAAATTGTCGTTATGGGAAGGCCGGGGGAGAATGGCTTATTAAGCGCCGATCTTATCCGACTATTCAATCAGAACTTAAACAATTAAAAAAAGCCAATGCCAATTTTTTTCAAGAATAAAAAATATCTTTTTGCAGCTGCAATTATTTTACTAATAATCGGGGGATATTATTGGCATGATAAAAGTAATTTTAAAAACGGAGAAATCCATTACAAAACGGCCGTAGCGGAAAAGGAAAAGATTATCACTTCCGTTTCCGGCAGCGGCAATGTAATTGTAGACAGCAGCGCGAATGTGGATCCGACAATTACCGGAACGGTAAAAAACCTTTCTGTTTCAGTAGGGGACAAGGTAACCAAAGGGCAATTTCTTTTTGAAATTGAAAATGAAGATTTGGCTCCGAATGTCACTAAGGCCCACTCTTCTTATTTGCAGTCTCTGGCTTCTTTGGAGACAGCCAAAGCCAATAAAAAGGAAGCCAAGGAAAACTATGAAGATGCTAATTCCAGCGAAAAATCAGCCTTAAAGAAAAAATTAGAAGCGGCTGAAATTTCTGTAATGGCAGCTGAAGAAAATATCAAATATGCTTCGGCCAATTACCAAAATGAGAAGAAAAATTTTTCCGATAAGAAAGTTGTTTCTCCAATTGATGGAACAGTTAATGCCGTAAATATTAAAAACGGAGACGATCTAAGCAAACTTTCATCCGGCAGTTCCCGCGAAGTGCCGATTATAATTGGTGACCTGGGAACTATGAAAGCTCGGGTAGAAGTCAGCGAAGTCGATATTGCCAGCATTGAAATCGGGCAAAAAGCTATCCTGACTTTTAATGCAATTGATAATTTTTCTACAAACGGTGTCGTAGAAAAAATAGATTCTTTGGGGGCTCAAAATTCCGGAGTGGTAACCTACGATGTAACTCTCGCTTTTGATTTTTTAGATTCTCGGATCAGGCCTGAAATGAATGTTTCCGCCTCAATTGTTACTAATTCCAAAGAAAATGTTATTGTTGTTCCGAGTAATGCGGTAAAAAATGAAAATGGGAAGGCTTTTATTGGAATTATGAAAAATGGAGCAATGGAGAAAAGAGAAGTAGAAACCGGACTAGAAAACAATTCAAAAGTGGAAATAACCAAAGGAGTTAATCAAGGAGAACTGGTTATTACCCAAACAATTAGTGGAAACTCAAAAACTTCATCCGCGAATGCTAATGGCTTAAGCTCAAACAGAAACAGCCGGGTGCCTGGGATGATACCGGGAATGTAAAATGTAAAAAGAATAAAAAATTTTTTAAATGATTTCTTGTAGGAATTTAACTAAAATATATAAAAACGGAGAACTGGAAACAGTCGCTTTGAATAATGTTTCTTTTGAAATTGCGAGCGGAGAGTTTGTTTCCATAATTGGTCCTTCCGGCAGTGGCAAGTCAACCCTTATGCACATTTTGGGGGCCCTGGATACGCCGACTGGCGGCGAGTATTTTCTGGATGGCCGTGAAATCTCCAAACTTACCGATGACGAACTTTCCGATCTTCGCGGCAAAAACATAGGATTTGTCTTTCAGTCATTTAATTTATTGCCGCGGACTACAGTCCTAAGGAATGTTATGCTGCCGCTTCTTTATACTGATACTACTAAAGAGGAAAGAATAGAGAGAGCCAAAAAATGTTTGCGCTATGCCGGCATGGAAGAAAACAAATTTATGAATCTTTCCAATCAATTATCAGGAGGACAAATGCAAAGGGTGGCTATCGCTCGGGCGTTAATCAATAATCCTTCCATAATCTTGGCTGATGAGCCGACAGGTAATTTGGACACCAAAACCAGCTATGTTGTCATGAATGCTTTGCGGGAATTAAATGAAAAAGGTCATACAGTAATACTTATTACGCATGAAATGGATGTCGCCGACTATGCCAACAGAATAATCCATATTCGCGATGGCGCGATAGAAAAAGACGAGAAAAATATTCCCAATGATCATAAAATATAGGCACAAAAAATAAGCGTATGCTAACGGATTTATTTAAGGAGACAATTTGGGCAATAACAGGAAATAAAGTCAGGTCGGGGCTGACCATCTTAGGTATTGTTATCGGTGTGGCTTCAGTAATAACAATGGTGGCCATAGGCCAGGGGTCGCAAAAAAACATAGAAGAAAAAATTCAATCCATCGGTTCTAATTTAATCATGGTTTATCCTGGCTCACAAAGCAACGGCATGGTTCGAGGAGAGAGAGGCGGAGGCAGAACACTTTCAGTTGATGACTCTGAAGCTATCAAAGATGAAGTTCAAGGGATCTCTGGAGTGGCGCCGGAAATCAGCGGGCGTTATCAAATCACTTTTAAAGAAAATAATACCAATACCCGAGTTTTGGGCGTGACATCTGAATATACCGAAGTGAAAAATATTGAAATTGAGAATGGCATGTTTATTACGGAGCAGCACCTAAAAAAATCATCCAAGGTGGCTATTTTAGGTCCGACGACCGTTGAAGATTTATTCGGAGAAGGCGCTGATCCTATAGGCTCGGTGATAAGAATAAATAAAATTGATTTTGAAGTTGTTGGCACAACAGTTTCCAAAGGCGGTTCAGGAATGAATAATTCTGATGATGTAATTTACATTCCTTTGGATACTTTTCGCCATTTTCTTTCTGGCACTGAATATGTGAGTACGATTAATGTAGCGGCTAAAAATCAAGAGGTGATGACTTCCGCTCAAGAACAAATTACCCAGTTATTATTAAAACGGCATAAAATTGAAAATGCAGACGAGGCTGATTTTAGCATTATGAATCAAACGGATGTTATCTCAACGGCAACCAGCATAACTAACACATTTACTATTTTGCTATCTTCTATTGCCGGCATCTCTCTTTTAGTTGGTGGGATTGGAATTATGAATATGATGCTCACCACCGTTACTGAACGTACGCGTGAAATTGGCCTTCGAAAAGCGGTGGGTATCAAAAAAACCTACATTAATTTACAATTCTTGGTGGAAGCCGTGATGTTGACTTTTGTAGGCGGAGCCGCGGGAGTTTTTTTGGGCTGGGCGGTGGCGCTTATTATCCCAAAATTTTACAGCAGTCTTACGACAGAAATATCGCTTTTTTCGGTATTCCTGGCTTTTGGGGTTTCAGCGGCGGTCGGTATTATTTTTGGTTTTTATCCGGCTCGTCAGGCAGCCAATCTAAGCCCGATTGAAGCCCTCAGATACGAATAGTTTTTAAATTTAGGCTTAAACAGTAAAAACATTGACTTTAGGCCTTAGATATGCTATCATTACAAGGTGTCACAGTGGCATGCAAAAGTAGTGTAGTCGAACTTTTCTTGCATAATGACCCTGCGGGTCATAAACCTCAAGTGCGCATTTAACTAATCTTTTACTATAAAAATGGCAAAAGGAACAATCAAAAAGCTGACTGATCGTGGTTTTGGTTTCATTACCCCGGAAGGCGGCGACAAGGATCTTTTCTTTCATTCCAAGGAATTGCAAGGAGTGCAATTTAATGATTTGAGAGAAGGAGATGCGGTTGAATTTGAAGTCGGCGAAAGCCCAAAAGGACCAAATGCAATCAAAGTATCCAGAATATAATCCTGAAAAAACAAAACAATCCCGAGGAATCGGGGTTGTTTTTTTATCTGGATTTTTTTGTTTTTTTGTAATATAATGAAATATGCTAAAGAAACTAAAAGATGAAAATTGATTTTCAAAAAAAAATCAGAACCTCAATTGCCTTCCTAATAATAATCGGATTGTCTTTTTTGGTAGTTTTTCTTCTTTGGATTGAAAAAAAATACTATACTCCAAAGGCAATTGAATTTGCAAAGATTGAAAGGAGGGAAAAACGTCTCTTGTCTTTCAGTAAAATAGAAAAACCAAAACCGCAGCCGGTTTCCATGAGCAAATTAAAACGGCAAGGCTGTGTAGCTGATGGCTTACTCTCCGAGTATAATCCGGATCGAGAGGATTATATCAAGCTTATTAATCGTTCCGAGTGTTATTATTTGCATCGAGCGGTAGAAACTTGGATGATGCCTCCGGATTTTGAAACTATCGGATATGTAATGGACAGAATAACTCTAAAAAATGTAGTTTATGGAATGTTTTTGGCCGAGGCGCTTAAAGAAAATGCAAAATATTGGAACGAAGAAGAACAGCGCTATTTTGATTTTGGTAAGATGTGTCAAGAAGGAAGCCAGAATGTTTGGGGGGAGCGTTCCTGTAAAGCTGATTTCGGTAGCAGCGAATATCGTGGCTATCTTGAATATGTTACTCGTCGCGCAATGGATTTGGGAATCCAAAGCTTTACTTTCGGTCAGATTTATATGCAAAGAGGCAATGGAGCACACCGCATTTCCGATGTTATCAAGGATATGAGAAAATATGCTAAAAAGAAGGGCATTGATATTATTATCGGAGCACAAACGGGGACAATGAATGACCCAGAATTTATTTCAATGTTTGACTACATTGAGGGCGGAATAGGAATTGATGAAGATGGCAACCTTCCAACGGGCCCCTGTTTGGATCGCTGGGGAGGGTGCTGGGCGCTTCTTTGGGATGAAACATATTCTAAAAACGCTAAAAATGTTTTATTACATTTGGATTGGACCGGAATTAAAACGGATGATCTGGATATTTTTGCCAGAATGGATAAGGACACTCGCGCCAAAACATTAAAAAATGTCTATAAATATTTCACGGGTCGTGATATGGGTTTTTTAATGCCGATGTTTGGAGTATTGGACAAAGAAAATGGCGGCTGCTATGGACCAAAAAAAAGATATTATTCTCCGGACAATAAATATTCTTGCCAAGACGAAGATATGATTAACAAAATTCTTTTGGAAAAATAATTTATTTAAAAAGCTTGATTTTTTGGCTTAAATATGCTATAATACATAGGCAGAGATGTAAAAAGAGCGGGTGCTAGCCCGTTTTTTGTTTTATTTAAGGTAAAAATGGAAAAAATCAAAAAACAATTGAATTTTTGGAGAGGGACGATAGTCAAAAGAATAAAAAGAGTAAAAATTGAGAAACCTCATATTGAAGATGTTTTTTTGGCTTTTTTAATTATTTTTTCTTTGACTTTTAGTGCTTTTCTTTTCGGAATTGGAAAACAAATTCAAGAAACGCTGCAAATGGAAATTAAAATTAAATCCGATTTTGAAAAAAAAGTAAGTCGCATGGTAGCCAATCATCCTATTGAAACGATGATTCCCTTTATTGTTCAAAAAGACAAAAATGTAGCTGCCTATCTTGTGGCTATTGCTAAAAAAGAAAGCAATTGGGGAATTTATCATCCAGAAAAAAATGGCAGAGAGTGCTTTAATTATTGGGGATACAGAGGCAGTTATAACCAGACCGATTCCGGGTATAGTTGCTTTAGAAATCGCGAGCAGGCCGTGAATGTGGTGGGCGGAAGAATTCGCGAACTTTTGGATCAAAACATCAAAACTCCTTCTGAAATGGCAATTTGGAAATGTGGGAATACATGTGAAACGCATGATCCGGAAAGCGTAGCTAAATGGATTGAAGATGTTGATTTGTATTATAAAAAAACAAGCCAATTGCTGTAGAAAATTTTAAAAGTTCAATCTTGCTTTTTTGTTTTTCCTGTGTTAGTATCAAAAAACTAACAGTTTGTTAAACTGCTTCTCGGCGGTTTTTGTTTTTATTAAAGTAAATTTTTATGGAAATAAGAAATATTGCCATTATCGCTCATGTTGACCATGGAAAGACGACTCTTACGGATGCCATTATGAAACAAACAGGGATGACATCAGATGAAAACATGAGTATGGATTCAAATGCTTTGGAAAAGGAGCGAGGGATAACCATTTATTCCAAAAATGCCTCCGTTTTTTATCGTGGCACAAAAATTAATATTGTGGATACTCCAGGGCATGCCGATTTTGGTTCAGAAGTGGAACGTGTTCTCAGGTCAATTGATAGCGTGCTTTTAGTTGTGGACGCTCAGGAGGGTCCAATGCCACAGACTCGATTTGTACT
Organism: uncultured Bdellovibrionales bacterium; assembly: GCA_964636505.1. GTDB lineage: Bacteria > Patescibacteriota > Minisyncoccia > Moranbacterales > UBA2206 > CAZSCF01. The sequence goes on along the minus strand of CAZWRY010000003.1, from coordinate 61,227 downwards.
CAAAAAATCCTTGGAACTTGGCCTAAAGCCAATTGTTGTGATTAATAAAATCGACAAGCCAGCGGCCAATCCAGATTTGGCTCAAGAACAGGTCTTTGAACTTTTTCTGGATCTGGGAGCTACGGACGAGCAGCTTGATTTTACTACTGTTTATGCCATTGGCAAACAAGGCATTGCCAAAAATCACTTAGATGATGAATCTAATGATTTATCACCACTATTGGATACCATTCTTTTAAAAGTGAAACTAGCTGCTGCCAAAATAGATGCCCCTTTCCGCTTTCAACCTTTTAATTTGGGTTACGATAATTTTTTGGGGCGCTTGGCTGTAGGTAGAATTTATGAAGGTACAGTGAAAACTGGAAGCAATCTTATTCTTAAAAAAATGGATGGAAAGATTGAAGCGGGCCGAGTAACCAAACTTTTTACTTTCAAGGGCTTGCAAAGAGAAGAGGTCCAAGAAGCTTACGCTGGTGATATTGTAATGATTTCTGGTTTTCCAACAATTGATATTGGTGAAACGCTCTGTGAAAACGCTGAGCAGGAAGCTTTGCCGGCTATCTTGGTGGATGAACCAACTATTTCCCTTAGTTTTATGGTTAATAATTCTCCTTTTGCTGGACGCGAAGGAAAATTTGTGACCAATAAACAAATTCGTGAACGTTTGGAAAAAGAATTGGAGGTCAATGTGGGACTCAAAATTGATTTCTTTGCCGATTCGTACAAAGTTTATGGAAGAGGGGAATTACATGTGGCAATTCTAATGGAAAATATGCGACGCGAAGGATATGAAATTCAGGTTTCTCAACCCCAGGTTATTGTAAAAGAAATAGATGGGAAAAAACAAGAGCCCTTTGAAGAGGCGACAGTTGATGTGCCTGAAATGTATTCAGGTACAGTTATTGAAAAAATTGGTAAAAGAAAGGGCATTATGACGGATATGAAAAAAATAGGTTCGCAGATCAGAATGCTTTTTGAGGTTCCAACACGCGGACTACTCGGATATCGTAGCGATTTTATTATTGATACCCGCGGAGAAGGGATTCTTTGTTCAAGAGTTATTGGTTACAGACCTCACGTTGGAGAAATTAAGAAACGTGATGTTGGTTCGATGATTTCCTGTGTGACAGGTAAGGCCTTGGGATTTTCACTTTGGAATTTACAGGATCGGGGAGTCTTATATATTGATCCAGGTACTGAGGTTTACGAAGGTATGGTCATTGGAAACTCATCCAAAGGTTTAGATATGACAGTTAATCCAATTAAAGGTAAACAGCTTTCCAATATGCGTGCTTCTGGTGCTGACGAGGCCATCCAACTTGTCCCACCTCTAAAATTGTCAATTGAAAGAGGCTTGGAAATTATGGCAGAAGATGAATTTCTGGAAGTTACGCCTCAAAGTGTTCGTCTCAGAAAACAATTTTTGACCGAAATAGACAGAAGAAGGGCTAATCGGCAATAAAACTTTCAAAAAGCAGCTTGTTTATCAGTTGCTTTTTTTATTGGATTTTATGCTAAACTAAAAACAGAAAATAATTTATGGGAACTTATCAAAAATTTGATATTGCAATAATTGGAGGCGGACCGGCAGGAATGATGGCAGCCGGACGCGCAGCTGAGCAAGGAGCTCGGGTTGTTTTGCTGGAAAAAAATAAAAATTTGGGCAAGAAGATCCTTATTACTGGCAAAGGTCGCTGTAATATCACTCAAGCCGAATTTGATGAGCGGAAATTTATTGCGGAGCTCGGGAAGAAGGGTAAATTTTTATTTTCATCTCTTGCGTCTTTTGGTCCGAAAGAAATAATTGAATTTTTTGAAGCAAGAGATATGCCGACAAAGATAGAAAGGGGCGGACGAGTTTTTCCCGTGTCTGACAAGGCGCAAGATGTGCTGAATAAATTGATGGGATTTTTAAAAGAAAAAAAAGTTAAAATATTTCTGGGGAATCAGGTTAAAGGTTTTGAAATGGAAAAAGAGAAAATACAATTTGTAAAAGTAACGAATGCGGGCAAAACAGAAAAAATATATGCGGATAAATTTATTTTGTGTACTGGCGGGAAAAGTTATCCGGCGACCGGATCAAGCGGAGAGGGATATGTTTTTGCCAAAAAAATGGGACATACGATTATTGAACCCAGACCGGCTTTGGCACCAATTAAGACGAAAGAAATTTGGGTCAAGAATTGGCAAGGCCTGAGCCTAAAAAACGTGAGGATAAGTGTTTTTCAGAACAATAAAAAGCAAGATGAGCGTTTTGGAGAAATGCTTTTTACGCATTTTGGTCTCAGCGGCCCGATTATTTTGGATATCAGCAAAAAAGTGGATGAACTTTTGAAAAAAAGCGAAGTGCGAATTGAAATTGACTTAAAACCAGCTCTTGATTTTAAGGAATTGGATCAGCGTCTTCAAAAAGACTTCAAAGAAAATAGCAAAAAAGATTTTAAAAACTATTTAGGCAGTCTTTTACCGCAAAAAATGATTGAAAACTTTATTGATCTTTCAGGCATTGAAGCGAAGAAAAAAATGCATTTCATAACTCAAACAGAAAGAAAAAAAATGTTGCACTTACTAAAAAAATTAAGCGTGACAGCGGTGAGAGTCGCCGATTTTAAACAGGCGATCATAACCAGTGGAGGGATTGATACGCGGGAAGTTGATTCCAAAACCATGCAATCCAGAATTGTTTCCAATTTATTTTTTGCCGGTGAAATCTTGGATTTAGACGGGCCGACCGGAGGCTATAACTTGCAAATTTGCTGGAGTACGGGCTATGCAGCCGGAACTTACGCAAGCAAGAAATAATTTTTTATTTTCGTTTTTGACAAAAGCAAAAAATTAGTGTATACTTACTATGTGGTCAGATAAAACAGAAACTCTCGGGCTGGTTAACCTCCAATAAAAAAACATACTTTCCAGAAAGGTATTTTTTTATTTGTTAATTTATTATTTTTCAACTAAATTATGTCAAAATTCCAACTCCTAAAAGAACTTGAATGTCTTATCGCTTTTCAAAAAGATTGCTTGGATAAAGGAGATTGGGAAAATTTTGACAAATCTGTGGATAAAGTTAAGGCATTGGAAGAAAAAATACTTAACTGGAAAAACTAAAAAAACGCTGTCAGGTTACCGGCAGCGTTTTTCCTTAGAATTTTTTATTCAATACAGCAATCAATCGCCTTTTTAACCAGTTCGCCCAGTTTTCCCATGAAGCCTTTTTTCTCCTGGTCGTGCTTATTGAGAGCCTGTTCATCTATTTTTTTGATATCATCGGTTTTGATAAGTTTCATGTTTATGCCCCAAAAAAGAGAATAAAGATTGTAAGCTTTATTGAATAAATCATAGGCCTCTTCTTTTTTACCTATTCCCAGTTGTTTGGTTCCCACTTCCATAAGGCGCATGGAGGCCGCTAAAAGATGTTTGGAAATACACCAAACCTCGCCTTCGTATTCTTTGATTATTTTTTTGAGCAATTCTTTGCGCATCTCCCGAACATCCTTGATGAGATCGTAATATTCAGGCTTATTTAACTTAGCTCCGGTAAAAAAGAAATGTTCTTCAATGCTGACCAGATTCATAATAGCGATGGACAAGTCCTGATCAGAAGAGAGATCTAATTTATTTTCTTTTTTCATTGAATCAACTTTGTCTATAAACTCATTTATTTTTTTAAAGTCTCTGTTTTCCATATGTCACTTGCCCTATTAAATAGATTTTGGATAATAATTTGTTTAACTAATTTTTTATTAATTAAATAAAAAATCCTAATTTATTTAAAAGGGATTATTTAACGAACTTAAGTTAAAAAATAAAAAATAAAACTCAAGATTATCAGTGGAGAAACGGGCATAACGACTTTTTGAAAAGGGAAAAGGGCCTTGCCTCTTTTTTGTTTGACGAAAGCATAACCCCAGGCTCCCAAAAAGAAGAAAAAGCTTCCGGTTATTATTCCCAAAATTAATTTATCCAAGCCCCATAAAGTGTTATAGGGATGTCCGATGATTCCGGAAAAATAAAGAGGAACAACAATTAGCAAATAATAGACCAGAAAAAGGATAATATTTCGGCCCTTGAAGCGGATATTTTTTTTATTAAGCCAGCTGATTGTCCAAAGAATCAGGGAAATAGTGAGTCCTCCGATCCATACTCCGGCGATTGTATCATCAATTCCCAGCCATCGGGAAAGTCCTACGCCGGCTCCAACGGCAACAGTGCAAACCGGACAAACCGCCAAAGTTTTTCCGGAAACAAAAAATATTCCCAGGCAGACTAATAATAAGCTGTATATTTTTTTTGGCATAAATTATTTCTCTTAATGAACCTTATTATAATAACACATTTTTATAGAAAAAAGACACTGTTTATGATATCATAAAATTAATAAAAAGGGCAGGAGAGAGAGGGGCTTTGAATAAACAAAGAATAAAAATAAAATGTCTGGGAAATCAGTAAAAAAGATAGTTCCGATAAAATGGCTGCTGAAAGCCAATTTAGCCTTGGCCTTATTTTTTTTAACAAGCTATCTGGCGGTTGGTTTTTCTTTGGACCAAAATTTTTTTAAAAGAGATTTCCAGGATAAATACGGGCGAATAAAAGGTGTAAATGTGAGTGTGTTGGTGGCCGGCGATCCGGCTAAGCCGGAGGTTCAACTCACAGATGGTTGTGATGGGGCTGATGCGTATATCCATCTTTCTTGGAGTCCGGATCCGCTGGTGGATTCTTTCAAAATAATGAGAAATGGAGAGCTTCTGGAAATTGGGATTACGGACAATGAATATGCCGACGAAGCTTTGTGGCCTGGAACATACCAATATGTTGTTGTGGCCGTGGGCACCAACGGAACCGAAGTCAGTTCTGATTTAGCTGAAAAAACAATTGAGGCGTGTGTCATTCCGATCCCAGCCGATGAAGGAGACGATGAAGACGAGAATGACGAAAAGAAAAAAAATCCAACATGTAAAATAGAAACAATTGATTCAATAGTGATTAAAAGTTTTTCGGGTGTTTTTAAAATTGAAAATCAAAAACCTGTTTTCACCGGTCACACCAATATGGAGAAAGCCAAGATAAGAATTGAAATAATCGGAAAGACTGGGATATTTGCTGAAGTAAGAGCCAATAAAAATGGTTTTTGGCAATGGCAGCCTCCCTTGAATTTAGCTTTGGGAACATATGAAATAAAAGTCAAAGCTATTGATCCCAAGGACTCTTCCCGATATAAATCAGATTCGGCGATTTTCTATATAGTAAGCAAAAAAGAAGCGGAAGAAGGAATAAAAGAAATAGTAGCTCCTTTAAAAGGATTGCCTTTTGATTTTGAAATGGAAGTGCAAAATCAGGACAAGGCTGTTTATGCCGGGGAAATCCTGGAGCTTAAAAGTGTTATTACCCAAATAACCGAATTTAATCCTCAATTGAGTTTTTTGAAATATGAAATAAAGGATTCTGCCGGCAATAAATTGATTGAACTTTCCGATCCGGTAAATATTTTTGGCAATCAAGAAATTTATAAAAAAATAGATTTATCAAAATTATTAAAAACCGGAAAATATAAAGTTTTAGTGAAAACTTCATACAAAAATATCAATATTTTTTCCGAAGATGAATTTTATCTGAAAGAAAAACCTCTCTTTTGTTTCGGCTCGGGGATAATTATTACATTAACAGGCATCTTGTCCGGTTTGGGTTGGTTGATTCTGTTGTTTTTGGCTTTGTTTTTTATATTTCTTCTGCTTTTAATATTGGAACATCATCTTTCAGAGAATGCCAAAGTGCAAATTACCGAGGAAATTTTTGAAAATGAAGGCTTTTTGGGAAAAAGAAAGGAGGTGGGCAGATGACAATCGAATTTTTTCAGATAATTTCAAGCAGTTTCGTGATTGCCCTGACGCTTATTTCAATCATTTTTGCTTTCGGGATAGTTTGGCGGGTGGAAAAAGAGCTGGATATCTCGTATAAATTTATTTTGGGAGCCTTGATTGCTTTTGTTGCCGGAGAAATTTTAGGGTTATTTGAATTCGGAAACAGCGCGTGGGCTTATTATTTAGCGATAGTTTTCAGGGCTTTTTTTGCCGTTTTACTTTTAGCCGGTGTTTTGACAATGCGAAATATTTTGCGTGAAATGGACGGAGAAAAATAAAAAAAATTTATTGTTTTAAATGTCTATGGAAATATTTAAAAAAAACGGTCTGAATAAAATAAAAAAGGACGGACGATCCATCCAGAGAGAGGTAAACAAGAAGATTTTTACTTTTATTACCGCCGGCTTGGGCTTGGTAGTTGGCTTGGCCTGGAATGATGCGATCAAGGAACTTATTGAATATTTGTTTCCTTTGGAAAAAGGCAATCTTTGGGCAAAATTCGCTTATGCTATAATCTTAACCCTGGTTTTAGTTTTAATCTCCGTTTATGCGGCTAAAATATTTTTAGGCGAGGAGGATCAAACCAAAGAAGACTAGAATTTTTTTAAAAATTTAAACTCTTTTTCTCTTTCCGGATGACAGACCAGCTCAACTGTTTCTTCAGTTGAACTTTGGAAAAAAACTTCAATCTTCTCAGAGTCTATCCAATCCAGACTAACAAGCAGTTCGGAAGTTGCGATCCCCGATTGGGAAAAAATTTTCAAATTTTTCAGCCTTAGCGTGTTTAGAATAAAACAGACAAAATTAATATTTTTTCGCAAGCAGTTTCTTCCAAAACGCAAATAACCAATCCGGTGTTTTTTACAAATCTTCAGGAGAACCTTAAAATAGACGGGGAAAAAATGGATATGTTGGTGCGAGTTGGCTCCGTCCGGCTTTCGTTTGAATAATTTCTCAAATTTTGAGACCTGTTCTTCCCAGGAAACTTCAGCTGAAGCGGCGCCGATTGACCCGACGGAATACAAGTATAAAAAATAAATTATGCGACCCAAGGCCCATTCTTTAAATTTTCCGGAATTCTTTTTTTTACTTAATTTATCCAGATTAAGATGAATATCCAGCTTGATTCCTGAATTTACCAATTGATTTATTTCGGATTGACTAAGTAAGCCATCAACCAAAATGGCTACTCGGTCAATTTTTTTTAACCGGATAAGCTCCAGAATATTATTGTTGGTTTTTTGGTTTATGCCGAAATCATCGGCTGATAAAATAAGATTAGGCATCCTTTTTATGCAAAGATTAATTTTTTATACATAGTGATTCTAGCATATCGGCGTCAAAAAAGTCCAAAAATTAGTCTTTTTTAGGAAAAATGTTATAATAAATTTATACCTAGCGCAATTTATAAGAAAGCGATTTTTACAGTAAATTAATATTTTTTAATATTTGAATATTAAGTATGCAACTAAAGAATTACAATGTCTATTTTTTCTTGCTTATTTTAATCGGAATAACAGTTTTGACTTTTTTCATGTTGAAACCTTTCGTGGTTCCTTTTGTTTTGGCGGTTATTCTAGCGCATTCTTTCTATCCTATTTATGCGGCATTGCTCAAGTGGCTAAAATTCAAAGGGCTAAGCTCTTTGCTGACATGTTTTTTAGTGGTGCTGATTATTATCGTCCCGCTTTCCTTGGTTGTCTATGCCGTCATAACCGAGCTTCAAGTGGTGGTTATTAATTTTGCGGAAACCAAAAATACCGTCAATCAACTTATTAGCATAACCAATTCATCGGTTTTGTTTAAGCTTTTGGGAATTGAAGGCATAATTAACCAAGATATCGTAAACTCCACAATCAAAAGCTTTTTTCAAAACTCACTTTCTATTTTGGGCGGAGTGTACAACAGTTTAGCCAATTTCATTTTTATGGCTTTTATTATGTTTTTCTCTTTATTTTTTCTTTTTATTGACGGCAAAAAATTAGTTAAGAAGATAATGGAACTAAGTCCGCTCAAAGATGAATATGAGAAAATTTTGATCCGTAAGTTCAACGCGATTTCTTACGGGATTATTATTAAAGGAACCTTTTTAATTGCGTTGATACAAGGGACCATTGGAGCGATTTTATTTTTGGCGGCAGGAGTTCCTTCGCCGATTCTTTTGGGAATTTTAATGGCTATCGCCTCCATGTTTCCTTATGTGGGGACCGGCTTTGTTTGGATACCGGTCGGGGTAATAATGATGATAACCGGACATTTTGCTTCCGGTCTGGTTATTCTTTTAGTGGGAGCTTTGATTATTGCTTCATTGGATAATATTTTGAGGCCAAAGCTGGTTGGCAGAGATTCTAAAATGCATCCGCTTTTGATTTTACTTTCAACTTTGGGCGGAATTATCTTTTTCGGAGCCGCCGGCTTTATTATCGGCCCGATTGTGATGGCGTTTTTTGTGGTTCTGTGGGATATTTATTCCCTGGAATTCAAAAAACAATTGGAGGAATACAACTAAGCAGGCTTTATGATTGAGAATTTTTACCAAAATTTACCCGTGCATATTAATCCGATTGCCTTGAAAATCGGATTTTTTTCTTTGACCTGGTATTCCTTGATGTATTTAGTGACTTTTATCATAATTTATCTGCTTTTAAAATGGAGAGTTAAAAATGATTCCAAAATTTTTCCGGATTTTGTCCTTGTTTTCAAAAATATTGAAAACTTTTTTGTCTATGCCATCATCGGGATTATCATCGGCGCGCGCTTGGGGTATGTATTTTTTTATGATCCGCATTTTTTTCTGCAAAATCCTTGGCAGATAATTTCTCCCTTTAATGCTGAGGGAAACTTTGTGGGGATATATGGACTCAGTTATCACGGGGGACTAATCGGAATAATCATAGCGAGCATATTTTTTGCTAAAAAATACGAAGTAAATTTCTGGCGTTTGGCTGATTTTATCGTACCGGCTATTCCTTTGGGATATTTTTTTGGCCGACTTGGAAATTTTTTTAATGGTGAGCTGTATGGCCGTTTAACGGAAAAGTCTTGGGGAATGTATTTTTTAGACGAGAATTCAAATATAATGCTTCGTCATCCGTCTCAGCTCTACGAAGCCTTATTTGAAGGGATAGTTCTTTTTCTAATTCTTTGGCTGCTGCGCAATAATCGGAGGATAATGGGAAAATTATTGCCTTTCTATATTTTTCTTTACGGCTTATTTAGATTTGTTATTGAATTCTTTCGCGAGCCCGATTCCCAAATCGGTCTTATCTTAGGTTTTTTGAGCCTGGGGCAGATCTTTTCTTTGGTTATGATAGCAGTAAGCGTAGCTATGTGTGTTTATATTGACAAAAAATCAAAAATGTTTTGACAGCATTTTGTATTCCGGAAAATAAATGGTATAATAAATTAAATTAAATAATTTTTAATTTCAAAAAATTATGATGAAAAAAATAATAAGCTTGCTTGGAATTGTAGCGATCGGGATTGTTTTGGGTTTGTCTATACAAATAGCCAGGGCCGATTGGACTCCGCCAACAAGTACTGCTCCTTCTGGCAATGTGGGTGCGCCTATTACAACCGGACCAGTAGCTCAAAATAAGAGCGGCAATTTCAGTATTGGTGCGACTACGCCCAACTTTTCCGCTCCCAACTCTCTTGGCGGAAATATGGATATAAATGATGTATATCTAAGGAGCACGGGCAAATGGGTTAGTGAAATGACCAGTGGAGCGGCGGTCTTAGGACAGGATATTTGTTTTTTAGGTATAGATTGTCCAGTCGGGTATTATGTCGCGGGTGTTAGCAAGGCAACCGGGGATGGAAATATTCTGGCAAGATGCTGTTTGGCTGGATCAACGGATGGCTATTGTGTTTATAACAACAAAGTCTATACAACCGGAGACACAAGAAGCACTACGGGTTCGTGCAGTTGCAGTGTTCCGGCATGCGGAACGCCGGGGACTCCAAGCTGCGTCCCATATGCTAGTTGTTCCGGGACACAAGTAACGACAACCTATACTTGTCAAAGTGACGGAACATGGAGTAGTTCTAGCGAATCAGCTTCTTGTGGTGATAGCCGAATATGTTTTTGCGACTCAATATAAATAAAAAATAAAAGGTTAATTTTTTAAATAAAATAAAATGCAAGATAAAATATTAAAAATAGCTATTGGTCTTTCACTTGCACTTTCATTGGTTTCTCTTTCTTTCTCTGCGGTAATTTTGAAAAAAACAAGCGGGAATAAGGATAATGCGGTTTTATATCAGAACGCAGGCAAGCCGGGCGGATCATTGCAAAAAGGAGAAAGCGGAGAGGCTATTTTTGAAGTCAATATTCCAGAAAAAGCTCAAGGATTTCTAGGTTTAGCCGAAAATCCAAACGTCAAAACAGTAGAGGGAGAAAAAGTGATTCAACTGCGTGGACACTGGACATTGGATGGTAATCCAACTTTTGATTTTATCGGCAGTCCTAACTACGAGAAAGCTTCACAATCTTTGCCTTTAAAAAATATCGTGATTACCGATAAGACTAAAATTGAAAAGGCCATAATAAGCATGAGCAATGGAAAATTAGCAAAAATGGATAAACAAGAAGTTGCTTTTACCGAGTTTAAGATCGAATCATTGAACGATCCGGTTTTTGCCGTTTTTTCTGAACAAACTAGCACTGCCGGCGATAAATTTACGGCAACTAAACTGATTATTTTTCCCGATTATTTAAAGGTGTTTGAATCCACAAGAATTAAAGATCAAAAATAAAAAACGATTATTAAAATAATTTTTAAAAAGACAAATGAAAAAAATAAATTTGTTTTTCATCGCAATACTTTTTCTAGTCTTATCTTTATTGGAAGCGTCAGAAGCTTTGGCCAGCAAATCAATCGTGGGTTGGCTTTGGGGCGGTAGCAATGATGGGGGAATAGCGCAGCCAGGCCAGCCTATTGATACGGGAATTGGGTGGGTAAGCATGAACAGTGCGAACACCACATCAGATGAAGGCGGAGGAGCAATTTCTTATGGCGTTACCATACCGGATGAGAACGGGCTTTTATCTGGCTATGCTTGGAGTAGTAATGTCGGTTGGATTAATTTTGGAGGAGTTAGCCGGGTAGGAAATTCTCTAAGCGGTAATGCCGTCATTGTTGGAATAAACGGGTCAAACTCTGGCGGGTGGAATGGAAATATAGATGTGAGTGGAGTTAGCCTTAATGAAGATGTCTTTACCGGTTATGGCTGGCATGGAGACGGAGAAATTATTGACGGCCAATATTATGGTTTTGGCTGGGTTGATTTTAGTCGGGCTCGCATAGCTTGTGTTCCGGATTACAAATACGATGCTTGCTTAATAGTTAGTAACTGTGAAGATGCTTGTGCTGAATCATGCGGGAAAACTGTCACTTTGGAATCCACTTGCTTGAGAACGGATAGGAACGGATGTCCCGATAGCTCTTTGCCGACTCCGAAAGATTGCGAAGATAACGGAATTTCTTGTCCGAGTACTCAAACTTGTGTTTGTGATCCATGTTTAAATGTCGGAAGCTGGAAAGAAGTGGCCCCCTAAACATTCTTTAACTTTGTATATTTTCTGGTCCCAAAATGTTTTGGGGCTTTTTGACATCATCTCCAGGCATGTTAAAATTAAGAAGATAAAAAGTAAATGCAGGTTATTTTATGCAAAAAGACGTTATTAAAATTATTGCCGTTATTGTTTTTGGCGCTGCTCTTTTTGTCGGTCTTTGGTTTTGGAGCTCAAGGGCCGGCGGTTTTAAGGGAAATCAGGAGGCTACGCCCATAACTTCGGATATTCTTTTCTTCTATGGAAAAGAGTGTTCGCATTGCATTGAAACGGAAAAATTTTTAATGGACAACAAAATTTCCGAAAAGGTTAAATTCGACTCTTTAGAAGTTTGGTATAATAAAAAAAATGCCGCTCTTTTAGAGACAAAAGCCTTAGAATGCGGTCTAAAAGAGGAAGAAATCGGAGTACCTTTCCTTTATTCCAACGGTCAATGTCTAATAGGTTCATCGGATATTGAAAAATTTTTTACGGATAAAGCCGAAGGAAAATAGAATTTTTGGATATTTTTGAAATAGCCAGCGATCTAAATAAATTGACTTGAAAGTTTTTTAATGAATCAAAAACAAAAATCAAAAAAACTTTTTATTGATGGTTTGCCGGGAAAAATTAAGGGTCCCAGGTCTTTTGATTATCCTTTGTTTAACTTTGTAAAAAGAAAAAAAACAAAATCGGTTTGGTTTTCCAGAAAAGGAAGAATTGAGTCTTTTTTTACTCAAAATTCAAAACTCTATTTTACTCCGGAAGAATATCAAAAACTTTTGAAAAGGGAAAGGATTTTTAGAGTAATCAAACGCTTTGACAGCTTGAATTCCAATCAATTTGAAAAAACTAGAATTTATTCCGTGAAACAAACAGATATTTTTTATCTGGCGATCAAAAAGAGGTATTTAAATTTGGAAAACTATTTTACGGATTTAATTAGGGGTTCCGTTCAGGGACTTTCGGTTGCTAGAATGTGGAATGTTTCCATTGTAGGAGCGGTGATTTTTGGCATGATTACGATGACCATGGTCTACCGGTATCTGGGTAGCAGTGTTTCGGCTAAAATAGAAGAAAACCAGCCAGCCCAGGTAGCTGGAACATATACCAATAAAGTAGATGAGCAAGATTTAATTGATGATATTGACCCGGAATTTATGACAAAGCTTCTTGGTGACTATGGAAAATATGAAAAAGAAAGCGAAGCCAAAAAGGCGATGAAAGAAGAAATTGAGAAAATGGTTGAAGGTTATCCGATTGAGAAAATGGTTCCGCAAATAGTCAAAAAAGATAAGATAGTGGCTGCGCTTCTAGTGGCGATTGCCAAAAAAGAAAGTGCTTGGGGGAAACGAGTCCCGGTTCTGAATGGTCAGGACTGCTTTAATTATTGGGGTTATCGAGGCATACGTGATCGCATGGGAACAGGCGGACACACTTGTTTTGATAGTCCGGAAGATGCTGTGGATACAGTGGCCAAGAGAATTGAATTTTTAGTTTCTAATGAAAAACTAAACACGCCGGCCAAAATGGTGGTTTGGAAGTGCGGTTATGATTGTTCTTGGGATAATCCAAAGGCTGTCAAAAAATGGATTGATGATGTGGATTTGTATTTCAAAAAACTGAACAAATAATTTTGGTTGACTTTTGCCGTCAAAAAGAGTATAATTAAAGGGTAGAAGTTTCAAAATGACTTAGAAAAGATGCTTTAAGAGCGGGTGAACCGCTTTTTTTGTTTTTTTTGCTATTGTCTATGAGGTTAAAAAACGGCATACAATTTAATAAAATCACATTTAGCCTGATATTTTTGGTTTTTTTTGCTTTTTGGGGGAGAGAAGCTTTGGCCAGCTCAATTACCGAAATGAGTGTCTTGGAGCTTATGAACCAAGCCAGAGTTGAGAATAATTTGCCGCCGCTCAGGGTAAACGAAACGCTTTTTCAAGTGGCTTCTGATAAAGCTGATGATATGCTTCAAAATAACTATTTTGCTCATACTTCGCCCAAAGGAATCACGCCTTGGATTTGGTTTGAAAAAGAAGGTTATGACTACAAATTTGCCGGAGAAAATTTGGCGATTAATTTTTCTTCGGCGGAAGCCCAACAAAAAGCTTGGATGGAAAGCGAAACGCACCGAAAGAATATTTTGGATACCAATTTTTCCGAAGTCGGAATTGCCGTGAAAAAAGGATTTATTAATGGAAAGCTAGCTACGATAACAGTTCAGGAATTCGGAACGCAATTGGCCTATGCTGAAGGAATAAAGGCGGAAGGAAACGCTGCGCCATTTGCAGTAAAAAATTCTTTGCCTAAAGTTGAAGCCAGTCTGTTGAAAAATTTTAACGGTATGGTAGCAACCGGAAAAAACTTACCGAGCTCTATTATGGGAAATAAGAAAGAAAAATATTTGGGTTATTTGAATAATGGATCGGCAACAGTTCTTCTGGCAATTATTTTCATTAATTCGCTTATCCTGATTTGGGTTATTTTGGGTTCTTTCTGGATTTCGCAAAAAAAAAGCAACAAACTGCCGGCTTCCTTCAATCTCTATACTATCAGTCGGGAAGAATATTTGGATTTTTTGGAAAGATTTTCGGTTAAACCGGGGAATGTAAAGACAATTTATCTGGAACAAATGAAATTGCGCAGATGAAAAAATATGAATATGTTTGAAACTCCAAGCTTCAATTAAAAAACGGACCTTTTTGAGAAAGGCCCGTTTTTTGCATCTTGTGTTGACGAAATGCGGCTTTATGTTAGACTGGTCTGAATTAGTTTTTTTGAAAATATTTCAAAAGGAGGCAAAAAAGATGATGATCAAATGTCTGATTGGTGTCATGAGTAAATACGGCTCTCATGTCGGGGAGGAGGCGTTTACAAGAGGTAAGGAGTATGCGGTAAAAGATTTATTGATAACGCCGGACTCTTTAACATTGGTTTGCAAAAACAATTTCGGAGAAAGTTGCCGCATATTGAAGGCAAAAATTAATCCGGCAGACTTGGAATTTATCCATCATCATTTTGATGTGGATCCCGATTTAAGATAAAACCGATCTTCCAATTGGAAGCGTAAGCCAGGTACGATAACCCTGGTTTTTTGTTTGTATAAAGGCAAAATAGATTATCTTGCAAAAATTGAGAAAAGTGGTATAGTATAGAAATGAATATTAAAATAAATATATGTTTTCTGATCCAGAATTTGATTTAACCGTAAGTCTTATTTTTTTAGGACTAGCATTTTTTATCGGTCTTATTTTTTTCGTGTTTACTCGGAAAAAACTACTTTCTTTTATTATCTTTTCAGTTTTAGGAAGTCTTGGGTTTTTAATAAACCTAGAATCCGGAATGTTTATTGCTTACAATATCGGTTGGATGAAATATGTTAATTTTCCAATTTGGCCATTGATAAATATTATTTTAATCATTTATTATTTCAAAAATAAAAAATAAAAAAGATGAAAGTATTAAGGAGGGTACTATTGCTTTTATTTATTTTTTTTTCTTTTGTTCCAAGTCTTTCGCCCATATTTTTCAAACAAAACCTCAAACAATTATTTGCCCGGGAAGAACAAGCAATAGCTGGCTATGAAGAATGGGCAGAGGACAAAGAAATCAGCAGTGATATAACCATAGAGGCGGGAGGAATGCTGGTTATTAAAAGGGGAGTCAAGATAGTTTTTAATGGCGGCAGATTAAATGTTGAAGGCAATTTGTTTGTAAAAGGAACAAACAAAGAAAATGTTTTGTTTCAAGGTAAAAATAACAGTAGCTCACTTGTAAATATTTGGAATGGTGGCGAAGTCTTTATGACTGGAGTGGACATCAGCGGTTCTGGCGGCGGGGCTTTTCCAGTTATGAAAGATGATCTTTTCGCCAATGCGTTAGCCTGGTCTTCGGGTGCAATTAATGTTAATGGGGGAAAACTTACGATAGAAAATTCATCTATACATGATAATTTTATCGGTATTTATATAAGCAATAGCGTTTCATCGCAAAATATTAAAGTTAATCGATCAAAATTTTTTAATAATAGCAGCTATGATGCTATTTATGGCGGTTATCAACCAAACCCACCTTTGGATTTTAGGTATAATTGGTGGGGAGATTCAGATGGGCCCCAAAAAGAAGAACTGGATTATGACTATGGAAGAATAATGTATAGATATTTAAGTGACGGCATTGATTTTTCTTCTTGGCTTACAGAAGCTGACTTTTTAGACCCGGTCATAATTATCCCGGGGATTTTAGGGTCGCAAAAAAAGGATGATAAATGGCAAATTGATCCAGTATTTCATATTTATGATAATTTGTACCAAGAACTGGCTGACAACGGTTATGCTCCAGAAAAAGATTTATTCGCTTTTCCTTATGAGTGGAGAGATAGTAACGTGGATAATGCCAAGCTTTTACGAGATAAAATTAACCAAATAAAAAAAGATAGGAATTGGCCTAAGGTGGATATTGTGGCTCATTCTATGGGCGGACTTTTGGCCAGAGAATATATTGAATCAAACTATTATCAAGACGACGTGGATCAATTGATAACTTTAGGTACGCCCCATAATGGGGCTCCTGAAGCCTATTTAAAGTGGGATGGCAATGCCTGGCTACTCAATGCAGGAGATTTATATGTAAAACATATGGTTGAGCAAGAAGCCAAGGAAAATGAATTTTCTGATGTTTTTGACTATTTGCACCAGAGACCGGTTTCTTCACTCAAAGAACTTCTGCCTGTTTATGATTATCTTCAAAATGTGAAGATGGGTACTTACAAAAACTACCCAACCGGCTATCCAAGGAATGAATTTTTGGAAAATCTTAACAGCGAAATTAAGAAGGAAAAACTTAGATACATTGAATTTGATAAAATAATTGGCAATCTGAACAATGTTGAAAGCACAATTTCCGGAATGAAAATCATTGAAACCGATATGGGTAAGCTTTGGCAACATGGCTATCCGCATGGATTCGAAGTTATTATAGGAGATAGGGGCTTAATAAAAAATGAAGGAGATCAAACCGTGCCAATTGAATCAGCTCGAAGTAATAATGTACCTGAAGATTTATTGCTTGAAATAAATTCTGATCATAGAGGATTGCCAACTGAAGCGCAAAAAGATGTTTTGGAATTACTTACTGACAAAAGACCAAAAAATGAAAATAGAGATTCTTTAATAAAAGATATGTTACTTGTACACGTCTTTTCTCCGATTGATATTCAAATAGTGGCGCCGGATGGAAAAAGAATGGGCAAAAATTTTTCCACCGGCGGGACATTTAATGAAATAGATGGTGCCTATTATACCGGTTCGGATGTTGATTCAGAGTTTGTTTCCATACCCAATCCCCAAGAAGGCGATTATCAGATCTTGACTCAAGGCACCGGAAGCGGTGAATATAAAATTGAAGCAACGAGAATTGTTGAAAATAAAAATTCTTCGCAAGATGACTCTGAATCAACGGCAGTTTTTCAAGGTACGGCAACGCTAGGTGATAAAAATAATTTTGTGGCTACTATTTCAAAAAATGAAATTAAAAACGAAAATACAGAAACAATATCTTCAGGAAAGGGAAAAAACGGAGCATCTAAAAACAACAGTCATTCTAGGAAAAAATATTCTAGTCACAAAGAGTCATCAGGAAGAAATGATCTAAAAGAGAAACAAAAGAGAACTATACCAGAAAAAATTCCCAAAATATTGGCTGCAGTTGGCACAAAATCCGAAAGCAGGCCTGAGTCTAATTTATCACAGACAAAAAATCAAAAGCAAGAAATATTTGGCTTGCCCTTGCGCCAATATGATATCCAGTCGCTTGAAAACAGCGTTTATGCTAATTCTAAAGGAGAACGATCCTTTATCTGGAGCGGGTTTGCTTATATTTTTCAAAGAATACTTAACTTTTTCTCTTGGCGTTTTAGCTTTTTTTAAAATTTACTCCAGAGATTAGCTTTGGGCGGGGTTTATAGCTGGGGTGTTGTGGTATAATTACCATATATGAATCCTGCGCTTAAAAAAATATTGGCTATGGTAGCCTTTTTGGTCTTGGTCGGAGGATCGTTCGGATCCGGCATTCTGATAGCACAACTGCGACTTAATGCTCAGAAAAAAACTCAAAATGCATGGGTAGTCAAGCCGCTGGCTCAAGAGGAAAAAGTGGAAGTGCCAGCAGCTGACAATAATCCTGATATTCAAGAAAAAACTGTCACGGAACCAGAAGTTGCGACGGCTGAATCAGAAAAAGGAGAGGAAATCGAATTTTCCTTCGCTTTAGTGGGCGACACTCAAAATGATCCCAATAATGTTTCAGGTAATTTGGCCAAGGCCTCCAGAAGCATTGCTAATCAAAATGTTGATTTTATTTTGGCGACCGGGGATATTGTTTCGAGCTGTGATGGCGACAGTAAATGTGAAGGCAAGCTGGCTAAGTGGAAATCTTTTTTCAAACAAAAAATATACCCTGTGCAAGGCAATCACGACAGGATTGGCGAAGAGAAAGCTGATAGAGTTTGGCAGAAATTTTTCAATTTACCCAATAATGGTCCAGCTGGGTTTTCAGAACTGGTTTATTCTTTTGATTACGCCAATTCCCATTTTGTGGCTCTGGCTAGCGATAATCCCAAGGAAAACGAAATAAATGGTGCCCAAAGAAAATGGTTGGAAAGTGATCTGGCCAAAAACAAACAAAAAAATGTTTTCGTATTTTTTCATGAACCAGCCTATCCAACCAATTCCAAAATAGGGGAAAGTCTGGATAAGAATCCACACGATCGCAATGAACTTTGGTCAATTTTAAAAAAGCACAAAGTAAAAGCTGTTTTTTCCGGACATGAGCATATTCAATCCAGAAGAAAAGTAGAGGGCATTTATCAATTTGTTTTTGGAAATACGGACACATTCAACCATTTGCCTCCCAAGCCTGGGACGGCCGAGTATTCTTCTGTTGGGTCAGGCTATGGCATAGTTGAAGTCGCAGGCGAGCAAATAACGGTCAAAACTTTTTCGGTAAATGGGACTCTTTTAAACTCATTTATTATCCCAAAATCAGCTGTTTAGTCAAAATTAGAGGCCTATCTAAGGCTATTTTAGGTTATTGACAATATATTCATATTTTGCTAACATAGGATACGTTGCCTAGAAACACATTCTCTCAAAAGGGGCGTAAATCTATGGATGACTATTTTCTGGAGAATCTGCAAAGATGGAGGGGCAGATTAGAGGGGGCACCAATAAAGCAAAAAAAGAATATTCTATTAGTTTCATTCATTCTCATACTCTGTATGGGTCTGTTTTTTTATCTCTTTTTTGACCTTGACGCACAGGCCAAAAGCCTGCCCAATGAAAAAGTTTCCTTGAAAGATATTGATCCATTGAGCAGAATCGGCAAAGGACTTAATCCAGAAGTTCTGAAATGTCAAAAACAAAATAGTATTTGTGAAGAGATAAAAAAGAAAAAAAATAAATTTCAGGATAGTGAAGAAAAAATTAAAGCCAGAGAAATGGTAGCCGGTCATCCAATTGAAGCGATGATTGAAGCTATTTATCAAAAGGATAAAAAAGTAGCGGCCTATCTTTTGGCTATTGGTAATAAGGAAAGTAAATGGGGGACATATTCGCCTAAAAAAGATGGCAGGGATTGTTTTAACTACTGGGGTTATCGTGGTAGCTATAATCAAACAGATTCTGGCTATAGCTGTTTTGACACTCCAGAGCAAGCTGTGAAAGAAGTCGGCGGCAAGATAGAAAAGCTTTTAGCACAGAATATTAATACACCTTCAGAAATGGTAGTTTGGAAATGTGGTTCCAGCTGCGCTGGTCACGATCCTTCCGGAGTTAGAAAATGGATTTCAGACGTGGATCATTATTATCGTATGCTAAACTAAAATACTTTTATTAAAATTCAGCCAATTACACTGGCTGTTTTTTTATTCGTAAAATATGGGTAAATAGTGTAAAATTGGGGATATGGAAGAAAACAAAAACTTATTAAAATTTCCCAAAGATTTTTTGTGGGGGGTGGCAACGTCGGCTTATCAGATTGAAGGCGGTAATTCAAATTCTGATTGGTGGGAATGGGAAAAAACCGGAAAAGCTAAAAATGAGTCAGGCTTGGCTTGTGATTATTGGAATCGCTACAAAAGTGATCATGATTTTGTTTCTGAGTTGGGATGTGGGTTGTTCCGCTTGGGAATAGAATGGGCAAGAATTGAACCTAAGGAAGGGGAGTTTTCGCAAGAGGCTATTGGCCATTATCGGGAAATTTTGCAAGATTTGAAAGATCGAAATATCAAAACTCAAGTGACTCTTTGGCATTGGAGTAGTCCAATCTGGTTTCAAAAAAAATACGGATTTCAAAGCAAAAAATCTGTAGAAATTTTTTCTCGATATGCAGAAAAAATAGCGGAAGAATTGGGAAATTTCATTGATATTTTCATTACTTTTAATGAGCCGATGGTTCCTTTGGGGCAGGGTTTTTTGGGTGGAGTTTTTCCTCCAGGATATAAAAATCCGTTCAAATTTATCCAAGCAGTAAACCATATAGCGGCGGCACATAGAGAGGTATATAAAAATATTCATAAAATAAATCCAGATGCTCAGGTCGGAATTACCTATCTGTATAATTGGTATGAATCGGAAGGTTTTGGAATTTTGTTGAATGCTATTAATAGGATTGCCCAATGGTATCGCATAGATCTTTTGGGTAAAAAAATAAAAGGCTTTCAAAATTTTATTGGGGTTGATTATTATCGTTTAGGGAAAATCAGATTTGATTTGAAAAATATTAAATTAGACACTCAAAATCAAACTTATTTTGGCTTTTCAATTGAAGAAGACGAGAAAAATGTGATGAAATGGATTTCTTACCCGAAAGGAATTTATTTAGTTCTCAAAGAGGCAAGTGAAAAATTCAAGCTCCCAATTTATATTACTGAAAATGGAGTACCAACAGGAGAAGGGCTTGATGATGAAGAGAGAATAAAATTTATTGAAGAACATTTGGTTTTTGTGCAAAAAGCCATAAAAGAAGGAGTAAATGTTAAGGGTTATAATTTTTGGTCATTGTTTGATAACTTTGAATGGCTATATGGCTATGAGCCAAGATTTGGTCTTATTGAAATTGATTACAAAACACTGGAAAGAAAACCTAGAAAAAGTTTTTATGCTTATAAAGAAATAATTAAAAATAATTCATAATTTTTTTATGTTTTATATTTTTGTTGCTATTGCTGCGTACTTTTTGGTAGCGCTCCAGACAATTCTGGATAAATTCATGTTGACCACGAATCGGGTTTCCGAGCCGGCTACCTATACTTTCTATGTTGGCCTCATGAGTCTTTTTACTTTTGCTCTTTTTCCCTTCGGGTTTCATTTAATTGGTTTTAGCCAATTGGTCTGGAATATTTTGTCAGGAATAATGTTTATTTATGGCATTTTTTGTCTTTTTACAGCCATAGAAAAAAACGAAGCCAGTCGAGTTACGCCAATAGTAATGGCTATTATTCCGATTACAACTATAATTACTTCTACACTTTTTTTGGGAGAAGTATTTTCAATGAGAGCGATTTTTGGGGTTGCTCTTTTAATTTTTGGAGGGTTATTTTTATCATTGCAGTTTTTTTCTGGAAGTTTCGAGCCCAGAAAAACGTTTAAAGGTTTTCATTTGACTGTTTTGGCTGGCGTTCTTATCGCGGTGGCTTTTTCGATCTTTAAATATTTATATGAGCAAGATAATTTTTTCAATGTTTTCATCTGGACGCGTTTGGGTCTTACAATTGGAGCTCTCAGTCTTTTACTTTTTCCTGTGTGGCGTAAAGACATTTTCAAATCATTTCAAAGGTCTAATTATTTGAAAAAAGAAAATCGACGCACAGGAGTGCTTTTTGTAGCCAACAAAATTCTTGGGGGAATTGGGTCGGCTCTCACACATTTTGCAGTATCGCTGGGAAGCGTGGCGGTAGTCAATGCAATGGCTTCGTTGGAAGCGGTTTTTGTCTTCGTTGTGGGTATAACACTTTCTGCAAAGTTCCCAGCCATTTTTCAAGAAAAGAGAACTCTTAAAAATGTTTTGCATAAAACATTGTCCATTTGTATTATTGTGGCAGGTATAGTCTTGATATCTGTGAAGTAGCGGAGAGCATAAATCTGATTATATTATTTTTTACTTAACTAACTATCGAATAAACATTTATTTTTTGTATTATTTCATGGCTCGCTATATATGTTACCTTTAAAGAAAGTCTACAAGGCATTAGAAAGCAAAAAATAATATGACCAGATTTATTTTTTGAAATAAATTACAAGGCGTCAAAAAACAGAAAATATTTAATTAAAATTAATATTTTGAGACAAATAAAAAATATTTAAAAAAATAAAATAAAAAGCAAAATGCAAATATTTAAAAGAATATTAAAAATAATTGCTTGGATTTTTTTGTCGATTATTGTTTTGGCCTTACTTCTTTTGGCTTATTTCAATTTTCCAGTTGAGAAAATGAATAACGATGCTCAGTTGGGAGTGACTTTTTCTTATCGTTATGCTCAGGACATTGGATTGGACTGGAAAGAAGCCTTCATTGCCGCGCTGGATGATTTGAAGGTTAAAAAAATAAGAATTCCGGTATACTGGGATCTGGTGGAAAAGGAAAAAGGAAAATATGATTTTTCAGCTATCGATTGGCAATTGGATGAAGCGGCCAAGAGAAAGGCAGAGATTATTCTGGTTACTGGACAAAAGGTGCCTCGTTGGCCGGAGTGTTTTATTCCTGTTTGGGCGGCGCAAAATGATCAAGAAAGAAAAAGAGAGTTACTGCGCTTTATTGATATTACTATTGAGCGATATAAAAATCATCCAGAAATAAAGTTCTGGCAAGTTGAAAACGAACCGTTTCTTAAATTTGGCATCTGTCCAGAACTGGACACCAATCTATTGGATATGGAAATAGCCTTAGTCAGGGCCAAAGATCCAAATAGGAAAGTGATTGTAACCGACAGTGGGGAGTTGAGTCTGTGGGTTTCAGCAGCCAAAAGAGCGGATGTTTTCGGGACAACCATGTATCGTTACATTTGGAGTGAAAAAGTCGGTTATTTTGACTATCCAATCGGGCCAAGATTTTTTCATTTTAAATATTGGTTATCCAGAATATTAACCGGGCAAAAAAATGCCATTGTTGTTGAATTGCAGGGAGAGCCATGGGTTTCCGGCTGGACGATTAATGTTCCTCTCTCTGAACAATTTGCATCAATGAATGATGTTCGTTTGGTGGATAATATTAATTTTGCCAAGAAAGTTGGATTTTCCGATATTTACATTTGGGGAATTGAATGGTGGTATTGGCTAAAAGAAAAACAAAATCATCCAGAGGTTTGGGATGCAGCCAGAGTTGAATTTGCAAAAAATAAATAGAATTTGTTGGAATGATGAAAATATTTGTAAAAATATTCTTAATTTTGTTAATCATGCTGCTCAGTTTTTTGGCCGGGTTCTATTTTGTGTCTGGCTCGGAAAAGTTTTTTAATACCGAGATAAAGCTTTCTCGCAGCCAGGATGTCAATCCGACTGAGGCAGTTGTTTTGGATTTTTCTGCAATCATGCTCCTCTCAAAGCTTGAGGGACCAATCGAAGTTTATCCCAAGGAAGACATTGATATTGCCTGGAAAAATTCAAATAAAAAACTGATCATTTCTCCTCAAAAATTTTGGAAGCCAGAAACTAAATACAAGATTATTTTGCCAGCCGGACGAAATATTTTTTTCAATAAAACAAAAGCCAGTGAAATTGAATTTTCAACTATTGAATATCCGCAAGTTAAAAATTTTATTCCAACAAATGATGCCAAGGAAGTTTTGTTTGATATTGAAGATCCGGTTGTTGTTGACTTTGACCGCACATTTGAAGGGTTTTATGTCTCCTTTATTATTGAGCCCAAGATAGACATTGTCTATGAAATTAATCCGGAAAAAACACAGTTTAAGATCTTGCCCAAAAACGGAAGTGAAATAGAAAGCGGCAAAAAATACAATTTTAAAGTAGTTATTAAACAAAAGGATGATAAAGATGAAAACTACAAATCAATTTATGAAAGCTCTTTTGAGACTTTACCCCAGGCGCCCCAAAGTTGGGAGAAAGATTTTGTTTTGAGACTTGCTCAAGCCAAGAAATATACGCGTCCTAAAATAAAAACCGGCAAATATATTGATATTAATTTGTCTAGCCAAGTGATGACTATTTTTGAAGAGGGCAAGCTATTGGATGCTTTTCTTGTCTCTTCCGGAAAACAGGGCATGAATACTCCAATCGGGGAGTATGCTATTAGAAATAAAGCCCTCAGGGTCTGGTCTAAAACTTATGGTCTTTATATGCCGTATTGGATGGCAATAGTTCCAGATGGAAAATTTGGAATTCACGAGCTTCCAGAGTGGCCAGGTGGCTACAAAGAAGGTGCTAATCACCTGGGTATTCCGGTTTCGCATGGTTGTGTACGTTTGGGGGTTGGACCGGCCCAAAGAGTTTTCGAATGGACAGAAATCAATACGCCAGTTATTATATATTAACAGCTCATGAATACATCCATGATTAAAAAAATAGTTTTTGCGTTGATTTTGGTGCTAATTCTAATTAGTGGCTTTTTCCTGTTTCTTAAAAGCCAAAATAAAAAAGAGACAAACGCCCCTCAAGAAAATACTGTTCAAAATGATAGCCAAGATAAAGTTGAAAATGAGGAAAAAAAAGATATTCAAGAAAATGAAAACAATGAAAGCGGCACAAATATAAAAGAAGTAAAAGATAATGGGGAAGAAAAAATCCCGGATAAGTTTTTGATTAAGGTTCCTTTTACATCTCAGGCACCTTTTGCGGTATGGGATGAATTGCACGAAGAAGCTTGTGAAGAAGCATCGATTGTTATGGTCAAATATTTCCTGGACAAAAAAGAATTGACGCCTCAAGTTGCTGAAAATGAAATTCAAGATTTGGTTAAATTTCAAATAAAGAAATATGGGGATTATCGAGATACCAACGCCGAACAAACAATGAAAATGTTTGTCGATTTTTATGGCCAACCAAAAAATGGGCTGAGATTCGAAGTGATTTATGATTTTAAAAAGGAAGATCTGAAGGAATATCTTTCCAAGGGCAACCCAATTATTGTTCCGGCAGCCGGAAGACTCTTGGGAAATCCTAATTTTACTCCGCCAGGGCCCCTGTATCACAACCTCGTTTTAGTTGGGTATGAAGGAAATAAAATTATTACTAATGATCCCGGAACAAAAAGAGGCCAAAATTACAAATATGATATTGATTTGCTTTATAAAGCCATTCATGACTTTCCAGGCAAAAAGGAAGATATAGA
This sequence comes from uncultured Bdellovibrionales bacterium, assembly GCA_964636505.1. Classification (GTDB taxonomy): domain Bacteria; phylum Patescibacteriota; class Minisyncoccia; order Moranbacterales; family UBA2206; genus CAZSCF01. The sequence continues at coordinate 36,471 of CAZWRY010000003.1, read as the reverse complement.
AAAAGGCGATAAGGCTATGATTGTTTTGGAATAAACCCGGTTTGTGCTAGAATTTAGTTGTAAATTTTTTGTTAACATTATGGTTCTATCTATTGCTTTAATAATAGTTGTCGTTTTTTTTCTGTACTTCTTTATCGACATGCTCAGAATGGGAAACTCCAACAAATTTTTGGATAAATGGGTGCGTAAAGTACTTTGGATTTGGCTACCTTTCTATGGTCTCTGGAGACTTTCCAAGGAAGTTTTCGGCGGGAAAAAATAGACTCCAAAAATAAAAAAACGTCTCGGTTATTCCGAGACGTTTTTAGTTTTCGATTATTTTACCTTTTCCATGAACTTGGAAAATGTTTCCGGGTTTTCCATAGCCATTTGAGAAAGGACTTTTCTGTCAATTTCAATTTTTTTATCGGCCATAATTTTTATCAATTGGCTGTATTTTATTCCAAAATTATGAACGGCAATATTGAGACGGGTAATCCAAAGTCTTCGCATAGTTCTTTTTTTGACTCTTCTGTCTCTGAAAGCATAAGAGCCGGCTTTGATTACAGCTTGTTTGGCTTCGCGGTAAAGATTTTTTCTGTTCCAGCGATAACCCTTGGCATCTTCTAATAAATTTTTTCTTCTTTTTGAAGCGGCGACTCCGCGTTTAACTCTTGTCATATTATTGGTTGTTAGTTCTTAGTTTTTAGGCGTATGGAAGACCTCTTTTAAGGTAATTGGCTTCATCAGCCTTGAAGAGTCTGATTGCGCCTTTTTTTTCTCGTCCCTTTTTTCCGGTTTCTTTTGAATTGTAATGATTTTGTCCGCTTTTTCTGCGCAAAATTTTTCCCTTTTTGCTAAGTTTCACTTTTTTGGCAGCAGCTTTTCTGGTTTTTAGTTTAGCCATTTTATTGAAATTGTTATTATATTAATTTTAGAATCTAAGGTATTAGGACGGCGTTGAAACCTCCGGGAAAAGATTTTATTTCCTGTTCAATTTTATATTCAAACGGGATTGTCTTAATGAAAGCGTCTAAATTTGTTTTGGCTTTATCCCGATGCATTTTTTCTCTGCCCTTGAGTCTGATTTCCACTTTTACTTTATTGCCTTTTTCCAGAAATTTGGCCGCTTGGTTTCTTCTGACTTCTAAATCATGATCATCTGTTCTAAAACCTATGCGCAATTCTTTGACATCAATCTTTTTCTGTTTAACTTTAGTGGACTTCGCGTGCTGATATTGAAATTTTCCATAGTCCATTATCTTGCAAACGGGGGGATTGGCCAAAGGTGAAACCTCTACCAAATCAACTTCCCTTTCTTTGGCTATTTCCAAAGCTTTGCTAGGCGACATAATGCCCAACTGGTTGCCCGCCTCATCAATAACGCGGACTTGATAGGCTCTGATCTGTTCGTTTACTTTTTCTCTTTGAACTTTTTTTGCAAAAGTTCTTTTTATTGGTCCTCTTCTAATATATTTGGTGTTAAATTATTATTTTACATAGTGGAGATGATGGGAGTTGAACCCATGTCCAGTGTTGTTAACCTATAATATTCTACAAGTTTAGTTTGTTTGTTGATTCGACTGAAGGTAATGAACAAACAAAAATTTTTCAGTCTATTCTTGATTGGTTTTACTGATCAAACTCAAGAAAAAATCTAATCAGCTATTCCAATGTATAACACCGGAGACCTGTCTATTAGAATTCGACAGACCGATGGTCTTCGGCAATTAAGCCAAAGACAGAGCAAAATTTGAAGTAAAAGCTTGTGCTAATACTGACTTTGCTTTTGAAAATAAGTTTGCACTTATCATTTTGATAAGATTTTAACGAGTTATTATCATTCTCGACTTGCTTATTATAAATGTGCAACCTGTCGATGCCAAGCATCCCCATTTAGCTGCGCAAGGCTCTTTGTATTCTTCTTTTGTCCTCTCTTTTGGAAATAACTTGTCTTTTATCAATTTTCTTTTTTCCTTTGCCTATGCCAAATTCAAGCTTTAATAGTCGTCTTTTAGTATATAGGGAAATTGGTACTAATGTCAAGCCTTCGGTGCGTACTTTGCCTATTAAACGCTTTATTTCTGACTTCTTGAGTAAAAGCTTTCGAGATCGAGTTGGATCATAGCCGGTGGCTTTGCCGGCATGCTGGTAAAAAGGGATATTGGCGTTAGTCAAATAGAGCTCATTGCCTTTAACAGTTACGAAGCTCTCCTTGAGACTGACGTGGCCGGTTTTTATGGACTTTACCTCTTGTCCGGTCAAAATCAAACCCGCCTCGTATTTGTCCGAGATCTGGTAGTCAAAATTGGCTCTTTTGTTGTAGGCTAATGCGCTCATGTATTTATAGTATAGCGTATTTGGTATTTCGTATATAGTAGCTAAGGGCTTTATTTTTTGCCTTCAATGAGATAAAATAAAGAAGTATGAAGAAACAAATTACCGAAAATATCAAAAAAGCCTTAAAGTCTTTGCAGGACAGTCAATTTCTACCTGTTTTTGAGATGCCGGAAATTGAAATAAGTTATCCTAAAGAAAGTAAATTTGGCGATTATACAACGAATGTGGCGATGATTTTGGCAAAAAAGATAGGTCAAAATCCGATAGAGATTGCCAATAAAATATTAGAGACACTTAAATCTTTACCCTCATCTGTCCTGTGGACATCTTCTCTTTCAAAGGGAGAAGAAACTATTGAAAAAATCTTTGATAAGATTGAGGTTGTGGCACCCGGGTATATTAATTTCTATTTGTCTAAAAAATATTTACAGAATAGAATTGTCGAAATAAATGAGCAAAAAGAAAATTTTGGAAATTCTAAAATCGGAAATGGCATAAAGATTAACAATGAATTTATTTCTGCCAATCCAACTGGACCATTGCACTTGGGTAATGGCAGAGGAGGATTTTGTGGGGATTCGCTTTCTCGTGTTTTGCGCAAAGCTGGGTTTGATGTGACGAATGAATATTATGTCAACGATGCAGGTGAACAAGTAATGAAGTTGGGGCATAGTGTTCTGGGGGATGGCAAAGCTGTATATGGCGGAGAATATATCAATGAACTTAATCGAAAATATGGAAATGCTTCGGATGTACATGAGGTTGGCCAAAAAGCTGCCATTGATATTTTGGAAAATATCATAAAAAAAACAGCTCAAGAAAAGATGCAGATTGATTTCAATGAATGGATGAGCGAGAAAAAAATACAAGACGAAAAGTTTGTTGAAAGAGCGATAGAAATATTTAGAGAAAAAAAATTAACCCTTGAAGCGGAAGGCGCTTTGTGGCTCAGGACAACTGATTTTGGTGATGATAAGGATAGAGTTTTAATAAAAAAAGATGGGCAAAAAACATATTTTGCCTCTGATTGTGGGTATATTTTAAATAAAATTGAAAGAAGCTTTGATAAAATTATTGAAATTTGGGGAGCCGATCATCACGGTTATATTAATCGTTTCAAATCGGCAGCTGAAGCATTGGGATTCGCTAAGGAAAATATAAAATTTATTATTGTCCAATTGGTGCGTCTTGTAAAAGATGGCAAGGAAGCTCGCATGAGCAAACGCGCTGGCAATGTGGTGCATATCGATGAGCTAATTGATGAAGTGGGGCATGATGTGGCCAGATTTTTCTTTTTGATGTATTCACCGGACACTCATATGAATTTTGATTTAGAGTTAGCTAAAGAGCGATCAGAAAAGAATCCAGTTTTCTATGTTCAATATGCCCATGCGAGAATGTGCAGTATTATCCGCAAGGCGGAAGAAACCTTTTTACCGGGCAGGCAGGCAAAAACCGAAATACAAGATACAGATAAAGCAAATTTTGAATTATTAGTTCATGAAAAGGAGCTGGATTTAATCAAAGAACTTAATAAATTTCCAGAACTTGTAATAGAGGTTTCTGAGATCTATGCTGTCCATAAATTGCCTCATTATGCGATAAAACTAGCTGACAAATTCCATTCTTTCTACAATGATTGCAAGGTTTTAGATGAGGATAACTTGGAGATAAGTCGGGCTAGACTGGAAGTTGTAAAAGCTGCTAAAATAGTATTAGAAGAGACATTAAACTTAATCGGCGTCGGGGCGCCGGAAAAAATGTAGGACCATTGTGAAAGCTTTGAGGCCCCGGATGGTCCTTTATAATTTTATGCCCAGTAGTGAAATTTTGACTGGGCTAGGTTCTAAAAAATAATTAATATAAAAAAATCAAGAAAGTTTTATTTAAGAATCTTGTTGTTATAAATTATTTTATAATGTCAAAATTCTACTACTGGGTATGCGAATAGGCATTGATGCTAGAACAATTCTTAATCCGGAAAAAGGTGATGCAATTGGGGTAGGACACTACACCTATCAGCTAATTCGCCATCTTTTGGAAATAGATAAAAAAAACGAATATGTTTTATTTTTTGATTTTAGAGTCAGAGAAAAGGACATTAGAAAATTTTCCAGTTCTAATGCTAAAGTGAGATTCTATCCTTTTTCTGATTATAAAAAATATTTTCCCGGAGTATACAATGAAATTTTAGGAGTTGCCACCTTAAAGAAAGAAAAACTAGATGTTTTGCATAGTACATCTCATCTTAGCAGAATCCCTGTGGGATATGCCGGAAAACTGGTGGTAACTGTCAATGATCTTACGGCTCTCAAGGTTCCCGATGTTTTGCCCAAGGTTTCCAAAGTTCATTCACTGACCTTATTGAATTTAATGACGAATAAGGCAGGCAAGATTATCGCTGTTTCTAATTCCATAAAAAAAGATATCCTAGAAAAGTATAAATATCCGGAAGATAAAGTAGCGGTTGTATACAGCGGCTTTGACAAAAGATTTTTTGAGGAATCCAGAAGCTTGGATAGAGAAAAAATTTTTAGTAAATATGAAATTAAAGACAAATATATTCTTTTTTTGGGCACATTGGAGCCGGTAAAAAATATTGTCAGATTGCTGGAAGCCTTCAAGATATTTAAAAATAATCTAAAAAAAGAAAAAATAAATTGCGATTACAAACTGATTGTAGCCGGGAAAAGAGGTTGGCTGGCCAAGGAATACAAGCAGGTATCCAAAGATTTAGGCATTAGCAAGAATGTTATTTTCACCGGCTATATAATCGGAGACGAATTGGCACCGCTTTTTAGAAATGCCGAATTCTTTGTTTTGCCATCTCTGTATGAGGGCTTCGGCTCAACTATTTTAGAATCTTTTGCGATGGGCACACCCGTTCTTTCGTCCAATGTTTCTTCTATTCCGGAAATTGCCGGAGATGCAGCTATTCTTGTAAACCCGATAGATACTCAAGAAATTGCCGATAATATGATTAAATTAGCCGAAAACGAAAACTTACGCAATGAACTTTGCATAAAGGGTAAAAAGCAACTGGAAAAATTTGATTGGGAAAAATGTGCCAAGGAAACCTTAAAAATTTATGAAAGCTTAGTATAAATGAAAAATTGGAAATTAATAATAATCGGGATATTCTTTTTGGCAATAATTGTTGCCATTTTTTTATTTTTCATTTTTAGCAGTAAAAAAACCAAAGTCGTTCTTCAGCTGGAGGAAAATGCAAAGCCAAATCCTACCCAAGAAATTGAATTTAAAGAAGAAACCGATCTGACTGAAAATATTTCAACTGAAAACCAAAAGAGCCAGACAGCAGATTTGCAAGAGAGCGAAAAAAATAATTTGACGCTTCCAAAAACAACTGTTCAATCGAGTGAAGACGCTACTTCAGATTTTAAGATAATAAAAAATTTGGTAAGCTGGGGATTTGAAAGTTCTTCCGGCAGGAAAATAGACACAATTATTATTCATTCTTCATATAATGCCTTGGGAGGAGATGAATATGATTTTAAGAAACTACTTTCTGAGTATAAAGAATATGGAGTTTCTCCGCATTATGTCATCGATAGAAAGGGCAATGTTTACCGATTGGTGACGGAAAAAAATATCGCTTATCATGCCGGGGAAAGCAAAACTCCAGACGGACGAACCGGTGTAAATAATTTTTCTATCGGCATTGAGATTATGAATACTAAATCGGATAAACCGACCAATGTCCAATATGCAGCTCTTAAAAATTTAATAGCCGACATTAAAAAAAGATATAAGATTAAATATGTTCTGGGACATAATCAAATTGCTCCCGGTCGCAAAGATGATCCCTGGAATTTTGATTGGAAAAAAATTTGATTTTTTGGTCAGGTTGGGCTATATTGGAAACAAAGATAATTTTCTGAAGATAATTTTAGAGCCGAATTGATAAGAAAAAAACTTTAATTATGCTGTTTGCAATAAGCCTCTAAAATTATCTTCAGAAGAACTCAAATGTAGTTAAAGGCGATGATGAGGCTATCACCTCGGAGCCGCAAGAAGAAAGTCTTTTGACGAGTAAAACTTGCCGGGCAAGCCCGTAATAGCCAAATTGAGCCCAACCCTTTGCAGGCAAAGAGCTGGGAAATTAAGGTGGTACCACGACAAACGTCGTCCTTATGGATAACGTTTTTTATTTTTTAATAATTTTTTATAAATTTATGTTCAAAAAAGTTGATGCCAAGCAAAGTTTTCCAAAAATGGAAGAAGAGATTTTGAAATTTTGGAATGAAAATAATATTTTCGAAAAATCGTTGGAAGTTCGCAAAGATGCCAAGCAATACAGTTTTTATGATGGACCGCCTTTTGCAACCGGCACTCCACACTATGGTCATATTGTCGGCAGCGTCATGAAGGATGCAGTGCCTCGCTATTGGACTATGCGCGGTTTCAATGTTCCCAGAAAATGGGGCTGGGACTGTCATGGGTTGCCAATTGAAAACATTGCCGAAAAAGAGCTGGGCATTAAACATAAAAACGAAATTGAGAAAATGGGCGTGGAAAAGTTTAATGAATTTTGTCGCACCAAAGTTTTGAAATATGTTGATGAATGGGAAACGGTTATCAATCGTTTGGGTCGCTGGGCAGACATGAAAAATAGCTACAGAACTATGGATTTGCCATTTATGGAATCTGTCTGGTGGGTTTTCAAAGAGCTTTACGATAAAGGTCTGATATATGAAGGGCATCGGATTATGCATATTTGCACACGTTGTGAAACAACTCTTTCTCAGTCAGAAGTCGCTGAAGGGTACAAAGATATCAAAGATTTATCCGCGACAGTTAAATTTGAATTAGAAGATGAACCCGAAGCTTTTATTTTGGCCTGGACGACAACACCCTGGACACTCATTGGAAATGTGGCGCTAGCAGTTGGGGAAAATACTTGGTATGTAAAAATAAAATATAACGATAAAAATGGCAATCCTAAGTTTTTTATATTATCTGAAAGGATATATGAAATTAGAAAAGATGAATTATTTCCACTATTCAAAGAACTCAAGGAAAATGAAACTCCGCCAACACCTCCAGGGATTATCGAAAGATTTCAAGGTAAAAAGTTAATTGGCAAAAAATATAAACCTCTTTTTGATTATTATGTCAGCAAAGGATTAGAGAATGAAGAAAATGGTTGGCAGATTTATGCTGGAGATTTTGTGACAACCGAAGAGGGAACCGGAGTGGTGCACATTGCGCCGGCCTTTGGGGAAGATGATGCCAAAATGGGGCAGCAATACAAATTGCCATTCGTTCAACATGTTAGTATGGATGGAAGCATTAAGGGAGAAGCTAAGGATTTTGCTGGAATGAGTGTAAAACCCGAAGAAGATCATCAAAAGACCGATGTGGAAGTGATAAAATATTTGGCCAAAAATAATCTGCTTTTTGCTAAAGAAAAATATGAACACAGCTATCCGCATTGTTGGAGATGTGATACGCCGCTCATCAATTACGCAACTTCATCTTGGTTTGTGAATATTACAAAAATAAAAGAGGAAATGTTGGAGCAGGCCAAAAAAATAAATTGGGTGCCAGGACATTTAAAAGAAGGACGTTTTGGAAATTGGCTTGAAGGTGCACGCGATTGGTCAATTTCTCGCCAGCGCTATTGGGCTTCAGTTATGCCAATTTGGAAGTGCGAATGCGGAGAAATGAAAGTTTTTGGATCGGTTAAAGAATTGGAAGACATATCTGGAGAAAAAATTACTGATATCCATAAGCACGTTGTGGACAAAATTACTTTCAAGTGTGAGAAATGTGGCGGAGAAATGAAAAGAATCCCGGATGTGCTGGATACCTGGTTTGATAGTGGCTCGATGCCATATGCGGAAGTGCATTTTCCTTTTGAAAATGAAGAAATTTTTAATGGAAGTTTCCCAGCTGAGTTTATTGCCGAGGGTGTGGATCAAACGCGTTGCTGGTTTTATTATTTACACGCAATTGGGACAACTATCAAAAAGTCTAATGCTTTTAAAAACGTGATTGTTAACGGAATAGTTCTGGCAGAGGATGGAAAGAAAATGGCTAAGCGACTGAATAATTATCCGGATCCGGCTTTGGTTATGGATAAATATGGAGCGGATGCCTTGCGTTTTTATCTCTTGAGCTCGCCAGTGGTGGCTGCTGAAACCATTAATTTCAAAGAATCAGAAGTGGCGGATGTCGTACGCGGTATGATGCGTATGCTTTGGAATTCATATTCATTTTTTGTGCTCTATGCGAATATTGATAAATTTGAGCCTTCTGTAAAACAAGGACTAAAAACCACAAACTTGCTGGATAAATGGATAGTTTCTGAATTACAAGTGCTAATTAAAAATGTTAACGAAAGCATGGAAAAGTATGAGCTTAATAGGACAGTTCGGCTATTTCCGAAATTCATCGATAATCTTTCCAATTGGTACATTAGAAGATCCAGAAAAAGATTTTGGAAATCAGAGGATGACTCTGATAAAAAAGCAGCCTATGAGACTTTGCACTATGTTTTGGTGGAACTTTCCAAGTTGATGGCACCATTTTGTCCATTTATTGCGGAGGAAATTTACAAAAATCTGATCGGCAAAGAATCTGTGCATTTGTCCGATTTTCCAGTGGCTGATGAAAAATTGGTAGATGAGAAATTAAATGAAGAAATGGAAAAAGTCAGGATGATTATTACAGAAGCTTTGCAGCTTAGGGCTAAGGCTGGAATAAAAGTACGCCAACCGCTTAATGATTTGAGATTCAAGGCCTATGATTTGAGAAAAGAATTTTTAGATATAATTCAGGAAGAAGTTAATGTTAAGGATGCTTCTTTTGATAAAAGTATTACCGAAAATATCGAGCTTAACACTGAAATTACCGAAAATTTGAAACTAGAAGGCCAGGCGAGGGAAATTGTCCGCTTTATTCAGGAAATGCGAAGAGAGGCCGGATATGAAGTGGAAAACAGAATAGAAGTTTTTTTCCAAGGCATGGAAAAAGTCATGGATAAATTTGGCGAGATAATTCAAAAAGAAACTCTGGCCAACAAGCTGGAAAATAAAAAAGTTGAAAATATTGATTTGGAAAAAGAATTTAATATTAACGGCGAGAAAATTATCTTGCAAATAAAAAGATAGCATGGAGTATAAATTTACAGGTGTAATTTTAAATAAGCGGGATGTGGGTGAAACGGATCGGATATATACGATCTATACTTTGGAAATGGGGAAAATCAGAGCTTTAGCCAAAAGCGTCAGAAAGGCTAAGGCCAAACTAGCAGGTTTTCTTGAGCCAATAACCCAAGCGGAAATTTTTCTGGCCAAAACCAGGGGTCTCGGAAAAATAACTGGCTCAATTGCAACAAATAATTTTCCCAAAATAAAATCAGATATGGATTCCATGAAGCAAGTTTTTTATGTTTTCAAAATTATGGATAAAATAATTTCCGAACAGAGTGCGGATGAAAATATTGCCAAACTACTCAAGGATTATTTAGAAACAATGGAGCATTTGTCAACTAAAGAAAATATGGAAAACAAAAAAAGAATTTTAACTCTGGGATTTCTATTTAAGTTTTTGGGCGAAATGGGTTATCGGGTTGAAGCGGACAGATGTGTTGGTTGCGGAAAAAAACTTGTTTCTCAGAAAAATTATTTCAGCGCCCGGCACGGAGGAGTTCTTTGCTCTATTTGCGCCGGCAAAGAAAACCAGAAACTTAAAATAAATGATGAATCAATAAAATTTATTAGAGTCTTTTTGAAAAATAAAATAAGTAATCTAGTGAAAATTAATGCTACAGATAAAGACATTAATCAAATAAAGATAACATTTTCCGATTTTTTGAGGTGGGTTTTTGGCGAGAGTGGTATGGCGGGCAAGGGATTTTTGTGGTAAAATATAGATGCCGTAATTTATGAATAATGAATTACTTTTGGCGAGTGGATAAAACATAAAAATAAAAAAAATGTCTCTAGCTGATATAAAAAATAAACTTTACAAAAAAGAGGAAGAAAAAGACCTTTACCATCATGCTGAAAGTGAATTTGATGCCAGATCATCCCTGGCGGGAAGTGAAGAGGCTGTCCAAAAGTTTTCTGTCGCAAATGAAAGCAGCCTAATTGACCCGAATGAAATGTATGAAAAGAGAAAAATAAAAATAAAAATAGCTGCGCTTATCGGAGGTGTCATTCTTCTTTTAGTTATTATTGGAGTGGTTTTTTATAAAATTAGGCAAGCATCGTTTAACTTTGAAAGAGTTTCCTTGGTAGCCCAGGGCTTGGAGGAAGTCAGAAGTGGCAAACTGGTAGCCTATGAAATAACCTACAAAAATGACAACAGGGCTGATTTGCGTAATGCCGTTTTGCGTCTTAGTTATCCGGAGAATTTTCGTCCTGAAGAAAATCCCAATTTTGTTGAAGAAACTCCGATAACTGGAACGTATAATCTGGGAGAAATTAAAGGAGGAGAAGAAAAAAAGATTATCTTTAATGCTAGAACGTATTCTGCAAGTGAAAATTTGACTTATTTAAAAATGGAGTTGTCTTATACTCCGTCTGTTTTAAGTAGCATATTAGTTACTAAATCTCAATACGGAGTTAGCATTGCTACCGCACCCATCACTTTAAATGTGCTAGCTCAACAAGTAATTGCCAATGGAGACGCGGTTGAATATGTTATAAACTACAGAAATTCTGGAAATGAAGAACTGGAAGCTTTGCAAATAAAAGCAGATTATGCTGACGGTTTCATTTTCGCCAGTTCCATTCCGATGGTTTCAGACCAAAATAATATTTGGTTCATCGGTACCATTCCGGCCGGCGAAGGAGGCATAATAAAAGTCAAAGGGAAGATGGAAGGAAGAAAAGATGAAATAAAAAGATTTACAGTTCATGCCGGGATTGTCAGGGATGAAAAATTTCTAAGCTATATTGAACAAAAAGCCGAAACTCGCGTCGCTTACCCGGATTTGGCAATCGTTCAGCGTATAAATGATTCGGATAAGCTCTTTGTAAATGCCGGAGATATCTTGAATTATGAAATACAATTTGGAAATAGCAGTGACCAGACCCTCAAGGATTTGATTGTTTCGGAAAGTATTGACAGTCCTATTTTGGATTATTCAACTTTAAGCTTGGGCAAAGGCGGATATTTTGACGCTAACAGGAAGATTATTACCTGGAAAGCGGCTGATAATGAAAAATTAGCCAGATTGAATCCTGGCGAAAGAGGTTCAATAAAGTTTACCATAAAAGTTAAAGACATAATTCCTACTGAGAATGTTCTAGATAAAAATTTCATATTTTCCAGCTCGGCCAGAATAGACAGTGCCGACATTAATTCTCCGCTTCGGGAAAACCAGATCATATCCGGCAATGAGATAACTATGAAGCTCAACTCAAAATTAGTTTTAGAATCTTTTGGATTTTACACCAATAAAGCTATTCCAAATTCCGGACCAATTCCGCCTGTCGTTGGACAAGATACAACCTATACTATATACTGGAGAGCTATGAATATCTTCAACGATGTTGAGGAAGCTAAGGTTATTGCTGTTTTGCCAACAAATGTTACACTTACGGGCAATGTGAGTCCGGAAAATGCAAATTATATTTACAACGAAAGAAGTAATACTTTGGTCTGGAATATCGGCAATATCAATGCTGGCGCTGGAATAACCAGTCAAGCGGAGGAATTTATTTTTCAAGTGAAATTGACTCCTTTACCGGGACAAGCGAGTAATGATGCGCAACTGGTGGGTCCGGCCACATTTTCAGCCAAGGACTTATTTACCGAACAAGAATTAAAAACAACCATCAGGGAAAAAACCACCTATCTGACAGAGGATAGTACAATACCAACCGGTAAAATTCAGGCACCCGAATAAAAAATCATGTTTTATATAAAGAAAACTAGCGGCAAAAAAAGAATCGGCGTCTTAAAAACAAAAAGCGGAGAAATTAATTCTCCGTTTTTTATGCCGGATGCGACTTATGGTTTTGTGAGATCGCTGAGTAAAAATGATTTGCAGAAAATTGGTATTGAACCGATGGTGGTTAATACCTATCATCTTTTTCTACAACCCGGGGTGGAATTTATCAAAAAAGCTAAGGGCATCCATGGCTTTATGAATTGGAATAAAGCCTTGCTTTCCGATAGCGGGGGATATCAAGTTTTTTCTCTGATTCACAAAAATCCCAAGATGGGAAAAGTAACCGATGATGGTGTTGTTTTTCATTCGCCGCTGGATGGATCTAAACACATAATCACACCGGAGAAATCAATTCAAATCCAATTTGATTTGGGTGTGGATATGATGGTTTGCTTTGATGATCCGCCGCCTAACTCAAGCAGTAAGGAAAAAATAGCGAAAGCTGTAGATCGGACATTGGCTTGGGCGGAAAGGTGCATGATTGAGTATAAGAAACAACTTAAGGCTAGAAAAATAAAAAAAGAAAACAGGCCTTTGATTTTTTGTGTAATTCAAGGTGGCGGGTACACGGACCTTAGAAAAAAATGCGTGGAAGGACTAATAAAAATTGGATTTTCCGCCAAGGGCGGACCAGCCATAGGTTGGGATGGGTATGGTTTCGGCGCCCGGCATTTGGATGCAGAAGGAAATTTTATGGAAGAAGTTTTGAAATTTACAGTTGATTTGATTCCAGAAAATTCTTTGCGTTTTGCTTTGGGTATTGGCACGCTGGAAGATATCGTTCGCTGCGCTAACATGGGCTGGGATATGTTTGATTGCGTAATCCCAACCAGAGAAGGCAGACACGGACGTCTTTTTATACGAAAAGGTAGTTTTAAAAACCTAAAAGGAAAGTTTTATGAAACAATTAATATCAATAATGAAAAATATAAGAAAGATTTTTCTTTAATAGATAGGAATTGCGATTGCGAACTTTGCAAAAACTATTCTAAGAGTTATTTGCGGTATTTGTTTGTTAAAAAAGAACCTTTGGCTATGCGTCTCGCGGCTATGCATAATCTCAAGTTTTATGTAGATTTGATAAAAAAATTGAGAAAATAATTTTTTTCTTCTGAAGATTTTAATTAAATAAATTAAAAAATAGTTGAACACTTTTTATTTTTGCCAAAAGCCTTGTTTTGGGGTAAAATAGGCTTGATGAAAGCGAATTTAAGTCTAAAAACAAGTGAGAATGTGCCACTGGCGGATGCTGTCCGGCCTCAAAAACTTGAGGAAGTTTTTGGGCAAGTTGAGCTTTTGGGTAAAAAATCTTTTTTGCGCCAGGCAATCAAAAATGACAATGTGCCATCGCTCATTTTTTGGGGTCCGCCCGGATCCGGGAAAACCACCTTGGCTTTTATTATTGCTAAAGAAACTAAAGCTGATTTTTTAAATATCAGCGCTGTAGTAAGTGGCAAAAAAGATTTACTTAAAATAATTGAAAGCGCCAAGGAAAATAAAAAGATCGGCCGCAAGACTGTTTTGTTTATAGATGAAATTCATCGTTGGAACAAAGCCCAGCAAGATGCGCTCTTGCCCTATGTAGAAAACGGCACACTTATTTTGATCGGAGCTACAACTGAGAATCCTGGCTTTGAAGTTATTTCCGCTTTGCTTTCGCGGGCGCGTGTTTTTGTTTTGCAAAGACTTGAGAAAAAAGATATTGAAAAAATCTTGCAAAGAGCTATCCAAAAAATAAACAAAAAAGTGCCGATGGAAGCTCTTGAAATGATTGCGAATTTTTCCAATGGCGATGCACGGATGGCACTGAATACTTTGGAGGCGAGCTTGGGACAAGGTACTAAAATAACTGAAGAACTGATCAAAAAAATTCTACAAAAATCGCATCTTCTTTATGACAAGACCGGCGAAGAGCATTACAATATTATTTCGGCGCTGCACAAATCAATGCGCGGCGGTGATGCGGATGCAGCTTTGTATTGGCTAGCGCGAATGATTGAAGGCGGAGAAGACCCTTTATATATTGCCAGACGCTTGGTGCGTTTTGCTTCTGAAGATATCGGTTTAGCCAATAATACAGCCCTTCTTTTGGCTAACGCGGTTTTTGACGCTTGCCATAAACTGGGTTATCCTGAATGTAGCGTTCATTTGGCGCAATGCGTCATTTATTTGGCCAAAAGCAAAAAAAGTGTTTCGGCCTATTTAGCCTATAATAAAGCCAAAAAAGATGTAGAGGAATTTGGTAATTTGCCGGTGCCGCTGCATATTCGCAATGCGCCAACAAAACTGATGAAAGATTTGGGTTATAGCAAGGGCTACAAATACACTCCGCTTGAAGACAGCTCTAAACAAGAATACTTGCCCAAGGAACTTCAGAATAGAAAATATTTATAAAATTTATTATTATATGATTTTGATGAAATATGATTTTAGAGCCGAATTGATATGGAAAGACTATTCTTATTTTTTACAATAAGCCTCTAAAATTATACTTCACCTACATCATAGCTTAGAATACTTGGGCCTATGGTCTAGTGGTATAACCTGCCTGCTAGCAGGCACAATATTTCTGTTATAATTAAATATTTAGGGCTTATGGTATAGTGGTAGCACACCGCATTCGCATTGCGGGGACGCGAGTTCGATTCTCGCTAAGTCCACAAATCATTTTTAAAATAAAAACTTATGTCAGAAAATTTAATGGAAAAAATTGTTTCTCTTTGCAAGCGCAGAGGATTTGTTTATCCTTCATCCGAAATTTATGGTGGATTTTCAGCCATTTATGATTTTGGTCCATACGGAACAGAGCTGGAAAACAATATTAAAAAAGAATGGTGGAAATACATGGTTCAGATGCGGGATGATATCGTGGGTCTTGATAGTGCTATTTTTATGAACCCAAAAATCTGGGAAGCTTCCGGGCATGTGGGCGGTTTTTCCGATCCTTTATCGGAATGCAAAAAATGTCATGCCAGGCTCAGAGTGGATCATCTTTTGGAAAGAGTTGGAATTACAGCGGATGAAAAAATGGGAGAAGATGAAATAAATAAAATATTTTCAGAAAACAAAGAAAAAATAAAATGTCCAGATTGTGGCACAAGCGATTGGACAGAAGTTAAGAAATTCAATTTACTAGTAAAAGCCAATTTGGGGAACTTCACCGAAGATTGGGATAAAAATCCTGTTTATCTTCGGGGAGAAACTTGTCAGGGTATATATGTAAATTACAAAAATGTTTTGGATTCTACGCGCGTGAAAATTCCTTTTGGAATCGCGCAAATCGGCAAAGCTTTTCGCAATGAAATTACAGCTCGCCAGTTTATTTTCCGCACACGCGAGTTTGAGCAAATGGAAATGCAGTACTTTGTGAAACCTGACGCTGAAAATAGCGAATATGAAAAATTGCGCGAGTATCGCTGGAAATTTTTTCAAAATCTGGGAATCAAGGATGAAAATTTGAAATGGCACAAACATGAAAACCTGGTTTTCTATGCCAAAAAAGCCTATGATATTGAATATAATTTTCCGTTTGGCTTTGCGGAACTGGAAGGATTACATGCCAGAGGTAACTATGACTTGGCACAGCATTCAAAATTTTCCGGACAAGACCTGTCTTATCAAGACCCGGTAAATAGGGAAAAATATATGCCGCATATCATTGAATCTTCAGTCGGAATAGCCAGAATATTCTTGGCCGTGCTGTGCGATGCTTACATGGAAGAAAAAACAGAAAAAGACACCAGGGTTGTTTTGAAAATGAATAAAAAACTCTCTCCGGTAAAAGTGGCTGTTTTCCCACTTATGAAAAATAAGCCAGAATTGGTATCCAAAGCCAAAGAAATTTACGATAAATTAAAAATGGAATATATGTGTGAATTTGATGATAATGGCAACGTCGGAAAAAGATATCGCCGCCAAGATGAAATTGGTACGCCGTTTTGCATCACCGTTGATTTTGAAACTCTGGAAGACCAAGCGGTGACCGTGAGAGATAGAGACACGATGCAGCAAAAAAGAATCGAGATAACGGAACTTGAAAATTATTTAAGAAATAAATTGGCACAATAATATGAATATCCAAGACATATATAAATTGGCGATCAAGATGGGAATTGAAAATGACTTTCGTTCCAGTGGCCAAATTCAAAAAAATCTGAAAAGAATAAAAGAAAAATATGAAAAACTTTCCAAAGAAGAGAAAGAAATTTTTGATAAGGAAAAACTAACAAATCCATATTCAGACTCCCGTATTCAATTTGAAAATGGAAACAAAAACATCAAAAAAGCGATGGCGGGCATTGATATTGAAACAGCTGAGTTGTTGTTAGCTAAAGAGTTGGGTATAAGCACTGTTATCGGCCATCATCCTTTGGGAATGGGGCTTACTGGCTTGGATGACGTAATGCATCTGCAAGCAGATGTTTTAGAACAATATGGCGTGCCGATAAATATTGCTGAGAGTCTAACCAAAAAAAGGGTTTGCGAAGTGAGCCGAGGAGTTAATCCTGAAAATCATTATCAGGCTTCTGATGCAGCCAAGCTTTTAAAAATTGGACTTTTGAACGTGCATACTCCAGCGGATAATTTAGTGGCTAAATTTGTGGATGAAAAATTAAAGAAAGATAAACCCGAATATGTTGAGGATATTATTGAATCGCTTATGGAAATTCCAGAATACAAAGAAGCGGCCAAAAAAGGTTTCGGGCCGACTATTTTTGCCGGCGCCAAGGAAAACAGGATCGGCAAGATTGCCTTAACGGAAATTACCGGCGGCACATCTAATAGTAAAGATATCTATGAAAAACTTTCTCAAGCGGGAGTCGGAACTATTATCGGGATGCATATGAATGAAGAAAGCCGTAAAGAAGCGGAAAAATATCATATCAACGTGGTTATTGCCGGACACATTTCTTCTGATTCTCTGGGTATGAATTTATTTTTGGACGAATTAGAAAAGAAAGGCATTGAAATTGTGCCTTGTTCCGGCTTAATCAGAGTCAGCAGGAATAAAAAGAAATAAAGTTTTAATCCCGGTTAGCATATAATCCTATTAGAAGCTAATTTACATATATCTATGAACTACAAGAAAATAAAACTTGCTAATGGACTGCGCCTCATTACAGTTCCCATGAAAGAAACTGAGACAGCTACTGTTTTAATTGCAGTGGGTGTCGGTTCCCGTTATGAAAAAGAAAAAGAAGCCGGACTTTCTCATTTTATTGAACATATGATGTTCAAGGGAACAGAAAAAAGACCAACAGCGCTTTCAATTTCTGAAGAACTGGATGCCATCGGTGGGGAATACAATGCGTTCACCTCCAAAGATTCAACAATGTATTACGTCAAAGTTGATTCTAAACACATAGATTTGGCTTTGGATGTTGTTTCAGATATGTATTTGCATTCTAAAATTGATGCAGCAGAAATTGAAAAAGAAAAAGGTACAATTATTCAAGAACTTAATATGTATGAAGATACTCCGATTACGGATGCCTGGAATATTCTCGAAGAACTTTTATATATTGGAAATTCTTTAGGAAGAAAAATTATCGGAAATAAAAAAACCGTTCAGAGCTTTGAGAGAAAAAATTTCATGGATTATATCAGAAAATTTTATACGGCCAATGATACAGTCATTTGTGTAGCCGGAAAATTTAATGAAAAAAAGATTAAATCACAAATTAAAAAATATTTCTCCAAAATGCTCAAAGACAAAAAATCCGAAATAGAAAAAGTAAAAGAAAATCAAAAAAAGCCTGAATTAAAAATAAAATTTAAGAAAACAGATCAAACTCATCTGATTTTAGGGACAAGGGCTTATGATGAAAATCACAAAGATCGTTTCGCACTCTCTCTTCTGTCGGTAATTTTGGGGGGCAATATGTCCAGTCGCTTATTTATTGAAGTTCGAGAGAGAAGGGGGCTAGCCTATTATGTTAGAAGTGGCATAGAGGCCTTTGCTGATTGTGGATATTTAGCCTCAAATGCTGGCGTAGAACACAAAAATTTAGAAAAAACCCTAGAGATTATTCTGAAGGAATATAAAAAAATATCTGAAAATTTAGTGAGCGAAAAAGAATTACAAAAGGCCAAGGATTTTATTAAGGGCAAGAGTTTGATGGGACTGGAGGCTTCGGATGAAGTAGCTATGTTTTTTCTTAACCAAGAACTTCGTAAGAAAAAAATAATGACAGTAAAAGAAATTTTTGAGCATATTGACAGGGTCAAAACAAGCGATATTTTGAGGGTTGCTAAAGATGTTTTTCAAAATAATAAATTGAATTTAGCAATTATTGGTCCACATAAAAATGCTAAAAAAATAGAGAAATTATTGAAGGTATAAGTTTATGTTAGAAAAACAAACGGTTAACATTTCTACTGGGATAATTTTTAGGACGATTTTAATTATCCTGGCCCTTTGGTTTTTATATGTCGTAAGGGATATTATCGCCTTGCTTTTTGTTTCCGTTTTAATTGTGGCGCTCATTGAACCAGTCGTAAATTGGATGCAGAAAAAAGGAATTGGGAGGGGACTCGGTATTTTACTTATCTATCTTTTTTTGCTTGTATTTTTGGGACTGGCTTCTTTTTTTATGATCCCTTATCTCACCGATCAATTTAAAGAATTGATTAAAAAAATTCCAGAATATTCACAAAATTTTAACCATCTTTTTTCAGGAGTTGAAAACTATTTTCAAGTTCAAAGCAATGGCACATCTTCAGATGCCGCGAATATTTGGGAAAATATTAAAGGAAATTTTTCTGAAATATCGGGAAATATTTTTACCACAACTGTTGGTTTCTTTTCCGGGATCATTTCAGTTGTAGTTGTTTTTGCCCTGGTTTTTTATATGACTGTTCGGGAAGATGGTATTAAAAATTTTATCGTAGCGATAGTGCCAAAAAAGCAGGAAGAGTATGCTACCTCGCTGGTCATTAGAATAAAAAATAAAATTGGCAAATGGATGCAGGGGCAACTTCTGGTTATGCTTTCTATTTTTATTTTGGATTTTATCTGGCTTTCTGTTTTGGGCATTCCCTATGCCTTTATCCTGGCTCTTTTCGCCGGACTTATGGAAATCATTCCTTTTTTTGGACCGATAATTTCAGCTGTTCCGGGCGTGCTTTTAGGCTTTTTAATTTCTCCTTGGAAAGGACTGATTGCGCTTTTACTTTATATTGTGTCTCAACAAATTGAATCTCACGTGATTGTTCCGCAGGTTATGAAAAGAGCCGTCGGACTCAACCCGATTGTAGTGATCCTGTCTCTCTTAATAGGCTTTAAACTCGGAGGGGTTTTGGGCGCAATTTTGGCCATTCCGATTGCCACTGGCATCAATATTGCAGTGGAAGACATGATGATTAATCGGGAAAAAGCCTAAATAAGAAAGATTAGTAAAGCAGCTATGGAAACAAGAATATCATTTCTAGCGTTGGAAAAATTCCAATAGTTGTCTTTTAATTTTCTAGAGGTGTAATGGACCCAGTGGTGAAAAGCGTGAATTTTATCCAGGAATTTGAAATTAAATTTTAATTTTAGGACTGTCATAAAATCAGGAAAAATTGAGAAAAAAGAACCCAGCAAAATATTTTTTACTTCCAAGGTGCTTAAATTTTTGAGATGGATAAGAGAAAAAACTAGAATTAATCCAAAAGACAAATCCAAAATAATTCTTTGCATTATGCTTTTCAAGGACAGTTTTTTCTTGGGGGAGTTGATATATTCGCCGTGCGGCAAGGCATCCAAAGCAAAATGAGCTAAAATGGCGATGGGAATGATAAACCAGGAGTTATCTATATTTTTTCCAATTGTAGCTCCGGCGAGCAAATGGGTTGTTAGAATCATAAAATTGCTAAAATACCGAATTGTTGGTACATTTATTATATGGATACAGGCATATTATACATTATTGCGACTCCGATTGGAAATCTGGGCGACATTACTTTGCGAGCTTTGGAAGTGTTCAAAAAAGTTGATTTAATCGCCTGCGAAGACACGCGTCACACGAAAAAATTGCTTTTTCACTATGAAATTGAAAAGCCGCTTATTTCTTTTCATCAGCATTCCAAAGCGGTTAAGTTTAATAAAATCATTTTAAAACTCAAGGCCGGGGAAAATGTAGCCCTGGTAACGGACGCCGGTACGCCGGGAATTTCCGATCCGGGCAATCAATTGGTAGAAGAGGCGATTGGGAATGGTATTGCCGTTATTCCAATTCCGGGTGTTTCAGCTCTCACGACGCTAGCCAGTGTTTCCGGAATTGATATGCAAAAGTTTGTTTTTTGGGGATTTCCGCCGCACAAAAAGGGTCGGGAAACATTTTTCAAAAAAATTTCTGAAATGGAATATCCAGTAGTTTATTATGAGTCGCCGTACAGATTAATTAAAAATTTGGAAATGCTCAAAAAATTTAGTGCTGAGAAAAAAATAATTATGGGCCGAGAACTGACTAAGATGTTTGAAGAAATAATTAGAGGAGATGCTACTGAAGTTTTGGAATATTTTAAAAACAATACGGATAAAGTCAAAGGAGAAATAACGATAATTGTGTATTAAATATGGCTAAAAAATATATTACAACTACCTTGCCCTATGTGAATGCCGAACCGCATATTGGTTATGCGTGGGAAGTTATTCGAGCGGATGCTTGGGCGAGATTTCAGAGAATGGCTGGCCATGAAGTTTTTTTTAATGTTGGTACAGATGAGCATGGTGCCAAAATATATGAACGAGCTCAGGAGCTTGGTTTGGATACGCAGGCCTATTGTGATCAACAAGTAGAAAAATTCAAGGAGCTAAAAAATGTTCTCAACTTGAGCTTTGATAATTTTATTCGCACGACCGATGAACATCATATGAAAGCTGCGCAAGAATTTTGGCGACAGGCGGAAGCTAATGGTTATATCTACAAAAAGAATTACAAAACAAAATATTGTGTCGGTTGCGAATTGGAAAAAACCGATTCAGAACTGGTTGACGGTTGTTGTCCATTGCACCCCAATAGAAAAATAGAAATCAGAGAAGAAGAAAATTATTTTTTCAA
This sequence comes from uncultured Bdellovibrionales bacterium, assembly GCA_964636505.1. GTDB lineage: Bacteria > Patescibacteriota > Minisyncoccia > Moranbacterales > UBA2206 > CAZSCF01. The sequence goes on along the minus strand of CAZWRY010000003.1, from coordinate 15,183 downwards.
ATTTTCTGCTTTTCAGCAAAAACTGCTTGGTTTGTATGAAAAAAATCCTGAGTTCATAGTTCCAGCTCACCGGTTTAATGAGATTAAAAGTTTTGTAAATATGGGACTGGAAGATTTTTCTATTTCGCGCGTGAAAGAAAAAATGCCTTGGGGCGTACCTGTGCCGGGCGATGAAAGTCAGGTAATGTATGTTTGGTTTGATGCCTTGATTAATTATGTTTCTGCTATTGGCTGGCCCGCCTCTGCTGAAGCTTCGGCGGGTAAACCTGACGATTCTGCTCAATTACCTGTTGGTGCTCCTGGAACATTTTTTGATTGGTGGCCAGGCATTCAAGTAGCTGGCAAAGATAATTTACGTCCGCAGTCGGCGATGTGGCAAGCCATGCTTATGGCAGTTAATTTGCCAGCCTCAAAGCAAATTTTCATTAATAGTTTTCTGACTAGCAATGGGCAAAAAATGTCCAAGTCTTTGGGAAATGTCATTTCTCCTTACGAAATGGTAGAAAAGTTTGGCATTGATGGCACGCGCTACATTCTGCTGAGTCTCAATAGTTTTGGTGATGATGTGGATATCAATTGGGAATGGATGACGGAAAAATATAACGCAGACTTGGCCAATGGACTTGGAAACCTGGTTTCACGAGTTATTAAATTGTCCCCCGAAGCTAAGCTTCGTGGTGAATCACCCCGAAGCTTAGCTTCGGGGAAGCTGGATCCCTTCATTGAAAAGATGGAGCTTAGTTTTGGTTTGGATTATATCTGGGGAATCATCAAAGAAGACAATAAGTTTATTGAAGATAATAAGCCTTGGGAACTTGCTAAAAATGACTCAGAAAGATTTCAAGAAGTAATGCAAAAACTGGTAGAAGATTTAAGTGTTATTTCTGATTTGTTAACTCCATTTTTACCCGAAACTGCCGAAAAAATAAAAAAAGCCCTGGAAACCAGACAAGTCGAGCCGCTTTTTCAAAGAATAAAATAAAGGTTATGTTGATTGATACTCATGCCCATGTAAATTTTGGTGCGTATCGCGAAGATGCGGACGCGGTAATTAAAAGAGCTTTGGACAAAAGCATTTTTTTTATCAATGTCGGATCGCAGTATTCAACAAGCAAGAGGGCGGTTGAGTACGCCCAAAAATATCCCAATCAAATTTGGGCGGCCATTGGAACGCATCCGGTGCATTTGCAAAAAGGACATTTTGTTTATGATGATGGCGAGCTCACCCAAGCCGAAATTCAAACTATCGGTGAAGATGTTGATTTTAAAAAATATCGAGAATTGGGCAAAAATAAAGAAGTGGTGGCAATTGGAGAAGTCGGATTGGATTATCATCATTTTGAAGAAGGGGATGATGTTGAAAAATTAAAAAATAAACAAAAAGAAGTTTTTATTGGATTTATCAAACTGGCTAATGAACTTAATAAGCCACTGATAATCCATTGTTGGGATGCTTACGATGATCTTTTTGAAATATTAAAAGAAAATCCGGTAAATAAAAAAGGAGTCATTCATAGTTTTGTTGGAGGATATAAAACTGCCAATAAATTTATTGAACTTGGATATTCAATTGGGCTTAATGGGATTATTACTTATGGTGAAAGTTACGATCGTTTAATCAGAGAAATTTCAATTGAAAAGATTGTTGTAGAAACTGATTGTCCATACCTTGCTCCCGTGCCCCAAAAGGGCGAGCGAAATGAGCCGGCTTATGTGGAATTTGTAGCCCAAAAAATAGCTGAAATAAAGGAAATTTCGGCAGAAGAAGTGACGGAAATTACGACGGAAAATGCTAAAAAATTATTTGGGGTTGACCCCGTACAAATTTCGAAAAACATGTAATTTTAGGCAGAAACTAGAGCGAAGCGGCTTCGCCTTAATGCCGAAATGAGGCCAAAAATATGCAAAAATTTTAACGGGGTTGACTTTTTTAAATTATCAAGAGATAATTAAATACTATAGATTTGAAACATTTTATCTTAAATTATTTTTTATTAAAAAATAATGAAAGAAGAAGATAAGAAAAATGAAAAACCATGGTCAGCCGTGTCGCTGGCTTGGGAATTGGGTTATTCCATTGCTGTACCGTTGGTTGGGTTGGCACTGATTGGGAGGTTTCTGGACAAAAAATTTGAAAGTTCTCCCTGGTTTCTTCTGATTGGAATATTAATTTCGATTACAATTTCTTCCTATTTGATTTATAGGAAGACCGTGGATATTTTAAACAAGTTAGATAAATAAATTTTGAAAACGGGTCTTTTCTTGCTTATCATTAGAGGATATAATGTAGGAAAAGTAGGCCTGTTTCGATATTGGGTTAATTAAATTTTTAAAGAAAATGGAGATTTCATTAGCACCAGAAACGATATTTCATCTAGGAAGCTTTCCTGTAACAAATACACTTTTAGTGACATTTTTTTTGAGCCTCTTCATCATACTTTTTTCAGTTATTTTGGGAAGTAAATTAAAACTTGTTCCTAGAGGTGTGCAAAATATATTTGAATCAATTGTGGAAGCCTTCCTTAGTTTAATTGACGGAGTAACTCAAGACAGAAAGCAAACAAAAAAATTTTTCCCGATAATAATGACTATTTTTATTTTTGTTATTCTTTCCAATTGGGTAGAACTTGTTCCAGGGTTGGGAACGATTGGAATAAATGAAGAAATTCATGGGAAAACTGTACTGGTTCCATTTCTCAGAAGTGCCTCAGCTGATCTGAATGTGACCTTGGCTATTGCTCTGGTAGCAGTTTTTGCCGTTCAATTTATGGGAATTATAACTATTGGATTTTTTAAATATACCGGAAAATTTTTCGTTAATCCGTTCAAAAAGCCGTTCTATATCGTCGGAACTTTCGTGGGACTCCTGGAGATTGTCGGTGAAACGGCTAAAGTTGTTTCATTTTCCTTTCGTCTCTTTGGGAATATTTTTGCTGGAGAAGTTCTGTTGATTGTAATGTTGAATCTGATTCCATTTTTTGTTCCGCTTCCATTTTTATTTTTGGAATTATTCGTTGGTTTTATTCAGGCTTTGGTATTTTCAATGCTCACTCTGGTTTTTCTGAAAACAGCAGCTATAGAGCATCATTAAAGTTGTGTTTTTAATTATTTTTTAAATAAGCAGATAGTGACGATAAACCACAGGTTAAGTCGGCTATCAAGCTAAAAAAATTATGGCAGTAGAAGAAACAAAGGCAGTTGTCGAAGCAGCTGTTGCCAATGCAGAAGCAGTAAAATCAATTGCAGCTGCTCTAGCTATTGGTATTGGCGCCATTGGTCCTGGTTTTGGAATTGGAAAGTTGGCTGGAAAAGCCATGGAATCAATCGGAAGAAATCCAGAAGCGGCTTCCAAAATTCAAACCGCAATGATTTTGGCGATTGCTTTCGCCGAAGCTATCGCTATCTATGCGTTGGTTGTAGCTTTGATCATCAAGTTTGTTTAATAGTCGGTAGGACTTAGTTCATGGTTCGTAGTTTCATTCTGCGGACCAAAAACTGGGAATAACTAATTAAAAAATCTCAGCCGAAGGCTGATCCGCCTCTGGCGGAAATAATTATAAATTAATTTCTTATGGAACTACTAAATAATTTAGGTATCAATATAAAACTACTTGTTGCTCAGATAATCAATTTTTTGGTTTTACTTTTTGTTTTGTATAAATTTGCCTACGGTCCAGTGCTCAAAATGTTGGAAAACAGAACGAAGAAAATCGAAAAAGGCCTAAAAGATGCTGAGGATGCTAAAAATAAATTGGTAGAAATTGCCGAAAGAGAAAAAAAGATCTTGGCCGAAGCCAGAAATGAAGCTCAAAAGATAATCAAAAAATCAGAAGATGTGGCGCTGAAGAATGCGAGGGATATTGAAGTTTCAGCCAAGGAACAATCAGAAAAAATTTTGGCAGAAGCCAAAGTTCAAATTGAACAAGAAAAAAATAAAGCCGTTAAAGACGCCAAATCAGAAATTGCCGATTTAGTGGTCAGAGCTACGGAAAAAATTATTGATGAAAAAATGAATTCCGCCAAAGACAAGGAACTAATTGAGAAAGCGATAAAATAATGAAAATCACAGCTAATCAATACGCTAAAAGTCTATATGCTGCAACTAAAGAAAAATCTCAAAAAGAGATCTCTGTGGCTGTAGCCAATTTTATTAAAATTTTAGACAAAAATAGGCAAATAAAATTGTTTGCCAAAATATCCAAGAAATTTGAAGAAATTTGGAATAAGGAAAATGGAGTTGTTATGGCAGAAATAACCAGCCGAGAAAAATTGGATGAAAAATCTTTAAAAAAAATTGAAAATTTTATTAAGGAAAAATATGTCGCTAAAAAAGTTTTAATAAAAAATATTACAGATGAAAAAATCAAAGGCGGAATCGTTATCGAAGTCGGGGATGAAGTGCTGGACGGAAGTATAGAAGGACAATTGACCAGGCTAAAAAATAATTTAACAAATTAAATATTTTTTTAAATTTAACATATGAACCCCGTTAAATAGTTTGTTAAGTCGGGATTTGTATGAAATAACTAATATAAGCGTAAAAATTTATTCAAAAATAATAATATGGAAAAATTTAACGGGGTGAACAAGGACTACATAATTGATGAACTTAAAAAGCAAATAGAAAATTTTGAAACCAAAACCCAGACAGAAAAAATTGGTACTGTCGTTGAAGTGGGAGATGGTGTAGCCAAAATTTCCGGGCTTTCCGATGTAATGGCTTCGGAAATGTTGGAATTTCCTGGTGGAATTTTTGGTGTCGCCTTGAACCTGGAAGAAGGACAAATTGGTGCCATGATTCTGGGAAAATTTGAAAACATCAAGGAAGGCGATACTGTGAAATCAACTGGGAAAATTCTTTCTGTGCCAGTAGGTGATAATCTGATTGGCCGAGTAGTTGATCCTTTAGGCATGGCCATTGATGGTAAAGGAAAAATAGATTCAGATAAATTTTATCCAGTAGAAAAAATTGCGCCAGGAGTTATTACCCGAAAAGGCGTAACTGTACCGGTTCAAACTGGAATAAAAGCTATCGATGCACTCATTCCAATCGGAAGAGGACAGCGCGAACTTATTATCGGCGACCGCCAGGTCGGAAAAACAGCTATTGCTATTGATACAATCATAAATCAAAAAGGACAAGATTTGATTTGTATTTATGTAGCCATTGGGCAAAAAGAATCCAAAATTGCCAGAATCAAAGCGGAATTGGAAAAACATGGAGCTATGGAACATACGATTTTGGTTGTAGCTGGAGCTTCTGATTCAGCTTCACTCTCATTCATTGCACCTTATGCTGGTTGTGCGATGGGAGAATATTTTATGGACAAGGGTAAAGATGTTTTGATTATTTATGATGATCTAAGTAAGCATGCTTGGGCCTATCGTCAGATTTCTTTGATTTTAAAGAGACCGCCAGGACGCGAAGCCTATCCCGGAGACATTTTCTATTTGCACTCCAGACTTTTGGAAAGATCAGCTCGCCTGGATGAAAATTTTGGCGGTGGATCAATTACAGCCCTACCGGTGATTGAAACGCAAGCTGGCGATGTTTCAGCTTATATTCCGACCAATGTTATTTCCATTACAGACGGACAAATTTATTTGGAATCTGATTTATTTTACAAAGGTATTCGTCCGGCCTTGAATGTTGGTCTTTCAGTTTCCCGTGTGGGATCGGCTGCCCAAACTAAAGGAATGAAAAAGGTGGCTGGAAAATTACGTCTGGATTTGGCGCAATTCCGAGAATTGGAAGCTTTCGCGCAATTTGGATCGGACCTGGATGAGGCTACTCGAAAACAAATTGAAAGAGGTAAGAGAACAGTGGAAATTTTGAAACAAGACCAATATGAGCCAATGCCAGTTGAAAATCAAACGGCCATTCTCTACGCCCTGTCCAATGGATTTTTGGATGATGTGGCTGCAGAAAAAATCAGGGAATGGGAAAGTGATTTTCACAAATTTATGAACACTCAGCAAAAAGAATTTATGCAAGAATTGGGCAAGAAAAAAGAGTTAACCGATGAAATCGTTAAAAAACTGGAAAAAGCAATCAAGGAATTTAAAGAAACATATACGGAATAATATATGGCTAGTGGCAAAGATATTAAAAGAAGAATAAAGTCCAATAAAAATATTGGAAAAATAACCCGAGCGATGGAGATGGTTTCGGCTGCCAAAATGAGAAAGGCTGTTTTGGGTGTGCTGCAAGTTAGGGAATATGCTCACAGCGCCTGGAGTATTTTGACAAATCTTTCTCGAATTTTCGAAAAATATGAGAAGAAACTCTTGGCTGTACGTGAAGTGAAAAATGTTCTGGCTATTTTGGTGACTTCTAATCGCGGTCTTTGCGGATCGTTTAATTCGCAAATTTTTAAAAAAGTTAAAGATGAATTGTCTAATCCGGAAAAGTTAAAAATCAATAGAGTTGGGACGAAAAAAATAGAATCCACTATCCCTAATGACAAATTAAAAATCGATTTTATTACTGTCGGACGTAAAGGGGATAATATGGTTAAAAAAATGAAAAGGGAAATTGTGGCCACTTTCCCCGAATCAATGTTTGTGCCCAGAATGAGTGATGCCCGGGCTATCCGAAGAATTGTCATTGATGAATATATGGCGGAAAAATATGACAAAGTAGTTATTTTTTATACTGACTATGTCTCCACTCTCAAGCAGGAAACACGTGTACGACAAATTCTGCCAGTTTCCAAAATTGATTTGGAAAAACAAATTGCCGAGATGGATGTTCTGGCCAAAGAGTATGGCCTGGATGAACCGGAAATTGAATATAAAATAGAACCCTATCCAAAAGAAGTTTTGAAAGCCATTTTTCCGCGTTTGATTGAAATGCAAATATACCATGCCATGCTCGAAGCTAATGCTTCCAAAGAAGCGGCACGTATGATGGCCATGAGAAATGCAACCGATGCAGCCAATGAAATGGTTGATGATTTGACACTGGCCTACAACCAAATCAGGCAATCAAAGATTACTCAGGAAATTTCAGAAATATCCGCTGGCAGGGCAGCGTTGGAAAACTAAAGCGATATTTATTATAAATTATTTAAAATATTTTTATGAACAAGGGTAAAATATCACAAGTAATCGGGCCAGTTGTAGATGTGGAGTTTAAAAAAGAATTGCCGGCAATCTATGATGCGCTGGAGATAGCTCTCGATAAAAAAGAGAAGCTGGTTCTGGAAACTGCCCAGCATTTGGGTGGCAACAAGGTGCGCGCGGTAGCCATGGGTTCAACTGATGGGCTTCGCCGTGGAATGGAAGTTGTGGCTACAGGAGCTCCAATTTCCGTACCAGTTGGCGAAGGCGTGCTTGGCCGCATGTTTAATTTGCTCGGCGAGCCAATTGATGGCATCGAAGAAAAAGTTGCAGCCAAAAAAAATCTGCCTATTCACAGAGATGCTCCAAGGTTTGAAGATCAATCAACGCAAGCGGAAATTTTCGAAACCGGAATCAAAGTTATTGATCTTATTTGTCCCTTTGTAAAAGGAGGCAAAGTTGGACTTTTTGGAGGAGCGGGTGTGGGTAAGACTGTAGTTATTCAAGAACTCATTCGTAATATTGCCCAAGAGCATGGAGGCTTTTCAGTTTTTGCCGGAGTTGGAGAAAGAACACGCGAAGGCAATGATTTGTATCACGAAATGAAAGGGACCGGTGTATTGGAAAAAACTGCCTTAGTCTTTGGGCAAATGAATGAGCCACCGGGAGCCAGACAGCGAGTAGCGCTTTCAGCTTTAACAATGGCTGAATATTTCCGTGATGAAGAAAATAAAGACGTGCTTTTGTTTGTGGATAATATCTTCCGTTTTACCCAAGCTGGATCTGAAGTTTCGGCACTGCTTGGTCGTATTCCGTCAGCCGTGGGTTATCAACCAACTCTGGCTGAAGAAATGGGTAAATTACAAGAAAGAATTACATCAACTAAAAACGGTTCCATTACATCCGTGCAAGCCGTCTATGTGCCAGCTGATGACTTGACTGATCCGGCACCGGCGACAACCTTTGGCCACCTGGATTCAACAGTTGTGCTTTCTCGAAATCTTTCAGAACTGGGAATTTATCCAGCTGTCGATCCATTAGATTCCAGTTCGACCATTCTTGATCCAAAAATTGTTGGAGAAGAACATTACCAAGTTGCGCGTGGTGTCCAAAAGGTTTTGCAGAGATACAAGGACTTGCAAGATATTATTGCTATTTTGGGAATGGAAGAACTTTCTGACGAAGACAAAATTGCGGTTTCGCGTGCTAGAAAAATCCAGAAATTTTTGTCTCAGCCGTTTTTTGTGGCCGAGCAATTTACTGGTACAGCCGGAAAATATGTGAAACTCGAAGATACTGTCAAAGGTTTCAAAATGATTTTGGACGGAGAAATGGACGAAGTGCCAGAACAAGAATTTTACATGAAAGGAAATATAAGCGAAATTAAAAAATAGCGAACTTTTTAAATGTCTACTCAAAAAATAAAATTCAAAGTTGTTACTCCGGAACGTACGGTTTTTCAAGATGAAATCGATCAGGTAACTTTGCCAACCACAGATGGAGAAGTGACCGTTTTACCAAATCATATGCCGTACATTACTGTTCTTGGATCCGGAGAAATTAGTCTCAAAAAAGAAGGACAAGAGTCAATCCTGGCTGTTTCAGGTGGCTTTGTTGAACTAAATAAGAATGAAATGGTGGTTTTGGCCGATATGGCTGAGCGCGCCGAAGAAATTGATCTGCAAATGGCCGAGGATGCTAAAAAACGCGCCGAAGAATCAATGAAGCAAAAAATTACAATGGATGAATCGGAATATGCCTTGGTAGCTGCGGCTATTGAAAAAGAATCGGCTCGCATCAAGGTGGCCAAAAAACATTATTCCAAGCATGCGCCGAGTATTAGTAGTTTATAATTATAAAAAATATGCAAACATCATTTAAATTTAAAGGAATTCATTCTTGTGAAGCAGTGGTCTTGTCTTGTATTGATTTCAGATTTTGGAAGGAAACGATTGAATTTGTGGAAAAAGAACTAGGTATCAAAGATTTTGATTTTCCGTCATTACCTGGATCAGCCAAGGCTATCAATGAAGGCGAGGAAAATGGGCTAGCTTTTAGTTGTATTAGTGTTCCGGTTGAACTGCACCATGCCCAAAAAATAGTCATCATTAATCATGAAGATTGTGGGGCTTATGGTGGTTCAAAAAAGTTTGACGGCGATAAAGAAGCAGAGCAACACTTTCATGAAGAGGAATTGCAGAAAGCCAAGGAGAAAATATTGGCTAAATATCCAGAAAAAAAAGTAATTTTAATTTATGCTAAGCTTACGGAGGATGAAAGTGGCATAGAATTTGTCAAAATATAAATAAATCTTTTCTAGCGAACTTTTTTACCTTATTTAGGCTTTTTTACATTGACTTTTGTTCCAAAAGAGAGTATAAAAAAGAGGTAAGCACTCAAGATGAAACAAAGAAACAAGGGTTTCATCTCTTTTCACTTTATTTTCATTTTTTTGGAGATTGGCAATGGAATCGCAAAACAAAAGAAAGATAAAAATTTCAAATAAAAAAAAGAAAACTGTAATTTTGTTTCGTGGCAAGAGGACGCTTTTTTTGTCCAATTACAGAAAAAGAAAAAGCGTCTTTTTGAGTCCAAAAAACTTTTCAACAAAAAGTTTTTCTTTGTTTAACGGTCAAATACTCAGAAAAATTGTCTTGGCCGTTTTTGTTTTGACCATTTCTCTGGCTTTGATATTTAAAGATTTTCAAGTTTCAGAAGGGGCTACATATACATGGAATCAAACCAGCTGGAGTGGGGGAATTTCAGCTAATAATCCTAATCACAATAGTAACCAGACCGGATGGACAAACTATAGTGCCAAAGATGCCGGTGTTACAGCTGGAACGGAATTGACGCTGACCCCATCTGCAGGCACGGCTAACATTGATTTTAATACTGAAGCTAATTATCTTCAGGAAGATGCGATTAATGGAACTGATTGGGAAAGCGGGAAAGTGACACTGCACAAAACAAGTGGTTCTACATGGGTTCAGAGAACATTGCCAGCCAATGTAAAGTGGACGTCGGTAGCCTATGGCAATGGTACATTTGTAGCTGTTGCATACGACAGCACTATTGCAGCTACTTCTCCTGATGGTATAAATTGGACTCAAAGAACTTTGCCTGTAGACAAATCAAATGCCTTGGTTTATGGGAATGGAATATTTGTAGCAGTTCCATATAGTGGCAATACTACAGCTATTTCTTCAGATGGTATAAATTGGACCCAAGGAACTTTACCAGCCAGTGGTCTTTGGAGGTCTATAACCTATGGCAATGGGTTGTTTGTGGCAGTAATCGATGGAAATAATATTGCAGCTGTTTCTTCAGATGGTATAAATTGGACCCAAGGAACTTTACCAACCAGTGCTACATGGTTTTCAGTTACTTACGGCAATGGAATATTTGTTGCTTTGGTTGGAGGAACAAGCTCTTCTAACATTGCAGCTACTTCTCCTGATGGTATAAATTGGACTCAAAGAACTTTACCGAGTTCAGTTGGGTGGAGATCATCAGCTTATGGCAATGGTGTTTTTGTAGCTGCCTCCAATACTACTATTTCAGCTACTTCTCCGGATGGTATCACCTGGACTTCAAGAACAATGCCAGCTAGTGTTAGTTGGCGTTCTACTATTTATCAAGAAGGTAGGTTTGTTTCCATTTCCTATGCAAATAGTATCGCAGCTACTTCTCCTGATGGTATAAATTGGACTCAAGAAACTTTACCAACAACAGCAAATTGGTATTCAGTAACTTATGGAAATGGCACATTTGCAACAGTTGCATACGGTAGCAGTATGAGTGCTACTCATTCATTTTCATACTACATCACCACTGCCGCTGCCTCCCAGATCAACACCACAACCTATGCCAACATTACCGGAATTGATTTGACTCAAACCACTCCCACCAACACTTCTATCAAATATCTGGTTTCTTTTGACAACCGAACAACTTGGAAATATTGGGACGGAGATTCATGGGAAATATCATCACTAGATGATTTGCAAACCAACGGTATGGAAAAGTCAGCGCTGGAAGCGATTAGCCAAGCTCAATGGGAATCCAGTGGCGGATTTTCTCCTGGCACAACAACAACGTTGGATTTTGCAGCTGATCTCAAGACCACAGATGCGACAGTGACACCATCTTTAGATAATATTCAAGTGAGTCATATTTTGGCACCTCATTCAATCATTTCTTCTTTTTTTGATACTCAAAGCTCTGTTAATGCTTTGTCAAAAATACAGTGGAGTGAAAATTTGCCGACAGACACTGATATAATTTTTCAAGTCAGAACTGCTCCCGACGATTCAGGATCTCCTGGAACATGGACAAATTGGACAGGACCAGATGGCACCGAAACCACTTTTTTTACCGATCCAGCTGGAGAGGAAGGAATGCCGGCGATTTTTACTGATGGAAATGACGACCAATGGTTTCAATACAAAGCTTATTTAAGTACGACAAATCCAGCTGTTACTCCGACTCTTTCCAGCGTTGATTTTAATTATGCTGTCAATGCTCCGCCGCAATTTGATGCTACCTATGGAAGCAACGGAACAAACGTAATTCAAATAAACAATTCGTCTGATCCTAACTATGGAAAGGTTAAAATTCAATATTCTATTAAAGATGAAGACACATCCACTGGTTCTTTTACTCCTGATTATGTCACTCCGACTTTTGAATATACGTTGGACGGAACAAATTATGAAGATGTAGATCTGAATAAAATTACTTTTGGAACAGCGCCTGATGGCGGAGGATACTCAACCTACAATAGTAAAACTACCAACAAAGTTTTGGAAGGATCGTATCTGACATATACCGCTTATTGGGATGCCAAAACCCAAACTGGATTGGATGGCAGCTATTCGGATAATTTCAAAATTAGAATGACCATTAATGACAATGAGGCGGCTAATAATACGGTCGTGGCTGCTTCAGCTGCTACCATTTTGGATGTTGAAAATCCAACTTTGGGATCACATCCGATTTTGGTTAACGGTTCAATTTCTGCTAGCAATGTTTCTTTTTCTGCCAGTGATGAATCGGGAATGCAAATGAAAGTAAGTTTGAATTCTGATCTGAATGGAGCTTCTTGGGAAAGTTATGCTGCAACCAAAACTGTGACTTTAATAGATACTCCCGAAACAGTCTATGTCCAATTTCGCGATGACTATGGCAATGTCTCAACTATTTTTTCAGCTATTACTCCAGAAATCCCACCGTCAATGATGATTCAAGATACATCCAATCTGAATTCACCTGAACCGCACGAATATCGTCTATTTGTAGCCTGGAAAAAAATAGCCGAAGCTGTTCCGGCTTTTGGCTCCTACGAAGTCTATCGTTCAGAAAGTGCATCAGGTCCATGGGGAAGTCCAATAGCGACAATTCTTAGTCGCAATACAAACTATTATGGGGATAGTGTTGCTGCTAATACTGCTTACTATTATAAAGTTAGAACTATAGATGCAGATGGAAATATTTCAGCTTTTTCTGATGTGGTAAATGGCAGTGCTAATGGAATACAAGATGGAGGTGAAGGTGGCGGTGGAACAGATTTGAATCCACCGTCTGTTTCCAGCGTTCTCTCTACTAGTGTAACAACCAATAGCGCCCTGATAACCTGGGATACAAATGAATTTGCGACTTCTACGGTTGGATTTTCTGATTCAGCCGGAAACTTTGAAACAGAAATGGGAGTGGATGGCTATGAAGAAAGTCATTCAGTTCTTTTGACAGGCCTTACTCCAGAAACAGATTACTATTTTCAACTAAAATCAGCCGATGCTATCGGCAATTTAACAACCGCTAATAACGGAGGGCTGGGATATGAATTTACAACTTTACCAGGTCCAGCCATTAGCAATATTTCCGTCAAAGAAACTTCCAATTTTCAATCTACCATTTCTTGGATTACTTCTACTGATTCCAATACTGTTTTGACTTACACTTCTACATTGGATAGCAATGGTGCCATGGTTGATGCGCATACTCTTGGAGATGATTCTGACCTTGTGGGAGGCACTGCGCCTTTTGTACATGAACAAGTAATTAGTGAATTGACCGAGGGAACTAAATATTATTTCCTTGTGAAATCAGTTGATGGCGAAAATAATGCAGCAACTGATAATAATGGGGGAGAATTCTATGAGTTTACAACTCTTTCTGATAATCAAGATCCTATTTTGAGTTCCATTAGTACCGCGCTCATTTCAAATGACGGAGTAGCTATTCATTGGGTAACTGATGAGCAGGCTTCTAGCCAAGTACAATATCGAAAAGAAGGGGGGTCTTCGTATACTTCAACTGCTGCCAGCATGATACTTGGAAAAAATCACTATGTAATTATTTCATCATTGGATTCAAATACAGAATATGAATATAGGGTTATTTCCGAAGATATTAATGGCAATGAAGCAATATCTGGAATAGAAACATTTGAAACACTGAATGATCCTGAATTTCAACATGAACCTCTATCTGAAATTACTGGCATTGCCAATCCACCTTCTATTATTACAGATACTAAGGCGGTTATAACTTTTAACACTGATCAGGCCGCCAAATGTGCCATTGAATACGGAACAACCACTGGCAATTACAGTGAAGTGCCATTTGTGGAATCCAGTTACAATGAGAATCATTCGATTCATATTACAGGGTTAATTTTTTCTACTCAATATTTTTACAAAATCACTTGTTTGGATAATTTGGACACCTCAGTTGAATCAACAGAATTCAATTTCGTAACGGCAGCTGCTGCCGAAGCAGAAGATGGTGTCGCACCAGAAATTTCTAGTATTAATGTTGGGACAATTACCGGAGAAAGTGCGACAGTGAGCTGGAAGACAGATAAAGTGGGAAGCAGCTTTGTGTCCTATGGAATAACTAGTGGAACCTATGAAAATGGTGCTGTTGATTCTTTAGTTAATTTTGATCCTGCTAATTACATTACTGACCATACTGTCATCATCAACAATCTGACTCCAGCTACCAAATATTATTTTAAGGTCGGCTCTACTGATACCTCCGGTAATGTCGGAGAATCCACCGAAGAATCTTTCACCACCAAAGCTCCCTCCTCACTCTCTTCCATTAAAGTAGCTTCCACTTCACTCAGTGAAGTCATCATTACTTGGGATACCAGCACCAAGATGAATTCTACGGTAGAATACGGCCTCACTACAGACTATGGAGAAACTAAATCCAGTTCATCTACCACCACAGACCACGAAGTCAAAATATCCGGACTGAAAGAAGCGACTGTCTATCATTTTCGTGTAAAGGGGACTGATGCTGACAACAATATCTATTCCTCCGGAGACTATACCTTTGAACCCAAATCTCCACCCAAAGTTTCCAGTGTCTCGGTTGATTCAATCACGGAACACGGAGCTAATATTACCATAGCCACTGACATTCCCACCGATGTCCTTGTTACCTACTTCGAAAAGACTGACCCCAAGAATTCCGGTTCTCAGGGTAAGCCTGACTTTCTCACCAAACGAACCGTTGAACTGACCAACCTTAAATCCGGAGTCACCTATGTTTACACAGTCAAAGTGGTGGATGAGCAAGGCAATCAAACAACCGGAGAAGCTAAAGAATTTACTACAGACAAAGACGAAAACCCACCTAAGATTTCCCAAATTAAAACCGATGGGGCCATCGCTCAAAATGACAAAGTTCAAATGATTATATCTTGGGCTACGGATGAGCCATCCACCACTGCTTTTATTTATCGAGAAGGAATAAATGGGGAAGAAAAAGAAATTTTAGTGAGTGAAGCTTATACGCAGAATCATACGGTGGTTTCAACTATTTTCAAATCTGGTACTGTTTACTACTTCAAGACAAAATCAATTGATCAAGCCGGAAATGAAACTATTTCCAGCGATTTTGCCTTGCTAACTCCCAAGAAAAAAGAAAATATTGTCCAAATAATTGTTAATAATTTCCAAGACATATTTGGATGGGCCAAGGTTTTACAATAGAAAAAACGTGCCTCATATAGTTCTATGCTATAATGAATCAGAAAAAAATGAGCGAATCAATTATAAAAGCGGAAAAATTAAGCGTTATCCATAATCGAGGAAAATCGAACGAAGT
>CAZWRY010000002.1:0-83613 GCA_964636505.1 uncultured Bdellovibrionales bacterium | reverse complement strand
CGAACCCAGTCAACATGCTCCCAAAGCATGCGTACTACCGGTATACGACACTCCGTATCTGAAACTGCCGAATAGCACTCCAGAACTACATTTGTAATGATATAGTTTGGAATTCAATTAGTCAATAGGAATTTATTTTCACAACATTGACAAGATGATTTAAAAATGCAATACTTTTGTGTTTGGTAGTTTTTTGAAAATAAAAAATCGGGGGTGGAATATGAAAAATTTTGTCAGACTGGGTATTTGCTTAATTGCCTTGGTTTCTTTGGCTCTTTTCTGTGCTGCCTTTTGGGTGGCGACAAAAACGAATTTGGACTGGAATGTGGCGAGCGTGTGCTTTATTTTTGGGGCAATTGCCATGGAAGCTGCGGTCCTTTTGCACAGACACTACAGAAGAGCCTATGCTTCTGAGGACAATCCAAGAGATTTGATCAAAAAGATGTTTTTGATGACAGAGTATCTGTTAGAGCAAAATGAAGATTTTTTTTGTACAGGATACGTTGAAAAATCTACTGGAAAAGTAAAGGAGGCAAGGAAGCTTTTTCTTACAGGAAAAATAAAGAACATGATTTCGGTAGAAGATTTCGAAAAAAAGATAAAGAAAAGCGTAGGAGCAACAGTGCAGCTAAAAGAATCAATTGACAGACTTTACGAGGTTGTCAGCATTGTTGAGAATATTTCTAGTTGGCAAAGAAGTAAATTTAAAAAAAGAATTTTGGCTTTTGAGGAAAGATTTGCCAGAGTAGAAGAAGCCGCTCAAAAGTATATTGACTTTAAAGTTAATTAAGGAGGAAGAAATGAACCTGAAGGATGTTGATTCCAGATTGCTGGAGAACGGCATTTTGGATATAAGAGGCGATGTTAATGGAGATATGGCGGACTATGTCAGAGAATGTTTGAGAATTTTGAGATCCAAGGGTAGTCCAGAAATTATTGTTGAAATATCCAGTAATGGTGGACATGTTGATATTGGCCTCATGATATTTGACATGTTGCGTCTTTATCCTGGCAAAAAAATCGGTAAGGTTGTGAATTTTGCCAGATCAATGGCAGCTGTTATCCTGCAAGCATGCGACAGGCGCTTATGTTCAAAACATTCACGAATCATGATCCATCATATTTATCGTGGAGAGGTCAGTCTGGATGTGCTTCGCAGCAAAAAAAGAACACAGGAGGTTTTGGAGTCAATGGAGGTGAGTCAGGGTCAGATTTATGAGATATTATGCAAAAGAACGGAGAAGACCCAGGCTACGATAAAAAAAGTTTGCACGGAAAACAGGGACATGACGGCCAAGGAGGCCTTGAAATTCAGGCTTATTGATAAGATCATTTAACATGAAGCCCGGCTAAGCTAAAAAAAGGGATTGCGCTTGTATTGTCAGCTGCAATCCTTTTTGTTTGGAAAATTTGTAGGTCTATGGTATAGTCACTATTAAATAGATTAAAAAATCATGCCAACAATTGAAATCAAATTAAAAGAAAGGATTATTGAGATTTCCCTAAAAGAAAAAAGGAAAGTTTTGGATATGCTCACTTTTGCAGAGCAAGGCGATTTGACAGAAAAATTGTTGTTAATGGTGGATAAAATTATTAGGAAAAACAAACTTCAATTAGTCGATATTCAAAAGCTTACAACCAAGAGCGATCTCAAAGAAAATTTTACTTCTTACCGAATTTTAAAAACTATTGAAAAAACATTTAACTTTTTTAAGTAGATTATTTATCTAATAAAATTTTACAAAACCTTATTAGATTTGGCCGAAGACTCTTATTTTAAGACGAACTGTGGATAACTTTGGGAAAACGGGACTTTTGCAAAGGTAATGCACAGAGCCAAAAAAGGCTCTTTTTTCCAAAAAATGCCTAAAATAAAGCAAAATTTGCCAGAAGAGGCTATTTTTTGTCAAAAATTTGACAAAAAAGTAAATTTAATACTTGCATTTATTTTTATTTCGTGTAAAATGGGTTTATGTTTGTCAAGTAGGCGGCAATTCCAAAAATTGCCTTTCAAATATATCAAACCCAATAAGGGGAAAAAATTGGTTTTCAAATACGAGAAAATAAATTAAATATCTTAAATAAAACTATCCATATTGCTTATTTCTTAGAAATTTAACGAAATAAGTAAGGGATGGGTGTTGTTTTTATGTCTAAAGCCCAAAAAGAATTAAAGGTTAAAGAAACCTTTAGCTTGCAGTCTTCATTATCCAAGAGAAAATTCTTTAAACCGATTAAGATGGTTTCTTTGCCTAATCTGATTGAAACTCAACTTAACTCATATAATTGGTTTTTGGAAAACGGCTTAAAAGAACTTTTCAAGGAAGTCAATCCGGTAGTTGATTTTACCGGCAAAGACTCGGAACTCTACTTTGAAGATTACTATTTGGATGATCCGAAATATGATGAAATAACCGCTAAGAATAAAAACATCTCCTATGAAGCCCCGCTTCGTTGCAAAGTAAAATTAGTCATCAAGAGCACAGGCGAAATAAAAGAACAGGAAATCTACCTGGGGGATTTTCCTATTATGACTGATCGCGGAACTTTTTTGATTAACGGAGTGGAAAGAGTCGTAGTTAGCCAGCTTATCAGAAGCCCGGGAGTTTTCTTTACGATGGAATATCAAAAAGGCAAGAGACTTTTTGGGGCCAAAATTATTCCTAACCGTGGAGCCTGGCTGGAAATTGATACGGACTTTGAAGGCGTCCTTTCGGTAAAAATTGACCGAAAAAGAAAAGTACCGGTAACAGCCTTGCTCCGGGCTTTTGGATATTCTAGTGATAAAGATTTATTGGATCTTTTCAAAGATACTGATAATGGTGAAACAAAATATATCCAAAAAACTATTGAAAAGGATATTACCAAAAATCAAGGCGAAGGATATAAAGAAGTTTACAAAAGAATTCGTCCAGGAGATTTGGCAACCGAAGATAATGCCAAACAAATGATTGATTCAATGTTTTTTAATTTTGAAAGATATGACTTTGGAGAAGTCGGCAGGTATAGACTCAACCAAAGATTGGAATTTGATTTTCCAAACACGGAAGATTATCGTGTTCTGCGCAGAGAAGATTTGGTGGCTATCATCAAAGAAATTATCCGATTGAATAATGACAAAACTGCGGTAGCGGACGATATTGATCACTTGGGCAACAGAAGAGTGAGAGCGATTGGAGAATTAGTACAAAATAAATTACGCGTCGGTTTTGCCAGAATGGTCAGAAACATCAAAGACAGAATGAGTACTTGTGAAATTAATACAGTGGTTCCGGGACAACTCATTAACTCTCGTCCAATTGCAGCGGCTATTAAAGAATTTTTTTCCAGTTCTCAGCTTTCTCAATTCATGGATCAGGTTAATCCATTGGCCGAGCTGGAACACAAACGAAGGCTTTCGGCCATGGGCCCCGGAGGGCTAACCCGCGAAAGAGCTGGGTTTGAAGTCCGTGATGTGCATCATTCGCACTATGGAAGAATTTGTCCAGTAGAAACTCCAGAAGGTCCAAACATTGGTTTGGTTGGACATTTGGCAACCTACGCTAAGATAAATAAATATGGATTTTTGGAAACTCCTTACTTCAAGGTTTATCAAGAAGTTGAAAACATCGAAGAAAAAATACTGCACAAATTTTTAAGTGAAGATATTGACGGCATTAAAGCGGAAACTTTTATAGATGAAAAAATAGCCAAAGCTTTAGCTGGCAATAAAAAAATAAAGACTGTAAAAATCAAACCTTGGATGAGCGATGAGATTGAATATGTGAATGCAACCCAAGAAGACAGAAAAAATATCGCTCATGCCGGAATAAGATTGGATGAGTTTGGAAATGTAATGGATAAAATTGTTGAAGCCAGAGTAAGAGGTAATGCGGCTGAAATTGAAGCGGAAAAAATTGATTATATCGATGTTTCTTGCAAGCAAATGATTTCGGTGGCAACCGCCTTGATTCCATTTTTGGAACATGACGATGCCAACCGTGCACTCATGGGTTCAAACATGCAGCGACAAGCTGTTTCTTGTGTAAAGCCGGAAGCGCCAATTGTTGGAACCGGAATCGAGGACAAATCAGCTTCTGATTCAGGACAAGTTGTTAATGCCAAAGAGGCTGGTGAAGTTGTGGAAGTAGACAGTTCTCACATCGTAGTTAAAGAAGAAGCCAAGGTTGGCTCTAAAAAACCTTACTTGCGCCGAGAATATTTGTTGCAAAATTTTGTTAAATCCAATGCCTTCACTTGTATGAACCAAATTCCAAGGGTCAAAAAAGGTGATTTAGTGAAAAAGGGAAAACTTTTGGCAGATGGTGCTTCAACTGATCATGGAGAATTGGCGCTCGGACAAAACATCTTGGTAGCTTTTATTCCTTGGGAAGGTTTCAACTACGAAGATGCTATCGTAATTTCTGAAAAACTTTTGCAAGACGATAGATACAGTTCAATTCACATTGAAGATTTTTCTATTGATGTTCGCGATACAAAACTTGGGCCGGAGGTAGTGACCCGAGATATTCCAAATATTGGAGAAGAAAGGCTTAAGAATTTGGATGAAACCGGGATTATCAGAATTGGAGCGGAAGTAAAATCTGGCGATATTTTGGTTGGAAAAATTTCTCCCAAAGGCGAAGGCGATCTGACCAGTGAGGAAAGATTGCTGCGTGCCATCTTTGGGGAGAAATCCAGAGATGTTAAAGACAGTTCGCTTTATTTACCGCACGGAGAATACGGAAAGGTTGTGGATATTAAAATATTTTCACGCGAACAAGGAGACAAGCTTACTACTGGAGTTATCCAGCAGATTCAAGTTTCCGTTGCCCAACTCAAGAAAATTTCTGTAGGAGATAAATTGGCCGGACGCCATGGAAACAAAGGTGTTATTTCCAGAATTGCTCCGGCTGAAGATATGCCCTATCTTCCGGATGGAACTCCGGTAGATATGGTGCTTAATCCTTTGGGTGTGGCCAGTCGTATGAACATTGGTCAAATTTTGGAAACTCATTTAGGTTGGGCAGCTTCTAGGCTTGGATATAAAGCGGCTTCTCCAGCTTTGGACGGAGTTTCGGAAAAACAAATTAAAGAAGAACTAACTAAAGCCGGTTTGCCGGAAGATGGAAAAATAAGATTAGTTAATGGAAAGACCGGTGAATATTTTGACAATAAATCCACCGTGGGCGTTATGTATGTGATGAAGCTGCATCATTTGGTGGATGATAAAATTCATATGCGCTCCATTGGTCCGTATTCCTTGATTACGCAGCAACCTCTAGGAGGAAAAGCTCAGTTTGGAGGACAGCGATTTGGAGAAATGGAAGTTTGGGCGCTTGAAGGTTATGGAGCAGCGTATACATTGCAAGAAATGCTTACCATAAAATCAGATGATGTAATGGGCAGATCGAAAGCTTATGAATCTATTATTAAGGGTGAAATGATAAAGAGTCCAAATATCCCGACATCTTTCAATGTTTTGGTAAATGAGCTCAAAGGCTTATCACTCAGCATTGAACTTATTGGTGCCAAGAAAGAAGAAGATGAAGACATGAAAGAAGAGAAAGGTGATACTGACACACAGGTATAAGCAATGAATTTTTTGATTAACAAATTTCTAATTTCTAATTTCTAATTTCTAAACAATTTCCAATGATTCAATGACTAAATTTTTGAAATTAAAAAATTGAAAATTGATCATTGATTGAAAATTGAAAATTGAGATTTGAAAATTTATTTATAATATGGACTCTATAACTAAAGTAAGTGATTTTAACAGTGTCAAAATAAAACTCGCCAGTCCCGATGAAGTTTTGGGTTGGTCTAACGGAGAGGTAACTCGTCCGGAAACCATTAACTACAGAACGCAACGCTATGAAAAGGACGGCCTTTTCTGTGAAAAAATATTTGGGCCTTCCAAGGACTGGGAATGTTATTGCGGAAAATACAAAAGAATCAGATATAAGGGTATTGTCTGCGATAAGTGCGGAGTGGAAGTAACTCGCTCCAGCGTACGACGCGAAAGAATGGGACACATCCAGTTGGCTGTGCCGGTTTCACATATTTGGTTTTTGCGTGGTGTTCCTTCAAAAATCGGAATGGCGCTTGGCATGAGTCCACAAGAGTTGGAAAAGATTATCTATTTTTCCAGCTACATGATTTTGAATGTAGACGAAGAAGAAAGAAGCAAAGCTTTGAATCAGTTGGATCAGGAATACAAGGGCAAAATCAAAGAAATCAATAAGCTGGAAGAGGCAGAAAAAAACCAGAAAACAGAAGAACTGAAAAATATTTACAAAACAGCCAAGGATGAACTTAAGAGTCTGGCTAAGCTGAAAATTATTTCTGAACTTGAATATTTCAATTTGTCTTCCCGCTACGGGCAAGTTTTTTCAGCCGGCATCGGAGCTGAAGCAGTCAGAAGAGTTTTAGAAAGCATCAAAGTTGAAGAGGAAATAAAAAAACTTAAAAATGAATTGAATGACGAAGAAATTGCCGATAAGAAAAAAATATTAAAGAGAATTAAGTTGTTCCAAGGCTTTTTGAAAGCAGGCTTAAAATTAGAATGGATGTTGCCGACAGTTATTCCGGTTATCCCGCCAGATCTTCGCCCGATGGTAGCCTTGGACGGAGGACGCTTTGCGACTTCCGATTTGAACGATCTTTATCGTCGAATTATTAACAGAAATAATCGTCTTAAAAAATTAATTGAAATCGGTGCGCCGGAAGTTATCACCCGTAATGAAAAAAGAATGCTTCAGGAAGCTGTAGATGCTTTGTTTGATAACAATGCCAGACGCGGACAAGTAAGCGTTGCTGCTTCTACTGGTCAAAAGAGAGCCCTCAGATCTTTGGCGGACACACTGAAAGGAAAGCAAGGACGTTTCAGACAAAACCTTTTGGGTAAGCGCGTGGATTATTCCGGAAGAAGCGTTATTGTGGTTGGACCAAAACTCAAAATTTATCAATGCGGTATCCCAAAGAAAATGGCTTTGGAACTTTTTAAACCGTTCATTATTAATAAATTAATTGAAAGAGAAGCTGCCTACAATGTGCGCAGCGCCGGCAAAATGGTAGAAGCTGAAAGCGAAGAATCATATGAAATTTTGGATGAAATCATTTCGCATCACTATGTAATGTTGAACCGTGCTCCGACCTTGCATCGTTTGAGTATCCAAGCTTTCAGGCCAGTTTTAATTGAAGGCAAAGCTATCCAGGTTCATCCAATGGTATGTAGCGCTTTCAATGCTGACTTTGATGGAGACCAGATGGCAGCACATGTTCCTTTGACAGATAAAGCCAGATGGGAAAGCGAAAACTTAATGCTCAGTTCTAAAAATCTTTTGAAGCCGGCCAGTGGCGATCCAATTACCACTCCGACTTTGGATATGGTCTTGGGCTGTTATTATATTACCCACACTTTGGCTGGAGCTAAAGGCGAGGGCCGAGTTTTTGGATCTTTCAATGAAGCGGTAATGGCCTATGAATTGGGAGTGATTGATATCCAAGCAAAAATAAAAGTCATGTACAACGGTCAGATAATTGAAACGACTATTGGCCGAATCAGACTCAATGAAATTTTGCCGGAATCCATGAGATTTTTAAATGAAGAAATGACCAAAAAGGAACTCAAAGCCTTAGTAGCCAAAGTAATGGAAACATCCGGACATGATGAAGCAGTCAGATTTATTGATGATATCAAGAGCCTTGGATTTGAATTTGTGACCAAATCAGGTATAAGCTGGGGCATGGAAGATTTGACTGTTCCGGCTGAAAAGCAAAGACTGATGGCTGAAGCGGAAGAAAAAGTGGAAGTGGTCAAACAACAATATAACATGGGACTTTTGACTGAAGAGGAAAGAAAAGTCCGAGTGATTGAAATTTGGAACAACACTAAAAATACTATCACTGAATTGGTGCGCGGATCGATGGACAAGGAAGGCCCAGTTTATTCTATGGTTTATTCCAAAGCCAGAGGTTCCGAATCGGTGGTGGTACAGATGTCTGGTATGAAAGGACTCATGGCTGGACCAACCGGGGAAACCATTGAACTGCCAATCAAGAGCTGCTACAAAGAAGGTTTGAATGTACTTGAATATTTCATTTCTACTCACGGAGCCAGAAAAGGTATGGCCGATACTGCCCTCAGAACTGCGACCGCCGGATATTTAACCCGAAGGCTCGTGGATGTTTCTCAGGATGTTATTATTCAAGAGGAAGATTGCAAAGACAAGACTGGAATATATTTGTATAAGGAAGATTCGGATAGAATCGGACAAAGTTTTGCCGCACGTGTTATTGGCCGAGTAGTTCTGGAAAATGTAACTGATCCGCATTCCGGCGAAATCATTGTGGAAAAAGGCGCTTTGATCAACAAGGAGCAAGGCAACAGAATTGAGAAATTGAATATTCCTAAAGTAAAAATCAGATCAGTCGTGACTTGCAAAACTTCTCGCGGTGTTTGCCAGAAATGTTACGGAGTTGATTTGGGACGCGGGCAGCTGGTTCAAGTTGGACAGGCAGTTGGAATTGTAGCTGCTCAGGCTATTGGCGAACCGGGAACACAGCTAACCATGCGTACTTTCCATATTGGAGGTATTGCCGGATCTGACATCACCCAAGGTTTGCCGCGTGTAGAAGAACTTTTTGAAGCCAGGCCCCCAAAAGGAGAAGCAGCTATCGCTCAAGTGGATGGGAAAGTAACGGAAATTATTCATGGCGAAAAAGTAATTACTGTCAAAATTGAATCGCAAGACAAAACTAAGAAGATTGAAGAATATCAAGTTTCAGCCGGCAGCACTTTGAAAGTAGCCGAAGGTGATTTGGTTGGCAAGGGTTCCAAATTGGTTGAAGGTAATATTGAGCTCAAGAATTTATACAAGACAATGGGATGGGAAGAAGTTCACAGATATATTGTCCGTGAAATTCAGGAAATTTATGCTTCCCAGGGAGAAGGCATCAATGATAAGCACATTGAAGTTATCGTGCGTCAGATGCTGAGCCGTGTGCTCATTAGTGATTCAGGCAACTCAACTTTGGTTTCAGGTGAAATTGTTGAAAAAGATGAATTTGACGAAGTTAATGCTCAAATGAAAGCCGAGGGCAAAGAGTTGGCTAAAGGCGAAAGACTGCTCATGGGTATTACCAAAGTAGCTCTTTCAACTGAAAGCTTCCTCTCAGCTGCATCTTTCCAAGAAACCGCCAGAGTTCTCATCAATGCCGCAGTGGTTGGCAAAGAAGACAAGCTTCGAGGTCTCAAGGAGAATGTCATCATTGGTAAACTTATCCCAGCTGGGACCGGTTATCGCAAGAAAGACTAAGGAATATCTCGCTTCCAATTTAAAACACTCCGCTTTTAGAACGGAGTGTTTTTTGTTTCTTTGGTGGTATAATTAAGTGTGGATTTTAATAAAAAAATACAAAGGCTAATAAGTCTATTTGGAGAAAGCAATAAAAGTCTTAATTGGAATTTTCTATCTCTTTATAAAGTAATTAAAAATTTTTGTGGAAAAAGGGAAAAAGATGATTGGATTTCAAAAATAGCTAAATTAGCAAAGGATTATAAAAATGATAAGGATAATCCAATAACAATTATTACAAAAAAAAGAATAGATATAGCGCATTTGAATTATCCAGATATTTTTTAAAAAGCACAGAGCTTATTAGAAAGTTAGCAAAAAATGTATAAATGAAAGTACTAAATTGTCTATAAAATAAGTTAATAAAGCAAAAATATATACCAAAATATAACTGCCCAAAATAATTTAAAAGGTCTTGAAACTTCAAGACCTTTTTTGTGAGACAAAATTTCTTAAGGAATGATTATGACCGGATCATTCTTTTTAATCCAGGCATAAATCTTTTTGGCATCCTCACGTAGCAGTCGAATGCATCCGTGTGAGGCTGGTCTTCCCGGCAATGACTGTTCATGGAGAAAGTATCCGACATGAGATATATTCACCGCAAATGGCATGTCAGCATCAAACTTTCTGGAACGATAAAATTTTGATTTCCACATGACGCTAAACTTTCCCGCTGGAGTGGATGTGTCTTTTTTCCCGGAAGATATCGGCCCCCAGAAAACGAGCTTTCCATCTTCATAGGCGCCAAAATATTGAGTGTCGAGGAAAACATAGAGACAACGCTGGTTCAATCTTTTTTGCTCAATAAACTTTGGAATCGGCAGAAAATCGCTGGCTCTTTTTAAATCAACAGGGAGCAGGATTTTTTTGCCGATAATCAAATGGCGTTCATCGATTCGATTGACCTTCTGAATCAAATTCCAGTGTTCGCGTGGAGCAATTTTCTCCAAGACATCACCCTTCTTGATTTTATACTCGATAAAACCTTCGGGAATGGCTTGGGCAAAAGAAGTTTCCGATGAAAAAACAATCCAAGCAAACAACACAATAAAAAGAACGTTTATCATTTTCTCCCTCCTATATGATTTTGTTGAGAAATATTGCATTTTGCTGCAATGAACAATAATACGACAGAGACTTCATTCTGTCAATGTGCATGGTTGCCCTTTTGATAACTTATCCACAAGTAGGGCTAGGCAGAAAAGAAGAGTAGTGATATAATATCATCAGCAAATATGTTTTTTATTTAAGATTTCTTGTTTTGCTTTTTTTGTGCTAAAATAATTGTATTATGGGGAGAAAAAAGAAAAATAACAAAAACGAAGAAGATCTTGAATTCGAAGGAAAAAGGCCTAATATTGCCTCCGATGCCAAAAGGGGCGTGGCAGCGGTTTTTTTGTTTGCTCTGGCCTTGGTTTTAATCTTGGGTTTTGTGGGTAAGGCTGGAGTTGTTGGTGAGCGCCTAAGTAATGTCTTTGGGCTAGCCATTGGTTGGGTCAAAATGGTTTTGCCTATTTTTTTATTATTAGCTGGAATAATTTTATTACTCAGAAAAGAAACATCTTTTTATGTTTCTAAATTGTTGGGGCTGGCAGTTGTGTTAGCCGGACTCTCAGGTTTTTTTCATTGGTTTTTTCCGGCAGGAAAAATGGCTGAGATTGCCAAGGCCGGATCAGGCGGAGGCTATGTTGGTTTTGGACTGGCCAGCTTGGCGGTCAAATATTTGGGACAAGCTGGAGGTTTTGTGATTATTTTGGCTCTCATTCTTTGCGGTTTTATCGTGGCTTTCAATTTTTCTATTATTAATTTTATTAATAAACTAAGATCTCTTGGAAAAAAAGAAAAAACAGAGGAAGAAACGACTGAAGCTGCTGAAACAAAAGAACCGGAAATGGTAGAAAAAATAATTCCAGCCAAAGAAGATAAAAAAACAAAAGAAGACGAAGGCAATATCGGGAAAATAGAATTTGTGGAGGGTCCGGATAAATTTGAAAATGATAAAGAGGGCAGCAATTTTTCCCGAAAATCATTTTCCGATTCAATAAAAAACACTTTTTCAATCCGAAAAAATCCATCCGGAAAAAAATCCAAGGATGATAATTGGATTTTGCCGCCGGTGGATATTTTGGAAAAAAGTTCCGGTGGAGCTGTAGGCGGAGATACCCGGAAGAATGCCGAGATCATTCAAAAGACTTTGAAAAATTTTGGAATAGATGTGGAAATAGGAGAAATCAAAGTGGGTCCGGCAGTTACCCAATACAGTTTTCGTCCGGCAGTAGGAGTCAAGATATCCAGAATTTTAGCTTTGCAAAATGATCTGGCCTTGGCTATGGCAGTGCATCCGATCAGAATCGAAGCGCCAATTCCGGGGAAATCCATGATAGGCATTGAGGCACCCAACAAGGTTCCGGAAATGGTATGCCTGCGAGATGTTGTGGGGAGCAAAGACTTTGCTCAGCGTGAATCAGATTTGACATTGGCTTTGGGTAAAGATGTGAGCGGAAATTTCATTTTGGGAAATTTGGAAAAAATGCCACACCTTATGATTGCCGGTTCAACCGGAACGGGAAAATCAGTGGCCATAAACTCCATTATTACAACATTGCTCTATCAAAATTCACCAAAGAATTTGAAATTTTTAATGATTGATCCAAAAAGAGTTGAACTTTCTTTGTATAATAAAATCCCCCATCTTTTGAGTGATGTAATTGTGGACAATAATAAAGTTTTAAATGCTCTCAAGTGGGCGGTTGGCGAAATGGAAAGAAGGTATCGTTTGCTTCAGGAAATTTCATCCCGAGATATTAAATCATACAATGATAAAATTAAAAAAGGAGAAAAGAGAAAATATCAAAATCCGGAAACCGGAGAAATTGCTGAAGAGGATCTGGAAAGTTTACCGTTTGTTGTTATTGTCATTGATGAAGTGGCAGATCTCATGGGCAGTCACGGTAAGATTGTGGAGGGCTCAATCGTCCGTTTAGCGCAAATGGCACGGGCGGTTGGGATTCATTTGATTGTTTCCACTCAAAGGCCGTCAGTGGAAGTTTTAACCGGACTTATTAAAGCCAACATTACAACCAGAATTGCTTTTCAAGTGGCTACTCAAATAGACTCCAGAACAATTATTGATATGGGTGGAGCGGAAAAGCTTTTAGGTAATGGCGACATGCTCTATCTCTCGGCTTCTTCTCCAAAACCGAAAAGGATTCAAGGCGTTTTTGTGAGTGAAACGGAGGTGAAAAGAGTAGTTAAATTCATTCGTAACCAAAAAGTTGATGCAGAAGATGTTCCCAATGATTTGGATACGGGCACGGAAGAAGATGTGCCAAAGAGTTCTACTCCGGCTTCCCAGGGACTTTTGGATTTTAATTCTGGCGGCGAAGATGATGAAGACGAGCTGCTGGAACAAGCTAAGGAAGTGGTGACTCAAGCCAAAAAAGCTTCAGCCTCACTCTTGCAAAGAAGACTGCGTGTCGGTTATGCCAGAGCAGCTCGGCTTTTGGATATCATGGAAAACAAGGGAATCATAGGACCGGCCGACGGAGCTAAACCTAGAGAAGTTTATCTTTCCGGAGAAAATCCGGATTATGTTAATCCGACATTAGATCAAGAAAAAAGGGACAAATGGCAAATGTAGAGAAGCTAAAAGCTTATAAAGTTCGTAAAGTTTATAAATTCTATAGATTTCATAAGGATTGAAAAGTTTAATTGTCTATGAACGGTTTTACTAAAAAAAGTATCGGGACACTTACTTTAGGAGAAAAGCTTAAAAAAATCAGAAGCGACAGGAGAATGAGTTTGGCTGATGTTTCCCGCAATACCAATATCCAAGTTAAATATTTGGAATTTATTGAAGAGGGGGCTTATGAAAAATTGCCCGTGGATGTTTATGCGAAAGGATTTTTAAAAAGCTATGCTGAATTTTTGGGAATTGATGAAAACGTCATGATAAAGTTATTTGAAAAAGAAAAAGAGATAAAAAAGAACCTAAGGATGTCTGCCGATAAAAAGGAAGAAGGCAAAAATAGTTTCCGATTATTGAAACCACTCAAAATCCAATCTTTTGTTTTTACTCCCAAAATTATCGCCGGAACTTTGGTTACAATTTTAGTTTTGGCCGGCTTCACTTATCTTTATAAAGAAATTGGATCTTTTGCGAGCGTACCTAGATTGGTTGTTTTGGGTCCCGAGCAAAATACTGTTATTCAGGGCAGCTCAGTTCTGGTAGAAGGCATTACAGACAGAGATGCTAAACTCTCGGTCAACGGACAGCCGGTTTTAGTGGGTGACGAAGGGAATTTCAGGGAAAATTTAATTTTACAATCCGGATCAAACATCATAAATATAAAAGCCGTAAATCGCTTTGAAAAAGAAACGGAAGAAATCATTACCGTGCAAGCTGTTTTTCAAGAAAATCAGCCTACGGAAAATACCGCGCAAAGTGAAAATTATTCCGGGAACAATAATCTATATTCAGAAGGCGTTAATTTGGAAATCAGAATTGATTCCGGTCCGGTACAAATAAGTGTGGAGTCTGACGGAAATTTGATTTTTAGCGGTACAGTACTTTCTGGCGGAGTCCAATCGTTTACAGCCAAGGAAAAAATAGTGATTGATTCAGGAAAAGCCAGCAGTACTTTTGTGAAATTTAATGGAAAAGATGTAGGAGCATTGGGAGATAAACCCTCGGCCATAAAAGGTGTTACTTTTACGAAAGATATGAAATATTGACCAGCAGCATAACTATTTAATAATTTAATTTTCTATGAAAGAAGAACAAAACAAGGCTATCAGTACAGTTGTGGAACAAATAAAAGACAAATTCGGTGAAGGGGTTATTATGACACTTGGTAATGTTAAAAAAGTTGATGTTGAATCTATTCCGAGCGGTTCAATTTCTTTGGATATCGCTCTAGGAATTGGCGGCATTCCACGTGGCAGGATAATTGAAGTTTATGGGCCTGAATCATCCGGAAAGACAACTTTAACTTTACATATTATTGCCAATGCGCAAAAAGCCGGAGGTGTAGCTGCTTTTATTGATGCTGAACATGCTCTTGATCCTGAATATGCCAAAAGAATAGGTGTTAATATTAAAGATTTGCTTATTTCCCAGCCGGATAACGGAGAGCAAGCTTTGGATATTGTGGAAACTTTAGTTAATTCCGGAGCCGTGAGTGTTATTGTCGTTGATTCTGTAGCGGCTCTGGTGCCCAAAGCAGAAATTGAGGGTGAGATGGGAGACCAGCATATGGGCAGGCAGGCCAGGCTAATGTCTCAAGCTCTTAGGAAACTCACGGCTATTGTGGCTAAATCAAATTGCACGGTTATTTTTATCAATCAGATCAGAATGAAAATTGGAATTGTTTTTGGAAATCCGGAAACGACTACCGGCGGAAACGCTCTTAAATTTTATTCTTCCGTGCGCATTGAAGTCAGGCGATCGGCGCAAATAAAAAAAGGCGAAGATATCGTTGGCAACAGAGTGAAAGTCAAGATTGTAAAAAATAAAGTAGCGCCGCCTTTCAAGACAGCCGAATTTGATATCATGTATAATGAAGGAGTTTCCGCTTCCGGAGATATTTTGGATACCGGAGTCAAACTTGAAGCAATTGATAAAAAGGGTAACTCGTATTCTTTTGGAGAAACAAAATTGGGCGTAGGACGCGAGGCAGCCAAGGCAGCCATCAAAAGTGATGGGAAGCTGATGAAAGAAATTTCCAAAAAAATTTATGAAAAGATGAAAGAAAAAGAAGACGCGCAGGATTAAAAACATTGACTTTTAAGGCGCTTAGGTGTATAATTATAATGTAGTGCAGAAGAAGCTAAAAAAGGAGCGGGTGAATTCCCGCTTTTTTATTTTTTAGTGTTAAATCCAGGCTTAATTAGTAATTTTTTCCAACCAAGGCGAATCCCTGCATACCGGCAGGAAGGCGCCTCATGCGGAAACAAAAAACAACATGGAAGAAGATATCAAAAAAGAAGAAGGGTGCGGGTCAGATTGTCCCGAGTGTCGAAAGCGGGCGAAACAAATAAAAAGAGAAGAAGAAAGAAACTTCGCCATTCTGGTTGCCATGGTCCCAGTGATGGTGTTCACCTTCATTAGCACTGCCGGAATATTATAAAAGAACAAAATATCAAAAAGCTTTTTTGAAACAATAATAGAGGTAAAAATATTTACAATAATAAAAAAAGATTATTGAAATAAGCTTAAGGATATTTTAAAAATAGAAAATAAAAATAAAACTCTGATTGGTTCAGAGTTTTTTTGTTTATATTTAAGAGAAAAATTTTTCAAAGCTCGGCTTTTTCTTTAAATAAGAGATGAAAAATATTGCAGAAAATTAAACAAGTCCGTTGTATGTTTCCATGGTTGCGTCCCGCGTTAGCGGGCAGGCATGTTTTATGTTGCGCATGTTCTATGATTCAGGCTCGCCCGACATATTCTCCTCGCTCTGTGTTTACGATGATGACATCGCCTTGGTTAATGAAAAGAGGTGCAGAAATCTTGAGTCCGGTTTGCAGAGTTACAACTTTTCCGCCAGTAGAAACAGTGTTGCCTTTTATTCCGGGTGGAGCTTCCATAACTTCCAAGCTTATCTTAACCGGCAATTCAATGTTGATCGGGTTGCCATTGAAATTCAAAACTGAGACCTCCGTGCCTTCAATTAAATAATTTACGGCATCGCCCAAAGTTTCAGACGAAAGAGAAAATTGGTCGTAGTTTTCCGTATCCATAAAAGAATAGACCTCTTTTTCTTTATAGAGAAATTGAGCTTTGGATTTTGTAATATCAGCTTCGGTAACTTGTTCGGCGCCTTGAAATGTTTTTTCCAAGACAGCACCTGTTAAGAGGTTGCGAAGTCTGGTTCTGAGAACGGATCCAGCACGGCCTGTTTTAGAATGTTCGTGGTAAAGAACCGCGAAGGGTTCTTTATTTAAAATGATGTTTTTTCCTGTTTTTATTTCACTTATACCTAACATAATTCATGAAACATAAAACATGGAACATATAACATGAAAATAAATCAAGTTTTTAGTCTATGTCCCACATTATGTGAAGTTATTTAACTACAAACGGAACCAAGGCCATAAAGCGGGCTTTTTTGATGGCGTTGGCAAGAGTTCTTTGATGCTTGGAACAAGTGCCGTGGCGTTTGGGGGGATAAATTTTGCCTTGAGAATTCATAAACCTTCGCAGAAGGTAGGCATCTTTGAAATCAATTTTATCCAGTTTATTTTCACAAAAAAAACAAAGTTTCTTTTCCATAATAATTGAAATAACGAATCTTTTCTAAATCATGATGATTAGCTATAGAATTCGTGCTATTTAGTGATTATCTTTACTTAAAAGGGTACATCTGAAATTTTTACTTCTTCTTGCTCTTCATCCAGGTTGATGGTCGGGATTTCCTCGGGTGCTGAGCCTTGTCCACTCGGAGTGTTTTGGGCAGGCCTAGAAGTTGAAGCATTATAGGCGCCGTTTCCTCCCTGGGGTTTCGATCCAAGCTGCATATTTTCAGCGATTATTTCCGTAATATAGCGGTCACTTCCGTCTTTGGCAGTATATTTGCGTGTTTCTATGCGGCCTTCAATATAAGCTTCTTGCCCTTTAGTCAAATATTGCCCTGCAATTTCAGCTAATCTTCCCCAAAGGATAACATTATGAAAAGTGGTCTTGTCTTGTCTTTGTCCATTTTTATCTTTCCAAAAACGATTAGTGGCCAAACTAAGTGAAGCGACATTTTGGCCTCCGGCAGTTGTCCTTATTTCAGGATCGCGAGTAAGCCGGCCCACGAGAAGAACTTTATTGACATTCATAATATTTCTTGTCCCTCACCATTTTTCGGCTTTCGCCTAGGGCGAGGGTTTTATTAATAATTAAGTTGTTATTAAATAATTATTTATATTTCCAAAAATTATTTATTTTTTATTTGTAAGCAGCTGAAAAATGGTGAGGGACAAATTAAATATTTAAAATTTCTTCTAATTTTTTGTCAATATCTTCATTGTCAATTTTTTCACTAGCGGTTTCTTTCTCGGTCTTTTCTTTTTGGACTTCAGTTTTTTCAATTTTTTTCACTGACTTTTCTGGGGATTTTTTTGCAGGTTTTTCTTTGACTGGTTGAACAGGAAATCCTTTGATTCTTTCTTCTTTGGTTCTCAACCCTGGTAAATCTTTAGTTTTGCTGATTAAAAATCTTAGAACATTAGGATGAAGGTTAACTTTTCGGATGATAGTTTGAATCTTTTCATTTTCAGCAAGTTCAAATCTTTGGGCGATATAGATGCCATGGGTTTCATGTTTGATTGCATAGGAAAGTTTTCTTTTTTCTTCGGTTTCTTTCTCTTCAAAAACACCACCTTCTTCCAAAACGATATTTCTGAGATCTTCTTTTATTTTTGGCAGTTCGGCTTCTTTCGAAACACCGACTAGATAAAACAGTTCGTATTTCATACACTCATAAAACATAGAACATGAAACATGAAACAAAACATTTCAATATTTTCGTGCTTTATATTTATATCTTAAAGTATTAAAAAATCCTCAAAGAAAGCCATTTCTTGCGGATGAATATTTTCCTATCCCTGAATACTCCGGGCGGGAAAATCCTGGTCTTTCTAGATTGTTTTTAGTTTAGCATCTGGTCTGGAAATGGTCAAGTTATATCTTAAATTCTATTACGTCTCCATCTTGGACAATGTAGTCTTTGCCTTCGGTCCTAAGCATTCCCATCTCTCTGGCTTTGGACCAAGAGCTGGCTTCCAGGAGCTTGTTCCATTGGATGATATCAGCTCGAATGAAACGGTCTTTGAAGTCATTATGAATAGCAGCGCCGGCTATCGGCGCAGTTGAATTTTTGCGGATAGTCCAGGCGCGAGTTTCATCTTCGCCGGTTGTGAGGAAGGTGATGAGCCCAAGAATTTCGTAAGCCTTAACTATCAAGCCATCAATTGATGATTTGATTTCCATTTCTGTGGCTTCTTCGGGAGACATTTCCAAAAGCTCTTCTTCTATTTTTATATCCAATTTCACATGGCTTCTTTTTTCCAAGCTATCTGATAACTTTTGATTAACATCAGCTATGTTGTAGACATACAAGAACGGTTTCATGGTCAAAAGTGAAAGTTCGCGGACAATGATTTGGGTATTTTCTTCTTGCATATCCAAAACTGTTTCATTGGCCAAATGTCCATTTTCCAAATTTTTCTGAATTTTTTCCAAAACTTCCAATTGCTCGGTAGCGCCTTTCTTATTCCCGCGCTTATCCTTTTCCAATCTGATTTTTACTTTGCCAATGGTTTCCAGGTCGGCCAGCATTAATTCTGAATTGATAATTTCAATATCATTTTCCGGATCAATCTTGTTGTGCACATGAGTAATATTGGAATTTTTAAAAACTCTCACAACTTCGGCAATGGCATCTACTTCGCGAATATGAGACAGGAATTTATTACCCAGACCTTCGCCGACGGAAGCGCCTTTAACAATGCCGGCAATATCCACAAATTCCACCACGGCCGGGATTATTTTTTTTGAATGCGACATTTTAGCCAATTTTTGAAGGCGTTCATCGGGTACCTTAACAATGCCCACATTGGGCTCAATGGTGCAAAAGGGGTAATTGTTGATGTCTACGGTTACCCGCGTTAAAGCCTTAAACAGAGTGCTTTTGCCCACATTCGGCAGTCCTACAATTCCTATCTTCATAACACAATGAGACATTTAGGGGTAAATAACCGTTTACCCGTAAATGTTCTTTTGAAGCAATTACTTTTTCAACAGTATTTAAAATTATCGCACGTTTGAGAGTAAAACTCAAGTTTTGAAGGGTCTTTCTCGCTTTTTCGGCAAATGCTTCCATTTCTTGCTCATTTGGTGCTTTCAGATGAGTTTGATTGCTTTCACTTGTAGCTTTTGAAATTTGGGCTTGAAGCTGGCTAATTTGCTCTCGTAGAGGGTCAGTGTATTCCTTGAGCTCATCCAGAGTGAACGCTCCCACTCCATAGCCTTTATTATATCGTTCAACTTGTTTGCCCAGTTTTTCAACTTCTTTTTTTAGAGCTTCAATATCAATCAATACCGTTCCCGTTTTACTTTGCTTGTTTTTGAACCAGCGATTGACTTGCTCTGCCAGCAATTCTGGAGAACTCATTAGTCTTGCAATTTTTTTCCAAACAAGCTCATCAGCTACTCTGGCATTGATGCCTCTTTCCTTGCATTTTGATGGTAAGGGAAAATTTAGCACTCTATCACTGCAACGATAATAAAGATTTGGCTTATTGTAATATCCTTCGCCAGTTCTTTTTCTGCCACAGACGCATTCAATTTTACCAGCCAAGAGATATTCATTTCTTTTGTTACGTTTGCATAATGCAAAATTTGCTTGCAATTGAGTGTTCGCTTTTTCAAATAATTCTGTCTCAATAATTGCTGGAACAGGAATTGTTATCCATTCTTCTCTTGGTCTAATCCTGCGGCTGGTCTTTTTTACTTTTTTATATTTTTCATTTTTGAGCGGCCTTTCAGGAACAACTGCATACGAACTGCCCCAGTGTGCCTCACCAATATATCCTCTATGCCGAAGCATTGTGCTCAATGTGCCCGTGTTCCAAACATCCCTTTTGCTTTTGCGTGGTCTGATGCCCAACTCGTGCAATTTTTTTACCACGCCCCTCAAAGTCATTCCGTCATTAGCAATCCAAGAAAATACCATTTTAACAACTCTTGCTTCTATCGGATTGATTTCATAATAGCCGTGCCTATCACCTTGTTTTGGAATATAGTTATAGCCGTATAAAGGTTGTGTTGTCAAAATATGTCCGTTTCTGGCTTTGCGAAGTTTGCCTAAACGAAATCTCTCGGCAATTTTTGCTCGTTCATACTCGGCAAACAAGCCCTTGAAGCCATACATTATTTTTTCTTCAGTATTTCGGGGAGCGGGAACGGTTACAAAAATCACCTCAATGCCTGCTTCCCGCAATTCATCCATCACCAGTTCTTGATAAGAGTATCGGCGAGCCAAACGGTCTGGGTCATAAATAAGGACTGCTTCCCAAACTCTGTTTTTGTTTTTTGCATCAAGCCGAAGTTTATCAAGTGCGGGTCGTTCCAAAATGTCGCCACTCCAATCATCATCTTTATATTCTTGGATTATCTGCCAATTATTCTTTTCAGCCAATTCATTAAAAGTCATTGACTGATTTTTTATAGTCCCTTCTTCATCATCAGGATTTTCAGAAACACGAGCGTAAGTGGCTATAAGCTTTATTGATTTGTCATCATTCAACGAGTTCATTTGATTTTATGTTTTTCTAAAAATTTACTTACTTCTGATTTGGGGATGCGTAAAAGAGCCGTTTTGCCTTTGCCCAACTTATAACCTTTGAGACTGCCTTGCTTAAGCCAACGCATAACGGTGCGAGGATGAACTCCAAAGTATTTAGCCACTTGTTCAAGTGTGAGAAATTCCATAATTTTATTATATACTTAATTGTCATTAGTTGTCAAATCATTATTTTGCCTCAATGTTTCTTCAAACAAAATGTCAAAGGCTTTCTCAAACAACCCGTCTTCATTTTCGGCGAGCTGATAATCCACTGAGGGCTGATGTATCTTTTTTGTTGAAATTTCCGAGCACATAAAAGCCTCTCTGAAAGAAATTGTTTTTTCGGGATTTTTATAAATCCTCTGAAATTGTATCCGAGCTTTGATAGCCATTCTCTTCTCGTGTATTATTTATAAAATTCTATTTATAACTCGCTCAAAAACAGCTCTTTCATCATCTGAAAGGACTAAATTGCTCCCGTCTTGATTGGTTGCTTTCAATTTCTGCACTATTTTGACTGCGTCATCTTCAGTCATACTTCCATAGCCATATGAACCAAAAGTCGTGCCGACATTGGCGTGCCCAAGGTTAAGACTTATGGCCCGTTTCTCTTCTTCTGTGAGACGGGTTTTACTCAAAATGTTAACTACCAAATGGCGGAAAGAATGTGGATGAAAATATGGCAGGTCAGCATTTTTACATCTTTTCTCAAAAATTTTTCTTGCACCGCTCGTGCCGCTCCAAAAATTTCTGCCGATTGAATTTTGGCTGTAAGCTTGTCTTCCAGAAATCAAATTATTTAGTGTAGCTGGAAAAATCGGGTCATCTGGCCGGAAACCTTTTGATTTTAAATAATCAAACCATTCCAAAAAATATTTTTCCGGTTCATCCCAGCCTATAGGAAAGAAAGTGGTTAGTATCCGTTTTGAATTTTTGGTTTTTATACCGTCTGCCGGATTTTGGTCTATCAGTCTGTTTTTCGCGTCAAAACTTTTCATTCGCAAGGTTGCGGCGGCGTGAATGCGAATACCAGTAGTAAGAATAAAGGAGATAAATGCTCGGTCTCGCATATCTATTTCGTTTTTTATCGCTATGCTTTCAATTATTGCCCTTGCTTCTTCAAAAGTGGGCATTTGCTTGGTCGTGCCTTGGCGAGCTATGCGGGCATCTCCCTTAGAAAGGCGTAAAAATTCCACGTCATTCTTTAAAATTTTGTTTTTATAAACTGGTTGCCCCGCTAGCCAAGTGAAAAATCTTTTTACTCGGCGAAGATAGTTATATTGTGTTACCAGTGAAATTGTGCCGTTTTCAGTGTTGGATTTTCTAGTTTTCAGCCAGTCTCGAAAAGATAGAGCCTTTGACTTGTTGAAATTAGCAAAGTCATCGTTTTCGGTGAAAATCTGCCATTGGTCTACGGCTTCAGCAAAGGTATTGATGGAGCTTTCAGAGAAACCTTCCGCACCTTTCAAATGCTCGAGAAATTCCCGTTTTCTTTGCTCATTTTGGTAGAGTATTTTTGTCATAATGTTGAAAATAATAATTAGCAGTGAAAATAGACATTTAAGCGAGGATTGCAAATATCATATAGTCGTTTTGGTAGGGCTAAATTATTCGGCTCATTTTGCCGTTGCAGACACGACAGAGAGCAGTTTTTTTGTCGCCGACAACCTTAATTGAACCTCTTTTGGCATATCTTGCGGCCTTACAAGTCATACATAAAAACTGGTTGCGGTTGAGCGGGATTTTTCTTTTTAATCTTCTATTCTTCATAAATTCTTTAACTTCTCGGCCACTTATCAGAATTGGCTTCTTGCATCCAGGGATTGTTTTCAAGCCTTCTTCAATCCAACGGGAAAAAGTCTTTTCACATTTGCCCAGAATTTTCGATAGTTCGTCTATCGTATAGCTTCTGTGGCTACAAATTTTTCGGGTATTTGTTTTCATCTGGGCAAAGTTAATTATTCGCTCCAGATGCGATTTTTGAGCATTTTCACGTTGTCGAAAAACGTCCTAGCCTTCACATCCAGACGGTCTGCCCAGTATTGGTCAACAACTTTTTCAATGCCGATTTCTCTTTTGAAAATAAACTGGACTTTTTTCGGATTGGATTTATCCAGCGAGACAAGCTCAAAGCCACTGCTCACCAGTGCGGCTGAACAGCCTAAGTCATAAGTAGTTAAAAAATCTTGATAGTTATCGGATGAAATCCGACCCAATTTCTCCGAGTTACTTTTGGATAATTTTCTGGGCATATAATTTTTTGTTAATGGTTATATGTCCAGTATGAATAACCCTCTCAGTGAAAAATGAGTGAGAGGGTTAAAGAGGGTTTTGTATAGAAAATGCGGCTATTTTATCCAAATAAAAAAGGCTTTCCAATAAAGCCCTCTAAACTGATGCCTTTTAATTTTCTATGTTTTACTCTGAAATACTCTAAACAAGCCGAAGCCTATATGTTTTTTGATTGCGGTCTAATTCAAACTTGAGTCTGCCCTGAAGCTCCTTATTTTTTTGAAGTTCTTTCTTAGCATACTCTATTAGGTCTATTTTTCTGCCGATTGATTGATAGGTGTTATAGCCGTTCAGCATCTGGTCATTTTTATCTTTCGGCAATTTAATGGCGTCAAAAACGCTGTCGATGGTTCTGGAAGAGCCAAGAGGACTGGATAAAAATTGCAACAATCTGAAATGCCGACTATCAGATTGGCCAATTTTTATTTTTGGTCGCTGTTTGCGAAATTGGAAATATCCTATGCCTTTTTCAATCAATGCTTGGGGTGTGAATGTTGATTTTATTTCTTCTGCTTTTTCAATAATTTCTGAAGTTGATTGTATTTTTTTTGAACTCGAAGTCAATCGGGCATAATTTCTATCAACCACCTCATCATTTTCTTCAGAAATATTTTTAGCCTTGGTTATTAAGCTTTTTGCTTCTTCCAGTTTGCCTTCTTTTTCTCTTATTAGTGCCAAGTTATTCAGAACACTCGAATCTTCATCGTAAAATTCAATATGTTTTTTGTATGCCACCGAAGCGTCTTTTATATGTCCCTTTTCATTCAGGCTATATGCAAGACGGAATAGGAAGCCATTAAAGCTTTCAGTTTCTGCTCCCCATATTGTATCAAGCTTGTTCTGATTTTTAAGATAGAAATATATCTCTGATATTACATTGTATTTTTTTATTTCGTATAAAGAGTTTATGTCTGAACTAAGTCTTTCTTCGATATATTTATCAATATCTCTAACATTTTCCTTGATTATTTCTGCATAATTATCAATAAATTCCTTAGAACATTCAGTAAGTTCCGTATAGCTGTATGCATCCATATTTTCATTTTCCTTGCCGTCAATTGCCTTCAAGTCAAATTTAACAGCTTTATCATAATATCCAATATAATTACATAAATTTGCATACAAGGCATTAAAAAATGAAACACGCGGATAGTATCTCAAGGTATCCTCTAAAAGTGAAAGGTTTTTCTTTATTCTCTCCTTCTCCTTTTTTGTTAAATCTCCGCCCCAGAAAGCTCTGTTTTTAATGCTTTGCTGATTAGTTTCAATTTCCTGAAAATAAGAGAAAGCCAATAATCCAGAAAGTTTAGCTTTTACGAGTTCATCAACTTCAGATTTGATTATATCTTTGAGAATTTTTCTAACATTCTCCACATAGTGAAACCCCCTAAGAGCTTCTACGTAAAAGTAATCACTGGCTAATTCAAATTCCTTGGCTAGTTCTTCCAGTTGGCTTGTCTGTCCCAGATTATAATAGCATCCCAATAGGAAATAATAACTTGCTCTTACTTCGCTAGAGTTATAAGTGGAAATTTTTATTGTATCAAGAAAAAAGTCGGTTGCCTTTTGATAATCACCAGCTTCATATTCAATGAATCCTTTTAGAAAAAGATTTGCATCTTCTTCAAAGTCAGTTTCGCATATTGGTATTTTTGTTTCTTTTCTTGCTTCATCGAATTTTTTAAGTTTGATTAAGCAAAAAACCAGCAACAATCTTAGACTTTTATAATTTATCCATTTGTCCGGTGGAATGACTTCTTTTTTGCTTAGAATTAAATCGGTTGCTTTTTTATTTTCGTTATGTTCAACATAGTAATCTACTATTTCAGTTATAAGTTTTTCTTCACTTGGGAATTTTTTTAATCCTTCTTGGGCAATAAGCAATTTCTTTACGGAATAGCTTTCTAGATTTATTAAAGCATCGTATGCATCTGGAAATACATCGGGACAGTCTAACGATTTATGAAGGTTTGTTTTCGCCCTATCCTTATAATCATATAAGTGATGTTTTGCTATTAAATAATAAGGCAAACAAGATATTTTTTTTGATTTTGAAGAATCCTCTTTTGTTGCTATTTCGAGAAATGCTTTAGCACTATCCTTTAGAGATTTTTCTTCTTTCTCGGAAATTTTTTCGCCAGAATAGAATCCACCTCGTTCTGTATAAGACAAAATAAAAGCCCATCCTGCGAAGGTGGCTTTTTCTGGCGTAATATCGTTTATTGAATATTTTATCTTATTCTCACTTTGTTTCCCTCTGACCGAAACCCTGCAATCAATGTCAACGGAACTAGCTGTCTCTTTTATTGAATTAACCTCAATTAAAACCCTCTCTGTATCCTTTATTTTTGGAAGTTCTTCAATCAGACCGAATTTTCTAGCTTTTGAGGCGGGTATATCGAAATCAAGAGGCATATAATTGTAATTATAATTTTCCTTATTTTACGCTAAAAAGCTGAAAAAATCAAGGGATGCCCGGATAAAAAATTTTGAAATAGTCTGCGTGTTTGACAGTAATATATTATGGGTATATATTCATAGTATATACTCAACTAAAAAACTAAAATAGAAAGTGAGGTGATAAATATGCCAAGACAAAATGGAACAGGCCCGATGGGAATGGGACCGATGTCAGGAAGAGGAATGGGTCCTTGTGGTGGCGGTATGGATTATGGACGAAGACGAGGCGGTGGTCGCGGATTGGGCTGGAGAAGATTTTGGGGATACTATCCTGCTCCAATCGTAGACAAAAAAGAAGAAGCTGAAATTCTTGCTAAAGAAGCGGAAGTTCTGGAAGAAGAATTAAAAGCGGTCAAATCCCGTTTGGAAGAGATTAAAAATCAAAAATAATTTTTTAAGATTTCAATGTTATGAAAATAGCTATTAGTTCGGAAGGCAAAGAATTGTCCGATAGTGTTGCCGAGTTATTTGGCAGATGCCCATATTTTGTCATTGCAGATATTGAAAACGGCAAGATAACAAAAGCGGATGCCATAAAGAACGATAACGAAAATCAAGCTAGCGGGGCAGGAATGTCGGCTGCCAAGCTTTTAGCAGAAAATAATGTTAATGTTGTAATCGCCAGAACCATAGGGCCCAGAGCAATGGATGTTTTGAAGCAATTCAATATTGAAGTATATAATGGGGATGGAGCAGTAAAAGATGTTATCCAGAAATTTATTGATAAAAAATTAAGCAATTAAAACCAATATGAAAATTGTCATTCCAACAGACGGTAAAAAAGGTTTAGACGACAAAATAGCCGAACATTTCGGCAGGTGCAATACTTATACGTTTCTTGATGAAAATGGGCAAGTTCTTGAAATAATAGATAATACCAGCGAACATATGGGAGGAATTGGGCTTCCGCCAGAACTTATGAAAAAACATAGTGCGAATGTCTTGCTTTGCAGAGGATTGGGTCCACGGGCTTTGAATTTATGCCGAGAGTTTAATATTGAAGTATATGTTCAATCAGCGGAAACAGTAAAAGAAATTTTTGAGATGTGGAAAAATAATAAACTTCAGAAAGCATCTTTGGAAGATGTTTGCGAAGAGCATAAACTATGAAGATAGCGGTTACTGGGGGGAAAGGCGGAACGGGAAAATCGATGGTTGCCACTTCCTTGGCGATTGAATTTGCCAGAAAATATAAAACACTTTTAGTTGATGCCGATGTGGAATGTCCCAATGACCATCTTTTGCTTTCTGTTCAAAGAAAAAAATCTGAAACTGTTTATCAGGCCATTCCCAAGTGGAATTTTTCTAAATGCAAGAAATGCGGAAAATGTGCCGAAGTTTGCAAGCAAAACGCCATTGTTTTTGTCAAAGATAAATATCCCGCTTTCGTGCAAGATATTTGCATCGGATGCAAGGCTTGCAAAGTAGCTTGTCCAACAGGAGCTATCTCGGAAGATAAAAAGGAAATCGGAGAAATATACACAGGAAAAAATTATCAAGTAAATATTGTTTCGGGCGAGCTTAAACTGGGAGAACTGGCTTCAGGAGAGATTGTAGCGGAAGTCAGAAAGTATGCGGACAAAATTAGCCAGCAATTAAAAATTGAAATGCTTCTTATAGATTCTTCAGCTGGAGTCGGTTGCCCGGTTATAGCTTCGTTGGTCGGCACTGATTATATTGTGGCCGTAACCGAACCAACGCCCTCAGCTCTACACGATTTAAAAAGAGTTTTGTATCTGGCTCGTCATTTCCAAATCAAGCACGGAATTGTTATCAATAAATACGATTTAGCAAATAATTTTTGTTTGGAAATAGAAAAATTTGCCAAAGAGAGTGATATTCCGATATTAGGCAAAATTCCATACCGAAAAGATTTTGTTGATGCAACTATTGAGATGAAGCCGATTTTAGAGATGAACCCAGAATACAAAAGTTTGTTTCAGGAAATAATTAGCAATATAGAAATGAACAATAATTTAAAACAAAATTTATGAAAGTATTAAAATTCGGGGCTGTTTGGTGCTCTGGGTGTCTAGTTATGAAGCCCAGATGGAAAAAAATTGAAGAGGAAAATCCCTGGCTTAAAACCGAGTATTATGATTTTGACAATGACAAAGAAATGGTGAAGAAACATAAAATTGACAAAACGCTTCCCACTTTTGTTTTTTTAGACAAAGAAGAAAAAGAATTTTTGCGTTTAAACGGAGAAATTGATAAGGACAAGCTGGTTGAAATTATCAATCAAAACCAAAACAAATAGCGTATGAAGAAGTTTTTTTTACTATTATTTTTTTCAATTTCATTTCTGACTCTACCAGTAATTTCGGTTAACGCTTCAGAATCAATAAAGGCATATTTCTTTTACGGTGATGGCTGCCCGCATTGTGCCAAGGAGATGCAATTCTTGCAGGAAATGCAAAAAGTTTATCCGAATTTGGAAATAAGGAGTTTTGAAATATATCACAACAAGGAAAACGCATTGCTTTTGCAAAAAATTGGTAAATCATTGAATGTAGATGTTTCAGGCGTTCCGTTTTCGGTTATCAGTGACAAAAATTTTGTCGGATATGCTGAAAGCATAACTTCGGAAGAAATCAAAAGCCAGATAGAAAAATGCAACAATAGTGGCTGTCCTGACAAGATAGCGAGTATAATGAATTCTAAAGATGAAAATAAAAAAGATTCAAAACAAAACACCGAATCTGAAAATAATGAAAAAGAGAAAATTATCAATCTTCCGCTTATTGGAAAAATTGACGCTTACAAATTTTCTCTGCCGATTCTCACGATAATTATGGGTTTTCTGGACGGTTTCAACCCTTGTGCGATGTGGACCCTCCTATTTCTTATTAGTCTGCTTTTGGGGATGAAAGACCGAAAAAGGATGTGGATTTTGGGAACAGCTTTTATTATCGCCTCCGCTTCCGTCTATTTTTTGTTTATGTCTGCCTGGCTTAATCTTATTTTATTTCTCGGCTTTGTGATTTGGGTGCGGATATTGATTGGAATTTTAGCGTTATTTGGCGGAGGATACAGTTTGAAAGAATTTTTATTCAACAAAGAAAGCGGATGCAAAGTCGCTAATGACGAAAGTCGACAGAAAGTTTTCCAAAAATTGAAAGCGACAGTCGGTAAAAATAGTTTTTGGCTAGCACTGGGAGGAATTATCGCATTGGCTTTTTTGGTAAATTTAGTGGAACTCATTTGTTCAGCGGGACTTCCTGCGGTATACACTCAAGTCTTGGCACTCAACGAACTTTCCAAATTACAATACTATCTTTACATTTTGCT
The DNA here is from genome assembly GCA_964636505.1 of uncultured Bdellovibrionales bacterium. GTDB lineage: Bacteria > Patescibacteriota > Minisyncoccia > Moranbacterales > UBA2206 > CAZSCF01. The sequence goes on along the minus strand of CAZWRY010000002.1, from coordinate 54,893 downwards.
ATACATTTTTTTCTTTATGCTGGATGATTTGTTTATTTTCTTTGTAGCGATGATTACTCTGGAAATGACAGGAATTTCTACCAAGTATTCAAAATACTCGCAACTAATTGGTGGAATGATTATGCTTATTATCGGAATACTTTTGATATTCAAACCACAGTGGCTGATGTTTGGATAAAAAGTGTAATATAAATTGATGAAAGAAAAAATTGCTATATTATCAATAATCGCAAATGCGACTTTGGCTGGAGGTAAAATTGCCGTTGGATTTTTTTCCAATTCATCGGCTATTTTGACGGCAGGTATTGATTCTTTAGTGGATATTTTTTCTTCAATCATAAGCTATATTGGGATAAAAATAGCAAAAAAACCAGCCGACAAAGAACATCCCTACGGACATTACAAGTTTGAAGTTTTGGGCGGAGTTATTATTACAATAATTATTTTGGCAACTGGCATCGGAATTATTTATAATGCTTTCAAAAATATATTTTCTCCGCAAGAAGTCGAAGTTGGATATTTGGCTTTTGGAATAATGATTTTTTCCAGCATTGTGAACGAAGCAATGGCAAGGCTCAAAACTTACTACGGCAAAAAAGAAAACTCAATTAGTCTGCTTTCAGACGGAGTCCATTCCAGAATTGATGTTTACACCTCCCTTGCCATATTAGGCGGATTATTTCTAACGCCTTATTGGATTTATGCCGATTCTGTTTTGGCGATGCTGATGGGGGTATATATAATAAAGGAAGCGTTTATTGTGGGAAAAGATGCGGCAGGTTCATTGTTAGATGTTTCTGCCGGAGAAGAAACAGAAAATATAATAAAAGAAATCGCTAAAAATGAGAACATTGAACTTATTTCATTGAAAACCCAAAAGAAGGGCTCGACTATTACAGCTAATTTAGAAATCAATCTTCCCAGCGATTTAAAAGTAGAAGAAGCAACGAAAATTTCCAATAACTTAAGGGATAAACTTATAAACGGAATCGAGAGTCTGCAATATGTGGTCATTCAAATATCCAGCCACGAAATTGAAAGCAGTTTCTACAAACCTAGCTTCGGTAGAAGTTTTGGCTGGCAAAGAAGAGGAAGATTTAAGGAAAAAATAGAAGAGGCGGTTGGAAAGGGACCGGATGGACAATGTGTATGTCCGAAATGCGGTTATAGCGTGCCACACGAAAGAGGAGTGCCTTGCTCAAGTCTAAAATGTCCCGAGTGTAATGTTAATTTAGAAAGAAAATAATATGACAAGACCAAAACTATGCAAGCGATTACGCTTCAAACCCAAGGCTCATTATTTCAAACCCCAGGGAATACCGATGTATGAATTGGACGAGGTTATTCTAACTAAAGAAGAAATGGAAGCGGTAAAACTTAAGGATTTTGACGGGCTGGAGCAAATTGAGGCTTCAAAAAAAATGAACACTTCTCAAAGCACTTTTCAGCGGATTTTGTCTTCTGCCAGAATTAAAATCGCCGAAGCGATTGTTAAAGGAAAAGCGTTAAGAATTGAAGAATAAAATAAAAACATATGAAAAATCTGTTAAATAATCTGATAATTTTTAATGCAGAATATTTACTTATTTTAATAGTGATTATTGTCTTGTTTTATTTTCTGAAACAATCGAGAAACCATCAAAAACAAATAACAATCTTCGGTCTTGTTTCTTTCCCTCTTATTTATTTGATAGCGAAAATATCGGCTATTTTTTACTATAATCCACGTCCATTTGTATTGGATAATTCACTCCCTCTTATTTTTCACGAAGCAAACAATGGATTTCCTTCAAATCATATGTTACTTGGCAGTGCGATAGCCGCTGTTATTTTTTGCTTTAATCGAAAAGCTGGGATATTGCTTTTCGGGCTCTCTATATTAGTTGGCATAGCCAGAGTGATGGCAGGAATCCATCATTCGATTGATATCGCAGGCAGTATTATTATTGCTTTCATAGTATCATTTTTCACATATCGATTTTTATTGCCGATTATAATTCATTCAAAATTTTATAAAAAACTTGATTTAGCAATGAATAATAATTAAATTTTTTTATTTGTATTTTTAATCAAAAATTCAAATAAAAACAAAAACTATGCGACTGGAAAACAAAGTGGCAATCGTAACAGGAGCTTCATCGGGACTCGGCAAGGCAATTGCCGAAATGTATCTCAAAGAAGGAGCAAAAGTGGTTTTCTCGGATGTTAATCCATATTCAAATGAAAACGATTTAGGAGAAAATGCAATTTTTGTCAAAGCGGATACTTCAAAAAAAGAAGAAGTGAAAAATTTGATAGATAGTGCTGTAGAAAAATTTGGGCAATTAGACATTATAGTAAACAATGCTGGCGTGGGACTTGTGGGAGAAATAGCCACTATGTCTGATGAGATATGGGATAAAGTAATTGCTATCAATTTAAGCGGGGTTTTTTATGGAATCAGGGAAGCTAGTAGCTATATGAAAGAAAAAGGTATTAAAGGTTCCATCATCAATACTACTTCCATTTTGGGACAAGTCGGATTTAAAACCGCTGGAGCCTATTGTGCTTCTAAAGGCGGAGTAAACCAGCTAACTCGCACTTCTGCTTTAGAATTAGCATCTGACGGAATCAGAGTGAATGCTATTGCTCCAGGATTTATCAAGACGCAAATGACCAAAGGGATGCAAGATAATGAAGATGCTAATAAAGGTATTTGTTCCGCTACGCCACTAGGACATATGGGAGAACCGAATGATATCGCTTATGCAGCCGTATATTTAGCTTCCGATGAATCAAAATATGTCACAGGTTCAATTCTTTATGTGGATGGAGGTTGGACAGCTCAATAATACAATAGGAATTTAATCATTAACAAAAACAATATGAAAGGATTTTTTGGAGAAATCGAAAAAGACACTTTGGAAAACGGAAATTTTCGCAAAGTGCTCTATACTGGCAAGCACAGCCAGTTGGTTCTTATGAGCCTAAAACCAAAAGAGGAAATTGGAATGGAGGTTCACGAAGAAAACGACCAGTTTTTCAGATTCGAACAGGGAGATGGAAAAGTGATAATCGATAGCAATGAATATGATGTCAAGGATGGCACAGCTATAATTGTTCCATCTGGTGCTCAGCATAATGTCATTAACGTTTCTGAAACTGAAGAATTGAAACTTTACACCATTTATTCTCCTGCTCATCACAAAGACGGGATTGTCAGGCTTACCAAGGAAGAAGCGGAAGCCAATGAAGCGGAATTTGAAGGGAAAACGACTGAATAAAAATATAGTGAGTAGCACTAGAGGAGTAGTTTATATTTGCGGACTTAAATCTGGAATATGAGTATACTCCTTTTTTATTTCATTGAATTGGAATTGACCGAACAATTCTTCCTTGCGTATCACGAGCCACTATTACACGTTCGTATTGGGGCGGTGGCAACTTTATTATGAAGTCAAAGGGGATGCATTTTTCAGAACTATCGCTTAAATAATGTCTGATTGAGTTTGCATTATGCCAATTTTCATATATAAAAACATTTAGGGTTAACTCTTTTTATACTTTAGTTTACATTTTAATAATAATCAAATATGCTTAAGATATAGATTAAAAAATTGTTTAATATAAATATTTAATAGTTATGGATAATCAACAAAAAAAATATACAGAAGTTTTGAATGAGTGTAAAAAAGATCCTGATGTGCTAGGACTTTTTTTGGGTGGTTCAATGGGGAAAAGCGAAAAATTTATAACCAAAGATTCTGATATGGATGTGTATGTTGTTGTGTCAGATGATGCTTCTGAAAATCTGAAGGAAAAAATTTTAAGTTACAACTCAAGCGATTTTGAAATCTGGGTACACACATTGAGCCAGTTTTCCAAATATGCTGATTGGGGCAGTGACAGAGAATGGGAAAGATATAATTTTGCCCACAACAAAGCTATCATTGATAAAACCGGAAATATACAAAAAATGATGGATGAGAAAGGTAAATTGCCGAAAGAAGTACAAAAAACAGTAATAGAAGATGCTCTCGATAACTATATTAACCAAGTTTATCGTTCCGCCAAATATTATAGAGATGGCAATAATTTGGCTGCATACTTAGATGCTGTCGAATCATTACCGCCGTTGATGACTGCTCTTTATGCCCTTGAAGAAAGAATAAAACCATACAATAAATATTTTGAATGGGAATTAGAAAACTATCCACTCAATTTTTTGCCATGGAAGCCAAAAGAATTTATCGCCGATTATAGGCATATCTTGGAAACAGGAGATTTGGAAACGCAAAAAAAGATTTATAAGGAAATAAAAAAACTGTTTTTGGAACAAGGTTTTAATAAAATTATTGACGATTGGAACGGTAAATATTTTGTTGGGGAGCAAATGATAATCGAGTAGAAAGGAATTTGTGGTTTTAGGTTGTGTGAGTACCTAAGAAAAGTGTTTCTTGCGCTAATTATTCCATTTCATACTATTTTAATGGCTTAAATTAGGCAAAAATTATTTTTTATTTGACAAATCACTCTATTCATGCTACCATTGCAGGTCGTTCTTTAGATGTAGAAAGAGAGAGGCGATAAAATTAAAAAATTTGATTTTATTTTTGTTTTATTTAACCATATTGTCAAAATATCTCAACGAGAAGGAGAAATTCTATGAAACAGCTCAGCGAAGCAGATGTTCAGGAGTGTATAGAGACAGTACGTAAAAACAGCAAGGGTGGCGTTCTGCGTTGTTGCCGTTGTGGAAAGGTAATTGAACCGTATCAGGATTGTCCCATCTGTCATAATAGATGGCAATCATGGGTAAAATACCGCTTTACCGACATTCTTGAGGAGAGAAAGCGTAAGAAGAGGGAAGAGGATATAGCCACTGGCGATTTGAGTAAGATAATCTATTTCGACCTATCGGAAGAAGATGAATAATTCCAGACTTCTACATCATCATCCATCGCGAATTAGAAAAGCCGCTAACTATGAGTTGACGGCTTTTTTTGTATTATTATAATTTGACTTTGTTGGAAGTATACCTATTTAACGATTTTTGCTTTCGCTTGAGAAATGAATAATAACGTTTGTCTTGTGTCTTTTTTTATAATAAAACAGATAAATGAGAATGATGGTTATTCTCCCTTGTCTGCTTTGGGTTGTCAATGCTAAAATAACAGTGCGTTAAATTTTTAAGTAATACGTTTAAATCCATATGAAAGAGTCCATATTCAAAGCCTATGATGTGAGAGGAATTTATCCTTCTGAAATAAACGAACAGGATGTTTATAAAATTGCTAAGGCGTATTGTGAATTTGTGAAACCCAGTGAAGTTGTGATTGGATCCGATGTACGCCTTTCTTCGCCATCACTCAAAAAAGCGGCCATCAAAGCGGTGACCGATCAAAAAATAAAAGTCATTGATGTAGGAGAAGTTTCCACCGATATGCTCTATTTTTCTGTGGCTAATTATGGTTATGCTGGAGGATTTTCTCTTACGGCTTCACATAATCCCAAGGAATATAATGGTTTGAAGTTTGTGCGAGAAGAATCGCGACCCATTTCGTCGGACACTGGACTTTTTGAAATTCGGGACATGGTTTTGAAAGATGAGACAGAAATCACGGATTTTGAATTAACTGAAGAAAATTTGAAGCTAGTTGAGAAAAAAGATATTATGGCTGATTACATCGCCAAAATAAAAACTTTTGCTGACTTTTCCAAATTCAAAAAATTTAAAGTTGTAGCTAATCCAAATTTTGGAGTTGGTGGCAGAGCTATCGATAAACTGTTGGAAGGAGTGGATATTGATATCGTGAAATTGAATTGGGAATCAGATGGCAATTTTCCCAAGGGTCGTCCAGATCCGCTCATTCCAGAAAACAGGGAAGAAATTTCCAAGCTAGTTGTGGAAAATGGGACTGACTTTGGAGTGGCTTGGGATGCGGATGCCGACCGCTGCTTCTTTTTTACAGAGAAAGGCGAATTTATCGAGGGCTATTTTATTACGGCCTTATTGGGTAAGATATTTTTACAAAGAAATCCAGGAGCCACTATTTTACATGACCCAAGACTTATTTGGGCCATTCGAGATGTGGCTTCGGAAAATGGAGGCCAGGATATTATCAATAAGTCCGGGCATGCTTTTATTAAAGAAAGAATGAGAAAAGATAATGTTGTCTTTGGAGGCGAGATGAGTGCCCATTATTATTTCAAAGATTATTTTTATTGTGATAATGGACTCATTCCTTTTGTGATGATGCTGGAATTTCTTTCAACGGAAGATAAAACACTTTCAGAAATTATGACTGAAATGTTTTGGAAAAAATATTTTGTGAGCGGAGAAATAAACAGTGAGGTTCAGGATGTAAAATCAAAAATAGCCGCGGCCAAAGAAAAATATGCTCCAGAAGCTGAGAGTGTTGATGAAATAGATGGAGTTTCCATTGAATATGCTGATTGGCGATTTAACCTTCGTGGTTCAAACACGGAGCCTGTTATTCGTCTGAACGTAGAAGCTAAAAGCAAAGAACTTATGGAAAAAAAGAGAGATGAACTATTGGGGCTCATAAGGGGATAAACAAAAAAACCGCCTTCTGGCGGTTTTTTTTAATGTTTCAATTTATAGGATGAATCCGATTTTTTCTTTCACTTCTTTCATTTTATTTTCGGCGATTTTTTGAACTTTTTCAGCGCCTTCTTTCAAAATTTGCAAAACTTCCTCATCGGATAAAGCCTTCATTTTTTCTTGAATTGGCTGTAGCTTAGAAATAATAACTTCAGCTAAGTCGGCCTTGAAATCTCCATACCCTTTGCCGACATACATGGCTTCAATTTCTTTGGTGGATTTGCCGGAAAATCCGGAATAGATATTAATCAAATTTTTGAGGGCCGGCTTTGAATCTTCGTATTTTATTTCACTACCAGAATCAGTCACGGCCTTTTTGATTTTCTTGCGAATCACGTCCGGTTCATCGGTTAGAGCAATATAATTATATTCTGAAGCAGCTGATTTAGACATTTTTTTGGCTGGGTCATCAAGTCCCATTATTCTCATACCCTCTTTAGTGATGTAGGGTTCCGGAATAACAAACGTTTCACCAAAACGACTATTGAATCTTTTGCCTAATGTTCGAGTCAGTTCCACATGCTGAACTTGATCTTCTCCGACGGGAACCTTTTCTGTGTCATACAAGAGAATATCAGCGGCCATCAGAACCGGATAGTCATATAGTCCAACTCCGGCACTTTCACGTCCGCCCTTTTGCGTTTTGTCTTTAAATTGAGTCATCTTGTCCAATTCTGGCATCTTGGCAATAGAATTTAAAACCCAGGCTAATTCTGCATGTTCTTTGATGTGCGATTGAATAAAGATGCTGGATTTTTCGGGGTCAATACCGGAAGCTAAATATATTTTGGCAACTTCCAAGACTCGTTTTCTGAGTTCTTCCGGTTTTTGGGGGACTGTAATGGCATGCAAATCAACAATGCAAAAAATAGACTCAAATTCATCTTGAAGCTTGACCCAGTTTTTGATGGCACCCAGATAATTGCCAATATGCAGATTTCCACTCGGCTGAACGCCGGAAAAAATGCGCTTTTGCGAGTTCATAGAGTTATAAGGCCCATAAGGTTTATAAGATAATAATACTCAAAATAAACGCATTTTGCAAACTTAAAAGCCCCACAATTGCGGGGCTTTTTGTAATGAAGTTTTTTTAGACTTCAATAATCACCGGCAGTACCATTGGTCTTCTTTGGGTTTTTGTGAAGAGGAATGAGCCGACTGTTTCGCGGATATTGTTTTTGACATATTCCCAGTTAGCTGGTTCATTGGGCGAAGTTTTCTGTGCAATAATTTCTTCCACTTTTTTCTTGGTGGCATTAACCAGATCAAAATTTTCTTTGACGAAAATAAAGCCTCGGGAAGTAACTTGCGGTTTGCCGACGATTTGCTTAGTTTTGCCGTCAACGATAGTCGTAATAACAAACATTCCGTCTTTAGCTAACAATTGGCGATCGCGCAAAACAACCTGACCAATGTCGCCTACGCCCAATCCGTCAACCATAATATGGTTAGTCGGAACTTTTTCAGTCATAACTTTTCCGTTACCGCGATAGTCAAATTCCATAACCCGACCGTTTTCACCAATCAAAATATTTTTAGGATCCATTCCTACAGAAACTCCCAGCTCGCCGTGAAGCTTGAGCATAAAATAATTTCCATGAATCGGAATCAAATATTTGGGACGAATCAAATTAATCATCATTTTAAGGTCTTCTTGTCTGGCATGTCCTCCGGCATGGACATCCATCATTTTGTAATTGATGACTTTGGCATCTTTACGATAGATGCTGTCCATAATGGCTTGCACGGTTCTCTCATTGCCCGGAATAACTGAGGAAGAAAGCACGAAAGTGTCATTTTTGTGAACTTTTACAAAGCGGTGCTCATCATTGATAATGCGCATCAAAACTGCATTAGCTTCACCTTGCGCGCCAGTACAAATAATGGCAACTTTGTTATCCGGATATTCATTAACTTTATTAATTGGAATTAGGGTGCCTTTTTTGCTTTGCAGATGTCCTAGGGTCCTGGCTATTTCAACATTAGTGCGCATGGAATATCCATCTACGGCTAATTTGCGACCATGTTTTTCCGCCGCCGAAACCACCGATTGAATACGGCTGATGAGCGCAGAAAAAGTAGCAATAATGAGGCGACCATCCGTGCGTTCAAATATCTCATCCAAAGTTTTGGCAATACGCGATTCAGAAAGTGAATATCCCGGAGTTTGTGAGTCAGTTGAGTCCGACATTAAAGCCAGGATGTTTTCGCTGCCAAGTCTGGCTATTTTAGCGATATCGGCCGGAGCATCCGAAATCGGAGAGTGGTCAAATTTGAAATCCCCCGTATGAATAACGGTTCCAACCGGCGTATTGATAGCCAAGCCGACTGCATCGGGGATGGTGTGGTTAACATGAAAAAATTCAATATTAAACACGCCCAATCTTAAGCGGTCTATTTTTTTGACAGTATGAATGTTCAAAGGAGTTTTGTCCTTGAAATCTTCTTGTCTTTTAAGAACGATACCACGGGTAAGTTCCGTCATGTAGATTGGCGGATTGCCAATCCTTTCCATAATATGAGGAATAGCCCCAATGTGGTCGTAATGTCCGTGGGTAATAATTATCCCGCGGATATTTTTTTCTTTTCCCTTGAGATAACTGATATCGGGAATGATGTAATCTATTCCCGGCATATCTTCATCAGGAAATTGAAGGCCCATGTCAACGATTATTATGTCTTGTCCGTATTCAAATACGGTCATATTGCGTCCCACTTCCTCAAGGCCTCCGAGAGGAATTATTCTCAAATTATTTCGAGAATAAGAACGCTGTCCGCCAGAGGCAGACAAGTTTTCTGTTCTTTTTATCATAAGATTAAAAGTTACTTAACAAAGAATGTTAAGGTTAATTAGTTAGTTAATATTTATAAAGTTTTTTAAGCCAACATGGCTTTCAAGTCCTCAACCATTTTTACCGGTGTCGGGTCTTGCTTGTATTCCAAGGCCAGATAGTAGGAAATCCAATCGCCTAAAAGGAGAGACTTAAAAATTAAGTTGAAAACACTTGAATTATCAATATCAATCAAAGAGGTATCAATGTCTTTTTGTTTGTAGAGTTTGGCGGTTATTTTCATTCTTTTTATGATTTGCGGATGTTCATTTTTATCCATCAGAGTCAGAACATGAAATTTTCCTTGTGGCAAAGTAAAGCCGACCATTTCATTGTGGCTGAGTTCCGGATAAACATTATAGAAGGCCGGAGTTTTGGCGTTTTCATTTATTTTTATTTTCCAAATCATGGCCACAGCTCTAAGTTTATCGGCAGCATAAATAAGGGGGGTTTTTCCGACTAATTTTTGCGCCAGACTTTTGCCTTTATTTTCAATTTTCAAAATTTCTTTTCCAAGAATCTGGGCTTCTTGGATTATTTTTTTCTCATCCAATCTGATCAGACCTGAGTTAGACAATACCTTAAGAAAGGTGGCAAAGAAATATCCTGTGGCATAGCGCGGCTGCGATACGAAGGGCAGTTCAATGCAGGGGATATTATTTTTTTTGCAGATTTCAATCAATTTTCCGCCGTGGGCAATTCCGACAACAGGAAGCTTTTTCTTAATAGCTTCATTTAAAGAAGACAAAGTTTCTTCGGTATTGCCGGAAAAAGAAGAAATAATGCACAAACAATTTTTGTCATGGTTTTTAGGCAAAGAATATGTCCGGTTGGCTAAAAGATTAAAATCTTTCTTGTATGATGCATTTTCATCCAAATAGAGCTTTACTGTTTCGGTGGGCAAAGCGGAGCCGCCCATGCCAGAAACAATCACAGAAGAAAAATTACCTTTAATTTTGATATTTTGGGCTAATTCAAAACCTTCTGCAAACTGCTTGGGAAAGTCAATAATAACTTGGCGCAGATTTTCTTTGTCTATTTGGTTATGTGTTTTTTCCATAATTTTATTGGCCTCGCGGCTTACCTGATGGGCAGCAAGCAAGGGGAAAAGATAATTTTTTTAAAAAGAAGACTATTATTTACCAATTCTTTTGGTCTTGATAAACCAATTGTTAATCAAAGAAAAACGATAAGAAGGTGAAACTAAGTTTTGATTATCAATGCCTTTGACTGAAGCGCGTACTGGATAGATGTAGTAAGGACTATACAGAAATATGGCAGGACTCACAGCGATTAATTTTTCTTGAAAATCACGGTAAATGGAAGCTCTTTTTTCCCTATCAAATTCAGTTCTGCCTTGTTCAATTAATTTATCCGTTTCGTCTTTTCCAAACAAAGATAGATTCAAGCCCGGATCTTTAACTTGAGATGAATGCCAGAAGAAATATGGATCAGAGTCGCCTCCCAAGAATTGTCCAAAAAGCAAAGCATCATATTCGCGTGTGCGGATATGGTTTTGCTGGATGTCAGAAATTGAAAGCACGCTTACATTTACTTTGGCGCCGATTTTTTCCCATTGTGCTTTAATTATATCGGCTGTTCCGGAAAGTTCCAGCCAATTGGCGGTAACCAGATTTATTTCTAAAACAGTATTATTTTTTGATCTTATGCTATCATCACCGCGCTTCCATTCGGCTTCATCTAAAATTTGATTAGCCCTGTCTAAATTGAAATCTTTTTTACCGATATTTTCGTCGTAACCTAACATACCTTTGGTTATAGGTGTGTAGATCGGATAACCGTTTCCTGATAAAACTTTATTCAAAATTTCTTGTCTGTCAGTGGCTAAATTTAAAGCTTCCCGGACTTCAGAACTTCCCAAAGGAACATTTTTGCCCTGATTAAAGAAAATAGCAAAATATCGAGGCAGATTTGACTTATGCACATTCGTGCTGCGGGCATTTTTGATAGCTGAAATTTTATCGGTCGGCAGGCTGCTGATGCCCATAATTTCTTTCTTGTTGTAGGCGACAATAGCCGAATCATCGTCGGCATAGAAATTAAAGGTTATCTTAGAAACATAGGGCTTGCCCAAGTAATAATTTGGATTAACAGAAAGTTTATAGGAAATGATATTGCCTTTGGAGTCTTTTTGGATGGAACCATATTTGTATGGTCCTGAACCGATTGGCTCAAGATTCAAGCTGGTCAGAGGAAATTTTTCCGCTTCCACTGTTTCCCAAATGTGCTTGGGCAAGATTCCAAAGGTAAGATTATTCAAGAATCCGGCGTGTGGACTTTTGATTTTGAAAGTTATGGTATTTTCGTCTACGATATTAGTTTCTACGCTTTGCCAATTGTAACGCAGAGGACTTTTATAGGAAGGATCTACGATTAAACTTAGAGTAAAAGCAATGTCTTCGGCCGTGAGTTTTTCTCCATCATGCCACAAAACATTGTTTTTCAAACGAAAAGTGTACAATGTTTTGTCATCGGAAAGATCATAACTGTCGGTCACATCATTAGTCAGATTGCCGGTGCTGTCATATTTCATTAAGCTGCTATAAATCAATTGAGACAAATCATCGTCGGTATTATTAGAAAGAGACAAAACCGGATTAATGTGTTGAGGTTGTCCGACAATGCCTTCGATATATTCTCCTCCGTATTTTGGGATAGCTTTGGTTTTGTTGTAGTAAGTAATAATTCCCCAAGTCACTAAAGAGATTAAAAGAATAACCAAAAGAAAATAAAAGATAATCTTTTCTTTGAGATCTAGAATATTGTGTATTTTTGGCCACTTATTTATAATTGGCCATTTTTGAAAAGTGTCGTTACTAATATACTTGAATTACTGATTAGTGATTTTGCTTGAAAGAATAAAGTTGGCTATAGCCAAAAGAATAAAGGAAATGGAAAGAAGAATAGAAAAAGAAACCAGAAATTTCTCAAACCCTCTTTTACTATAATATCCACCAAAATCTCCTCCGAATGTTCCGCTTAGTCCGGCACCTCTGTTTTGCAAGAGAATGGAAATGGTCAGAACAATGGCCACAATTATTTCTATTATATTTAAAATTCGCAGCATTTTAGCGTTAGTTTAATAGGTTAAGTCTCATCAGTTTTCCTTGGTTTACTCAAATATGAAATGAGGTAGTTAGTGAAACTGATAATGATAACTCCCCAGAAAGCGGCCCAGAAAGTTTGAATATGGAGATCCGGCAAAAATCTGGCTGCCAGAAACAGAAGAAAAATGTTAATTAACAGGTTAAAAAGTCCTAGGGTCAGGAGAATGATCGGAAAAGAAAGAATCTGTAAGACTGGTTTTACAATGGAATTTATGAGCCCGATAACTGCTCCGGCGATAAGTAAATTCAAAATATCACCCGAGAAAACGAACCCTGGAATAAGTCTTGCGGCTATCAAAATAGCCAGTGAATTAGCCAAAATTCGGATTATTATGCTCATATAACTTATCCCAGCTTAGCATATCTAGGTTATTTAGTCAATTGACTCCAATTAGCAAGAGGCAAGCTTAGTTGCATATAATTTTAGAGCCGAATTGATATGAATAAAACTCTATTTATACTTTTTGCAATAAGCCTCTAAAATTATATACGACTAAACTTACTGTCGGGATGTTTTTCTAGCCTTTTTGATGATAATTGCTTTTAAACCAAAAACACTCCGGCCGGAAATTTTCATTTTAGGCTTCTTTTTGGCTTCGCGTTTTTCGGCTTTTAATTTCTTGTTCATTATGTTTTAATTATAACATAAGATAACAAGTCTAAAGTCATAAAGTCTATGAAGATTATAATTTTTGCTGGCGGGGCGGGGACCAGGCTTTGGCCGATAAGCCGAGAAAATTCGCCAAAACAATTTGATAAAATTTTTAATGGAAAGTCTACTATCCAATTAGCTTTTGAAAGGGTGGCGCCTGTTTTTGGCGCTGAAAATATTTATGTGCAGACAAATGAAAAATATGCCGAAAATATCAAGTCTCAATTGCCAGAGTTGCCGGCAGAAAATATTTTTTTGGAACCAGCCAGGCGCGATGTTGGGCCAGCTGTTTGTTTTGCTCTCAATAAACTTTCTGGATTGGGATATTTCGGAGCTATGGCTATTGTTTGGGCGGACCATTTAATGGACAAAGTGGAAGAATTTCAAAAGGCACTTCAATCGGGAGAAAAACTAATTGAGCAAAATCCAAACAGATTTATTTTTATTGCTGAAAAACCAAGATTTGCCAATAATAATTTGGGCTGGATGAAATTGGGAAAGAAAGCGGGAGAAATCGGGGGCAGAGAATTCTATTCTTTTTTGGGTTGGAAATACAAGCCGGAGCAAGAAGTTTGCAATGAAATTTTTTCCTCGGGAGAATATTTTTGGAATCCGGGATATTTTATAACCTCTGTTTCATTTCTGACAGAATGTTATCAAAAATTGGCGCCGGAAGTTTACGGGAAAGTTACGCAAGGAAATTATGAAGAAGCGCCCAAAATATCTTTTGATAATGCTATTATTGAAAAAGTGGATCTTTCCAGCGCGGTGATTTTAAAGACGGATATGGGCTGGAGCGATCCGGGGACACTCTATGCTCTGAAAGAAGCGCTGGCTAAAAAGATAGAGGATAATGTGGTCATGGGCAATGTGGTTGATTTTAAAACTAAAGATTCCTTGGTCTATAATTTGGAAAATGAAAAAATCGTGGCGACTGTTGGCCTGGAGGGCATGGTAGTGGTCAACACCAAAGATGCGATTGTAGTGGTTCCAAAAGACAAAGTAGTCCAAATCTCAGATCTGGTAAAAGATATGAGAGAAAAGGGTTTGGAAAAATATTTGTAGAAACAAAAAATCCAGTGAACCTGGATTTTTTTGTTTCTTTGGAGTATTATTGGTTATCAAATAAAATATGAATTTTATTTTTAATAAAATCAAATTCCAAAGAACTCACATGTTTGCCCCTAAAAATCTGTGCTACGGCATGAAACAATCAATTTCAAATTCACGCCTCCGAGACAGATTTTTATTGTCAAACGTGTAAGTTCTGTTCTAAATAAAATATAGCAATGAAATTTATTCTGAATAAAAAATTTAAACCGGCCGGAAGTCAGCCAGAGGCGATTAAAAAGCTGACGGAAGGACTCAAAAAGGGACAAAAATTCCAGACGCTTTTGGGTGTGACGGGATCGGGTAAAACTTTCACAATTGCCAATGTCATTGAAAAAGTACAAAAACCAACCTTGGTGATTGCGCCCAACAAAACTTTGGCAGCCCAATTGGCGCAAGAATTTCGCGTGTTTTTTCCCAAGAATGCGGTGGAATATTTTGTTTCTTACTATGACTATTATCAGCCGGAAGCCTACATCGCTTCTTCGGACACATATATTGAAAAAGAGGCGCAGATTAATGATGAAATTGATCGTTTGCGCCATGCTTCAACTTCCGCCTTGCTTTCACGGAGTGATGTGATTATTGTGGCTTCTGTTTCTTGTATCTATGGTTTGGGTTCGCCGGATTTTTATCGGGATATCAGTTTTGAAGTAAAAGTGGGCGAAGAATTCAAACGAGAAGAAAAAATAAAAGAGTTGATTGATATGCAGTTTCAAAGAAGCGAATTGCTTAGCCGCGGCAAATTCAGACTTACCGGTGAAACATTGGAAATTATGCCGACAGATCGCGAAATTGTGACCAGAATTAATGCTGAAAAGGGCAGGGTAAAGAAAATTGTGGAATATGATTTTTTGACCGGTGAAGAGCTGGGAACCTTGAAACAAACTTTGATTTATCCAGCCAAACATTTTGTGGTTCCTGAAGGCTTGATGGAAGAAGCATTAAAAAGGATAGAGATAGAGATGCGAGGCAGAGTCGCTTATTTGAAAAAAGAAAATAAATTATTGGAAGCGGAAAGATTGAAAAGAAGAACCAAGCAGGACATTGAAATGATGCGCGAAGTCGGCTATTGCAATGGTATTGAAAATTATTCTTTGTATTTGACTGAAAGAAAAAAAGGCGAACCGCCATATACATTGATGGATTACTTTAATAAAGACTATCTTTTGGTCATTGATGAATCGCATGTGACCGTGCCGCAGCTGAATGCCATGTTTAATGGTGATCGGGCTCGCAAGACCGCTTTGATTGATAATGGTTTTCGTTTGCCCAGTGCCTATGAAAATCGTCCGCTCAGATTTTCTGAATTTGAAGAAAAAACAAACCAGGTAATTTTTACTTCAGCGACACCTGGGCCGTATGAATATATCAAATCACAAATTCTAAATTCTAAATTCCAAATAAATTCCAAATCGCAAATTAAAAACAAATTAAAAAATATCTGTCTCGCCGGTAGGCAAGATGCAAAATACGGTATTGTGGAGCAAGTTATTCGTCCAACAGGTCTCATTGATCCTGAGCTCGCGATAAAATCAACCCAAGGACAAGTCAAAGATGTTTTAATTGAAATTGGAAAAGTAGTGGAGGATAATGGTCGAGTTTTAATTACGACGCTTACCAAAAAAATGGCCGAAGATTTATCCGATTTCTTAAAGGAAAATAAAATCAAAGCGGAATATTTGCATTCTAATGTGGAAACCTTGGATCGGGTCAGAATTTTGGAAAAATTGCGTCGGGGGGAAATTGATGTTCTGGTTGGAGTAAACTTATTGCGTGAAGGACTGGATTTGCCGGAAGTTAAATTAGTAGCGGTTTTGGATGCGGATAAGGAAGGATTTTTGCGCAGTGAAACTTCACTTATTCAAACAATCGGACGTGCGGCCAGAAATGTTTCCGGGCGGGTTATTTTGTATGCCGATCAAATTACCGGTTCAATGAAGCGAGCGATTGATGAAACCAATCGCCGAAGAAAAATTCAAGCTGAGTATAATAAAAAGCATCACATTACTCCTCAGACTATTCAGAAAAAAATTCAATCTATTGTGGATCATGAAATCAAACCGGAAATTTCCAAAGAATTTGTCAATTTGGAAAGCCTGGAAAACATTGCGGGGTATATTAAGCAAAGAGAAAAGGATATGAAAGAAGCGGCTCGCAGTCTTCAGTTTGAAAGTGCGGCTATTATTCGCGATGAAATCTCCGAGTTACGAAAATTGAAGGTAAAATGATGTGTTTGCCTTAATTTTCTATTTAGCCTAAAATAGAAAAAGCCAAATCTTAATTAATAAATTATAGCAAAAAACATGAAAAAAACAGGCATATTGATATTTGTAGCTCTGGCTGCGATCGTTGTTACCGGTTGCAGTCGTCCGTTACTTACCATCAAAGGAAGTTCTTTACAGATGAGTCCTGAAGAAGTCAAAGTTAACATGGAGTCTTTTATCAATGAAAACTTGTTGCAAGCTGGAATGAAAGCCGAAATTAAAAAGGTTGTTTCGGAAAACGGAATATATAAAATAGCTATCAGTTTGAATGACGGGCAACAAGAAGTTGAATCCTATGCAACCAAAGACGGAAAATTATTTTTTCCGGAAGCAATTAATATTGATGAAATTAAGAAAAAAATTCAGGAGATGAAAAACCAGCAACAAGCGGCAGCGCAGAAAGCCAATATGGAAATTCCGAAAAATGACAAGCCGACAGTTGACCTATATACAATGAGTTTTTGTCCTTTTGGCAATAAAGCCGAAGACACATTAAAGCCCGTTTATGATTTATTAAAGAATAAAGTTAATTTCAATTTTCACTATATTGTAAATTCTGAAGGTGATGCCATTCGATCTTTGCATGGCGATAAGGAAGTGGCTCAAAATGAAAGAGAAGCTTGTGTTTTAAAAACCTATGGCAAAGATAAATGGTTTACATTTGTGTCTTATATAAACAAAAATTGTAGTAGCGATGGATCTTGTTGGGAGGCCGGAATTAAAAATGCTGGCCTGAGTGTAGCTGCGGTTAATAGTTGTGTATCCTCTCAAGGCGTTACTCTTATGAAAGAAAACGAAAAAGTTTCAAATGCGGCGGGAGCCAATGGCTCGCCAACATTTTTAATTAACGAGGTTTTATCAAATGTCGTATATTCCTATGGCGATTCAGAAGGCTACAAAAAAGCCATTTGCAGTGCTTTCAACAAAGCTCCAGCCGAATGTGCCAAGGTTTTAAGTTCGGCAACCACCACAACACAAGGTGGCAGTTGCCAATAAAACCTTTAAATAAAGACTTTTTAGAGCCCTAGACAGAAATGCTCAGGGCTTTTTTCTTGACTTTTTAGCCAATTTATGCTAAATTTTCAAGCTGTACCTGAACAACAAAATACTCAAAGGAGAAAGGAGGAAGCGAGGGATGGTAAAAAGAGTTTGTATAAAGAAGGGACCCCACTCAACAGACATTCCGAAAGGAATGTTGAAATTGCTTGAGGAGTTCCTCGAACTGGTCCAGTTTGACAGAAAAGATTATGAATTAAATATTCATCTGGGTGAGCAAATCAAAGGCTCTGCCCATTGCTGCCCGCTGGAAGTTAAAAGAATAGACCCCAAGAGAGGGTCAGTTGTTGTGGCAGTGAAGCCGGGAGATAATGGGACTCGGTTTAACTGCTTCTTTTTCCGTCCGGAAGGCTATACGGAAAAAGAACAAAGCTTCTTTAATCTGTTAAAAAAGGCCGAAGTTGAATTTAATCTTCGGAACGAAAAGAAAAATAAAATAAAAAAAGGAGAAAGGGGACAAGAAAAGATGAGAGCAAACAATGCGGGCAGAGTTGCATCTGGAATTCCAGCCCTAACAGAAGCCCCTCTGCTTTTTACGCGGAGGATAGTGGCCGATGTTCTGGACGAAGAAACTATAAAGGTTATTCTCCTGGAGGTCCAGATGGCGGAGTTCGGCAGGATTCTTCAGAGCCAGCTGAAGAAGACTATTGTTTCTCTGGGTATCAAGTGTTCAGAAACCCAGGCTGTGAAATTTTTGGAAAAGGAGAGATATATTGAGAAAGTGGCGTCCACTTCTCGTATAAAAGTTTATTTCTCTTTGGCTGAGAAGGGACAAAAACTTCTTGGCTTACAAAAAGATATACAAGCTGGACATTCGGATCAGGAACAGAAAAAAGCGGAGATACCCAGTCTTAATTCCGAGCAAAAAGAACCGGCCAAGACGGAATTGGAAGTTCTTTCGGCTGAATATGTAGAGTTTCAGACCGAGACAAAAAACCTGGCCGAAAATGTTCGGAGGCTGGAGGATGAGCTAGCGGCGGCCCAAAAATTCCTCTCCGTTATGGAGGCCAAAAAGGCTGAAATCAGGGGGAAGATCCTAGTCCTGATGGAATAATTTCGCAAACGCAAAAAAAGGCATTGACATGCAATATCAGTCAATGCCTTTTTGATTTTTATGGGCTTGATTAAAGTTCCTTAAAATAATATAATGTAATTTGCCTTAAGGTAATAAAATATGAAAGACGAAATCATCATTCGCGGGGCGAGAGAGCATAACCTTAAGAATATAAATCTGAATTTGCCGCGCAATAAATTTGTTGTATTTACGGGGATTTCCGGTAGCGGAAAATCAACGCTAGCTTTTGATACTATTTTTGCCGAAGGCCAGAGACGATATTTGGAAAGTTTGTCCAGTTACGCTCGGCAATTTTTGGGGCAAATGGACAAACCAAATGTGGACTACATTGAGGGTCTTTCGCCGGCAATTTCTATTGATCAAAAATCAGCTTCGCATAATCCGAGGTCAACTGTCGGAACGGTGACAGAGATTCATGATTATTTGCGTTTGCTTTATGCCAAAATTGGTATTCCTCATTGTCCGATTTGTGGACGAGAAATAACCAAGCTTTCCACGGATGAAATTGTGGATCGTATTTTAAGTGTCGGCGATAAAAAAGAAATTGAAATTCTGAGTCCGATTGTACGCGGACGCAAAGGTGAATACTCAGCCCTTCTTTTGGATATGTATCGCCGCGGTTATTCCAAAGCCTATGTTAATGGCAAAAAAGTTGAGCTTAATCCTAAAGAAAAAATAACTTTAGATAGATACAAAAAACACACAATTGATGTTGTAGTGGATACGATGGCTATTAGTGATGAAAATATTCCTCGTATTTTTGAAGATACTGAAAAGGCCTTGAAGTTGTCGGATGGGCTGGTGAAAATAAAGAAACAAGGAACAAGAGATAGGAAGCAAAAAGAAGCGGAACTTATTTTTAATCAAAAATTATCTTGTCCGGTTCATGACGAAATAAATTTTCCGGAAATGGAACCGAGACTTTTTTCTTTTAACTCTCTTTATGGGGCTTGTCCGGTTTGTGAGGGATTGGGAACTAAAAAAGAAATGGGTATTAATTTGGTGATTCCTGATAAAAACAAAACGATTGCCGAGGGCGGAATAATGCCTTGGAGCTACAAAAAAAATAATTGGCAAGGCACGATTCTACGAGCGGTGACCAATCATTTTCATATCAAAGATAATGTTCGTATCAGAGATTTATCCCAAGAAAATTTGAATATTTTGCTCTATGGCGAAGAAAATGCTTATTGTCCGATTTCGGCAGAAGAAGCCGAAGAAGTTCCGGTAACTTTGCGCAGTAAAACCGGTTCGGTTTGGAAATATAATTTGAATTGGCGGGGCATAACCGGATATTTGGAAGATCGCTACGCAAAAACTGATTCAGATGGAGTGAGAAAAGACATTGAAAAATATATGTCGCAAAATCCTTGTTCGGTTTGCCATGGCTCAAGATACAAGAAGGAAGCTTTGCTGGTGACCGTTAGCGGGAAGAATATCTACGAAGTTTCTACCGTCGGTGTGAGTGAAGCTTTGGATTTTTTCAAAAAATTAAAACTCAGCAAAAAAGAAGATTTGATTGCGGGCAGAATTTTGAAAGAAATTGAAGCGCGTTTGGGATTTTTGGATAATGTTGGCCTTGGATACTTAACGCTGGGAAGATCAGCGGCCACTTTGGCTGGAGGAGAGACGCAAAGAATTCGTTTGGCTTCTCAAATCGGATCGCAATTAGTCGGAGTTTTATATATTTTGGATGAGCCATCAGTCGGTCTGCATGCGCGGGATAATAAAAAATTATTAAAAACACTTTTGGATTTACGTGATATCGGAAATACTTTGATTGTGGTTGAACATGATGAGGAAACGATTAGAGCTGCGGATTATTTAGTTGATATTGGTCCAGGCGCAGGTAAAGCGGGCGGAGAAATTGTGGCCGAAGGTTCTCCTCAAGAAGTGATGAAAAGCAAAAAATCTTTAACGGCCAGATATCTTAGTGGTGAAGAAAAAATTGAAGTCCCCAGTTTTCGTCGTCCGATTAAAAATAAAAAAATGATTGTGGTGCGTGGAGCTAGAGAAAATAATCTAAAAAATATTACCGTGGAATTTCCACTCAAAGTTTTGACTGTTGTGACTGGAGTTTCCGGATCAGGAAAATCAACTCTAGTAGAAGATGTTTTGTATAAATCTTTAGCTTCAAAGATAATGCGATCATTGGATCGTCCAGGGAAACATTCGGAAATAATTGGGTCGCAACATGTCAATAAAGTAATTATGATTGATCAATCTCCAATCGGTCGCACTCCGCGTTCTAATCCTGCCACTTACACAGGGCTTTTTTCTCCGATCAGAGAACTTTTTGCCAAAACTAAAGATGCTAAAGCCAAGGGATATTTGCCAGGGAGATTCTCCTTTAATGTAAATGGGGGAAGATGTGAAAATTGCCAAGGCGAAGGATTTTTGAAAATTGAAATGCAGTTTATGCCAGACGTTTATTTGCCTTGCGATGTCTGCAAAGGCAAAAGATACAACAGTGAAACTCTGAAAGTAAAATATAAAGGTAAAAATATTGCCGATGTTTTGGAAATGACGGTTTCAGAAGGCAAAATTTTCTTTGAAAATTTTCCAGAAATTCATGACAAGCTTAAAATTTTGGAAGAAGTCGGACTGGACTATATTCATTTGGGCCAATCAGCCACAACTCTTTCCGGCGGAGAAGCGCAAAGGATAAAATTAGCCACAGAACTGGCGCGCCGTTCAA
This sequence comes from uncultured Bdellovibrionales bacterium, assembly GCA_964636505.1. Lineage (GTDB taxonomy): Bacteria > Patescibacteriota > Minisyncoccia > Moranbacterales > UBA2206 > CAZSCF01. Next base: position 33,472 of record CAZWRY010000002.1, on the reverse strand, counting down.
CCGGAAACACGCTGTATATTTTAGATGAGCCGACGACGGGTCTTCATTTTGATGACATTAAAAAACTTTTAGGCGTACTTAATAAATTAGTTGATGCCGGCAATACCGTGGTGGTTATTGAGCACAATATGGACATTATCAAAACAGCTGACTGGATTATTGATTTGGGACCGGAAGGCGGAGAGCAAGGCGGGCGAGTCATTGTAAGCGGAACGCCGGAAGAAATTATCAAATATCAAAAGGAAAGTTACACTGCTAAATATCTCGGGGATGTTTTGAAAAAATAAAAACAGAGTTAAACATTTTTCTGAATTTTTTTGGGAAAATAAAAAGCGCAACTCTTGATAAGAAGCTGCGCTTTTCGTCGGTTAGGACACCTTGCAGAGCGGATACTTAGGCCAAAGTTGACGTTCGGTCATAACCACCCCTTTTAAGGCAACCCAATCAGCCAGAGATTTAATAAAAGCGTTGTGACTGCCCGGTTGATTGTAGCAGTGGTGTTCCCAAAGTTTTTTGATGAAGTAATCATCAAAAAACACTCTGAAATAAGTTGACGTTTCTCCCGATAGGCAATTTTGCCTAAAGGCTTCAAGGATAAAACTGCCGTCGCTTTTGACTTCATAAAGCAGAATATCGCCTGCTCTTAAATCTTCCAGCAATACTTCTTCTATTATCTGCATTTTTTTCTCCTTTAAGAATTTATTGTGCTGTTATTCCTCTCCAATCAATGCCCGGGCCATCTTTCCAGGTAAAACAAGGGAGAAGCCGGTTATCCGCGTTGTTTTTTTGCAAGACCAGTTGATGGCCCGACGGAAAAACAGAATGTTCTTTTATGAAATAGGTTCCCGGGCTGATTATTCCTCTTTTCTTTTGCTCGGAGTCATAAAAGAATTCCAGGGGCTCAGTAACTTTAAAAGGAACATTTTCTCTCGGATAGACGATCAAGCAGTCATTTCCAGGTCGACAAAAATACAACTCATGTACTTTAAAGTGCATGAGCAAATGTTCAATTACAGCCTTAAAATCAGGCCCAAAAACGCATTTTTTTGACGGTACCGGATACATCATGCACATACTGTCTCCTTTCTTTGGCATATTGTTTTAAGGTGCTAGAATTAAGCTATAATTATTTTTAAGAAATGTCAAAGATGAAAATAAAAATTGCCAAATTGCCATCAGATCCCGGAGTATATATTTTCAAAGATAAAGCCAAAAATATTTTATATATTGGAAAAGCAACTAATTTAAAAAGCCGGGTGGCTTCGTACTTTCGGGGCGCGGAAACCAGAAATCATATTGAAGTTATGATGCCGAAAGTTGCCGATATTGACTTTCAAAAGACTGATTCTGTTCTGGAGGCTTTGATTTTGGAAAGCAATTTGATCAAAAAATATCAGCCGAAATATAACATTGAACTTAAAGATGATAAATCATTTTCCTATTTCGTTATTACTAAAGAAGAATTTTCGCGAGTTTTGATTTTACGAAAAACGGAAATTGATTTTAAAAAACTACAAACCAAAAACTATAAACTACGAACTGCTTTTGGTCCATATACTTTTAAAAAACAAATGGAGGTAGCGCTCAAAATAATTCGCCGTATTTTCCCCTTTCATTCCAATAAGCAGGAAACCGAAAAAGGCTGTTTGGATTTTCAGTTGGGACTTTGTCCGGGACCACACGCCGGTGCAATTACTCTCAAAGATTATCAAAAAAATATCCATGGTATCCAGATGATTTTGGAAGGTAAGAAAAAAAATCTGGTTAAAACACTGGAAAAAGAAATGCAGTTAGCAGCCAAGAATCATGAATTTGAAAAGGCGGCGGAAATAAGAAATAAAGTTTTTGCGCTAAATCATATTCGTGATGTGGCTTTGATTTCAAAAGATTTTGAAATTGATCTAAAAACTAAAAAACATAAACTAAAAACTATTCGTATTGAAGCGTACGACATTTCCAATATTAGCGGAAAAAACGCAGTCGGCTCCATGGTGGTTTTTGAGGGAGGCCAGCCAAACAAATCTCAGTACCGAAAATTCAAAATCAGAACCGTTGAGGGCATTAATGATATCGGAATGATGCAAGAGGTGCTGCTACGTAGATTTAAAAATGATTGGCCGATGCCTCACTTGATTCTCTTGGATGGAGGGCAAGGACACTTAAACATGGCAGAGAAATTATTAAGGAGCTTAGGAATAAAAGTTCCGATTATTGCTGTTGCCAAGGGTCCTACACGAAAAACTTCCAATTTCCAATTTCTAATTTCTGATCTCTGGCTGTGCCCAGCGGGCAAGCAATTTCCAATTACAGAATTTTCAAATGATTTTAAAAAAATAGCAGACGATAGAGAGTTATTAGGTAGAATCATAGATGAAGCGCATCGTTTTGCAATTGGATATCACAGAAAGATGAGAAAAAGCGAATTCTTGACAAAATAAGTAAAATAGGATAAAAAGAGAGTTGCCAAAAATCCTAAGAAAGGAGGCTAATGGAGCCGGAGCCCGGAAAAACGGGGAAAAACCAAATCCAAATCCAAGAGGGAGGTTAGGAAGATGATAAGAGCGGTTATTTAAAAAATCTCAACGGAGTCCGAGGAATCCGTTGAGGCTGATTGGGAAAGACCAAAAAGCCCGGAAAGGATCGTTATCCTTTCCGGGCTTCTTTTGTTGATAAGGGGTTTACAAACAAAAAGGATTGCTGTACTATTAGTTATTGCAAACAGGAACTTATTTTTAGAATAATTTCCCATTAAATAAATCTTTTAATATGTCAAAAAAAGTTTCTTCCTCAAGGGATAAGATAATTATTCGCGGGGCCAGAGTCAATAATCTGAAAAATGTGGATATTGATATTCCTCGCAATCAATTGGTGGTGGTAACCGGGCTTTCAGGTTCAGGTAAATCATCTTTAGCCTTTGATTTAGTTTATGCGGAAGGCAATCGCAGATATCTGGAGGGAATGTCGTCCTATGCCCGGCAATTCTTGGATGTAGCGGCTAAGCCGGATATGGATAAAATTGAAAATCTTAGCCCGACTATTTCCATTGATCAGAAAAGTTTGAGTCGTAGCCCGCGTTCAACTGTTGGAACACTTACGGAAATTTATGATTATCTTAGGATTCTTTTTTCCAAAATCGGAATGCCTTATTGTCCGGTTTGCGGAGAACTTATGTCCAAGAAAACCAACCAGGAAATTTTAGAAAGAATTTTAAAATTTCCCAAAAATTCGCAAGTAGTTATTATGGCTAAAGTAAAAGAAGAAGGCAAAAGTTCGCGTGAAATTTTGCGTAGCATCAGTCATTTGGGTTACGCCAGAGTCAGATTTGATGGAAAGATAATGTTAACCAATGAGGCTTTGCTGATTGTGAGTGATAAGTTTAACTCGGCCATTGAAGTGGTGGTAGATAGAATCAATATTAGGGGTGAAAACCAGGATGAAGAAAGGCTCTTGGATTCAATTGAAACAGCCATGAAAGTTGGCGGCGGATCTATTATTGTTTTTTCCGAAGAAGAAGGAGATTCAGTCTTTAATCGCGATTTTGTTTGTCATACTTGTCAAACCAGGATAAATGAAATAACTCCCAGACACTTTTCTTTTAACAATCCGGAAGGAGCTTGCGGATATTGCGCCGGCCTTGGAATTACCAAAGAAGTTGATTTGGATTTAGTAATCCCAAATAAAAACCTGACCCTTTCAGAAGGAGCCATTTTACCTTGGAGTAAATCTAACGGAAGACTGAGCGGACAGAGCAATTATCTAAATATTTTGAGGGCTTTGGCTAAGGAATATTCTTTTTCTGTTGATGTTCCGGTCAAAAAACTTTCACCTAAAGCTCTGGAAATTATTTTTTATGGACCGGACAAAAAAGAGATCAGAGTGGAACAGAAAAACGACATGGGCGGACTTAAGCAGATTGAAGTTCCTTTTGAAGGCGTTGCTGCCATTCTTAAGAAAAAATATGAAGAGTCAACTTCTGAATATGTCCGCAGCGACCTGGAAAAATATATGTTGGAAAAAGTTTGTCCGGCTTGTGAAGGCAAAAGACTAAAAAAGGAATATCTGGCGGTTATGATCGGTGAAAAATCAATTGACGATGTGGTCAATTTGGATCTAGAAAAGCTAAAGGCTTTTCTAAAAGAAGTCAAAGCTTCTTGTGACAGTTCGGACAAGAAAGAAATTGCCAACGGTATTATTAAAGAAATATTGATAAAAACCGAAGCGCTGATAAATGTAGGCTTGGACTATCTTTCTCTTTCTCGCCGGGCAGAATCGATTTCCGGCGGAGAAGCCCAAAGAATTCGTTTGGCAACTCAAATTGGAGCGGAACTTACCGGCATCACCTATGTTTTGGACGAGCCTTCTATCGGACTCCATAATCGGGATACGGAAAAGTTAATTGGGACCATGCAATCTTTGCGAGAAGGCGGAAACTCTTTGATAGTTGTGGAACACGACGAGGACATTATCCGTAAAGCTGACTGGATTATTGATATGGGTCCCGGTGCCGGAGAGGAAGGCGGAGAAGTTATCTTTCAGGGGGATTTTCAAAAGCTTCTCAAGTCAAAAACAGCTACAGCCGACTATATTATCGGCCGCAAAAAAGTCGTGAATAAAAAGACATATCGCAAAGGCAATAAAAAATTCATAAAAATAACCGGCGCCAGCGAGCATAACCTGAGAAATATTGATGTGGAAATTCCTTTGGGCAAATTTGTTTCAATCACGGGTGTTTCCGGATCGGGCAAATCAACGTTAGTCTCAGATATCTTGGCTAAATATCTGGCCAAATATTTTTATAGAGCCAAGGATGTGCCGGGAAAATACAGAAAAATTGATGGCATAAAAAACATTGATAAAGTAATTAACATTAATCAAACTCCGATTGGAAGGACACCAAGGTCAAACGCGGCTACTTATACGGGTGTTTTTTCTTTAATTCGCGATCTTTTCGCGGCAACGCCGGAAGCTAAAAAAAGAGGCTATACGGCCAGCCGTTTTAGTTTTAACATGAAGGGCGGGCGATGCGAAAATTGTCAAGGAGAAGGAACAAAAAAAATTGAAATGTATCTCCTACCGGATATGTATGTTAAATGTGAATCATGCGGAGGAACAAGATATAATCGTAAAACCTTGGATATTGAATATCAAGGAGCCAATATCGCCGAAGTTTTGGACATGAGTGTTTCTTATGCTTTAAAATTTTTCAAGAAATCGCCTTTGATTTTTGAAAAATTAAAAACTCTTGAGGATGTGGGCTTGGGCTACCTTAAGCTTGGTCAAAGCGCCACAAGTTTATCCGGCGGAGAAGCGCAAAGAATAAAGCTGGCTACGGAATTGGCCAGAAAATCAACCGGCCAAACCCTCTATATTTTGGATGAACCAACTATCGGTCTTCATTTTGAAGATGTTAAAATGTTATTAGGCGTGTTAGACGCGCTAGTGGATAAAGGCAATACGGTTGTGGTCGTGGAGCACAATATAGATGTGATCAGGAATTCAGATTGGGTCATTGATTTGGGACCGGATGGCGGAGACCAGGGAGGGGAAGTTGTTTATGCTGGTACACCGGACAAGCTCAAAAAAATCAAAAAAAGCTGGACGGGGAAATACCTGTAGAATTTTATAATTTTTAAATTATGTCTTCAAATTTAAGCAAGTATGTTCTTACTACCCTGGCCTATTATGATGCCCTGGATTATCCCATGACGGCTTTTGAAATTTGGAAATATTTAACGCGGATGGAGCCAATTGAAACAGGGGAAGAAAAAATGACTTTAGCCAATGTCATAAAAGAGCTTGAAGGCGATAAACTGCGAAGATTTATCTGCACTTCGGAAGGTTTTTATTTTTTGCGGGGTCGGGAAAATTTGGTCAAACAAAGATTGGAAAGAAATAAAATAGCTGAAAAAAAGCTTAAAATAGCCATAAAAATAGCAAAAATATTGCGTTTTGTACCTTTCGTGAGGATGGTGGCCGTGAGCGGAAGATTGGCAATGAAAAATACTGAAAAAAAGAGCGATCTGGATTTTTTAATCGTGCTTAAAAACAGAAAAATATTTACCGGCAGACTTTTGGTAACTTTAACAGTGCATCTTTTGGGCAAAAGAAGATATGGAACAAAAATAGAAGACAGGGCCTGTCTCAATCATTTCCTTAATAAAAAATATCTGGAGATCAATTTGAAAGATGATTTTTCCGAACCGGAATATTTTTTTTCTGCTTCAGAATATTATTTTTTACTCCCGCTTTTCGGATCAAAAACATTCCAAAAATTCAGAGAAAAAAATATTTGGATGAAAAAATATAAAGTCAATTACGGTATCTTTGAAGAATCTAACTTAAAATTTGTGGAAGATTTTTGTCCGGCTAAAATAATCAGAAAAATAGGAGAAAAAATTTTTCAAGCCGATTTCATTGAAGAAAGATTGAAAAAATGGCAGATGGAAAGAATTGCCAAAGATCCAAGAACGCATCGGGCCGGGAGTGTGATTATTGCTAATGATAAAAAAATGGTTTTTTTGCCTGAGCCCCAAGGGGTAAAAACCTATGAAAAATTTTGCAAAAAATTAAGCGAATTGTCGCTGTTGGGTTAAATTTTAAATCATACGTAAGTCTTAAAATCGCCCTATAGGCGTTTTTTGTTATTTGTTTTTTGTGGTATAATTTATTTGCAAAAAATAAAATATTCGGCTAAAAACTTATCTTCTGGCAAATGAGGCAGAAGAAGTTTGAGCTAAAACAAAAATGAAAATAATAAACGATTTAAATCTAAAAAAACAAGCCAACGATCTTGGTGTTAGTGTTTGGCAAACTCCATCGTTTTTGTTTATTGTTTTAGGCGTTGTTAACTCCATGGCGATGACAGCCACCTATTTTATTGCTAAAAATTATGATAATCCAGAGGTCTTGATTTTATCAGAAACTATTGTAACGATAACAATTTTCTTTTTTGGAGGCATGGTTGTTAAAGGAGTTGAACAGGTAAACAGGCTCAATAAAACTAAAAGCGAATTTATTTCCTTGGCTTCTCATCAATTGCGGACGCCAATCTCAGCAATTAAATGGGAGTTAGAACTTTTAAATTCAAAGTTTAAAAATGGCTTAAATAAAAGACAATTGCAAGGCATAGAAAATATAGAAGTTTTGACAAAGCGGATGTCCAGACTCGTGAGCGATCTTTTGGATGTAGCTAGAATTGACCAAAAAAGACTTTCTTTAAAAAGAGAAAAGATTGACTTAGCTGATATCGTGAGAGAAGTTGGTAATGACCTAGGTCCGTTACTGAAAAATAGCGGAGTTTCCATGAAAATTAGCGTAAAAAACAACAAAAAGGAGGCGAGGGTGGTGGGCGATCCGGAAAAAATAAAACTAGCCGTGGAAAACCTTCTCAGCAACTCAATAAAATATTCCAGGAAACACGGTAAAATTGAAGTCTTACTCAAGAGAAATAACAATTTTTGGATCCTTAGCATCAAAGATAACGGTATTGGAATACCCGGGAGCCAGCAAAAACAAGTTTTTAGCAAATTTTTTCGGAGCTATAATGTGTCTCGTTACCGAGCCGAAGGCACCGGGCTGGGTTTATACATTGTGAAAAATATCATTGAAGAATCCGGCGGAAAAACATGGTTTAAATCAAAAGAAGATATCGGATCAATTTTTTATATTTCTTTGCCGGCGGCCTGAAAGTAATTTTTGAAAAATGCAAATTTAAAATTATTTTTTTAAAATATATGAAAAAATATAAAATATTAATTATTGAAGATGAAGTTTCGCTTCAGGAATCCCTGAAGGAATTTTTAACTTTAGAAAAATTTGAAACAGTCAGTGCTTTTAATGGTGAAGAGGGGATAACCTTAGTAGGAAGAGAGAATCCGGATCTGATTCTTTTGGACATAATTTTGCCTAAAAAAAACGGCTTTGAGGTTTTGGAAGAAATCAAAAAAAACAAGAAGACTCAAAAAATACCGGTTATCTTGCTGACTAACCTGGAAAGTGCCGAGGATGTTAATCGAGCATTTGAACTGGGTGCGACCACTTACTTGATTAAATCCAGCTATGCCTTGGAAGATATTGTTAAAAAAATAAAAGAAAGTTTGGGCCTAGAAAAATAATTGAAAGATAATTTTTTTATTTTAAAATGCAAATAAAAAACAAACAACTGAAGGAATTTATAAGCGACTCCGACATAATAAAAGCGGAGGATTTGGAAAAGGCCTATCAGAAAGCGGAAAAAGAAAAAATAAAATTAGGAGAAATTCTTCTTAAAGAGGGTCTCATTGACGAGATTAATTTACGAAAACTTTATGCCTATATTTTGGGCGTGCCTTTTGTTGATTTAACTAAGGAAATAATTCCTCAAGAAGTCCTGCAAATGATTCCGGAACCGATTGCCAAAAAATACAAAATAATTGCTTTTAGCAAAACAGGCAAAGAATTAAAAGTGGCAATGTTGAACCCTGAAGACATTCAAACGATTGATTTCATTAAAAAAAAATCGGAATTGAAAGTCGTAGCTTGTCTTACGACAGGGGAAAGTATTGATAATGTCCTAAAATATTACGAAAAAAGCTTAAAGGCCGAATTTGGAGATATGATTACCAAGGATTCAGAGGGCATCGAAAAGGAAGAAGGTAAAGAAGAAGACTTGGAAAAAGTGGCCCAAGGTTTACCAATAATCAGGATAGTAGACACGCTCATTAAACACGCTATTTTGCAAGAGGCCAGCGATATTCATATTGAACCGGACGAAAAAGAAGTAAGAGTAAGATATCGTATTGACGGAGTTTTGCATGATGCGATGACCTTGCCCAAGCAGGTAATGCAAGGCATCATTGCCAGAATAAAAGTTCTCTCTAATTTAAAACTGGATGAGCATCGCGTTCCGCAGGACGGAAGGTTCAAGATTGAAAAAGATGACTTGAAAATTTCTTTTCGTGTAAGCATCTTGCCTATTTTTGACGGAGAAAAAATCGTAATGCGTCTTTTGAATGAAAATTCCAAAGGGCTTACTTTGGAAGAAGTCGGGTTTTCGGGTAAGGGATTGGAAACAGTTCATCGCCATATCAAAAAACCAAACGGGATGATTTTAGTGACCGGTCCGACCGGATCAGGAAAAACTACTACTTTATACACAATAATGGATATCTTAAATACACCAGAGCTAAACATTAGCACAGTAGAAGACCCGGTTGAATATAGAATGGTCAGGATCAACCAGACTCAAATTAATCCCAAGGTCGGACTGACTTTTGCTGCCGGTTTACGTTCGCTTTTGCGTCAGGATCCGGATGTGATAATGGTCGGTGAAATCAGAGACAATGAAACGATGGAAATGGCTATTCATTCTGCTATGACCGGACATCTTGTTTTGTCAACTTTACACACTAATAGCGCCATAGGAACAGTTCCCAGGCTCATTGATATGGGAGCCGAACCGTTTCTTTTGGCTTCTACTATAAATTCCATCATTGCCCAACGATTAGTCAGAAAACTTTGCCCAAATTGTCGCAAGGAATACATTTTAGATAATGACGATATTAAGAATCTGGAAAAAAATTATGATATGAACAGGATATTTGAAATAATAAAAAATAGCGATGCTATGAAGATAAAAGAAAGTTCCGGAGATAAGGATAAATGGAAAAGTATAAAATTTTATCGTTCGGCCGGATGCGAGCAGTGCAATAAAGAAGGCTATAGGGGTAGGTTGGGTATATTTGAAGTCTTGGAGGTGAATGATGAAATGAAAAAAATGATTTCTCATAAGGCATCAGAAGAAGAAATGCAAAAAAAATGCCAGGAGGACGGAATGTTAAGCATGGTAGAAGACGGATTTATTAAGGCGGCTATGGGCCTTACTTCAATAGAGGAGATACTTAGAGTTACAACCGAGTAAGCTTTTTAAACTATAAATTATTCGTTCATGAAATTTTTTTTCAAAGCCAAAAATTATTCCGGAGAAACGAAAAGCGGAGAAATTGAGGTTAAAGACGAAAAAGATCTGGCTAGAATTTTGCGGTCCGAAAATTATGTCCTGACCTTCTGCAAGAAATTGGAAGATAAGAAAGAAAAAAGCGATGGAATCGGTTTTTGGGATCGTTTTTCAACCATTCCTCTTAAGGAGAAGTTGATGTTTACCCGCAATTTGAGTGTGATGGTGGCCTCAGGCTTATCGGTATCTAAATCTTTGGGAAATTTGGCTGTTCAAACTAAAAACAAGAAATTTAAATCCATTCTAAAAAATATCCAAGAAAGCGTTCAAGCCGGCAATCAACTTTCAGAGGGTATGGCTAAATTTCCGGGAGTTTTCAGCGATTTATTTGTGAATATGATCAGAGTCGGAGAAGTAAGCGGAAATTTGGAACAAGTCTTGACTATCTTGGCTTTACAGATGGAAAAAGACCACGATATTTTACGAAAAACCAGGGGTGCCTTGGTTTATCCGGCCGTTATTCTGGTAGTTATGGTGGTCATTGGTTTTTTGATGATGGTTTTTGTTGTTCCCCAGCTAGTGGATATGTTTGAAGAATTTGATTCTGAATTGCCGGCTTCCACCAAATTTATAATTTTTTTGAGTGACTTGTTTAAAAATCATTGGGGAATAATGATTATTGGAATTGTGGCTTTTTTTACGGCTGTTTTTATGTCTCTAAAAACCAATGTTGGCAAAAGAGTTTTAGGAGTTATGGCTATCAATTTTCCGGGAGTAAGCAATATTGTGATAAAGCTTAATTGCGCCAGGTTTTGCAGAATCTACAGTTCATTGCTGGGCAGCGGAGTGCCGGTAGTTGAAGCATTAAAAATTCTTTCCAGAACTTTGGGCAATTTCCGTTATAAAAAAGTTTTAATCAAAGCTTCGGAAAATGTACAAAAAGGAATAAATCTCAGCAGCATAATTTATGAGGAATCCAAGGTATTTCCAGTCTTGGTTCCACAAATGATTGAAGTTGGCGAAGAAACGGGAAAAACCGAAGAAGTTCTGGCCAAGTTAGCCGATTTTTATGAACAAGAGGTGGATCAATTAACAAAAAACATATCTTCTATCATTGAACCGGTTTTGATGATTATTATCGGAATAGCCGTGGGATTTTTTGCTATTTCGGTGCTACAACAGATGTATAGCGTTATGGAAAGCATAAAATAATATCCAAAAGAAAAAACTTTAAATAAACTACAAAGACATGCTTGTTCATTTTTTTGGAGGGAAAATAAAAACAAAAGCTTCAGCCGGTTTTACATTGGTGGAAGCAATGATTGTTTTGCTTATTTTTTCCTTGATAGCGGTTTGTTTTTATCAAACCGCTATTTTGGGAATCAAATACATCAGAGAATCAAAATTCAAATTAGAAGCGACTGCTTTGGCGAATGAAAAAATGGAAATAATCAGAAATCTTGACTACGATGACATCGGAACCACAACGAGTGTACCGCGGGGAGATATTTTGGCCGAAGAAACAGTTATTCAAAATACCAATACTTATTATGTTTCTACCTTTATAAAATACATAGACGATGCTTATGATGGAAAACAAGGGTTGGTTCCCAATGATGCGATTCCAAATGATTATAAAGAAGTAAAGATAACAGTTGCCTGGGGGACCGATCCGATGAAAAGCCGAACCGTTTTCCTTGTTTCTATTTTTTCTCCTATCGGAGTTGAAAAAAGCGTGGGCGGCGGCACGCTTGCCTTGAATATTTTAGATAATTCAGGCAACGGCATACCTCAAGCTCAAGTCCGTATCAAGAATCAATCTGAGGGAGTGGATATGACCGTTTCTTCTGATGATACGGGTAATATTTCTCTTCCATCTATGCCAGTCGGTGATCGCAACTATTCATTGGAAGTTTCAAAAAGCGGATATTATTCGGCAAACACCTATCCGCCCTATCCGACAAGTACTTTTAATCCGGTAGATATACACGCTTCAGTTATTGCAGATACATTAAATATGAAAGCAGTCATAACGGACAAGATTTCCAGTATAAATTTAACCACCGAAGATCCCTTGGGTAACAGAGTTAAAAATATAGGATTTAATCTTTCTGGGGGCAGAAAACAGGGAGACACATTGGATGTTCCTTCAGTTGAGCTTTTTACTTTTAACCAAAATCTCAATTCAGGGGAAACGGGAGAAAAAATTCTGGAAAATATGAGTTATGGAACATACACTTTTGTTTTTTCTGATTCAACCAGCCAGTACCGATTCATAAAAGTTGATCCCGGACAGAATTTAAATGTCCAGTTTGATTTGGCACCCAATACAGCAATGGATGTCAAGGCAATTTTTGCGGATAAAACAGCCGACTCGCTGCTGATTAAAGTAGTCAGAGCCAGCGATGAAAGTATTGCTATTGAAGGGGCCTCGGTTAATTTAAAAAATGAAACGGCCGGTTATGACGTTACTCTGACTACTGACAAATATGGATTGGCCTTTTTCCCGACAACACTGCCATATCTTGCAAAAGGAACATATCAAATAAAGGTAGCCGCTGATGGATTCAACGACAATCAATCGGATATTTCAATAGAAGGTTTGGTTAGCGAAACCGTAAAATTAATTTCTGAATAATAAAACAAAAAAGTGAAAAATAAAAAAGGCATAACTCTTATAGAAACGCTAGTTGCTATTGCTATTTTTGTTTTAAGCATGGAAGGCGTAACTTTGCTTTTCTTGAAAAACTGGCAAGCCAGGTCTTTTATTATGGAAGAAGGACAATCAACCCTAATTGTTTCCAGGGCGATGAATGAAATAACCGGAAATCTCAGAAAAATTCAACAGTCTGACAGCGGAGAATTTCCAATCAAGTCCGGAGACGAGTTTGATTTGGTGGTTTTTTTTGATATAGACAGGGATAATGTGATTGAAAAAGTCCATTATTTTTTGGAAAATCAAGAACTTAAGGAAGGTATTGCCAATCCAAGCGGAAATCCGGCAACTTATTCTGAAAACGATGAAAGTGTCAGAGTTATTGCAAAAAACATCGTTAATACGATAGACGATCCGGTATTTTATTATTTTAATAAAAATTATCCTGGCGATTCAGCAAATAATCCTCTGGCGACACCTGTAAGTGTAATAGATGTAAGACTTATCAAAATTCATTTGATGATAAATATTGACCCGGTAAGAGCTCCCAATAATGTCAATCTTGAGTCTTTTGCCCAGCTAAGAAATATAAATGATTATATGCAATAAATTCTTGCGGCAGTTTAGAGAAAAATAATCCGGATAAAATTTATTTAAAGTATGATTTCTAAAAAGATATGAATAATCGGCACGGAGGTAAAAAAAACAATAATTCAAAAGGATCTGTTTTGGCATACATGTTGGTTATTATGTCAGTTGTTTCCATCATTATGCTTTCGGTTATTCAATTTGTTGTTTCTCAGGTCAAATTCAGCTCCTATACCAATTTTCGCGAAGAAGCTTTTAGGATTTCCGAATCCGGAATTTATTTTTATCGTTGGTATTTAGCGCATAATACTGAAGGTCGAACGGCGCAACAAGTTGATAATTTTTGGAAAAACGGAAGTCCTCTGGGTGTGGCCAGCCCATACGAAGCGGAATATAGGGATCCAGAAGGAGGAATCATTGGTAAATATCGTCTTGAAGTGACGCCTCCTGCAAAAGGCTCTACGGTAGTGGAGGTAAAATCAACCGCTTGGACATATAAATATCCCGAAGCGGCTAGAACCATAAAAGTCAGATATAGAAAACCATCGTGGAGTGAATATGCGGTACTCGGGAATGATTATACGCGCTTAGGCGTAGGAACTAATGTTTACGGAAAAATTTTTGCCAATAATGGAGTGCATTTTGACGGTGTGGCCCACAATACTGTTTTTAGCGCAGTGAGCTCGTATTACGATAACGATTCGGATGTTCGCGCCATCAAGCCGGGTGTCTGGACGACTTGGAGCGGAGAATATAATACGGATATGAACAGCAAAGTTTTTTTATCCGGGAAAAAATATCCGATTTCAAATAAGGATTTTTCTTCCGTTTCGGCTGACTTAAGTTTAATGAAAGCCGAAGCTATTAAAACAGGAACATACTATGACAGCTCCGGAGATGGCAGGAAGATTATTCTGAAGGGGGACAAATATGACATTAGGCAGGTTAACAATCATGCCGCTTCCAATAACAATCCGATTTTTTCCGTTCATGATACTTGGAGTCTGGATAACCCTATTCCGGATAACGGAGTCATTTTTGTGGAAGACAATATTTGGTTGGAGGGAATTTTGGGAACGGCGAATTCCGGAAAAATGTTGACGATCGTAGCAGCTGACATGAGGGCCGGTAATCAGCCGAATGTTTTTATTGGTAATAATGTTACTTATTACAACAATTTGCATGATGGCATTAATGTTTTAGGAATTGTGGCCGAGAAAGATATTGAAATAATCAGAGACAGTCTGAATGTATTACATATTGACGGAGCTTTATTGGCGCAAAACGGTAGGATTGGCAGAGAGTATTACACGGGCAATGGTTGTAATTGCGGACACACTTGGTGTGAGGACAAAAAAGACACAATAACAATTGAGGGCGCCATTGCTTCCAATCAACGCTACGGTTTTTCTTGGCTGGACAGCTGTCCGCGCAATACAGGATATGAGAACAGAAATATCAATTTTGATAATAACCTTTTATATTTTCCTCCGCCATATTTTCCCACCGGATCTCAATATTTGCTAGATCTGTGGCAAGAGTTATGATAGAATAAAGAAAAATAAAAAACAAAAATGAGTTTTCTGAATAAAAAAATAATAAATTTTGAACCAACATTTTTTGGCATAGACATCGGCGATTCTGATGTTAAAATTTTTCAAATAGAAAGAGATAATGCCGAAGATGAAATCAGGAGCTTTTCTTGTGTCAAAATGAAAAGCGGAAGCATTGAAAACGGGAAAATAACAGACAAAGAGGCAGTCGTTTCTTCCATAAAAGAAGCATTAGAAAAAGCCAGGCCTAAAAAAATAAACACCAAAAAAGTTATTTGCTCTTTGCCTGAATCAAAAGTTTTTTTAAGGGTTATTAATATTCCTAAAATAAAAGAGGAGGATGCTTATGAGGCGGTAAAATGGGAAATGGAAGCCAATATCCCGTTAGCCATTGAAGATGTTTATTTTGATTGGCAGTTTATCGGCTATGAAGGAAAGAACAAACAAAAAGTTTTGACGGTAGCCGTTCAAAAAGAAATTGTGGATGTTTTATCCGAGGTTCTTGTGAAAGCGGGTTTGGATCCATATGTTTTTGAAGTGGAATCTATCGCTACGGCAAGAAGCCTGGTTTTAGACCAAAACGAGGAAGAATCCCTCGATTTGATTGTTGATTTGGGTAAAAATAAGACCAGTTTTATCATTGTGGAAAATGGTGTGCCTTGTTTTACATCTAGCATTCCTTTTTCTTCGGACGTGGTAAGTGACGCCATATGCAAAGGGATGAACATCAATGAAGTGCAGACGGAAAAGATAAAGGAAAATTATGGCATAGAAAATCCATTAAAAACAAATCCCATTTCCAATTCTGTAAAATCGGTTTTGGAAAATTTAGCCAAAGAAATTGAAAACACGGCCGACTTTTACTCCGGCTCATCGCAAAAAGTAAGGAGCATAGACAGGCTGATTCTCTCTGGAGTCGGGGCTAACCTGAAAGGCATTATTCCATATTTGGCGAAAAGATTAAAAAAAGAAGTTGAGATGGGAGACCCCTGGGTAAATTTAAATCTAGGCAATAATTTACCAGTAATCAACAGGGAAGATTCCGTTAAATTTTCAACGGCAATAGGGCTTGCCCTCCGAGGATTTTATTATGAAAATTAAGTTAAATTTGATATCCGAACAGCAAAAAAAAGTCATCAGGGAAACAAAAAAGATGAGAATGGTTTTTAAATTGGGAGCAGAACTGCTGGGAATTTTATTGGTTTTTTTTATTCTTCTTTTAAACATAAATTATGTTTTGAAAACTGATCTAAGTTTAGCAGTAGAAAATTTTAATAAAAAAAGCCTAGATGAAAAATACGCTGAAATGGAAAGATATGATTCTGAAATAAAACAAATTAACTCCGAAATAGC
Source organism: uncultured Bdellovibrionales bacterium (assembly GCA_964636505.1). Lineage (GTDB taxonomy): Bacteria > Patescibacteriota > Minisyncoccia > Moranbacterales > UBA2206 > CAZSCF01. The sequence goes on along the minus strand of CAZWRY010000002.1, from coordinate 17,388 downwards.
GGATATTGAGAATATTCAGAGAGAACAAACATATTGGTCAAGATTACTCTTTAAATTAAGCGATATTTTAGGTCCGGACATAGCTTTGACCAATTTATCTACCAAAAACCTAACCATATTTTTGGTCGGAAAGGCCAAAACCAGGGACGCCCTTGTCTTATTAAAAGGGGACCTGGAGAAAGAAGAGTGTTTTTTTGATGTAAAGCTGCCTTTGTCTAATTTGGTTTCCAAGGATGATGCCGTTTTCCAGATGGAGTTTAGTTTAAAAGAAGAATGTGTTAAAGAAAAATAATGAAAGAATTTATTAAAAAAAACAAAGTGTATTTTTTGGCCGGAAGTGTTGTTTTTTTTCTTGCAGCTTTTTCTTATTTCGGGATTTTTTGTTTAATAAAAAGCATCATACACAAAGCCGATGAAGTACAAAAAAAGATGCTGGACAATGAAATAAATCAAAAAAAATTAGCTAAAATTCCTCAAATGAAAAAAACATTTGAAGAATTGAATGAAAATAAAAATAAGCTTAGCGGAATTTTGAGAGGAGAGGAAGAGGTTGACTTCATAAAAAAATTGGAAATTTTAGCAGAGGAAACTCAAAATAAAATTGATCTAAAAATCATTGAGAATGATAAAAAGGAAAGTGCCAAGTCAAAAGCAAAAACCGAAGAAAAGATAAACCTGCCTAAGGAAGAATTTATATCTTTGCAGGCCGACTTAACCGGTGATTATTCCGGCTTGTTTCGTTTCGTGAAAAAACTGGAAAATTTTGAATATTATGTGAACATCGCAACAATCAATGTAAGCGTCGAAGAGAATAAGGAGCCGGTGGCGATAAATGATACGGGTAATCCTTTCGTTAACCTGGGAACGAATGTTCGATTATCAGCTACGGAAGAATCCAAGCCGAAACTTTTATTGAAAACACAAATAAGTTTTGTTGCTTATATTAAAAAATGAAAGAATTTTTGGAAAAATTGAAATTAGTTGAATTTAGGGATAGGTTTTTTTCATTGCTTGTGAAAAAGAACGGTTTTTTGATGTTTATTTTTTTTCTGCTGGTTTTGGCTTATTCGGCTTATCTTTGGTATTCAACTGCTTATAATTATTCCTGGGATGAAAATAAAAAATTGGAATATATCCAATCAAAGTCAACTGGGGAAAATTTTTTTAGTAAAGCCAGGTTTGATAATGTTGTCCATAAAACGGAAAAAAGGAAAACGGAATATCAAAATCAGATTGAAAATCCAAGAGATATTTTTGGAGTGGAATAAACAAATCTTTAATTTGAAATAAAAAACTTCATAGGTTGAAGTTTTTTTGTGTTTTTGTGCGCCCTGAGGGACTCGAACCCCCGACCCTCTGGTCCGAAGCCAGATGCTCTAATCCACTGAGCTAAGGGCGCAGAATAATAAAGAAATTTCACGGGGGTGGCTAGAGAGAATCGAACTCTCGACACAAGTGCCACAAACTTGAGTTTTACCACTAAACTATAGCCACCATATTTTTCCAGTGCGCTGGGCAGGAATCGAACCTGCGACCAATAGCTTAGAAGGCTACTGCTCTATCCACTGAGCTACCAGCGCATATAAATACTTTTTTTCAAAGTGCGCCCACCAGGGCTCGAACCTGGGACCGTTTGCTTAAGAGGCAACTGCTCTACCAACTGAGCTATGGGCGCATTTTTTTATTAAAAAAACAAATCCGAATCTTTTTAACAAACAGAACTTCGGTTATGCGTTCATATTATTTTAATTTTATCAATTTTGCAAAAATATATCTATGACTTCGGAGTTTCCAGGGTGCTGTTTGCAACGGATTCTTTTAATGAAGGGGTGTTGTCGGTTGATTTTTCTTCCTCCGGCGTGCTTGTTTCTTTGGCTTCCATAACTGATTCTGAATCCGTTTTTGACGCTTCTTTCCCTTCTTTCTCTTTTTTTAATTTTTCATCTACGTTTCGAGTGGCTTCTTTTGTTAGTTCCGTATCAAATTCTTTCAAAAGGCCAGGCAATAATTTGAGAATTTCAGGTAATACCTTGAGACCTTCTTTCATTGATTTTGCCAAAAGTTTGGCGGTTTTTGGTTCTATTTTGCCCAAAGAGGAACTTTCAAATTTTTTGCCTTCATGAACCGTGCCGCTTGCTAACATGTTTTCAAAATCTGCAGGGTTCATTTTTTCAAATTCTTCAAATAGCCGGTTGATTTTTTCTTGCAAGATTTTTTCTTTTTCTTCGCGAATGAGTTTTTCTTTTTCCTGTTGACTGATAAGCTGCTCTCTTTGCGTTTTCATCGTTTCTTCTGTGGCTTGCATTTTTTCCAAAGCTTTCTTTTCTTGGTCTGTACTGGGCAGTGATTCATTCGTTTCCATTGGGAGACCAAGGCTCTTCCTTATTTCAGCTATTCTTGATTCAGTTGCTTGGATGGAATCGGACATCTCGGCTATTTCTTTTCTGTGATTTTCTATTTCGCTATCCAATCGTTGGAGTTGAGTTTCCAATGATGACGCTGTGTCTTCCGTTGCTTGCTCCTTTGATTCCGCTTCTTCTTCCGGTGTGTTTTCTGTTTGATTATTGATTTCACTTTCAGTCGCTTCCGCCGGGCTTGTTGTCTCAGCTACGGGAGGCTGGCCGCCAGGCCCCATTTCAATATTTGACATAATATTTTACATTATTTATTTATGCATAAATAACAGAACGAATGATAACAAAATTGCATTACTTAGTCAACAAATAGCCTAGGGCCCACTGTTTTTTTTATAAGTTTCCCATTGTTTTTGGGACCAATCGGCTGGTTTTTGATTTAAGACTTCTCCGGGGTGGGGATATTTGCTGGGAGAATCGTAGTTGCTGTTAAACACATCTTCAATAAATAATTTTCCATTTTTATCGTAAACTTGTTGGGTGAAAGTGGTTTTCATTGCCCCGTCAGGCTTCCTTTCTATTATTTTGGGTCCGATCACATTGATTTTTCGCCCGTCATCTTGGCCATAAAAATCAAAAATTAATTCTGTCCCCTCTATTTTTGCTTGAATTAAAATATATCCCGGAGTGTTATTGATGAATCTGAAATCAGGTCGCGGAACATAAACGGTGGCATCCATTCCTTGAGGATTGTAATAAGATACGGGGTAGGCATGGTTACGTCTAGCGGTAATTTCCAGTCCGGAATAAATGGCGGCTCTGAAAACTGTTGTGGAAACTTGGCAAATGCCCCCGCCGAATTCCGGTTCGGTCTTGTCTTTTTTGATTACGAGTTCCGGCAAATATCCATGTTCTCCGTCAACTTCTCCAAGGATGCTTACAAAAGAAAATTCTTCCCCCGGCTTTATCAGAAGGCCATTGAATCTTTCGGTGGCGACTTTTATGTTAAAAATTCTGTTTTTGGTTGAACCTTTAAAATTGGAACGACCCTCTCCAATTAGCGAAGTTATGCCCATATTGTCTATGGAATCCAAAGATATTTCCGGTTTGATTTTATCAAAAGCCAATTCAATGTTTCTTCCTATTTTTTTTTGCCCCAAAAAATTTTTCAAAATTTCAAAACTTGCTTCTTTATTCAGCTTGAGTCCGTTAGCTCCGGCTGAAAAAGCAGAAACTTTGTTTTTAGCGTCATCAAATTTCAGTTTGGCATTTTCCGGGTCCTTATTGACTTTCCTTTCCAGATCAGTCAAAAATTCATTAAGTTTTTTATCGTCAACTATTTTTTGTGATTTTTTTTTAATGTGGTAACTTTCTCTGGTGCCAAAGAGGAGATTGCAAATGATTGATTTTTGATATTCGCAAAAATTAATATTTTCTATTTCAGATAAATAATCCGGGGAATAAGCCAAAGTGCTCTTTTCTTGGACAAGGTTTTCAATTTCCTTCAGGGACAGGTTTTGCGTGTAGGTGTCTATTTTTAAAGACAAATCAGGGGCATTGTTAGCAGTATTTTCAGCGAAACAAAAAGCCGTTCCGAAAAAAAATAGGGAAAAACATCCTAAAATCAGGCGGTAAAAGCATTTCATAAAATAAGAATAACTTAAAAATAACTCAAAAGCAAATATTTTTTGCCAGTTTTGATAAAAAAAGACCTCCTTTTCAGGAAGTCTTTTTTAGGATCTTGAAATATTCCTAGAATCCCCTGACTTGTATTTTTTTTGTCTTATTGCTGTCGGCTTTGGGCAGGCGAATGGTCAGTATTCCGTTTTTCATGGAAGCTTCGATTTTTTCCGGAATTACATCTACCGGTAAAATAACCGATCTGGAAAATCCTCCCCAATAGCATTCCTGATAATAGTAGTTTTCTTCAGAAACCTGTTCTTCGTTTTTTCTTTCTCCGCGGATAGTAATCATGTCATTGTTAATGCTTACATCCAAATCTTCTGGTTTTACGCCGGCAATGGTTGATTTTATGACAATGTCAGAATCTGTTTGGTAAACATCAATGGTTAGCTGGCCTTCGGAATTATCGCCGGACATGGAAGATTCTTCTTGAGAATTTCTTTCATAAGTAGGATTCATGGTTATTTCGGCTTCTTCCCGATAAAGCGTGTTAATTGGCTTAGAATATTCTTGGGAGGAGTCAAACTCGCTATCCTCAATTGACTTGGCGCCGGTTAATTTTTCCAAAAATGATCTTTTTATTTGTACCATTATTTTGTTTTATTTTTTTAATTAAATTTAATTTTATTATAGCTTTTTCATTTTATTTGGCAAGCCTCTGTTGTGCATAAGTTTTTTGTTGCCAAACGATTTTAAGCGCAGCCAATGCCAGGAAAAAAACCATACCTAAAAGAAGCAAAGCCGTCCAGCGGACTTCACCGCGGATTACGAACAAATTAAAAAGGAAATGCCAGCTAAAAGTTACAATTATTACTTGAGAAAAAATCCGGAAAGTTATTGTTTGGGCCTTGACTAATAAAAAGCCAATAAAGCCGGAAACTCCAATATGGATTGCGATAGCTCCCAAAAGAGGCAAAAAGGAGCCCAAGAGATCTGATTTTTGGGGCAAAAGTCCGTAAATTTCAAGAAGCGCTTCTGTAAGGGCGAATCCCAGTCCAACAAAAATTGCCTGAAAGAAAAAAGAAAGCGGAGAATTTTTTTTTCCATCAAGCGAAAAAATTTTCCAAATGAAGGAAATTTTTAACAATTCTTCAATCAAGACAAAAACAGCCAAAAACCAAGAAATTTCCCGAGAAAAAGATTCAAAGCTAAACCCGGGCAAAAAAGAAAAAATTAACTCCAAAATAAGGGCCATTAGAGCGGCGATAATTCCCAAAAAGAGTGATCTGAGAAATAACATGGGCAAAAATTTAAAACTTATTCCATCTCAAGATTAGCATTGGCGGTGATTTTTTTCCAGCTTGTTGCGGCTGAGTCTTTTTTTGTTCGGGACATTTTTATCCAGCGATAATAAGCGGCCGTCGCGATCATGACAGCATTGTCTCCGGTCAAACTGAGATCTGGCAGGCAATACTTTGTATTTGGCAACAAACTAGTAATAGCTTTGCCAAACTGGCTGCGAAGTTCTTTGTTGGCGCTCACCCCTCCGGCGAGCAGTATGGTTTGCGGATTTAGTTTTTCGGCGGCTTTAATTGTTTTAGCGATCAAAACATCAATTACGGCTTGTTGAAATTCCGAACAGACGGCTGCAATATAGTTCTTGTTTTTTATCAGATCCGAATGTTTTTTGGTTTCATATAAAACAGCGGTTTTTAGTCCGGAAAAAGAAAAATTGAAATTGTTTTTTTTCAGCATCGGCCGAGGGAATTGTATATTGTATTTTGTATCGCGTAGTTTGCGTGAGGATAAATTTTTTTTACTTAAATTTTTTTGGTTATTGTTTTTTGCATCTTGAAATTTTTCGGCGTAGGTTGAAATAATCGGTCCGCCCGGATAGCCAATATCCAAAATGCGGGCGACTTTATCAAAGGCTTCTCCGGCAGCATCATCCAAGGTTTGGCCGATTATTTTATATTGTAAGTGGCTCTTCATGTAAATCAGTTGCGTGTGGCCGCCACTGACAACTAAACATAAAACAGGGAAGGTTATGCTTGAATTTTGGATTTTAACTTTTGAACTTTGAATCAATTTTGAATTTCCTGATTTTAAATTAATATTTGCCGAATCCGATTTTTTATTTGAAATTCCGCTAACAAAGTTAGCGTAAATATGTCCTTCAATGTGATGGATTCCCAAAAGCGGTTTTTGCCAAATATAGGCCAGGGTTTTGGCCGCATTAACTCCAATAAGAAGGGCCGGAATAAGTCCGGGTCCGCTGGTAACGCTAATCACATCAATATCCCTGGATGTAAGGCTAATCTCTTTGAGGGAAGTTTCAATAACCGGAAGAATATTTTTGAGGTGTTCGCGTGCGGCTAAATTAGGGACGACCCCGCCCCATTTAGCGTGTAATTTTATTTGCGAAGAAACAACATTGGAAAGGATTCCAATTTTATCTTTTTGGGCGGAAATAATGGCGCAAGCCGTTTCGTCGCAGGAAGTTTCAATAGCGAGAATAATCATTTGATTCGTTCTTATTTTTTGGTTCGTATTTTATAGATAATCAATATTTTTATAGTATGGGCAATCCGGGATAAAGTCAAAATTTTTTCAAATAAAATAGCTCCTTAGGAAAATTCCAATTTCCTAAGGAGCTATAAGCTTCATTGGCTATTCTTGTTCAGCCAGACTTCTCTCCGGAGGATCTCGTTTGTGATCCTCTCGTCAAAGGCAGCCGAATGGTGGACTTCGTCCACCAGCGAGTCGGAGGCAGAATAAAAATCCCAGGACTCAATATAGAAGTCCTCGCCACACATTCCCTTGATGGCCTTGTTAACCTCCTTTATTTTCTGGAGGTTTGCCTCCGTTGTCAGTGCGGGCGACAGGCTGACACAGTAGACGCGGGAAGCTTTGATGGTTAACAAAAGCTTCCAGTACGCGGTGACCGTTTCTTCTACGGTCTCCTTGTACTTAAATAAATTGTTTGCTCCTGTCATTAGTACAACCCGATCCCTTACATAAGGGTCGGGGTACTTCAGAAATAATTCAATTCTCGAACCGCTGATGCCATAGTTGGCGAACGGCTCTTCCTCGCCAAACCACGTTTTCCAACGAGCCCCAAGGTGGGTCATCGTTGAATCCCCATATCCGGTCCATCTTAGGACCGTTTCTTTGTACTGGGGCTTTTCTTCCCCAGTACCTAAGCTTTCCCCTCCTCCACCGCCACACGACGTAAGGAGGAATAAAAAAACAACAAAAAATATTTTTTTCATTTTTTTCTCCTTTTCTCTTTTTTTGTGTAGCTTTGTTTTTTAAAGAACTTTCTACAATACGCCATTTTTCAAAAAAAGTCAATAGCGTTAAGTGTCTGCAGAAAATTCAAGAAATAAGCTGCCGATTTTTTAAGAACCGCATTTTAGCTCCCGGAAAACCTGTTTTTTAAAATAAGCCTTATGAACAGGCAAGAAGTCAGAATGATTGTTGTTAAAGGAAACGCTTAGTGTTATTATAAACGCTTAGTGTTATTATATATGATTATTAGGATATGAAAAAACACGGAAAACCTGAAACACAATAAAGGTATGTTCAAAGCCCTTAGATTCTTGCTTTATTTTTATTTTATGCTATGCTTTTTACTGTTATCTAAAATATGCCGTGGTTCCGTCAAAAGCGGACAAGCGCCATAATTTTTTCAAACAATATTTGCCGCGTTCGTCTAGTCCGGTCTAGGACGCCAGGTTTTCATCCTGGAAATCATGGGTTCGAATCCCATACGCGGTACCAAATTAAGGGTTTTTTAAAAACTCTTTTTTTATTGGCTAAAAAATGTTAGATTTAGACTATTAAAGAAAGACCGATGTTTAAATTTTTGAGGTTATTGCGGAGAATAAAAAAGTCCTTTTCAGCCTACAGTCCGGCGGTGGAGATTTTGATTTACAAAAAAAATTTGATTCATAACTTGAATGAATATCAGAAAAAATATCCGAAGCTGGCTTTGGCGCCGGTTCTTAAAAGCAATGCCTATGGACATGGCTTGATTCAGGTGGCAAGGATTTTGGACAAAGAGCAGATTGCCTTTCTGGCGGTGGATTCACTGTTTGAGGCAACAATCTTGCGCCATGAAGACATAAAATCAAATATTTTAATTATCGGTTATACCAGTGCTGAAAATATAGGCAATAGTAAAATATCCAACACAGCTTTCACAATTACCAGCCTAGAACAATTGAAAGAAATAAATGCCAGTCTGAGAAAAGAAAAGAAGTTTCATTTGAAAATAGACACGGGAATGCACAGACAAGGAATTATGCCTAAAGAAATTTTGGAAGCAATAAAAATCATCCGAAATAATCAATTGATAAAACTGGAAGGCGTTTGTTCTCATTTGGCGGATGCGGATAATGAGCGAAAAGATTTTACCGAGGTCCAAATCAAAAATTGGCATGAAAATATTGAAATTATCAAGCGAAGCTTTAAAAATTTAAAATTCTTTCATTTGGCGGCTACATCCGGAATGGCCCATGCGGACAAAATCCAAGCCAACGTAGCCCGGCTTGGCATTGGTTTGTATGGCATTAATGCAGCTTTTGAAAAGTTAAATTTAAAGCCAGTTTTAGAAATGCAATCAGTCATAAGTTCAGCAAGAACAATTGAGGCTGGTGAAAGTGTGGGATATGGAGCAGCTTTCAAGACGGATAGAACCATGCGAATTGCCACGGTGCCAGTCGGGTATTCTGAAGGCGTAGATAGACGACTGTCTAATGTTGGCTGTTTCAAATTTAATAGTCAAAAATGTTCAATTGTCGGCAGAGTGAGCATGAATATTACTTCTGTGGATTTAGGCACGGTATCTGAAATAAAAATAGGCGATAAGGTTGTAGTTATTAGCAGTAATAGCCAGGAAGAAAATTCAGTTGAAAATATGGCCAAGTTGGCGCATACTATACCTTATGATATTTTAGTGCATATACCGCAACACCTAAGAAGAATAGTTAAATAAAATGGTGAAGAAGATTATCCAATCGCTGAAAAACATTCTTTTTCTTGATCCCAAGAAAATTTTTTTGGAAGAAAAAGAATTTATTAATCAGCCTTTCTATTTCAAAGGCACCAACGGCAAAGGAGTGTTGCTTGTTCATGGCTGGACCAGTACTTCCTACGAAGTAAGGCGCTTGGGAAGGTATTTGAATGAAAACGGGTTTACGGTGATGGGACCCATGCTTCGGGGACATGGCAGTAAACCGGAAGATCTAGACGATGTAAAATGGCAGGAATGGCTCAGGGATTTAGCTTGTTCCTTTGAAAAATTAAAAAAAGAATGCACGGAAGTTTATGTCGGAGGGACATCCGTTGGTTCAACCCTTTCTGTTCTTTTGGCAACCCAAAAACCTGAAATTAAAGGGCTGGTTTTGATGGCGACTCCCTATAAAATAAAAGCTGAAAGAGCGCTGATGTTTATTGGAAAAATTTTCCGTTTGATTCACAAAAAACATATTAAAAAATATTATCCGCCGACATTCGGATCTATGACAACCATTACTCGTCTTATCTCCTATCAAACATATTCAATTAAAAGCGCAATGGAAACACAAAGACTAATTGAATTTACCAGGGGAAAATTTTCTGAAATAAAACAACCTTGTTTTTTGCTTCAATCCAGGCAGGATCATGTGGTTTCCCATCGAAGTTTGGACAGAATATACGAAAGGATCGGTTCTAAGGTAAAAAAGAAAAAATATATCAGTCGGGCTTATCATACTTTTATTTCCGACATTAAAAATGAGCATATTTTTGAGGATATTCTCAATTTTCTCAAAGAAAATTAAATGAACATTGCTTTTTTTACCAACAATTATCTGCCGAATGTTTATGGAGTCCCGAAATCAATAAAAACTTTTAAAGAAGAATTTGAAAGAAGGGGACATACGGTATATGTTTTTGCGCCAAATTTTTCTGATTACAAAGACGAAAATAAAAATATTTTTCGTTATCCTTCGCTAGACATCAATATCAGATTTAGGTTGCCTTTAGCGATTCCATATTCCGGAAAAATGGATAAAATTCTGGAAAATCTTAAGTTGGACATCATTCATTCGCATCATCCTAATCTTTTAGGATCGACGGCGGACAAATGGGCTAAGAAAAAAAAGGTGCCTCTTGTTTTTACTTGGCACACGTTGTATGACCAATATACTAATTTCGTGCCTTTTTTACCTTCCGAATGGGCGGCCAAATGGATAATAAGCAAAGCGGTTAAATATGCCAACCAAGCGGATGCTGTGGTCGTGCCGACGGAATCCATTGAGGCGATTATTAAAAAATGGGGAGTGATCCAAAAAAGCGTTCCGATCGCAACTGGCATCAATGAAGATGAATTTCAAAATTCTGACAGAAAAAAAATTCGCGAAAAATATCAAATCCGGGATAATGAAATACTCTTGCTTTTGGTCTCACGTCTGACGGAAGAAAAAAACATCAAGTTTCTTTTTGAAGCAGTAGCTGAAATTTTAAAAAATAACCCGCAAGCGAAATTTATGCTGGTGGGAGACGGTTATCTCAGGGCCGAATTAGGAAGGAAGGCGCAAATGATGGGTCTAAAGGAGCAAATAATTTTTGCGGGCTTAGTTGATCCGAAAGAAATTAAAAATTATTATGCAGCCGGGGATATCTTTGTTTATGCTTCCAAGTCGGAGACACAAGGAATGATTATCACTGAAGCCATGTATATGCAGTTGCCGATTGTGGCCTTGAAAGCGCCCGGTATCAGCAGTTTGGTGGAAACTGGAAAAAATGGAATTTTAGTTTCGGAAAATTCAGATGAATTTGCGGCTGCGGTAGAAAAATTAGCAGCGGATGCTGATTTACGCCAAAAAATGGGTGAAAAATCTTTACAATTGGCCAAGGAAAAATACACGGCGACGGTGTCAGCGGATAAATTATTAACCGTTTATGCAGAAGTTATAAAAAACAAAAAATGATCTTAAAAAGAAATTTCTACAATCAGGACACATTAATTGTTGCCAAATCTTTATTGGGCTGTTTTTTGATGCGGAAAGTGAACGGAAAAATCATAAAGGCCAAAATCACGGAAACGGAAGCCTATAGGGGCAAAAATGATTTGGCTTCACATGCTTCCAGGGGCAGAACGCCGAGAACCGAGCTTATGTTCGGTGAAGCGGGGCATGCTTATATTTATATGATTTACGGCATGTACCATTGCTTAAACATTGTGACTGAAAAAAAAGATTTTCCGGCAGCAGTTTTGATTAGAAGCGTAAAAATAGAAAAGACAAACTACAAAAAAACCAATGGTCCGGGAAAATTATGCAAATTTTTGAAAATAGATAAAAAATTAAACAGTTACGATATGACCAAAAGAGAAGAGATGTGGATTGTCAGTCCGAAGCTGGCAGACTTCGGGACAAAGAAGACAAAAATCAAGAAATTGAAGCGTATCGGAGTTGATTATGCTAAGCATTGCAAGGAATATTTATGGCGGTTTGCGCTTGAGATAAACTAAGAAAAAATCGGCATTGACAAAAATACTGAGAAAGTTTAAAATAAAGACTAAATAAATTTTTTAAAAAAAAGGGGGTAAATATGGGAAGTATTCTAAAGCAGTTTGGCTTTCTCATTGAGATTGCCATTTGTGTTTTAGCAGGGACGGTACTGATTTTTTTTCTGGAAGAAGCCGGCTCAAACGAAATTTTGAAAAAATTATTGCTTTGTTTTTTATCTTTTTCAATTTTCATCTTTGGATTTCAGGAGAAGATGAAAAAAACAATGTTAAAAAGAAAATAACTAAAAACAAAAAAAGCCGAAAACACAAAGTGTTTGAGGCTTTTTTAAATTATATTATAATTTTTTTTGGTTATTCCAAGTGTATTTTTTCCTGAAATTTTTGCAGGGTGCTTTTTAGTAAAGGATGTTTTTTAAGATCCAAACTATCTCGTAGAATGTCTTGGGCTTCGGTGCGGGCAAATTTAATCAGCTTGATGTTGGTCAAATTTTCCATAGCGATATCAGGGAGACCTGATTGTAATGTTCCAAAAAATTGCCCCGGGCCGCGAAGCTCCAAATCTTTTTGGGCGACTTCAAAGCCGTCATTGCTTTTTTCCAGGGCTTCCAGTCTGGCTGTTGATTTTTGGGAATCAGAGTTGGTAAAAAGAAAACAGTAAGATTGAAATTCGCTGCGGCCGACACGACCGCGAAATTGATGCAGTTGGCTAAGACCGAAGCGGTCGGCATCTTCAATAACTATCACAGTGGCACTGGGAATATCTATGCCAACCTCAACTACGGAAGTGGAAACCAAGATATTTGTTTTTTTATTTTTAAAATCTCGCATAACAGACTCTTTTTCTGTGGGCTTGAGTTTTCCGTGCAAGAGGCCCAGATTGAATTCCGGGAATATCTCTTTGGATAAACGAGCATGCTCTTGGACGGCTGCTTTTATTTCCGTGAGAATTTTTGATTCTTCAACTAAGGGTAAAATAATAAAAGCTTGCCGGCCGGACTTTATTTGTTGACGGATAAATTCATAGGCCGTGTTTCTTTTTTGTGGCGGGATAATGCGAGTGATGATTTTTTTTCTGTTTTTGGGCATTTCATCCAAAAGAGAAATGTCCAGATTGCCGGAAAAGGCAATGGCTAAAGTTCTGGGAATGGGAGTGGCAGTCATAGTAAGCAAGTGCGGGATTGCATTTTTAAGGCCGTCTTTTATTTGCATTGCACCTTGCTGCAGAAAAGCGCGTTGAGCCACGCCGAAACGATGCTGCTCATCAATGATTATCAGGGCCAGATTTTTAAAAGCAACATCTTTTTGTATGAGAGCTTGAGTACCGATAATCAAATCTGTCTTTCCTTGACCTATTTCTTTTAATAATTTATCTCGGGATGTTTTTGTGTGGCCAGCGGTTATTTTGTAGCTATTTGTCAGGAGGGCAATATTAAAAGCATAATTTTTAAAAATTTCGGAAAAATTTTCAAAATGTTGTTTGGCTAAAACTTCCGTTGGAGTCATAATGGCGACTTGATATCCGTTTTTTAAAACTTCTAAAGATGCAATGGCGGCTACCATAGTTTTACCTGAACCAACATCGCCGTTGAGCAGGCGGTTCATAGGTCGTGATTTTGTTAAGTCTTTTAAAATTTCAAAAGCGGATTTTCTTTGTGCGTCGGTGAGCTTAAATGGCAAATTAGAAACAAAATTCTGGACCAATTTTTCATCAAATTTTATTTTCAGAGAATTTTGTGCTTCCCACCGGCTTTTGGCTTGCAAAGACTTAAGTTGGACTAAAAACATTTCTTGAAAAGCAAATCTTTTTTGAGCAATAAGCAGCTTTTCTTGGGATGAGGGAAAGTGAATTTGAACCAGGGCTGATTTAAGATTGGGTAAATTGAATTTTTTTAATATGTCTGTCGGAAGCATGTCTTCAATTTTGGTTTTTTCCAAAATTATTTTCATTTGCCAACGTATCCATTTGGAGGTGAGCCCCTTGGTTTCACCGTAGACAGGCACAAGCCGTCCGGTATTGATCATGTCGCGGGCAGCTCTTTCCCAGGCCGGATTAGTCATTGCGAAATATTTTCCCCTAACTTCCAATTTTCCGGAAACCCGGATGTTCGAGCCAATCTTCAAACTTTCCAGAATAAAAGGCTGATTAAACCAGGTGATTTTTAATGGTGTGCTATTTTCGTCCGTGATGAGGACTTCTTGGAGTGTCATTCTGCGTCTGAAAATACGATTATTTTTAGCTTTTATTACAATGCCGGAAACGGTGATGGTTTCTCCGATACGTTTTGGCGACAATGCAGCAGTTTGGGAAAAATCATCATAGCGGAAGGGAAAATAAAACAGAAAATCCTCAATTGTTTTGAGGCTGATTTTTTCCAGAATTTTCTGGTATTTGGCATTAATCAAGGGAATATTTTTGAGTGGGGTTTTGATGTTGAGCATAAGTATAGTATAGGGCAGAAAGAGCAAAACAAAAAGTTGAGTTGAAGATTGACATTTAAAAAAAATTGTTTTATTATGATTTGATATAAAAATAAAAAAAAGAAAGGAGAAGTTCTTTATGAAAAACGAAAAAGCGGGCGAGATTTTAGGTGGCCAAGTTGAAGCAAGTGTCCTATTGGAAATATTTCCTAAGGTAAGAGATCCTGACAGAATTCGTCCTGAGGGGAGCATCGGGAGTCTTTTAAATGAGGAGACAGTGCTTTTTTACAAGACATCCCAAGGCCTTTTTAAAGAAAAAAAAATAAGCCAGGAAGACCTGACTTGGCTCAAAAAAGAATTTGAAAAATACTTTGAGAAGCTTGTTTTCGCTTGTAGGGAGCTGGGGGAAAACATTGTCTTGGCAGATTTTTTCAAAAGAATGGCCGGAAATGGCTGGTTGGCAATCAGGCAGGAATCCATTCGGCCGGTCATTCAAAAAAGGAACACTTTATCGGCATCGGCTAAGGCTGATAAAAACTAACAAAAAAGCAGGAGAAAAACCATGTTTATTTCTCCTGCTTTTTGACTTTTTGGTCCAAAAGGAGTATAATTATAAAAGAGTTAAAAAACGGGTGAAGCCGTTTTTTTATTATTTATAATAAAAAACTAATTAAAAACAAAAAAATGAATAAGGAATTTATGCCGCCTAGAAACTATGGGATAGTCCATGAAGAGGCTTCAGATGAAGATATTGAAAAGGAAACGAAAAGTGAATCAGAATCAGCAGAAGACATGTTGACTTATGCGATTTCAACCGATGATGAGAAACTAAAAAAGGAAGCTCTGAAATTATTAAAAGAGAGGCTTTTAGAAGAAGCTTTAAAAAAGGGTACGGCTTCCTCAGATACAGATGACAAAAAGTTTGCTGGTGCAGGAGGAAACATAGAGAAAATGCATGAAGATAATGTAAATCAAATAGATGACAGCTTGCCAATTGAAGCAAGAGGAGAGAAAAGTTGGGTTGACAAAAGAGTTGCTTTCTGGATAAGTCAAGGAGTACCTGAAAAAGAAGCGCGTGAACGAGCGGTATTGGAAGCAAAAAATAATAAAAACGGCAAAAGATATACAGGTTCAATGACATATGAAATTGAAAGCGGAGTAGTTAACCCGATGAAAAGAGCGGATGGATCTGTGGAAAATTAATCTATCTTTAAATAAAATCCCGCTTCAAGCGGGATTTTTTTACTTGTCTTTTGCATAAAGTATGTTTATGATAGATAAGCGGTTATAGAATGCGCTTGCAGCTCCGACGCAAGGTCGGGGTTTTAACAGTTTTGCTCTCGTAGCTCAGTGGATAGAGCGTCTGGTTGCGGTCCAGAAGGTCGGAGGTTCAATTCCTCCCGAGAGCACAGGGATTACTAATTTTACGCGAAGGTAAGTATGTTGCAGTTTTCCGCCAGCCGGCGGACTGCTAAACGGACCAAGAAAAAAAGTTCCTTAAAAAGAAAGGAGAATAACAAATGGTAGGCGAATCTGGCAGTAGTAGCGAAAGCGGCGGTGAGAAAAAGACATTTGTCTTGGATACAAATGTTTTGATTCATGACCCGGAGGCTCTTTTTTCCTTTGAGGAAAATGAAGTTGTGTTACCGATTATGGTTATTGAAGAATTGGACAATTTGAAATCGGGAGTCGGGAGCGTCCCTTTTTCATCCAGGAAAGCGCTGAGAAATATCGGATCTTTTTTGGAAAAAGGAGATATCTCTGCGGGCATTCGGTTGCCGGGCGGCGGTTCTTTGCGGGTGGAAACAAGCAGAGAAAATTTCTTTCTTGAAACAAACTCTGACAATCTTATTATTTCCTGTGCCATAGCCTTAAAGAAGGCGGGGGCTCCGAATGTGGTTGTTGTTTCTAAGGATACTGGAGTGAGAATCAAGACGGAAGCTATGGGAGTTTCTGCTCAGGACTATAAGCGGGATAAGACAACTTTATTCCAAAAATACGGACGGGTTCTGGACGGAGAGGACTACGGTAACGGAATCTTGTCTGTCCGCTATCAAAAACATTCTTCGGGCATCGTTCGTTTACGCGGCAAAGAAGGGTCCAGCGAAATCAGAAATTCTCGTGATTTGTTCGGCATTTCTCCTAAAAATCCTGAGCAGATTTGCGCTATGGATGCGTTAACCAATCTGGATGTTCGCGTGGTGGCGCTGACTGGAAGAGCGGGAACCGGGAAAACTTTGTTGGCTTTGGCGGCAGCTCTTTGCCAGACTACCAAGGCTGAACCGCTTTTTGACAAAATTATAATCGCCAGGCCGACAATACCTATGGATGGATATGACCTCGGTTTTTTGCCCGGAGATCTTAGCGAAAAGATTGATCCTTGGATGAAACCGATTTATGACAATTTGGAGTTTCTGGTCAAAACTTCCAAGGATACCAGTGGCGGGAAAAATATCAAAAAACCGTATGAGAGTTTCAGATATTTTCTGGACGCCGATATTTTGGAGATTGAATCGCTTACCTACATTCGCGGCCGCAGCTTGCCGAAGATGTATGTTATTATTGACGAGGCGCAAAATTGCAGGCCACTGGATGCCAAAACGCTGGTGACCAGGTTGGGCGAGGGAAGCAAGATTGTTTTCACCGGCGATCTGGATCAGATTGATACGCCCTATCTGGATGCCGAGAGTAATGGTTTGGCATATTTGATTGCCAGAGCGATTAACCAGGAGGACTTTTGCTATCTCAGCTTGCAGAAGAGCGAGCGTAGCGAGGTGGCCAATCGTTACGCTAAAATTCTTTAAAATTGATAAATCAGCATTGCTGAAAAAACAAAAGACAGGTTTTGAGGGAACCTGTCTTTTTTCTTTGAGTTTGATTTCACAAAAAGTGAAAATTGGCGGGCATCATCGGTCTAGAACTTTTAACTATAGGGAATTTTAGGGCTTTTCTGGAGATTTGTCCAAATGAGAAAATTGAGGCTCCTCGGTCGCAATTTCAAAGGGCAAATGAGACAAATGAGACACAGGACAGCCACACTGTCTCATTTCAAGAAATAAGACAGCTAGGTGTCTTATTTCTTGAAATCTTTTTTAACAAGCTTTTGAAGATTTTCTTCATCCCCTACGCTCTTTAGTTAATATTAATAGAATTTAAACTACTAAAAATATTCCTCCGATTTATCTATAGCGCAAACCAACTCTCTTACCTTTCTTTTTGCGATGTTTTTTGGCAGCTAATTTTTTCTTCTTGTTCATATATTTACATCAGCTTATTTTTTATCTTCCGCTACTTTCTTCCATTTTTCAACATCCCAACTCAGCTTATTTCGAAGTTCGCCGCTCGCCAGATAGACATTCTTGATACCTTCCTTTCTAACATAAAAATCATTGACCGACGGACCACTTTTCCCAATAAAGAAAGTGTTGTCTTTTCCGTCCTGTGTGATTGTCAGTTGATACCCGCTGTCTTTTG
>CAZWRY010000001.1:67924-95711 GCA_964636505.1 uncultured Bdellovibrionales bacterium | reverse complement strand
TCCCAAGGGTTTGGCTGTTCGCCAATTAAAGCGGTACGCGAGCTGGGTTCAAACCGTCGTGAGACAGGTTGGTCTCCTATCTGCTGTAGGCGTTATTGCTTGAGAGGACTCTTTCCTAGTACGAGAGGACCGGAAAGAACAAACCTCTGGTGTATGAGCTGTTCCGCCAGGAGCATTGCTCAGTAGCTAAGTTTGGAAGGGATAATTGCTGAAAGCATATAAGCAAGAAGCCCACCTCAAGATTAGGCAATACCTGTCGCCCTCGGGCGACTGGTCAATTTCCTGAAAGATGATCAGGTTGATAGGTCTCAGGTGTAAGCATAGCGATATGTTTAGCCAAGAGATACTAATAAATTGAACTTATCACCTTAAATTTAAAGTTTGCGCAACTCGCAACTTAAAACTCGTAACCCTTTTACGTTTTACGGGTTGCAAGTTTCGTGTTGCGTATAAATAGTTAGCAGTTAATAATTTCTGATTGCAGTTGATCTATAAAAAAGAAAACTAAGCAGATTTGAAAAAGAGAGTATCCTTAAGATATTTTTGAATGTATTGTCTTGGTGACTCTAGCGAAGTGGAAACACCTCTTCCCATCCCGAACAGAGCCGTTAAGCACTTCAGCGCCGATGATAGCTCCGCCCTTTTGGCTTAAAATCACATAAACGAAAGTCGTGATTAAGATTGAACCAAAAGGGCGGGGTTAAAGTAGGTCGCCGCCAAGACTATGCATTTGAATTTAATCCGGGTTGATACGCTCTTTTTTGTTTTTCAAGAACAAATTAAAACTTTTCTAAAAAAGATTTTTGGAGTAAAATAAAGCCAATAAGCATTTTATTTGATAAACATATGGAAAAAAAAGATAAAAAAAGATTAATAATAATTTCAATTTATACGACCATTTTTATCTTGATTTTAATTCCGATCATTTTTAGTTTAATGCCAAAAGACTCTTGTTCTGACGGAAAGCAGAATCAAGATGAAAAAGGAGTAGATTGCGGCGGCGTTTGCTCAAGAGCCTGTGAAATTAAGGCCAGCCAAGACATGGTGTTTAGCAATACGGGGCTAGTTGAAACAAATGCCAGCAATAAATTTGATGTTTACAGTGAAATAATGAATCCAAACAAAGATTACGGCAGCAGCAGTTTTGATTATATTTTTTATTTAAAAGATGCCAGCAATACGGTTTTAGCCAAAAAAGAAGGCAAGAGCTTTATTTTTCCGGGAGACAAAAAATACATAATAGAACTCGGAATAATTTCGGATGTTTATCCAGCTAAAGTAGAATTTGAAATAAAAAATATTGTTTGGAATGATTTCGCTGATGTGCAAAAGCCCCAATTGGTGATTATAAATAAAAATTTCAACGAAGTCAGCTCAAATTCTGGTTCCAGTGATGCTATTGGGCTTCTTCGCAATGAAAGCCCGTTTGATTTCAATGAAATAAACATACAGGTTGTGGTTAAAAACGAAAATGGAAAAGTGGCGGGGCTTAATTCAACGAAAATCAATACGGTTCAGTCGGGAGAAAGTCGCGAATTTAAAGTTCTCTGGCCTAATAAAATATATTCCGTTGGAAATATGGAGGTCCAAGCCGAAGCCAATGTTTTTAAGAGTGACGCTTTTGTTAAGCGTTATTTTCCGGGCCAAATGTTTTAAATCAAATAAAAAATCTTTTTAAGACCAAGAAAATAAATAATGAAAAATTTTCTAAAACTAGATTGGCTCTTGGTGGTTACTATCGTTTTGCTTCTGGGAATCGGGCTTATGGCCCTGTATAGCGTTTCTTTTGCTTCCGGAAGCTTCAACCCGAATAATTTTTACAAGCAAATAATTGCTATCCTATTGGGGTTTGCTTTGTTCTTGTTTTTTTCTTTTTATGATTATCGGACTTTCAATTATCACAGTACAAAGATGTATTTGATTTTGCTTGTCTTTTTGCTGGTAGTTATTTTTCTGGGCATAAGTATTAGAGGAACGCGCGGTTGGCTAAGCTTGGGAGAGTTTAACTTTCAAGCGGTAGAAATTGCGAAATTAGTTATGATTATATTTTTGGCTAGTTTTCTTTCAAAGAAAAAAAGCCATTTGAGCGAAGTAGTGAGAATAATAACATCCCTCATTCTGGTTGCTATCCCGGTTTTTTTTGTTCTCAAGCAACCGGATTTTGGCTCGGCTGCAATAATTGTGGGAATTTGGATAAGTATTCTCTTGGTTTCCGGTATTGATAAAAAAAATATTGCCATATTTTTCCTTATTGGAATAGTAGCCTTATCGTCCAGCTGGTTTTTTCTCAAGGATTATCAAAAAGATAGACTAAAGAATGTTGTTAATCCCTATAATGATCCCCAAGGAAGCGGGTATAATGTGATTCAATCAATGGTGGCAGTTGGTTCCGGAGGGGCTTTTGGTAAGGGCTTGGGACACGGTTCGCAAAGCCAGCTTAATTTTTTACCCGAAAAACATACCGATTTTATTTTTGCCGTTATCGCCGAAGAGCTGGGTTTTGCCGGCGTCCTCTTTATTTTTGCTCTTTTTATCACCTTATTTTACAGAATAAAAGAAATAGCCAGGTTAGCTAGAGATAACTTCGGCTATCTCTTGGCAGTAGGTATAATGGCAATGCTTTTTTTGCAAATATTGGTCAATATCGGTATGAATATTGGAATTTCACCGATTGCCGGAGTTCCCTTGCCGTTCTTGAGCTACGGAGGTAGCTCAATTGTGGTAGTTTTAGCTTCCATGGGAATAATTCAGAGTATTTATACCAGAAAACTAAAAGTTCTTGATTCTGTTAGATAAATAAAGCGCACAGAGCCAAGTTTTAGCATAAAAAAGCCTTTATTTTTAAATTGTAAATGTCTATTATTTTACCGTGCCTAATGAAGTTGACTAAAACTCCTTTTACTGCTAATATTATTTAGCATTATTAGTTATTTTATATGAAACAAGAGAGGAAAAATAAGAATGAAAATATCTTGGAAACTTGTTTTTTTTGCGATTCAGCTTATTCCCAAGATGATTTTTTGACACTAGAAAACCAGGAGCAAAAGACTACATACCATGTTACTTGTCCTAAGTGTAATGCTTCAGCTCTTATTTTTTCATCAGTTACTAGTGCGGGAATCGTAAATTTGGGCGTGGCAACTGACTTGGATAAAAAGGAAGCTAGGAAAATGTTTCACAACAAAACAATTGATGCAGACGACATTTTAGATGTACACGAATTCGTTTACGGAAAAAATATTAGCCAGAATTTGAAAGATTGATTTCTTAACGTTTGAGAGGGCCCGAAGGGCAGGGTAGAGCGTTCAATAGAAATATTTTTTGATATTTTATTGAACTTGTCTGCCGACAAGTTTTTTTGTTTATCCCTTACCACTTTTTGGCTAATGAATATAAAATGTAATTAATTTTTTTAAATACAATTTAAATAACTAAAATTTAATCGTTATAAAATAAACTTTCCGCCGAAGGCGTGAGCCAAAAGTGGTGAGGGATAAAATATATGGACAAAGTAAAACTAGCGGTAAAAAATCGTTTAGAAAAAGGTAAAAAAACCAACAAGGGCAGACGCGAAGGGTTGATTCCGGCTGTTGTTTATGGCAGGGGAGTGGAAACCTTGAATATCTGGGTTAAAGCGCTTGATTTTAGGAATCTTTTAAAAAAATCCGGAGAAAGTACTATCATTGATTTGGAAGTGGAAAAAAAAGATAGTCGGAATGTTATCATTCAGGATATCCAAAGGGATCCACTAACCCATAGAATAATCCATCTTGATTTCTATCAAGTCAGGATGAATGAAGAGATTGAAACTGAAGTAGAGCTGGTTTTCATAGGAGAATCTCCTGCAGTCAAAGAGCTGGGCGGTGTTTTGGTTAAAAATATGGATAAACTAGAAATCAAATGTCTGCCAGCCGATTTGCCTTCACGTATTGATGTGGATGTATCGGCGCTAAAAACCTTTGACGATCATATAACAGTTGGAGACTTGAATATAGGCAAAGGCGTTAAAATTGAAATTGAGCCGGAAACTGTTGTGGCTATTGTAACTCCGCCAAGAACCGAAGAAGAGCTTCAAGAATTGGAAGAAAAAGTTGAAGAAGATGTGACCAAGGTTGAGGGAATAAAGAAAGAGGAAGTTTCAACTGAAGGAGCTGAATCTGAAAAAAAGGCTTAAATCAACTTTCTAAAAACAAAAAACACTTCATGTTTTGAAGTGTTTTTTGTTTTATGGTATAATTTTAAGCGATGAGAATACAAAGAAAAAAAACAGCTGCATTTTTTATGGTAGCATTGTTGATTGCCGGTTTTTTTTGTTTTTCTGCAAATTATGCCAAGGCAGACAAAGAAGAGGAAATAAAGGACGAAATATCTGATTTAAAAAAAGAAGAAAAAGATCTCCTAAAAGACCTAGAAGAACAAAACTCTCAGTTATACAAAAATAAGGCTCAAATCGGTGCAACACAAGCCCTTCTCAAGGAATTGCAGGCCAAAATAGCCAGAAGCGAAGCTGAGCTGGCTAATCTTAATGCCAGATCATCTCTTAATAAAAAAATATTGGCGGAATATGTGAGACAAATGTACTTTACCAACCAGGACGGTCCGATTATTTCTTTTGCTCTTTCTGATGGAGATTTGAATGATTGGACAATGAACTTTGATGATTTGGCCGGGATCAAAACCAGGATAACCGATATTTTACAAGAGATTGCCGATACGAAAGGCGAGACCGAAGAAGCTAAAGCTCTCTTGGCAGCTCAAAAACAAAACAAGCAGAAAGCTTTGCAAACTCAGCAAGCGCAACAAGCGGCCATTGTAGATGATATTGAAGAAACACAAGCTTCTCTGGAAGATGTCAGGAAAAAAATGTCAGAGTTGCAAAGCGACTTGAATAAATTGTTAGGAAAAAGCTATGATGCTAAAGATGTAAAAGATGCAATTAAATTCGCCAGTAAAAAGACCGGGGTAAGGGCCGGATTTTTATTTGGAATGCTTTCTGTTGAATCAAGGCTAGGGGCTTCAGTTGGGAGCTGTGATTATAAAGGAAGCCGGATGAGCAGCTACAGATTAGGCATATTTAAAGATATCGCCAAAGAATTAGATCTTGATTATAAAAAACTAAAGGTTTCCTGTGCGCCTAAAAGCTATAAAGGTACCGGCGGAGCGATGGGAGCTGCTCAATTTATGTCGGATACGTGGTGGGGATATAAGAGTAAAATCGCCTCGGCTACGGGGCATAATCCTCCTAATCCATGGAATTTGACCGATGGCGTGATGGCTATGGCGCTTAAGTTAAAGAATGACGGTGCCACTGAAAGCGGAAAAGTAAAAATAACCAGTCCCTGTGACAAGAAAAAAATTAGCGTCAAATGGGAAGTTTACGCTTCTATGAAGTATTTAGGCTGGTCTTGTTTCGGGCTTACTAATTATTCTAAAACTGTCCAGTCTCTTTCTGGTAATTACAGCAAATTATAAAAAAATAAAAATTTCCGTATTGACAAAAATGTCAAAAAACGATATTATAAAATCAAAGAGAGAAGGGACTTGTGAAAGCCGAAACCCGGCTTATAACAAGAGAAGAATGGCAGGTCGAACTTCTGAAAATCCTCTCTACTTTGGAAGGTAATAAATTGAAATACGAAAATGACTGAGAATACAACAGACAGAGATTTTGTTGAATATGTTATCAAGCAGATTGTCAGTAATCCGGAGGCCGTAAAGGTTGAAAGAAAAATCGACGAAATGGGCGTTCTTATTACTTTGGATGTTGATCCAAAAGATATGGGAATGGTCATTGGTCGAGAAGGTGCAACTGCCAAGGCTCTTAGGACCCTACTTAGAATCATTGGAGCCAAAAACAATGCCAGAGTTAATCTGAAGATTAACGAACCGGCAGGATCAGAAAATGCACCCAGAGAACAAAGATCAATTGATGATGTAGTCGGAAGCTTATAATTTGAAAATTAATTTCTTTCTTTTTTGATTTCATTCGAATTGGGAAGGATTTTTCAGCAAAAAAGCCGCAAGAGGCTTTTTTGTTTTTACTTTTATTTGTGTTAAAATGAACTAAATGAAGTTTGATATAATCACAATATTTCCAAAAATTTTTGACTCGTATTTTGGTGAGTCAATTATTAAACGTGCTCAAAAAAACGGAATTATTGATATTGAAGTGTGCAATCTTCGTGATTATGCAACCGATAAGCATAAAACGGTTGATGATACGCCTTATGGGGGCGGAGCCGGGATGGTATTAAAAGTAGAACCCATATATCACTGCATAAATGCAGTGAAATCCCAATTTCCAATTTCCAATTTCCAATCAAAATCCAAATCTAAAATTTCAAAACCCAAAATGCGCATCATACTTTTTTCTGCAAAAGGCAAGCAATTTACTCAGGCTGATGCAGTGCGGCTTAGTAAATATGACCAATTGATTATGATTTGCGGTCGGTATGAAGGTGTGGATGAAAGAGTGGCAGAAAAAATTGCAGATGAAGAAATTTCTATTGGTAATTATGTTCTGACTGGCGGCGAAATTCCAGCTATGATTTTGGTTGATTCAATTACTCGCTTATTGCCGGGAGTGCTTGGAAATAAAGAATCTCTAAAAGAGGAAAGTTTTAATAAAATTATTCAAAATTCAAAACTTGAAATTAGAAATTCATTTATTGAGTATCCACAATATACCAAACCGGAAGAATTTTTAGCTGAAGGAAAAATGTGGAAAGTTCCGGAAGTTTTACTGTCCGGAAATCATAAGGAAATAGAAAATTGGAGAAACAAAAATTCAAAAAATAAATAACTATGCGGGAAAATATTCAGAAAGCACAGAAAACAGAAAAAAAGTCAGATAGGGTTTTCTTTTATGTTATTTTGGTCCTGCTTGTTTTTGGTCTGATTATGATTGCTTCGGCCGGCATCTCATATTCCAAAACCAGATTTGATGACGCTTATTTTTTCTTCAAACGCCAGTTTTTCTACGGTTTTTTGCCTGGGCTTGCCATTCTCTATATAACCCAAAAAATAAATTATCATTTTTGGAAAAAAATCTCCTTTCCTTTATTCGTCTTAAGTATAATCTTTTTGATTTTGGTTTTTGTGCCTGGCTTTGGTTCTAAAATATACGGAGCCAGTCGTTGGGTTCAACTGGGAACTTTTTCTTTTCAGCCTTCCGAAATGCTGAAATTTTCTTTGATAATTTATTTAGCGGCTTGGCTAGAAACTCAACGTGAGAGAGTAGCTGATTTTTTTGAGGGTTTGGTGCCCTTTTTAGGCATTGTTGCCTTGGTAAGTTTTTTGCTTATAAAACAACCAGACATGGGAACGCTGGGCGCTACGATTTTTATTGCTATGTCAATATTCTTTGTTTCCGGGTCAAAAATATCCCACATGTTTTTTTTGGGAGTTTCGGGAGTAGTGGCCTTTTTTGCCTTGATAAAATTGGAATCGTATCGTATGGACAGATTTTTGGTTTTCCTGCATCCTGAACTTGATCCTCGTGGCGTTGGCTACCAAATCAATCAAGCACTTTTGGCGATTGGATCAGGCGGCATTTTTGGTTTAGGATTAGGGCATAGTATGCAGAAGTTTAATTATTTGCCTGAGCCCGTGGGTGATTCAATCTTTGCTATAATAGGAGAAGAGCTGGGGCTCTTGGGTGCGGCTGCACTAATAACCTTATTTGTCATTTTGGCCATAAGAGGAATGCGCATTGCCAAACAAGCTCCAGATTGCTTTGGAAGACTGGTAGTTATGGGTGTTGTTTGTTGGATAGTTTTTCAGGCATTTATAAATATTGCTGCTGTTTCCGGACTCATTCCTCTGACAGGTGTACCGCTTCCATTCATAAGCTATGGCGGAACCTCAATTATTTTTCTCATGGCGGCGGCTGGCGTAGTTTTAAATATTTCAAAATATGCAAAAGAGGATTAATCCCTCACCATTTTTCAGTTATTTTAAACAATAAATTAATTTTTTAAAAAATATAAAGTAAATAATTTATTAACAATATAATTATTAATAAAAATCTTGCCTGCGGCAAAAGCTGAAAAATGGCGAGGAATCAATTATATGAGAATAGTTTTAACAAGCGGGGGAACCGGCGGACATCTTTTTCCTTTGATAGATGTGGCCAAGAAAATAAAAGAAAAACAACCGGATGCCGAGTTTCTTTTTGTTGGTCCGGACGGAATTTTAGAGGATATTTTAATGGAAAAAAATGATATTCCGTCCAAAAAAATTTTAGTAGGAAAATTTAGGCGTTATTTTGACTTAGCTAACTTCTTGGATTTTTTCAAAGTCCCAATTGGCATTATTCAGTCGCTTTGGCATCTTTTGATATATATGCCGGACGTGATTTTTTCTAAAGGCGGTTATGCTTCATTTCCGGTGGTTATTGCCGGCTGGATATATCAAATACCCATTATGGTGCATGAATCTGACAGTGTGCCAGGAAAAACCAATGAAATTTTAGGAAAGCTGGCTAACCGTGTGGCAATTTCTTATCCGCAAAGTGAAGCTTATTTTCAGACCGGAAAAACAGTTATGACCGGTAATCCATTGAGAGCTGATATAAACCAGGGTGATCCGCAAAAGGCTAAAGATAAATTCTCTTTTTCAGAAGATAAAAAAATAATTTTTATCTGGGGAGGATCTCAAGGTTCGGACACAATCAATACAAAAATATTGAATATTCTACCGGAACTTTTAAAGAAATACTATGTTATTCATCAAACAGGAAAAAATAACCTAGAAAAAGTCAGGGCCAGGGCAGGAGAGCTAGGCATCAAGGAAGGCAGAGATGGTTACTACGTAATGCCTTTCATTGAAGATGATCTCAAAGATATTTTAGCGGTGGCCAACCTGGTTATTTCCCGAGCAGGCGCTAATTCTTTGGCGGAAATTGCAGCCAATAAAAAACCGGCCATCGTTGTTCCGCTTAAAAATTCAGCTAATGACCATCAAAGAAAAAATGCTTATTTTCTTTCCCAGATTGGCGGTTGTCTTGTTTTGGAAGAAGATAATCTGGGAGAAAACCTGTTTTTAAGCCGAATTGAAGAAATAATGGGTAGCGCTGAACTACAAGAAAAGCTTTCTTGTAATATTCAAAGGTTTTATCATCCAGATGCGGCGGAAAAAATCGCCCAGAGTCTTCTGGATATGGAACTGTAAATATTAATAAAGTTTCATTTCTTTTGCTTTAAAAATATAAAAAATCAAATATTGGTTTATGAAAATTGATTTTAAAAAAATTAGAAAAATCCATATTATCGGAATCAAAGGTTCAGGGGTGGTGGCGATCGTTGAAATGCTGGCTTCAATGGGCGTAGAAATAACCGGTTCGGATAAGAATGAAAGATTTTTTACAGACGATATCTTGAAAAGGCTCGGCATAAAATATTTTGAAAACTTTTCTGCGGAAAATATTCCGAAAGATACGGATTTGGTTATTTATTCAACGGCTTACAATTCAGAAAATAATATTGAGTTTCAAGAAGCACAAAAAAGAAGCCTGTCTATGTTGAGCTATCCAGAAATTTTAGCGGAACTTTTCAACGAAAAGTATGGAATTGCCATTTGCGGTACTCACGGAAAGACCACGACTTCGGCCATGCTGGCTGAGGTTTTGCGTGGTGCTGGTGCGAATCCCGGTGCTATAATTGGCGGAAAAGTTAAAAATTGGAATTCCAATGCGCTTTTGGGTCGGGGGGAATTTTTTGTGATTGAGGCCGATGAATATCAAAATAAGCTGGAAATGTACAGTCCTAAAGCAGCTATCCTTACCAGTTTAGATTGGGATCATCCGGATACTTTTGAAAATTTTAGCCTCTATAAAAAGGCTTTTGCTAATTTTGTGGCCAAAATTCCCAAAGCCGGATTTCTGGTTGTTTGGGGGGATAGTGTGGACACATTGGCTGTGTCCCAAAGCGCGACTTGCGAAGTCATTACCTATGGTTTTAATGAAGAATGCGATGTAAAAATTGTTGGCTGCGCATTGCAAATGGCGGACGATATTCCAATTCAAGAATTTGATATTTTGTTTAAAAATGAAAATATCGGAAGATTTCAAATCAGACTTGTAGGCAGGCATAATATTTTGAACGCGGCGGCCGTGGTTGCTGTTTGTCTTAAGCTTAATTTAAATAGGGAAAAGATAAAAGAGACTTTGGAAAATTTTCAGGGGACGGCCAGAAGATTTGATTTTATCGGCAAAAGCCAAAGCGGAGCGCTTTTGTTTGATGATTATGGCCATCATCCGGAAGAGATAAAAGCGACGCTCAAGGCTACTCGGGAAATTTATCCGGAAAAAAATTTGATAACTATATTTCATCCGCATTCCTACTCACGCACTGAGGCTTTGCTTCAGGAATTTGCGCAAAGTTTTGACGAAGCGGATAAAGTAATAATATTAGATATTTATGGTTCAGCCAGGGAATCCGGAGGGAAAGTGTCCTCCAAGGATTTAGTTAATTTGATAAATAAGTATAACCGGGATAAAGCTGAGTATATTCCAACAATACAAGAGGCCTATGAATTTTTGAAGGATAAAATTGGTGAAAAAGATTTGATACTCTCCATTGGTGCGGGCAATAGTTGGGAAATATTGGAGAAATTAAAAGTAAAAATAAGCTGAGGTGAAGCTTGAAACAGAAAGATAGGCAT
This sequence comes from uncultured Bdellovibrionales bacterium, assembly GCA_964636505.1. Classification (GTDB taxonomy): domain Bacteria; phylum Patescibacteriota; class Minisyncoccia; order Moranbacterales; family UBA2206; genus CAZSCF01. The sequence continues at coordinate 85,049 of CAZWRY010000001.1, read as the reverse complement.
GGCTATCCCACACTAAATTCCAATAAAGATTTAAGAGAATGTAATAAATTTATTGCGAATTCGTCTCGCCTCGATGAAACAGGCTGCGGCTAAATTAACAAAAATAAAAAGTTTGAATAGCGAATTTGTGCGGGATATTCATGTTTGCCTGCCTACCGGTAGGCAGGTTCCTGCTCGCTTCGCTTGCAGACAAGCATGGCAAAAACAAAAAATATATACAATTTGACTGCAGATGAAGTTCTAAGGAAATTCAGATCTTCAAATCAGGGGCTTTCAAATGAGGAAGCGAGCCTAAGGTTAAAATATTTTGGTAGAAATGAGATTAGAAAAAAAATAAATTGGAAATGGCTGAAACTTTTTTTGAACCAATTTAAAGATGCTTTGGTTTGGATTCTTTTGGCGGCGGCGGTGCTTGCTTTTTTGTTTCATGAATACCGAGATGTCGTTATTATCTTGATCATTGTTTTTGTAAATGCCGGCATTGGATTTTTCCAGGAATTTAAAGCTGAGAAAATACTGGAAAATATTCAGAAATTAACCCAAGATAAAGCTTTGGTTTTGCGCTCTAGCGAAAGAATGGAAATTGACTCCAAATTTTTAGTTCCGGGAGACATTGTATTTTTAACTTCCGGCGACAGTGTGCCGGCAGACGGTTACTTACTGGAAGCGTATGAATTAAGAGTCAATAGCTTTATTTTTACAGGTGAATCTAAACCTAAGAAAAAAAATGTCGGCGTGAAAGAGGAGGAAAAAATTCTTCTGTCAGAAATAACCAATTTGATTTTTATGGGTGAAACAGTTGCAACGGGAAGTGCCAGTTTTATTGTTACTCAAACCGGAATGAAAACTGAGCTGGGCAGGCTAGCTAAATTCACCCAAGACATAAAAGAAGAGCCCACTCCGTTGCAAAAACAACTTAGGATACTGGGCAGAAATGTGACAATAATTTCTGTTTGCATCGGAATTTTGGTTATTTTAATTGGTCAATATCTGGGCTTGTCTTTGTATCAGAATTTTCTCTTTGCTTTGGCCCTGGCTGTTTCGGTGGTTCCCGAAGGATTACCGGCGGCAACTTCTGTAGCGCTTTCTTTGGGGATGAGAAGTCTTTTGAAAGATAATATTCTGGCTAAAAAATTAAATGCCGTAGAAACATTAGGTTCGGTTTCTTTGATTTGTACCGACAAAACGGGAACTATTACCAAAAACGAATTAACAGTTACCAAAATAATTCTGGGAGAAAAAATAATCGGTGTAAGCGGCGAAGGCTATGATCCTTGGGGCAGTTTTTATTTTAACGGAAGAGTAATTAATCAAAATGAAATAAAAAATTTGGAAGTACTTTTCCGAATTGGCGTCCTTTGTAATAATGCTAGTCTAGTTAAAGAAGACGGAATATATAAAATAAACGGCGATCCTACAGAAGGGGCTTTAATTGTGGCGGCCAGGAAATTCAATAAAGAAGCCAAATTTTTTAAAGCCAATGAAAGAAAAATAACTGAAATTCCTTTTTCTTCCGATAGAATGAGAATGAGTGTTATCTATAAAAATCATAATTTAACTTCTTTTGTTAAAGGATCGCCAGAAGTTATTCTTGATCTCTGTAATTTTATTAAAACTGAAAACGGAGTAGTGCCTTTTACTGTTAAGGAAAAATTAAAAATGAAAGCACTTTATAATGAAATGTCTGAGGAAGCCTTGCGTGTCTTGGCTTTTGCTTTCAGGGACTTAAATGAAATTGAAAAAAAATACGGAGAAGATGATTTTTCTTTGCATAGGGCGCTGGAAGAAGAGGCGGAAAGAAAGCTGATTTGGGTCGGGATGATGGCCATGATGGATCCGCCAAGGCGGGATGCAGCGACAGCCGTAGCAGAATGCAAGAAGTTTGGCATTAAATCAATCATGATAACGGGCGATTCTGAACTTACAGCTGAGGCTATTGCTAAAAATGTCGGACTTATCAGCAGGGAAGAAAACTATGAAATTATCAATGGGAAAATCTTGAATACTCTAAAAGATTCTGAAATATACAACAAAATAAAAAATAAAGAAGTGGTTTTCGCGAGAATAACCCCTGAGCAAAAATTGCGTATTGCCACCCTTCTCAAAAATAACGGAGAAGTAATTGCCATGACGGGAGACGGGGTGAATGATGCGCCAGCGCTAAAAAAGGCAGACATCGGAGTAGCGATGGGAATTATGGGAACGGATGTTTCCAAGGAGGCGGCGGATATGATTTTGTTGGATGATAACTTTGCCTCAGTTGTAAAAGGAGTAAAAAGAGGTAGAACTATTTTTCAAAACCTTAAAAAGTTTGCCCATTATGTCTTTTCGGCCAATGCCGGAGAGCTTTTTACTGTGGTTCTGGGCGTGGTTCTGCAAATTCCGGCGCCAATTTCAGCAATTCAAATTTTGGCTATTGATTTAGGAACGGATATTTTCCCATCTTTTTCTTTGGGACTTGAGCCGGATGAGCCCGAGGCCCTTAAAGAAAAAAAACAAAAAAATGGAAACAGTATATTGGGCTGGAAAGAGTTGCGAAGAATTATTTACCTTGGGATTATTATGTCTTTGGGTGCGGTTATGGCTTTTGTCTGGTCAATGAAGAGGGGCGGATGGGATTTCGGGGAATCAATTGCAAGCGACAGTTTATTGTATATCAAGTCAACTACGGCAGCTTACTCGGTTCTGGTTGTTTGTCAAATAACGAATTTACTTCAATCACGCAGTGAAAAACTTTCTCCGTTTAGGTTGGGATTTTTTAAGAATATATATGCTCTTGGTTCAATTTTTGTTTCTCTGGGTATATTTTTGTCTTTTATGTATGTCCCATTTTTTCAGAAATACTTACACATGCTTCCGATAGAAAAAGCCGATTGGTTAGTGGCTGTTATTGTTGGGCTGGCTTTGTTTGTTTGGGAAGAAATAAGAAAAAAGATGCTCAATAAATCAAACTGATATATAATAAATAGTGTATGATAAATATTCAAGAAAATGTAATATTGGCGCCCTATACAACTTTTAGAATTGGTGGACCGGCCAAGTATTTTGTGGAAGTTGAAAACGAAGAAGGCCTAAAGGAGGCCTTGGAATACGCCTTAAAAAACAATTTAAAATTTTTCCTTTTGGGTGGGGGCAGTAACATTTTGGTAAGTGATAATGGATTTGAAGGTTTTGCAATTAAGCTTAAAAACGACGGATGTAGAGTTAACGGCGAATTGATTGAATGTGGAGCCGGGGCGTCCCTATTCAAAGTGGTAAGATGGGCAGCGGACAATGCTTTAACCGGTCTTGAATGGGCAGCTGGAATTCCAGGGACGGTTGGCGGTGCGGTGCGCGGCAATGCCGGAGCTTTTGACGGGAATATGCAAGGCGTGGTTAAAGAAATAAAAATGTATGCATTAGAAGGAGGGAATTCTATTATTTCTAAAGAAATTTATTTGCAAGAATGCGAATTTGAGTACAGGGACAGCTTGTTTAAGAAAAACAATAATTTAGTTATTATTTCGGCAATCTTGAAATTATCAAAGGGTAATATCACAGAAATCCAAAAAAAAACCAATGAAATTATTGAAAGAAGAAACAACATGCATCCACAGGGAGTTGCCAGTGCCGGATCCTTTTTTATTAATCCGGCTGTTGATAATGCAGAACTTCTGGATAAATTTGAAAAGGATAGCGGTAAGAGATTTCCAAAAAAAATAATTCCAGCCGGATGGCTGATTCAAGAAGCAGGATTAGCTGGTAAAAGGATTGGTGGGGCCATGGTAAGCGAAAAACATTCCAATTTCATCGTGAATACTGGCGATGCTACTGCCGAAGATGTTATAATGCTGGCAAGCCTTATCAAAGAAAAGGTCAGACGAAATTTCAAAGTGCAGCTTAAGGAGGAGCTGATTTTTTTGGGATTTTAATTTGTTAACATTAAACCCATGATGTCAAACAATAAAATCAGGTTTCTATTTAAAGGGGTGAAAATTGATGAGCGGACGGAAAAATACATTGAAAAAAGATTGGCTTCAATTGAAAAATTGCTGAAAAACATTTTGACTTGGGAAGTTGAAATTGATTTGGATAAAAAAGGCAAATTTAGGGCTGAAGTTATGATAAAAACGCCTTTTTGTCTGTATCGATCAGAAGAAACAACCAAAAGCATTGAGGGATCAATTGATATCGTTGCCGATGAGCTTAAAAATCAAATTAAAAAAGATCTGGAAAAAGTGAGAACAAAAAAGAAAAGGGGGCGTATTTCAATAAAGAAAAAAGCTGTTGTAGACGAAAATGCGAGGTTCTAAACTGTAAAAACAAAACAAATAAAAACATAACAAGTGAAAATAAAAATATCAAATAGTTTTGCAGTTTTGGTTATTATGTTGGTAGCTTTTGCTTTTGGCCTTTCCTTTTGGTTGGGAAGCAAGTTTGGTGATGCGGAAATTATCAATCCGCAGACTCACATAAAAAGATTTAATGAAATAAAAAATCTGAATGATAAACGCAATCAGATGGCTAATCCGGCTTCAATCTATTGTATCGAAAGAAAGGGGGATCTAGAAATTCGCGTAGCTGAAGACGGAAATCAAGTCACTTATTGTGTTTTCGATAATCAAAAAGAATGTGAAGTCTGGGCTTTTTTTAGAAAAGAGTGCGATAAATAATTTTAAATAACTATGTTTAATAAAAAAATATCCAGCGAATTGGCAATCGGGGCACTTGTTGTTTTTACTATTGCAGTTGGAATTGTTTTCTCTTGGCAAGACAAAAAGGAATCGCCAAAAGATAGCCGACTTACAAACGAATTGCCTAAACAGGAAATGTGTACGCAAGAAGCCAAGTTGTGTGAAGATGGGTCTTATGTTGGCCGAACCGGACCCAACTGTGAATTTGCGAAATGTCCGGGAGAATAGGCTTTGACTTAACCAAAAAAATGGCCTAAAATAGGGAGAGTAGAGTTATTTACTCTCTTTATTATTTGCAATTATATATGGGATTTTTAAATAAACTTTTTGGCTCAAATGAAAGGGAAATAAGAAAGTTGCAGCCGATTGTCGAAAAAATAAATTCTTTTGAGGGTACAATTGGACGACTCAGTGACGAAGAGTTGAAAGCCAAGACACAAGAATTCAAGAAAAGAATCAAAGAAGGTGAAACTCTGGATGAAATAATGCCAGAGGCTTTTGCTGTTGTGCGTGAAGCCGCTAGTCGTGTAATTCACGAAAAACACTACGATGTTCAGTTGTTGGGAGGCATTGTCTTGCATCAAGGAAAAATCGCTGAAATGAAAACTGGAGAAGGAAAAACTTTGACTTCAACTTTGCCAATCTATCTTAATGCTCTTTCTGGCCAAGGAGTGCATGTTGTTACTGTTAATGACTATCTGGCCAAGAGAGATTGTAATTGGATGGGATCAATTTTCAATTTTCTAGGAATTTCCACAGCTTGTATTATTCATGATGCTTCATATATTTACGAACCAAAAAAAATAGATGCAGACGAAGTAAGCGTGGAGATGGAGAATTTGCATTTAGTCTCCAGACGTGAAGCCTATGCAGCTGACATCACTTATGGAACTAATAACGAATTCGGATTTGATTATTTGCGAGACAATATGGTTCAGGATATTTCGCAAATGGTCCAAAGACCTTTGAATTTTGCCATTGTTGATGAAGTTGATTCAATTTTGATTGATGAAGCCAGGACGCCACTGATTATTTCTGCACCGGATAGTGAGTCAACCAAACTTTATCAACAGTTTGCCGGATTAGTTCCTAGACTCAAAGAAAAGGAGGATTTTGAAATAGATGAAAAAATGAAAGCCATTACGATAACTGATGAAGGAATTTCCAAAGTGGAAAAATGGCTAGGGGTGGGAAATATATACGAATATGGAAAAGTAAATTATGTTCATCACTTGGAACAAGCTCTAAAAGCTCAGTATATTTTTAAACTAGACAGGGATTATGTCGTCAAAGAAGGTGAGGTAATTATTGTTGACGACTTCACTGGACGACTCATGCCAGGCAGAAGATATAGCGAAGGGTTACATCAAGCTATTGAAGCTAAAGAACATGTGCAGGTACAAAAAGAATCCAGAACCTTAGCCACAATTACTTTCCAGAATTATTTTAGAATTTACAAGAAACTTTCCGGTATGACCGGTACAGCTTTGACTTCGGCAGAAGAATTTTTCAAAGTTTATAATATTGATGTAATGGAAATTCCGACCAACAAACCGCTCATCCGAAAAGATATGCCGGACGTTATTTATAAAAGTGAAAAAGGCAAATTTGATGCTATTGCAGAAAAAATCAGAGAAGTAAGCAAGCTTGGTCAGCCAGTTTTGGTGGGTACAATTGCCATTGAAAAATCAGAATATCTGAGCGCTCTTCTTGAAAGAAATGGCATCAAGCACGAAGTTTTGAATGCCAAAAACCATGAAAGAGAGGCTCAAATTATTGCTAAGGCGGGCCAAAAGGGATCTGTGACTATTGCGACCAATATGGCTGGCCGTGGAACGGATATTAAACTTGGAGAGGGCGTTAAAGAGTTGGGTGGCCTACTTATTATCGGAACAGAAAGACATGAGGCCAGACGTATCGATAATCAGCTACGAGGCCGCGCCGGACGCCAGGGCGATCCTGGGGCTTCACAATTCTATGTTTCCTTGGAAGATGAACTCATGAGGCGATTTGGAGGCGATAAATTGAAAAATATGATGAATACTCTTGGTCTGCCCGAAGATCAGCCAATTCAAAATGGAATTATTTCCAAGACCATTGAAAATGCTCAGTCAAAGATAGAAGGATTTAATTTTGATATCAGAAAACACATTTTAGATTATGATGATGTGATGAACAAGCAAAGAGAAGTGATTTATAAAAAAAGAAAAGAAATTCTAGAAAAAAGTGATTTAAAAACAGAAATGCTTGAATACATCAAAGAAGAAATTGATAAATTAATTTCTTTCCATGCTGTGGGCGAAGAGGGGGAATGGAATATCAGAGAAATTTTTGAAGGCATTAAAAATCTATTGGGAGTCGGAGGCGATGTTTTGAATAAAATTGAAGAAATCAGAAACGGAAAGCAAAAAAATTCAGTAGAGAAAATAACGGAACTTTCTGAATATATTTTCGGCCTGGCCAAGGAGGTTTATGGTAAAAAAGAAATAGAAGTAGGCAGCGAGCAAATGCGACGTATTGAAAAAGCTCTGATGCTGCAAACGATTGATTTGACCTGGATGAATCATTTAGATGAAATTGATTATTTGCGTGAAGGAATAGGTCTCCGCGGTTATGGACAAAGAGATCCTTTGATTGAGTATAAAAGAGAAGCTTTTCATATGTTCACGGAAATGATGGATAACATTCGTGGTTCTATTGTGAGTATGATTTTTAGAATAAATTTGGTTTCAGGGGGAGCTCAAGTTGAAAAAAACAATCAAGGTCAAAATCTCAAATATAGTGGGGCTTCTGAAGAAGTGGAACAATTTGGCGCGGCCAAGAAAGTACGGGATGGTGAAACCGAAGCAGCTCCACAGAAGCCAATTATTAACAAAGATAAAGTTGGCAGAAATGATCCCTGCCCCTGCGGCAGCGGGAAAAAATATAAGCGCTGCTGTGGCGCTTGAAATTCCGTCGCTCGTCCTAAAAGAAAGCAAGCTTTCTTTTGCAGGCTCACTAGGAATTACAAGAAGTGCTGCGGGAGATAATTTTTGCCAAAAAGTATACCTCAATATAGAATAAAAAGACCATGAATTTAAAGCAAAAACTTCAATTAAAATTTTCAGCGGTAATTGTCCTGGCAGTTATAGCCGGACTTGTTGCTTGTCCTCAAGTGGTTTCCAAAGTGCCGCCGGTTTATAATTTCTTTAATCAAATGAAAATAAACCTGGGTCTTGACTTGCAAGGAGGCATTCATTTGGAATATCAGGCCGATTTGAGCCACATTGAGGCCGGGAAGACTGATGAGGCGATGCAAGCAATTCAAGATGTGATTGAAAGGCGCGTAAATGCCTTTGGTGTGGCAGAACCTTTAATATATACTACTAAATCTGGCTCGGATAGCAGGTTAATTGTGGAATTAGCCGGAGTTAAAGATATTAATCAAGCCAAGGAGTTAATCAAAGGAACCCCAATTTTGGAATTTAAGGAAGAAGGTCCAATTGATGAATCGCAAAAAATTCCGGACGATGTTCTGGCCAAAATAAATGCTGAGGCCAAACAAAAGGCGGAGGATATTTTGAAAAGAGCTTTGGCTGGAGAAGACTTTGCGCAGTTAGCCAAAGACAATAGCGAAGATCTGGGCACTAAGGATGTCGGCGGTGATTTAGATTTTGCTAAAAAAGGCACTTTTGTTCCGGAATTTGACAAAGTAATTTTTAATAGCAAATTAAAAGATGGAGAGGTTTATCCAAGTTTAATTGAAACTCAGTTTGGTTGGCATATCATTAAAAAAATTGAGCAAAAAGGATCTGGCGATGATTTGGAAGTTCATGCGATGCATATTTTGATCGCCAAAAAAGCCAATCAGATGTCTCAAAAGATAAACTATGTTTCCACTGGACTTACGGGAAAAAATTTGAAAAATGCTTCCATAGACTATAATTCTCAGGGATTGGGCAATCCTTTTGTTTCTTTGGAATTTGATGGCGAAGGCGCAGCTTTATTTGCTGAAATTACCAAAAGAAATGTGGATAAAACCGTAGCCATTTATTTGGATGGACAACCTATTAGCACGCCCCGGGTAGACGAAGAAATAACTGGAGGCAAAGCGCAAATCACTGGAGATTTTTCTTTGGAAGAAGTCAAAAGTTTGGTTAAAAGATTAAATGAGGGTGCCTTACCGGTCCCGATTACTTTGATTTCGCAACAAAGTGTGGAAGCGTCTCTGGGACAAATATCTTTACAAAAATCTTTGAAAGCCGGGATTATCGGTCTTATTTTAGTAATTATTTTCATGCTAATTTATTACAGATTTTTAGGCTTAATTGCGTCCCTGGCGTTGATTATTTACACCGTACTGATGATTTCCATTTTCAAGCTTTCAGCTTTTTCGCCTTGGCAGATAACCTTGACTTTACCTGGAATTGCCGGCTTTGTTCTTTCTATTGGAATGGCGGTTGATGCTAATATTTTGATTTTTGAAAGAACCAAAGAAGAGATAAGGAGAGGAAGAAATGTTTTGGGTGCGATTGAAGAGGGATTCAAGAGGGCCTGGACATCTATACGTGATGGAAATGTTTCATCTATCATTACTTCACTTATTTTAATTGAAATGGGAACCGGTTTTGTGAAAGGCTTTGCGGTAACACTGATTATTGGAGTTTTGGTTTCTATGTTCACAGCTGTGGTGATTACCCGAACATTACTAAAGTTTTTTGTGGGCGAGTGGCTGGAAGAAAAATTATATTTAATCGGAGTAAAGAAAAAAGATGTATAACATAATTGGAAAAACAAAATACGCCTATATTTTTTCAATAATCTTTACTGCTGCCAGTATCATCAGCATCAGTATTTGGGGACTCAAGCTTGGGATTGATTTTACCGGAGGGACACTGATGGAAATTCAATTTTCTCAAAATGTTCCGAGTAATCAAGATCTGGGCGATGTTTTAAAAGATCTGGATTTAAAAAGTCTGACCATCCAAACGGCAGGAAACAGATCGGCCTTAATTCGTTATGCCTCTGAAAGCGACGAAATCAACCAGGCTGTCTTTAATAAAATTTATGAAAAATACTCTGACGCCAGAGAAATGAAGGTTGATTTCATTAACTCATCTGTTTCCAGTGAGCTTAAAAGAAGTTCTTTGTGGGCGATTTTTCTGGCTATTATTGGAATCATGGCTTATATCGCTTGGGCTTTTCGCAAAGTTTCTCGGCCGGTTGCCTCCTGGAAGTATGGCCTTGGAGCTGTAGTAGCTTTAGTTCACGATATTTTAATCACGGTTGGAGCATTTTCAATTCTAGGTCATTTTGCCGGAATTGAAGTTGGAATACCTTTTGTTGCGGCACTCCTCACTATTTTAGGATTTTCCGTGCACGATACGATTGTGGTTTATGACAGGACTAGGGAAAATTTACTCAGAAGTTCCAGCAAGGAATTGTTCCCAGAAATTGTTAATAGAAGTTTAAATGAAACATTGGTACGTTCAATTAATACTTCACTGACAGTTTTAATTACATTGTTGTCAATTTATATTTTTGGCGGAGATTCTATTAAGGATTTTTCTTTGGCCCTGATTATAGGAATTTCTTTCGGAACCTATTCCTCTATTTTTATCGCTTCGGGTCTTTTAGTAACAAGCTACAACTGGCAAATCAGAAAAAAATAAAAAACCTTTTATTAGGTTTTTTGTTATTCTTATGTGCCTTGGGGGAGACTTGAACTCCCAATCCCTTGCGGGAACATGCACCTGAAGCATGCGCGTATACCAATTCCGCCACCAAGGCACAGGCAAGTCTGTAATTTATAATATATAAAAAAAGAAAAAAACTCAAGTTTTGAGATAAAATATAAGGAGGAGGTGCAAGGCTTATCTTGCTGCTTGAAGGTAGATTTTTTGAAAGGAGGGAAAATCAATGCGGAAAAAGAAGAGAGGTTTTTGGAGAAGCCTGAATCTGATTTTCAATTTGATGTTCAGGGCTGACAGACGTTTCAAGAATCCTGAAACTGGCCTGACTCCTTTTCAGGAAACATTCATGCGGGAAAGAGAAGTGATATAAAATCACAAGCGGGCAATGGGGCGCCCTGCTAATTATAGCGAAGCCCTTATTTTAATAATCAATTTATTTTCAAAATATTATGTGGAATCCGTTTAAAAAGAAAACTGCTAATTCAAATGACACTCAAAAGCTTGGAATGCTACAGAGATTAGCCATGAAAAAAGTTGAAAGAATGAGCCAGGAAGAAAGAGAAAAAATGATGCAAGATGCTTTGAAGCCGGGGAATAGAGATAAATTATTGAAAGCTATGGAGCAAATGAAAAAATCAGGCATGATTTCTGAAAGTCAAATTCAAAAAGCCAAAGAAAAACTGGGACTATAAAACTTTCTAGACAAAATAAAAAACCGGGTAATTGCAAATGATATGCAACTCCCGGTTTTTTGTTAACTTTCTTCGAAACTAGAACCGACGGTATTCAGGCATCACCCCTCCCTTGATATAGGAGGGATCGATACCGATTGAGGCCAGATGGGCGGACTGGCGCTCAAACTTGGTGCCCATCTTTGAAATGTGCCGCAACCAGAGTTCCGGCTGTGTGGTGGGGTCGGGAACAACATATTGTTTTACGCCTTCGCCACTTGGAATGATCGGAGCGATGCATGGCCCAAACGTCTGGATCATGCGGGACAGAGGAATAACTTCTTCCACACCAGCCAGCTGATAATAGACATCGCCCTTTTCTTGGTTCCAGCCCTTCATGTAGTGGGCCATGCGATCGTCCAAGGGCTTAGCGGCCAGAAGATCAAACCCGCCGACGGTCATTAACGATTCGCCATGCCACATCATAAAGGTGTTGGCGCCGCGGCCCTCCAAAATTGACTGAGTCAATTCTGTAATGGCCACAGGAATAGCCTTTGCTCCTGCACAAGCTGCATCAATCATATCGGCAATTGTTTCCGGCGTCATGTAGCTAAATGCTTCAGCGGAAGCAATGATGTTGTAATCAACGCCCTTACGAAGCTGATGCACAACGCCATAGTTCAGGATTGCGCAGAAAATGTCTGCATGTTCAACTTCAGAAATAAACACGCCCTTTTCCTCTTTCAATGTTTCGCGCAGTGCCGCGACAGTTTTACCGCAGTCACTGTCTTTATAATTTTTGTCGGCCCAAACCAGGACGTCGATGCGACGAACAACTTGTACGCCATCAACGACCATTTTACGGGCTGCTGCAATCGCATCTTTAATCATTTTGATACGATTGGAAATATCATCTTCTTTGGATGCGAATACTCGAAGGATAAGTCCAACCACTTTCTCTGACAAAAACTGTTTTCTGTTCATTTAACACCTCCATTGGTAGACCCGCCAGCCTTCAAGCTATTGGGCATCTGGAAAAAGGGTTAATGATTCCCATTGTTTTAAAAACCAATTGATTCGCGTAAAATCAACCAGCTAAACAATGGACTTCTGCCATTTATTTTCAAAAAACACTTTGTTGGTGGCCCTTTTAGGCGCGATCCCAATCTTCAATTGTACTCTAAATTTATGGAAAAATCAAGGGTCCAGGAATATACCCTATATTTTGGCTAAAAATAGGCACAAGAACAAGTTTTTAAAAATAACATTTTTTAGGTAATAAAGGTGTTGCCATATGTCAACTTAGTTGGTATTATAGACCCATATGAACAAAAACATCGAAAAAGAAATTGATGAGATTTTGACTAGGGGAGTTGAAAATATTTATCCTAGTAGGGAAGAACTGAAAAAGGTTCTAATGTCTGGGAAAAAAATAAAACTTTACTGCGGATATGACCCAACGGCCAAATCTCTGCATATTGGAAATGCGATTTCCATGAATAAACTTGGGCAATTTCAAAAACTCGGACATGAGGTTATTTTTCTTATTGGAGATTTTACTGGAATGATAGGCGACCCAACTGACAAAAGTGCGGCACGAAAAAAATTGACCAGAGAAGAAGCTTTGGAAAATAGTAAAAATTATCAAAAGCAAGCTTCCGGATATTTGAAATTTGATGGAGAAAATCCAGTTAAAGTTCTGCGCAATAGCGAGTGGAGCGATAAACTTTCTTTTAAAGATTTGATAGAAGTATCCTCGAATTTTACGGCTCAACAAATGTTTCAAAGAGATATGTTTCAGGAAAGAATTAAAAATGAAAAACCTATTTATCTTCATGAATTTTTGTATCCTTTAGCGCAGGCCTATGACAGTGTTGTTTTGGATGTGGATTTGGAAGTCGGCGGCAATGATCAAATGTTTAATATGATGTGCGGCAGGGATTTAATGAAAGCTGTGAAAAATAAAGAAAAATTTGTTTTGACAATGAAACTTTTAGCCGATGAAAGTGGGAAGAAGATGGGAAAAACGGAGGGTAATGTAGTTAACTTGGATGAAACTCCAGAAAATATGTTTGGACAAGTAATGGCCTGGTCGGACGGGCTTATTGCTCCTGGATTTGAGCTTTGTACTAATATACCAGCAGAGGAGTTAAAAGAAATTGATTACAAAAATAATCCACGAGATGCCAAGCTTCGATTGGCATATGAGATAACGAAAATTAATCATGGCGAAGAAAAAGCCAAAGCAGCGCAAGAATATTTTGTAAATACTTTTTCTAAAAAAGAAACACCACAAGAAATGGCTGAATTCACCGTTGAAGGAGAGGCGATAAAAATAACCGAACTTTTGGTTAAATCTGGAAACGCAACCAGTCTCAGTGATGCTAGAAGAAAAATTGAGCAAGGCGGAGTTTCCATTAAAGAAGAAAAAATAACCGACCCGCAAATGATGATTGCAAAAGATTTAAACGGGAATGTTGTAAAAGTTGGAAAATTTGGATTTGTAAAAATAAAGTTTTAAATGTAACAAGATGAAATTTCTATCAAATTTATTTGAGAAATTGTTTGGCGCCAAAAAATCAACTGAGTTTGAAAATGTTGTGGTGGGAAAAATTTTAGAAATAAATAAACATCCTAACGCAGACAGACTAAGAATTACTAGGGTTGATGTTGGACCCTCTCTTCCAGCTTCTCTCCCAAAGGGAGAGAAGGGACAAGGAAATATTCTTCAGATCGTTTGTGGTGCGCCAAATATTGAAGTGGGACAAAAAGTACCGGTAGCTTTGGTTGGGGCAAAACTGCCTAATGGAATAATTTTAAAAGAAGCAGAAATTCGAGGCGTAAAATCTTGCGGAATGCTTTGTGCCAAGGATGAGCTGGGTCTGGGTGATGATCATAGTGGTATCATGATTTTAGATGAAAAGGCCGAGGTTGGAATGGAATTTTCAGAATATATTAATTTAAAATAATTTATTAGATAAATAGGTATATGAGAAAGATTGTTATTGAAGATCCAAAAGAAAAAGTTTTAATTGAAGAGTTAAACAAAAGAAGCGACATCAAAGCCGAGCGCATAAAGAGAATGTTGGCTCTGCCGGATCTTACTAGAAAAGAAAACTCGCCCGTGAAGATTTTATTTGATCAAATAATCAACCTGCCGGTATTCCAGGACTTTGACATTGTTGAATTTCCAAAAATTATAACAGTTGAAGATGATTTTGATTTATTAAATACTCCTAAAGATCATCCCAGCAGAAAAGAGACCGACACTTACTATATTAATGAAAATTATCTTTTACGAACCCAAATGACAGCTTTCTGGTCTTTCTATTTGAAAGATCAAGAAGTCTTGGAAAGGTTGGAAAAGGACGGAGAAATAAAAGCTTTGGCTCCAGGCATTGTTTTTCGAAAGGATGAAATTGATCGAAGTCATTATCCGGCTTTTCATCAAATTGATGGCATATTGATTTGCAAAAAGGAAAAAAAGATTATAACCCAAGAAGATCTTAAAAATGTTCAGATTGATTTGGCTAAGGGAATTTTTGGTCCGAATATTGAATATAAATTTTTGGAAGACACTTTTCCTTACACGGTGGAGAGCTTGGAGATGGACATTAAATTTAACGGAGACTGGTTGGAAGTAAATGGTGCCGGCCTGGTCAATCCAGTAGTGTTGAAAAAATTCGGTTTGGATCCAGAAAAATATAATGGTTGGGCTTTTGGTTTTGGAGATAGATTAGCCATGATAAAAATGGGGATTCCAGATATCCGAATTCTTTGGTCCAATGATCCAAGAATTACCAGTCAATTTAAGGACATCGACAGCAAGTTCAAAGAAGTTAGCAAATTTCCGGCTACTGTTCGAGACATTTCCTTTATTATCGACAAGAATATTAATCTTAATAATTATTACGAAATTGTCCGTGACTACGCCGACGATTTGATCGAGGAAGTAAAGCTTCTGGACGAATATGAAAATGAAGAAAAGTTTGGCCAAGATAAAAAAAGCTATACATTCCGCATTACCTATCGTTCTATGGAAAGAACGCTTACCAATGAAGAAATAAACAAAATTCAAGAAGAAATTCGCAAAAAAACCGAACAAGATCTTGGTGCTGTGCTTCGATAAATTTAATTCTGAATTAGAATAACTAATGCGAGAAATTCCTAAGCAATACAACTTTGAAGAAGAGGACAAAATTTACAAACTTTGGGAAGAAAGCGGGTTTTTTAATCCGGATAATCTGAAGGGAGAGCCTTTTTCTGTTATGATGCCGCCACCTAATGTGACAGGCGTTTTGCATTTGGGCCATGCCATGGAAAATACCTTGATGGATGTAATGGCGCGATATCAAAGAATGAATGGTAAAAAAGTTTTGATTTTACCAGGAACCGATCATGCGGCTGTAGCCACCCAAGCTAAGGTGGAAAAAGTTCTGATGGAGAAAGGCATAAAAAATCCGCGGGAAGAATTGGGGAGAGAGAAGCTGCTCCAAGAAATCAGAAAATATGCTGAAAATTCAAAATCAACGATTTTGAGCCAAATCAAAAAAATGGGAACCAGCTGCGATTGGTCGCGCCTTGCTTATACTTTTGATAAAAAAAGAAATGTGGCGGTTAATACTGTTTTCAAAAAAATGTATGATGACGGGCTGGTTTACCGCGGTTTCAGAGTGGTTAATTGGTCGGTCAAAGGGCAATCAACTTGTTCGGATGATGAGCTAGTGCACATTGAGAGGCAAGCCAAATTTTATACTTTTAAATACGGCCATGATTTTCCAATATCCATCTCAACAACCAGGCCGGAAACAAAACTGGGCGATACGGCTGTAGCGGTTAATCCCAAAGACAAGCGGTACAAAAAATACATCGGGCAAATTTTTAAAGTTGATGTAGGTTCCAGAAATACTTTGGAAATAAAAATTATTGCCGATGAAAAAGTTGATATGGATTTCGGAACGGGAGCGCTGGGTGTAACTCCGGCGCATAGCATGGTTGATTTTGAAATATATGAAAAACAAAAAGCCAAAAAAGATCCAATTGGTTTTGTGCAAGTAATTGGAACGGACGGAAAAATGACGCAGGAAGCCGGAAAAAAATATGCCGGACTAACAGTGGATAGCGCGCGTGAAAAATTTGTAGCCTGGCTAGAAAAAGAAAATCTTCTGGAAAAAGTCGAAGAAATTAGTCAAAATGTCGGAACCCATGAGCGTTTTAAGGACGTGGTGGAAGTTTTACCGATGACTCAATGGTTTGTGAATGTGAACAGAAAAATTTCAGGAAGAAATAAAAGCCTCAAGGAACTGATGATTCAGGCAGTCAAAGCTGGTTTCGGAAAGAACAAGCAAAAAGTAAAAATAACACCCCAGAGATTTGAAAAAGTATATTTGAGTTGGATTAATAACTTGCGCGATTGGTGCATTTCACGCCAAATTTGGTGGGGACACAGGATTCCAGTTTACTATTGTAAACCGGAAATGACCAATAATCAATTTCCAATTTCCAAACAAATTCAAAATTCAAAATTCAAAATTCAAAATTTAGACAATGGTTGCAATATTTATGTGGGTATCGAAAAACCTAAGGGTGAAGGATGGATTCAGGATCCTGACACTCTAGATACTTGGTTTTCTTCGGGACTTTGGACATTTTCAACTCTTGGCTGGCCCCAGAAAAGTGAAGATCTCAAAAAATTTCATCCAACCAGTTGGATGCAAATGGGTTATGAAATACTGTTTTTTTGGATGGCCAGAATGATTTTGATGAGCGCCTATATTCTGGACGAAATTCCATTTAAGGATGTGTATATTCATGGCATACTTCGCAATGAAGAAGGGAAGAAGTTTTCCAAATCATCCGGCAACAGCATTGATCCCTTGGAAGTTTCAAAAAAATATGGAACCGATGCTTTGCGACTCTGTCTTATTTCTGGGACAACGCCAGGTAATGATTTGAAATTTTATTTTGAAAAAGTTGAAAGCTTCAGAAATTTCATCACCAAACTCTGGAATATGTTTGTGTATGCAAGCGGTTCGAATGCTAAATTTAAATTGGAAGATAAAATTTTAAAATCTGATCTCAAATCACTTTCCGATAAGTGGATTGTCGG
>CAZWRY010000001.1:27477-67914 GCA_964636505.1 uncultured Bdellovibrionales bacterium | reverse complement strand
AAAGAAATTTCAAATGATTTTGAAAAATTTAATTTTTCTTTGGCTCAAGAAAAACTCAGAGCATTTACTTGGAATGAACTGGCTGACTGGTATTTGGAAATTCATAAGATTGAAAAAAATGCCAAAGTCTTGGGTTATGTTTTGGGAAAGCTCTTGCGGCTTTGGCATCCTTTCATTCCCTTTATAACAGAAAGATTGTGGGGCTCATTTTCTCAAAATAAAAATTTGCTGATGATTCAAAAATGGCCGCAATCGGATAAAAAATTCATGGATAAAAAAGCGGAAAAAGATTTTAACAATTTAACATCTTTTATTTCCAAAATCAGAAATATCCGCTCCGGATATCACATCGAACCAGCCAGAATTTTGACTGCTTTTGCAAAAGAAATAAAAGAAAAGGGGATTGTGGAAAAATTGGCCAGAATAAAATTGGAGGCAAAAATCAAGAACAGTAAAAAACTAATGAAAATTTCAACTCCGGGATATTCTTTGGAATTGGACATTGCCGGTTTTGTGGATATTCAAAAAGAGCTGTCCTTAATTGAAAAAGAAATTAAAAATCTTGTTGGTCTCATTTCAAAAAATGAAGGTCTGCTTAAAAATGAAAACTTTTTGGGCAGCGCTCCCAAAGAAATCATAGAGGCGAACAAACAAAGGCTTTCAGAATACAAGGAAAAACTCAAAATTCAAAAAGAACTCAAAGATGGGTTAGGCAAAATAAAGTAGTTTTTTCTTTATTTAAAGCAAAAAAGGCATTTTGACATTGACAAAATGCCGTTTTGGGTGTATACTCAAAAATCAGTACATTAAAATATACTTGCGGTTGGCCATAGCCAAGAGAGGCGGAAATCCTCAGCTTTTGCTGGCTATGACCACGACTGTTTAGTATTCATTTCTATTAGGAATGAATAAAATTCAACTAACAGTTGAACAAAAGGAGGTTGTCATGAAATATTCGGAATTAACATTGGGAAAGGTTGAGGCTATAATCAACAAGTTGGGCGGAATGGAAGGAGTTGAAAAATTTCTTCGGGGTGAATTGACCGTTTCTGAACCAGCACGTACATGGCGCGAGCAAGATGGAGTGATTTATTTCACACTTCCGCCTACCGACGGAACGGCAGGTTCGCAGTGGATCGAGCGTTTGGAGAAAAAAGGTTTCAGAAATTCTGATTGGGCAAAAAGTATTCTCAAGTCGGAAGATTTCAAGCCGACAAGCGGAATAACTTATGAAATCGCGGTGCTCAAGGGGATGCTCTGGAATGACAACGAGCGAACCACTAAAAACATCCGCGCCGAAGCCGACAAGCGTAAGTGGTTCAAGCCGAATGCCGAAGTCGCTTGCCTTATTCGAGAAATGTTTACGGATAAGGAATTAGAAGAAATGGGTCTTTGGTGGATCGTCACTATGCACGAACCTATCAAAGATTCCGATGGTGATCCGAACTTGCTCGATGCGCATCGCTACGTTGTCGGCTCTTGGCTTGGCGCGGCTTATGACGAGCCTGACTTTCGGTGGTATCGCGGCCTTGGTTTTGCTTTCGTTGCCTCGCAAGTCAGCACTTAGAACTAATTTTCTTGGCACTAGCCCTCAGAAACTTAGTTCTAAAAAAACCAAAACTGAGCCTCATGTGGAAATTTTTCACACGGGGCTCTTTAATTTGTGCTAAAATAAAAAAGGTAGTAGGGAAGAATGCGAACGATCAAGGTTTTTCGCTTCCGAATCCAGTATCCATGCGTTGAGATTATTTGTGACTACGGTTTCAAATAGAGTGGGGCATGCAGAAACTTCAAAAAATGAAGATACTTGGTGCGGAATGCTATGTGATTTTAGATCACTAATTATATTCAACTCCGAGAGCATTCAAGGAGTGGTGGAACAGAAGGCGTTTCGCGCAATTCCGATGGTGATCCGAACTTGCTCAATGCGAATCGCAACGATGACGGCTCTTGGCTTAACACGACTTATGACAAGCCTGACAATCGGTGGAATCGCGACAATGGTTTTGCTTTCGTTGCCTCTCAAATCTCTTTATTTTCTCTCCTTTATTTTTGAGGAGAGTTTTTCTTTATAAGACTGCCATTCCAGCCGCCCAAATCTTTGCCGACGGAATTTAATTTTTCAGAAAGCAAAATATATTTGCTATTATCCAAAGATTTTGTTTCCCACAGAATATGTAGAAATATTTTTAAGACATCTGATTTATGAATAGCCAATCGGACATACGGAATTTTTTCTTCCGGCTTCAGAAAAGTAGCAATAGTTATTGATTCAATAATTTCCGTAAAGTAGTTATCTGTTTTTTGTCCCAGGGTATATCTGTGAGTTTTGGGCAAAGTCCGATAATATTCATACCATGAAAGATATAAGTCTTTGGCTTTATGAAAGATGGGTGGAAGACTGTTGTTGGGGGGGGGTCATATAAGTTTAAGGTTAAAAAATAAAAGTTAAAAACTGATGAAAATGCAACTAACAAAAAATTATAACGTCATTATTTCCGTAGAAAATCTACTTGAAGCCTGGAAAGAATTTGAAAAAGGCAAGAAAAACAGAAAAGATGTCCAAATTTTTTCTTTGCGTCTTATGAATAACATTTTCTCACTACACAATGAACTTTTCAATCATACCTATAAACACGGCGACTATCAAGCTTTCAAAATCAACGATCCTAAACCCAGAGATATTCACAAAGCAACAGTCAAAGACAGACTTTTGCATCACGCTATTTATAGGATTCTCTATCCATTTTTTGACAAAACATTCATTGCTGATTCCTATTCCTGCAGAATAAACAAAGGCACGCATAAATCCATAAATCGATTTTTGGATTTTGGACGTAAAGTTTCCAAAAACAGTACGAAAACATGCTGGGTTTTGAAATGCGACATCAGAAAATTCTTTGCCAGGATTGACCATGCAATTTTGCTAAAAATATTACAAGAATATATTCCGGACAAAAATATTATTGAACTTTTGAAAAACGTAATCGGCAGTTTCAATACAAATCCAAATGTTGGTTTGCCTTTGGGAAACTTAACCTCACAGCTTCTCGTCAACATCTATATGAACAAATTCGATCAATTTGTGAAACATAAACTAAAAGTAAAATATTATATTCGTTATGCTGATGATTTTGTGATTTTTTCGGAAGACAAAAAATATTTGGAAAATCTGATTCTTGAAATATCCGAATTTTTAGAAAGAGAATTAAAACTCAATTTACATCCTGACAAAGTTTTTATAAAAACATTGGTCAGTGGAGTTGATTTTCTGGGCTGGGTGCATTTTACCAATTATCGAGCGCTGAGAACCTCAACCAAAAGAAGAATGATGAGAAAAATTAAAGAAAACCTAAAACCAGAAACGATAAATTCGTATTTGGGCTTGCTGCAGCATGGAAATACGAGTAAAATTCAAGCAGAGATTTTTAATATCTATATTTTACCATATTTAAGCCAAAAATAACATATTTGGTTTGACAAACTGGTTTATTTTAATTATGATAAAGGGTGTATTTTAATAATTGAGTCTGAAATTTATCAAGGCAAATTGGACAATTGCTGTCATTTGAGACTATCCCGCACCTTTTCCGAAAACAAATTTTGGTTACAAATAATATTTTTCGCGGTGTCGGCTTCGCCTTCATTGCGGATATACGAAGTTTGTTGATAGAAAAGGTGCAGGGATGCTCATTTTTGTAGCTTCGACTTTGTCGAAGACAAAAATGGCAGAGGAAAGTCCGGACATCCACCCCTTTAAGGGGTAGCAGGGTAGCGGGTAACGCCCGCCTGGAGTAATCCACGAGGTGCGAGCAGAGACGCCTAAAGACGAAAGTCTTTTGGGTATCCTGATTGAAAAATTAGGATAAGTCCCGACGGTAACGTCAGGAGTGAAACGGCTAAATCCTTATCTGGATGCAAGGTCGTGTCCAGCATTCCCCTAGGAAATACTGGAAGTGCCGCTTGATCCCAATAGCAATATTGGGGCTAGATAAATGATTGTCTCTAATTTTCTAAAGTTGTTGACCCCGCACCTTTTCCGAGAACAAAT
This sequence comes from uncultured Bdellovibrionales bacterium, assembly GCA_964636505.1. GTDB lineage: Bacteria > Patescibacteriota > Minisyncoccia > Moranbacterales > UBA2206 > CAZSCF01. The sequence goes on along the minus strand of CAZWRY010000001.1, from coordinate 63,863 downwards.
TTTAATTGCAAAAATATATTTCGCGGTGTCGGCTTCGCCTCCATTGCGGATATGCGAAGTTTGTTAATAGAAAAGGTGCAGGGGTTCTCAATTTTCTTGCGAAATTAAAATTTCGAGAAAATTGGAACAGAATCCGGCTTATAGATTTGCTTTGATAAATTTTGAATTCAATGCTAATTGTTGGCATAAATAATCGGTAGACGAAATTTTTTATGAAAAAATCAGAATTATTCTTTAGTGCTATCCAGGTTCCAACTGATTTTCTAATGATTATTTTAGCTTCCATCGCTGCTTTTGCTATCAGAAATATTCCGGAAGTAATGATCTTAAAACCTAAACTCTATAATTTCCCTTTTGATGAATATATGAGGGTTATTTTTTTTGTGGCTCCCTTTTTTCTTTTGATTTATGCTATTGAAGGTCTCTATAACATCAGATCAACCAGAAGCTTTTGGAAGGAGGCCTGGAGAGTTGCCGTAGCAACTTCAATTGGTTTAGTTATCATAATCGTAGCTATATTCTTAAAAAGAGAATGGTTTTCATCTCGTTTTGTTATTTTGGCCGCTTGGGGCATGGCTACCTTTTTTGTTATTACGGCCAGATTGTTTTTGCATTTAATTCAAAAATGGCTGCTCCGAAAATACGAAATCGGTGTTCACCGGGTTTTGCTTATCGGGCGAAATGGGAAACTTGCGGCTATCAGGAATATCTTGGAACAAAACAAGAATCTGGGATACAAAGTTGTCGATCAAATAGAAACGGTTCATCTCAAGGCAATAAAGCAAATTAGAAAAGAAAAAGGCATAGAGGAAATCATTTTATGTGAACCTTCCATAACTGATGACGAGCAGGAAAAGTTGGTCGATTTTTGCGCTATTAATAATATTACCTATAAATATATTGCAACAACGTTACAGACTCCCAATATAAAAATCAGTGTTTTGGATGGAGAACCGATAATTGAAGTGAAACATACGCCTCTGGATGGATGGGGCAGAATTATCAAAAGAGTGTTTGACATTGCGGCTTCAATCTTTGGAATAATCCTTGTTTCGCCGATAATGTTGGTCGTGGCTATCCTGATTAAGTTGGAAGATGGCGGTCCGATAATTTATAAAAACGAAAGAGTGGGCGGAGATGGAAAGAAATTTTTTGTTTATAAATTTAGGTATCTCAAATGGGAATATTGCATTACCAAGGAAAACAAAAAGTTGAATGAGGCCTTGAAATTAGAAGAAAAATTAATTGAAAAACAGAGTGTTCGCAAAGGACCGATTTACAAAATAAAAGCAGACCCCAGAAAAACCCGAGTCGGTAATTTTATTGAAAAATATTCTTTGGATGAATTGCCGCAGTTTTTTAATGTTTTGCAAGGCAATATGAGCATGGTTGGACCCAGGCCTCACCAGGAAAGGGAAGTGGAAAAATACATGGATTATCATCGCAGGCTTCTCACCATCAAGCCGGGAGTAACAGGTCTAGCCCAAATTTCCGGTCGGTCGGACCTGGATTTTGAAGATGAATATAAAATAGATTTATATTATATTGAAAACTGGTCGCTTTGGATGGATGTCGTTATTTGCATTAAAACTTTTCCGGTTTTGTTCAGAAGCAGGAAGAATACAAAATAAAAAAAGCTTAAGCTTAATTTATAAACTGCCGCGACAGGCTTTTTTTATTTGTCCAAAATCCCAAAAAAAGTTAAAATACATATGTAATTTATAATTTTTTGAAAGCATGAGAATTGCCTTAGTCCATGATTATTTGGTTCAATATGGCGGTGCAGAAAGAGTATTGGAATGTTTTACGGAACTTTTTCCTTACGCGCCAATTTATACCTTGGTTTATAATAAAAAATTAATGCACGGAGTTTTGGAGGGAAAAAATATCAAAACCTCGTTTATTCAAAAGCTACCTTTTTCTTTAAAGTATCACAGAATTTTTCCGCAGTTTATGCCTTCAGCGATTGAGCAGTTTGATTTTTCCAATTACGATATTGTTCTTTCTGATTCATCCAGTTATGCCAAGGGCATTATCACCGGGCCGGATACACTGCATATCTGTTATATGCACACGCCGATGCGTTATGCCTGGGATGATTGCCAAAAATATACTCAGGATTTTTATTTCCCAAATTTCATAAAAATAATCGTTCCTTTTTTTATGAATTATATCCGCATTTGGGATCGACTGAGCATTGAGAGGACGGACAAGCTGATTGCCAATTCCAATTTTGTGGCCAAAAGAATAAAAAAATACTATAAAAAGGATAGTCAAGTTATTTATCCACCAGTTAATTTTGACAACTTTTATATTAGCCAAAAGAGAGGTAATTATTTCTTGATGGTTGGAAGATTAATTGCTTACAAAAGATTTGATATTGCCATTAAAGCTTTCAATCAGCTGGGCTTAAGCTTGAAAATTATTGGCCGAGGTCCAGAACTTGGACGGCTCAAAAAAATGGCTGGCCCCAACATTGAATTTTTAGGACGACTTTCTGACCAAGAACTTTCTAAATATTATTCTGAATGCCAAGCCTTTATTTTCCCCCAGGAAGAAGATTTTGGAATAGTGGCTATTGAGGCAATGGCTTCCGGCAGGCCGGTTATTGCTTATCGCGGCGGTGATATTCCGGAACACATGGAAGATGAAAAAACCGGGATTTTTTTTGAAAGACAAGAAGTTGAGGATATTGTGGCGGCGGTTAAAAAATTTCAAGGTATCAAATTTAATCCGAATTATATCAGAGAAAGCGCCAAAAAATTTGACAAAAGCGTATTTAAGGCTAAGATAAAGGAATATATAGCCAAAGAGCTTGCACTCTTTGAAATGACAAAGTCCTAATTTCCAATGACAAATCTCCGGCTGTGCCAGTGGGCAAGCAATTTCAAAATCCAAAGCTTAGAAATTTATCATTAGTCATTTATCATTAAAAGTATGGATCTTAAAGAATACATCCTGATTATTAAAAAACATTTGCGAATATTTTTGTTTGGGGTCTTTCTGGTTGTGGTTGGCGGTCTTTTGTTTTTTTATGCTCGTCCGGTTTCCTATGATGCCTCTTTGGCATTAAATATCACGCGAAAAGGGATTGATCAGACAGCAGATTATAAATACGATTACTATTATAGGTTGGGAGCAGATGAAAAATTTGCCGATACGATAGTTGAATGGTTGAAAGATCCGGGAACAGTTGAAAGAATTTATCAGAATTCTGAAATTTCATCGGCTAATTTTTCTCTCAAGAAACTGACAAAACTGCTTAAACCGGAAAAACGATCTTCCCAGCTAGTTTTGGTTTATTTTTCTTCCTTAAGCGAAAAGGAACTGAAAAATATTTCCGATTCAATAAAAAAAGAAATATCCAAAAATACCGACAGCCTGAATTATTCTCAAAAAGATGCGGCTTGGTTTGATATTCTCGGTCAGGATCCGGTCATTATCAAGCATTCTTTTAATTTTAAGATAGTTACTCCAGGTCTTTTATTGGCGGGTATTTTCCTGTCTTTTTGGATAGTTCTGTTAGTCCATTATTTTAGAGAACCTAAAGGGTAAAAACAATGAATATGGCTTCACGCACCAGTTTCAAAGAAAAATATTGACTTACGGACTTTTGGATGCATGGAGTCGCCTGCCTACCGGCAGGCAGGCCGGTGGCTTTAATTAATATATAAGAAAATTGAGTACAGAAAATTGGTGCGGGATGCTCATATTTGTAGCTACTCGTACCTCGTAGACAAATATGGCAAAGATTGGCATTGATGCAAGATGTCTGGCAGAAGGGAGGAAAACAGGAGTAGAAGAATATACTCTTAATTTTTTGAAGCATCTTTTTGAAATTGATAAAAAGAATAAATATATTCTTTTTTTTAATTCCTTTTCTAGGCCCGAAGCGGATTTTGCGTGGCTCAAGAAATTTTCCCGTGTTTCAATGAAAAAATTCAATTATCCAAATAAGCTTCTTAATTTTTTATACTGGTATTTAGATTGGCCCAAGATTGATAAAATGCTCGGCGGAGTGGATTTTTTATTTATGCCAAACATAATTTTCGGATCTGCCGGCAAGAATACTAAATTAATTACAACTTTCCATGATCTTTCTTTTGAAAGATATCCGGAAACATTTTCTTGGAAAAGGCGTCTCTGGCATGTTTTTGTTAACGCGAAAAAAATCGCCCAAAAATCAAAAAAAATAATTACCGTTTCCATGTCAACAAAAAGCGATCTTTGCTCCGTTTACGGAATAGATCCTCAAAAAATAGAAGTAATTCCCAGTGGAATTTCGGAAAAATTCAGGGTAATCGATCGTAATGACGGAAAACTCTTAGAAGTTAAGCAAAAATATAAATTGCCTTATAAGTTTATTTTGTATTTGGGTACAATTGAGCCAAGGAAAAACATTATTGGAATTATCCGCGCCTATAACAAATTGCAGAAATTTGCCAGTTATGAGAATTTAAAAGGCCTGGCCGATTACAAGTTAGTAATAGCCGGATCTTCAGGATGGCTTAGTAAAAAAATATTTGCAGAAATAAAAAAATCAAAAAACAAAGACAATATTCAGGTCATTGATTTTGTTGAAGATGTGGATAAAGAATATGTCTATAATTTAGCTTCTCTTTTTATTTATCCTTCTTTTTTTGAAGGCTTTGGCTTCCCGCCTCTAGAAGCGATGAGCTCAGGCGTTCCGGTGATTGTTTCTCATTCTTCTTCTTTACCGGAGGTTGTGGGTAGCGGCGGAATTCTTATTGATCCCAATAAGCCTAACGAAATCTTTGAGGTTATGAAGGAAATTCTCACAAATTCTGAATTTAGAAAAAAAATGATAGAAAAAGGCCTAAAACAAGCTCAAAAATTTAGTTGGAACAAAACCGCACAAGAATTTTTGAAAGTTTTAGGTGGTAAATAAAATTAAAATATAAAAATTGTTTTTTAGCAGCATGCTTGCAAAGAGCGCTGCTTTTTTAAATGTCAAAAAAATGATAAAATCAAGCCATATGTACATCGGAATTGATGCTCGCTTTTATGGTTCTATTGGCAAAGGACTGGGGCGCTACACGCAAAAATTAATAGAAAATTTAGAAAAAATTGATCAGAGCAATCAGTATGTGGTTTTTTTACGCCTAGAAAATTTTGACGAATACCAACCTAAAAACAAAAACTTTCAAAAAGTACTAGCGGATTATCCTTGGTATTCTTTTTCCGAACAGTTATTTTTTCCCAGACTACTTAGAAAATATAAATTTGATTTTGTGCATTTCCCGCATTTTAATGTACCCTTTGCTTACAGGAAAAAAATTATACTGACTATTCACGATTTGATTTTGCTTCATTTTCCAACAGTGAGAAGCTCCACTCTTAGTCCAATTTTATATTGGCTAAAGTTTTTGGCTTACAAAGTGGTCATTAAAGCGGCAATAAATAGAGCGGAAAAAATAATAACCGTATCGGATTTTACTAAAAAAGACATTTCGAGTGTCTATAAAAATATACCGGAAGATAAAATTTCCGTTACCTATGAGGCCTGTGATAAGCCAGTGAATAAATATTTTGAAAAGGAAAAGGGTGCTCTGGATTTTTATGGTATAATAAAACCGTATATCATATACATTGGAAACGTTTATCCGCACAAGAATCCGGAACGTTTGGTTTTAGCGTTTAAGGAAATTTCAGAATCGGGAATCGGACTGGTTTTTGTCGGTGGCGAAGATTATTTCTATAAGCGACTTAAAAATTTTGCGGCTGAAAATGGAGTAGGCAATGTTGTTTTCGCCGGCTTTGTGCCGGATAACGAGATGAACATATTGCTTAAAAATGCCACGGCCTATATCCGTCCTTCGCTTTATGAGGGTTTTGAATTGCCGCCGCTGGAAGCGATGGCAGAAGGTGTTCCTGTGCTTTGTTCTAATCATGAATGCGCTTTGGAAATTTTGGGCGATAGTGCGCTGTATTTTGACGGCGGAAATGTTAAAAGCATAAGTGAGGCTATTTTGAAAATTTTGAATAATAAAAACCTAAGGCAAGAATTGATAGCAAAAGGTTATAGGCAAGTTAAAAAATATAGTTGGGAGGAAATGGCCAGAAAAACACAAAAAATATATCAGGAAATCAATGGAAAAGAAAAATAGAGTAATTCCGCAGATGTTTGATGTGCGTCCGGTAAATGAAACCGGTGATTTAGATTTGGAAAAAATAAAGAAAGTTGGAGCAAGAAAAATATTTAGAACCAAGCCAGATAAAATTCAAAAGAAAGACCTTCTATTTGATAAAAAATTGGAAGCCAAGCCTAATATTTGGGATGTAAAAACAGGGACAGAAAAAACTGTTATAATTGCTCATCCGAAAAAGAAAGAAGCTTTACCAAAAATAAAAACAGAAGCCAATCCCAATATTTATGATGTAAAGAAATTCAATGAAAAAGACCAATGTTTGAGGGTTTGTTTGAAAAAAGAAAACAAAGAAAGTTTCAAGCAACAAATCCAAAAAGAATTGAAAAATAATTGGTGGCAAGATGAGGCCAAAAGGCAAGAGGCGTGGGAGAAAAAAATAAGACAAAAAAGAATTGAGTTGCGGAGGGAAGAAGCGGAAAAGCAAAAAAGAGAAAATAAAAAATTTAAACTGGACATTCTTTATGATGCTGAGGAAATGCCGACAGTTTGCCGAACTAACTATTCTCCAAAGGATCTTTTGGAAATTCAGGCGGATATTTTGCTTGAAAAAAACAGGGGAGAAGATTTATTAAAAGACGGAAGATATAAAGAGGTTGATTTTGGTGGTGAAGAAGACATATTGATAACTGAAAATGAAAACGAATTTTCCTGGAAGGAATTTTTATCGGAGTTTAAAGACCGGCTGTCAGAAACAAAAATATTTTCATTGCCCAAATTATCGGAATTTTCAGGGGTGTCTGATGATTTCAGACCTCGGAAACCTCTTTTTGCTTTTGCAGCCATTTCCAGCTTTATTTTTTTGGTGGTTTTTGGGATCGGTTTTTTCAAAAGAAGCCTGGAAGTTAAAGAATCTGTTTTGGGTACGAGTCAAGTGGCCTATGCCAATTTGATGCAGGCTAAAGATGGGATTATGCAAAGTAATTTTCAAGATTCTTCTTTTCAATTTGGAGAGGCTTATGAAAATTTTGATAACATTTCCCAGGAGCTTAGTGATTTGGGCGGCATCCTGGTTGAAGGCTCACGCTTTTTCCCATATATTTCCAAGCTTTCTTCGGGTAAGTATCTGGCCGAAGCCGGAAAAAATATTTCTCACATCGGAATCTTATCAGGAAATGTGATGAAGGTTTTAGAGCAAATAAAAAATCCTCTGGAAAATAACGCAGGCGACGAGTCTGTTTCTTTCTTGAAAATATTCCAGGATTCCAATAAGAATTCTCAAGAAATTCTAAATCTCTTAAAGAAAACCCGAAAAGATCTGGAAAAAGTCAATGTGGAGGATATTCCGGAAGAACAAAGAGCTCAATTTGTAGGATTGAAAAACAAATTGCCGCAGATGGAAACCTTCGTGAAGGGCTTTGTGGATAACGGACAAATTTTTTCAGATATTTTAGGCGGCAACGGTCCGCGTAAATATTTGTTTTTATTTCAAAATAATCAGGAAATGAGAGCTACCGGCGGATTCATTGGCAGTTATGGCGTGATGGATATTTTTAACGGAAGAATAAATAATTTTTTTATTGATGGAATATTCAATCCCGATGGTCAGCTTAGAGAAAAGGTTGTTCCTCCAGAACCGATCCAAAAGATTAGCGCAGCTTGGAGCTTGCACGACAGCAACTGGTTTCCGGATTTTCCGGTTTCAGCCGAAAAAGCCATTTGGTTTTATGAAAAAACCGGCGGCCCGACAGTTGACGGAATTATCACCATGACGCCGAACGTGATGGAAAAATTACTAGAAGTCAGTGGGCCTATTGATATGCCGGAATATGAAGTTACCATTGATAAAGATAATTTTTTGAAGGAAGTCCAAAATGAAGTTGAGGTTGAATATGATAAAGAGTTGAACCAACCCAAGAAAATTTTAGCCGATTTGGCGCCTAAAATATTAGATGCGATTTTCAATTCCAAAAAAGTTTCCAGTGTCGTTAAAACACTGGACATCCTAATGGAAAGCTTAAATGAAAAGCAAATGTTGCTTTATTCCAGAAACTATGGTATTGAAAAGAAAATATCCGAAGAAGGTTGGTCAGGAGAAATTTTGTCTACCGATAAGGATTACTTGAGTGTTATTAACTCCAATATTAACGGCTACAAGACAGACGGAGTTATTGAAGAAAGAATTGAGCATAAAGCGGAAATTAAAGATGACGGTTCAATCGTTGATTCCGTGACTATTAGCAGAAAACATAATGGAGGAGACACGCCTTATGAGTGGTTCAATAAGGTTAATGCCAATTATATGCGAGTCTATGTTCCCAGGGGATCCAAGTTGATTTCGGCCGAAGGTCAAACGCGAGAGTTTAATTCTCCTCCCTTGGACTACACAGCTCTCAAATTCAAGCGTGATTCCCAAGTTGAAGCCGAAGAGAATTCAATAAAAATAGATGAGGAAAGCGGAACTCGAATTTATGATGATGCCGATAAGACAGTTTTTGCCAATTGGGTTTATGTCAGCCCGAAAGAAGAAGTTGTGGTAAAATATACCTATTTGTTGCCTTTTAAAATTTCCTTGAATGAAAACAATAAACCGTCCGATTCTTATTCACTTTTAGTTCAAAAGCAATCCGGCAGCTCTGGATCCGACTTCATTTCCGACATTACATATCCTCAAAATTTTGACTTGATTTGGAGATACCCAGAAGGCTCAACTAGTGAACCCGGAGAGGACGGAAAGACAAAAATAAAGAATAAAACGAACTTAAAAAAAGATAAATTTATGGGAGCCGTTTTTCAATAAGAATAATCAAGATAAGACAATTAATTGATAAAAAGGATTTTAAACAACAATTTTTGGAATTCTCAGCCGTCAAAATCCATCATTTCGGCGGCTTTTGTGATAACCATGTCCGGCTTGGCTAGTCGCTTGCTCGGACTTTTGAGAGACAGAATGTTGGCTTCTCGTTTTGGTGCGGGCGACACTATGGATGTCTATTATGCGGCCTTCCGTGTTCCGGATTTAATTTATAATTTTATTGTCCTGGGGGCATTAAGCGCAGCTTTTATTCCGGTTTTTTCCAGTTTAATCTCCAAAAAGAATGAAGGAGGTGAAAAGACGGAAGAAGGAATCAAAGATAACGAAGAGGCTCAAAAATTAGTGAATGGAGTTTTGAATATCGGTATATTTTTTATTGTTCTTCTTTCGGTCATTTTTGCCGTATTTGCTCCGTTACTAATGAAGCTTATCACACCAGGATTTTCTCCGGAAAAAAGTGATATGGCCTCTATGTTTACCCGGATAATGTTCTTGAGTCCGTTATTTCTCGGCATAAGCGGAATTTTTGGCGGGATACTGACATCTTTCAGAAGGTTTGTGATTTATTCTTTGGCGCCAATTATGTATAATTTGGGGATTATTTTTGGTATTTTTTTCTTCGTGGATTTTTGGGGGCCGATCGGATTAGCCTGGGGAGTGGTTTTCGGAGCGGCTTTGCATATGCTTATTCAATATCCGGCAGTCAGAAATCTAGGCTTCAGATACAAAAATATTTTTATTGAATCGTTTAAAAATAGCCATATCAAAGAAATTTTTACGCTGATGATTCCCAGGATAATGGGCATATCCATAAATCAAATAAATCTTTTTGTAATCACTATTTTCGCTTCAACTTTAGCGGGGGGGAGCCTGGCGATTTTCAATTTTGCCCAAAACTTACAAAGCGTGGCTTTGGGAATATTCGGAGTTTCTTTTGCAATTGCCGTTTTTCCTGTTCTTTCAAGCTTGGCAGCACAAGAAGAAAAGAATAAGTTTGTTGAAACTTTTTCAAGCACTTTTAGGCAAATAATATTTTTTGTTGTACCGACGAGTGTTTTTATGTTTATGTTACGCGCTCAAATTGTCCGCGTAGTGTTAGGTTCCGGAAAATTTGATTGGGAAGATACCATCCTTACATTTGAATGTTTGGGAATTTTTGTGGTGAGTCTTTTTGCGCAGAGCACTATCCCTCTTTTGGCCAGAGCTTTTTATGCGTTACATGATACAAAAAATCCATTTTTTATTGCCTTGGTGGCTGAAGCAGTAAATATTATTTTAGTAGTTGTTTTGATTAAAGAATTTCAGATTGTTGGCTTGGCCATTGCTTTTTCAACAGCCAGTATTTTGCAAATGATTCTACTATTCTTCTTTTTGCGCAGAAAGACGACAAATTTAGATGAAAAAAACATTGCCATATCCTTTTCGAAGGTTTCACTGGCGGCGATTTTGGCCGGAGGAGCTATTCAGCTCGCAAAAACCAAAGTAGCCTCACTGGTTGATATTGATACCTTTTTGGGAATATTTGTCCAACTTTCCCTTTCGGCAATAGTTGGAATTTTTGTTTTTTCTTTGGCTAGCTATGCTCTCAAGTCAGAAGAATTTTTCAATTTTAAGCGTTCTTTGACCAAGAAAATATTCAAGGCCAAAAAAGTTATTATTGAAGGTACAAGCGATGTAAGCGGCGTCTAGGCAATGCTGAAGAACGAATTATGAATCATGAAATCATTAAAAAATGGGCAGGGAACCTTATCCTTAGCCTGTTTTCTTGATTTTAGAACCTTTTTAATATAAAATGAACTTTATATGGATCAGAAAAATATCCGAAATTTTTGCATAATTGCGCATATAGATCATGGGAAATCAACTTTAGCTGACCGGCTTTTAGAAATGACCGGGACCGTAGAAAAACGCAAAATGAAAGAACAACTTCTGGATCAAATGGACCTGGAAAGAGAAAGGGGAATTACAATAAAGTTGCAGCCGGCAAGAATGGTTTATAAACCTCTCCCTAACCCTCTCCTTGGGAAGGAGAGGGAAGATAATGAATATATACTCAATTTGATTGATACTCCTGGGCATGTTGATTTTGGTTATGAAGTTTCCAGATCATTAGCGGCAGTAGAAGGCGCAGTACTTCTGGTAGATGCTACAAAAGGCGTACAAGCACAAACTCTTTCTAACTTGTATCAAGCTATTGAGCAAGGTTTGGAGATAATTCCAGTTGTGAATAAAGTTGATTTGCCAAATGCGAATATTCCTAAAACGAAAAAAGAAATTATTCATATTCTTGGATGCAAAGAGGATGAAATTTTGGAAGCCTCTGGCAAAACCGGTTTGGGAGTGGAAAATATTTTGCAAGCAATTGTGGAAAAAGTACCCGCACCCAAAGGTGATTTAGAAAAACCTTTACGCGCGCTTATTTTTGATTCCAAATACGATACATATAAAGGAGTTTTGGCCTATAGCCGTATTGTTGATGGCCAAATCAAAAGAGAAGATGAGATATTAATGATGCAAAACCAAGAAGAAAGTGCAGTTGTGGAAGTCGGATATTTCAAGCCGGGACTTTCACCGACAGATATCTTGGTTGCCGGTGATATTGGCTATATCGCGACAGGCTTAAAAAGCGTTGAACATTGCAGAGTCGGCGATACAATAACATTGAAAAACGGCAAAAATTTGACATCCAGTTTGCCAGGGTACAAAGAAGTCAAGCCGATGGTCTATGCCGGACTTTATCCGCTGGAAGGCGACACCTATAATTTGATGCGTGACGCCTTGGAAAAGCTGAAACTCAATGATGCGGCTTTTGTTTTTGAACCGGAAAGCAACTTGGCTTTGGGCAAAGGATTTCGTTGCGGTTTTTTGGGGCTTTTGCATTTAGAAATCGTCAAGGAACGTCTGGAACGAGAATTTAATTTTTCTCCAACCATTACCACTCCAAGCGTTGTGTATGAATTGAAATTTAAAAATAGAAATGAAATTACAAAAATTTATTCAGCTTCACAAATGCCAGATCCTTCTTTTGTTGAAGAAATTTACGAGCCGTATGTGAAACTGGACATTATTACGCCGGCGACATACCTCGGTTCAATAATGGAGCTAATGAATTCACTCAGATCCAGTTACGTAAACACCGAATACATTGATCAAGAAAGAATAATCCTCACTTTTGAGGTTCCACTCATGGATATTATCGTTAATTTTCACGATGATTTAAAAAGCATATCATCTGGCTATGCTTCTATGAGCTATGATATTATCGGTTATAGAAAATCTGATTTGGTAAGGTTGGATATTTTATTGGCCGGAGAAGCGGTGGAAGCCTTGGCGCGAATTGTACCCAAATCCCGAGCTTTCAGCGAAGGTAAACGAATTGTGGAAAAACTTAAAGATGCCATTCCGCGCCAAAACTTTGTTATTCCGGTTCAAGCTGCTTTGGGAGGAAAAATAATTGCCAGAGAAACCGTGCGGCCTTACCGAAAAGATGTGACCTCGGGTCTTTATGGGGGAGATGTAACTCGAAAAAATAAACTTTTGGATAAGCAAAAAAAAGGAAAAAAGAAAATGAAAAATATCGGAAAAGTTCAAGTTCCTTCCGAAGCTTATCTGGCTGTTCTAAAACGCTAAGCAAGGTTGTCTAAAAAACGATTTTCCGGTATAATTTACTTGTTATGAGTTTTCAAAAAAGAAACAAAAAGATGTACAAGATCTGGGTGGTAATTTCTTTGCTGGCGGTTTTAGCCATGCTGGCTTTTACTATCGCGCCTCTTTTTGGATAAAAAACTCAATATGCCAAAAGAAAAAACAAAAATAAGTTCTTTTTTCATCAAAATTTTTTTGTTGTTGGCTTTTGTGGCGCTGGTTTTCATGATTTTTTCTATCATTAAAGAAACTCACAAAAAAAACCAAATTAAGAAAGAGATACTGGCCTTGCAAGAAGAAGCGCAAAGGATAAATAAAGACAATGCTCAGATAAAAGAAAAAATCGCCTATCTGGAAAGCCCAGAATATCAGATTAAAGAAGCGAAGGATAAATTAGGACTGCAAAATCCGGAAGAAAATGTCATTGTCGTCAAGCCCAATGTGGGAAAAGAGGCGGAAGCTGATTCTTACGATACAAACATTCAAGAAAAGATACCCGAAACTGAAAATGTCCCAAATCATATTAAGTGGTGGAATTATTTTTTCAAATATTAAATTTATGTCAAAAAAAACAAAAGAAATAAAAATTTCGGTTTTACTTTATTCTTTCCTGGCCATAATCGCCGGCTATTTCTTGGTAGTAGTCGTGATGCTTTATGGCTTTGGAGTTGAAAATTCATTTATCAAAAAAACATTGAAATTTTTTCCCTTTCCGGCAGCTATTCTTGGATCGGGCAGTTATATTTCAATCGGAGAACTGGAAAGCGAATTGGTGGCTGTGAAAAACTTCTATGAAAACCAGGATTTTTCCAATATTGGTTATCGAGTTGATTTTTCAACTGAAGAAGGCAGTAAAAGATTGATGATAAAAAAACGCAGACTGCTCAATAAATTGATTGAAGACAAAATAATAGAAAGGCTTTCTAAAGAAAGAGGCATCAAAATTGATGATGAAATCATTTCTCATGAAATAGACAGTAATATAGAAAAATACGGCGATAAAGAAGAAGTACTAAGCAAAGTAAAAGAACTATATGATTGGGACTTGAATGACTTCAAAGAAAAAATAATCAAGCCTGAGATGTACCGAAAAAATCTTTCCGAAAACGTCCGTGAAAGCGATGCGGATATTCTAGCGTCAAAAAAGAAAGCCGACGAGGCCTTGGTTGAACTTGGGAAAGGCAAAAATTTTGCGGAAGTAGTTTCTCAATACTCAGAAGGGGAAAGCGCCAAAGAAGGCGGAGAATTGGGCTGGCTTTCAATTGAACAGATGATACCGGAAATTGCACTAACGGCAGGTCTTCTTGAAAAAGGAAAAACTAGCAATGTCTTAGAAACGCCGCTCGGTTTTCATATTATTATGTTGGAAGATAAAAAAACCGAAAATAATACGGATATGTTTAAGGTAAAACAAATTTTTGTGAGAGCCAAGAATTTTTCCGATTGGTTACTGGAACAGGAAAAAAACATTAAAATATATGTGCCGCTCAAAGATTTTTATTGGGATAGGGAAGCCCAAGCGGTAAAATTCAGCGACAGGAATCTGGAAGATTTTGAAAATAAACTGGATGAAAATTCATCCGGAGATATCTCGGTCATATTTTAGTTTTCAGGTTTTTGGCCGATGCATAGGGCCGTTTGTTAATAATAAATTAATCTAAAAAATCGTATGATTAAAGTGAATGAAGACTTGTGTATCGGGTGCGGAGCTTGCGAATCAATGTGCCCAAAAGTTTTTAAGGTGGAAGACGGAAAATCAAAAGTTATTTCGGAAAACTGCGAAAACTGCGGCTGCGAATCAGAAGAGGTTGTTGATGCTTGTCCAGTGAGCGCTATTTCCAACGAATAAGACTCAAGTTTTTCAAAAAAATAAAAATAATAATTAAAATAAAATTCTTTTTTGCTTTGGAGTTTGTTTTAGCTGACTTCAAAAGCGAATATTGAATTTTCTTTTATTTATGGAGCAAGAAAATAAAAAAAAGAAAAGTTTCTTTTGGGCGGCGCTCATTTTGATTGTGATTTTCATCTCTTCCTTTTTTGGCGCTATTTTCGGGCTTGTTTCCGGAGGAATTGCCCAGAAAATTCTTCCGAGTTTTTTTGAAAAGTTTTCTCTGGAAAAACGCAATGTTGAGGTAATCAAACAAAACATCGTTCAAGAAGACTCGGCCATCATTGATGTGGTAGAAAAAACTTCTCCGGCGGTAGTCAGTATCCAGCTTTCAAAAAATATTTCCTTGAATAGCCGCGATTCATTCTGGGAACAATTTTTTGGCTTGGAGATTCCTGAAGAGGATGGTCAAGAACGAACTCAAAAGCAAACGGTAGGCGAGGGTTCCGGATTTTTAATCACCAATGACGGGATGATCGTGACCAATAAACATGTAGTCTCAGAAACAGCCGATGAATATACCGTAACAACCAGCGATAACCAAAAACATGCTGCTAAAATCTTGGCCAAAGACCCAACCAATGACATTGCCATATTGAAAATTGACGGATCCGATTTCCCGACACTTAATTTGGGAGATTCGGACAACCTAAAAGTCGGACAAACGGTTGTGGCCATCGGTAATTCTTTAGGCGAATTTAGCAATACGGTAAGTCGGGGCATAGTTTCCGGACTCAAGAGAAACGTGGTAGCCGGATCCAAACTAGAAGGTTCGGAAAAGTTGACGGGCATTATTCAAACAGACGCGGCTATTAATCCTGGTAATTCGGGCGGTCCGCTACTAAACATCAGCGGTGAAGTGGTAGGAATAAATGTGGCTATTGTGCAAAATGCTCAGAATATCGGATTTGCCCTTCCTTCCAATCAGATAAAAAAAATAGTTGATCAAATCAAAACAACCGGGAAAATTTCCGTTCCTTATTTGGGTGTACGCTATATTCCAATCAACAAACAAATTCAAAAAGCCAATGACTTGCCTTTTGATTACGGAGTGATTGTGAAAAGCGGCCAATCATTGACTGAACTAGCCGTAATTCCGGGCTCTCCGGCCGATAAAGCCGGAATCGTGGAAAACGATATTATTTTGGAAATGAATGGAGAAAAGATAAATGAAGATGCGAGTTTATCCGAACTAATTGCCAAGCGCAGTGCGGGGGATGAAATTTCACTTAAAATTTGGCACAAAGGAAAAGAAAAGACAATAAAAGTCAGGTTAGGAGAAAAAAATAACTAAAAAAAACGAAGTTTAAAATAACCGAGATATGTTTTATAAATTCAAGCTAGTTTTATTAGGACTTGTTTATTTCTTAGGCTTGGAATTGGTTATTTTAAAATCGGATTGGCTGTTTTTTATTTTGGCCTTTTTGTTGGCCATGGCTCTGTTTGAGGGCAGAAGTTTGGGTAAAAAATGGAGATTCTCCATTTTGCCTGTTCTTTTTGTGCTATTTTCTGTAGCGCTTTTAGCTCTAGTTACGCTGGCTTTTCAGCAACAAATTTTTATCCTTTTGGCAACGGCGGTTTTTTATCTTTTGATCTTGGGAACTTATCGTCTTAGGGAATATGAAGGCGACCAAACAGCCAGGGGAATGCTGATGGCAGCAACGGCGACTACTATTTTTTTCGTCTTTTCTTCCTCCTATGGCCTGTATTTGAATTTCATGATTCCTTTGTATGTTTTGATGTTGGAATGCCTTGTCGTAACTTTTTTAGTGAGTTTTCAATATTTTTCTATAATAGAAAAAGAAAGAAAAAAAATATTTTTATACAGTTTTATTTTGGCCCTGATTCAAGCCGAAATAATTTGGGCAATGAATTATTGGCCTTTCGGATATTTGACTACCGGCGTAGTTATGCTTATACTCTATTATGTTTTGTGGGATTTGACCCAGATTTATTTTCTTAACTTGCTAAGCCGGAAAAGAGTGATTGCAAATATGATATTTTTTTCCGCTCTGGTTGTGTTGGTTTTGCTAAGCGCGAAATGGATACCGGTAATATAGAATCCTAAAGTCTAAGTTCTAAGGTCTAAATTTTTTATGAGTAAAGTCAAAAAAACATTTTTTATCATATTTATTTTGATTCTGGGGGGATTAGGCGGCATTATCGGCAATCGCTATCTTTTTCCTTATCTCAGCACGACTTCTCTTTTTTCCAAATACGAATTTTTGAAAAAATCAACCGAGGATGTGACTATCATAAATAAGACTGAGCAGGTCTATGTTAAAGAAGAAACTTCCATAGAAAAAATTTCCAGCAAGGCCGCTTCTTCAGTTGTGGATGTTCTTTCCTATGCTGAAGTGTCGGCCAAAAATAAAAATAACCCGACTGTCCTAGATAATACAACTGCGACAATAATAACAAGCGATGGCTTGATCATGACCTACATGGAAAACATTGTTCCCAATTCCAAATATAAGGTTATTTTCCAAGACGGAAAAGTCTATGAAGCAGAACTTTCGGGCGTAGATTCATATAGTAATCTGGTGTTTTTAAAAATAAATGCCAATAATTTGCCGGTTATTTCTTTTGGCAATTCGGATGATTCGGACCCCGGAGAAAAAATTGTAGCCATTGGCAGCAGTTCTAAAACATTTACCAATCGTTATACCTCGGGACTTATCAGCACATTTGATCCGACTTTCAGTTTGTCCGGCAAAGCAATTTCATATTCCGACAAGATGAACGGGGTTTTTCAAACTGATTTCAGCATTGATTCGGATCAATATTATACCGGAGGCCCGGTCGTTGATTATACCGGACAGGTCATCGGGATAACCGGAGCAAATCAAAAAAACTTTTTCTTCATTCCTTCAAATAAAGTCAAAAAAGTCGTGGATAAAGCCGTTAAAAAAGAGCTGGAAACAAATGTTTCTCTGGGCGTATATTATATTCCTATCACCAAGGCTTTTGCGCTCAGTAATAATTTGAACCAGGAAAGCGGAGCGCTTATTTATTCTGCTTCAGGACAAGAGGGTCTAGCTATTATTTCTGGGTCAAATGGACAAAAGGCCGGATTAAGAATAGATGATGTAATCACCGCTGTTAATGGTGAAAAAATTTCTTTGCAAAACGATTTATCAGATTTGCTCTACAAGTACAAAAAAGGGGACAAGGTTGAACTGACTGTTCAAAGAAATAACCAAGAAATGAAAATATCAGTCCAATTCTAGAATTAGAGTCTAAAATAAACATAAACAAAAAACCATAGCTTTCTAGGCGTTTGGTTTTTTTTGATTTCACACTAACTTTTTGCTAACCATTGAAAATTGGCGGGGCTTGTCCCGCACTAACTTCTGGCCAACTAAAGTCAAAAAATGCTTTGCGTTTACCAGAAGTTAGTGCGGGATTGACAAAATTTTATTTATATGCTAGTATGCACGGTTAATTAATTTAATTAAACATATGACAATGAAAAAAGGATTGATTTATGGCTCAGCAATGGCTATTTTGGCTGTTGGCTTGTTTATTAGTGTAAACAGTGCTTCAGCTTTTTGCTCTAGCTGTGGTGGAGATACTATTGTTGTTACGGGTGGTTCTACCACTGTTTCAACTGACGTGAGTGTATCTTCTAGTCAGACTTCAAAATCCAAAAATGAAGTTAAAATAAATACCAATGACCATGACAAAAATTCCAGAAAGTCCGTCAAGAGATTGCCGGCCACTGGAAGCGACATGCTCGTTATGGCAGGATTAGCCGCTTTTGCTTTCCTGGTTGTATTTATTGGGACAAAAGCTCCGGTTAAGGTTAAATAATTTTCTGCGAAATAATATAAGCGCGGAGAATAATAAAATGTTTAAAATTTTTCAAAAAATAAAAATTAATCTAAAAAAGGTTGCGCTTTTTGCCAGCCTTTTTTTGGCTGTGTTTTTTGGACTTTTCTATTTAGTCAATTTTGACTTTCGTCCGAACAAAAATTATTCCCCGGAAACGGGTGAAATTTTGAATTTAAACGAGGAGTTCAAAAAAAGAATGGGCAGCACCACTTTTTCACTGGAAAACTATGATGACTGGTCCAAACGTTTTGGATTGAATAATGCCAATAATGGGCTGGACAGCGATCCTGATGGGGATGGCTTGCCTAACTATCTCGAATATGTTCATGGAACTGATCCAATGAATAAAGATACTGATGGCGATAAATACACTGACAAGCAGGAAATAGATAAGGGCTATGATCCAGATGATTTTACTGGAAACTCAAAAATAACTGTTTTGGTTCGCATAGATAAAATTGGCATTGAAGCGCCAATGATTTGGTCAAAAAGTGAAAATGAAAAAGAAATGCTTCGAGATCTGGAAAATGGCGTGAGCCACTATGCAGACACGGCTGCTCCTGGACAAAATGGCAATGCAGTTATTTCCGGTCATTCCAGTAATTATATTTGGGCTAAAGGAAGCTACAATCATATTTTCAAAGATCTGAATAATTTGGAAAAAGGAGATATTATAAACATTAAAACCATTCAAAAAAATGGTCGAGTTATTGTTTATAAATATGCAGTAATTGGCAAATATATTGATGCTCCGGATGACGAGAGAATCTTTGAAAATACTGATAATTCGATGGTGACTCTTTCTACTTGTTGGCCGCTAGGAACCAATCTTAAGAGATTGGTCATAAAAGCGACTATGGTTAAATAGGCTGTATTCTTTAAACTTCATTTTTGATTAAAAATGGCTTTAATTGGCCATTTTTGTTTTATATAGCTTAGAATCTTAGTTAGGGATTGACAAAACATCTATTTTCTGCTAGAATGCTCAGTTCTGATAATCCTGTATTCCAAAACTATCTTTCTACTATTTAGCACAAAAATTGTGAAAAATAGCGGAAAGATAAAGCGGAAAATAGAGTTGTCAAGATTCTTTGACAATTGAATAAAATACAAAAATCAAAAGGCCCGAAAGGCCAAGGAGGAAGACATGAAAAAAATGTTTTTGGCCATTGTGGCCGCGGTTGTTATTCTAGTGTCTGCGAACTTCGCGTTCGCGGATGTAAAAGTTAATCAGGAAACCGATGTTGACGTCAGGACTAATGTTGACGTCAAAACAAACGTGACAGCCACCGGCGGAAAAGCCACAGTGGTCAATAGCCAAGAGCGGGAGCTTTTGGGAGTAACAAACATGGCGCCAATGGGTGGGGTTGTTGTAAATCTCCCCAATGGTGAAAAACACAAGCGCTGGGGCCAGGGAAAGTTTCAATTCATTGCAATGAACGCAAAAATGCGTTCGACAATGATTGAAACAAACGACAAGGTCGCCAGGGCAAGAAATGGCAGAGAATGGAAAGAGATCGATAAGGCTGTAACTTTGCAGCCGATGATTGTCCGAACGGGTCAACCGTTGGGAGAAAGCGATCTGATTCGGTGGTATGGTTTTGGAAACTATGAGATTAAGGGTTTAACCGAAACCAATATCGTCGGGTATCTGATTGTCTCAGACAATGAGGCGATCAAGATGGAAAAAACCATTCCGGCCGTTTTCTATGCTGGCGTGATGCATCCCTTTATGCAAGAATGGGGCGCCAATGTCGCCGTAGAAGTGGATGAGTATTTCTGGTCCAAGGCAGAATCCACTAGCGTTGGTGGTTCGGCTAGCCTTGGGGGTTCTTCTCTTATTGGCTGCCTGACCGGTATTTTTGGTGGTCTGGGCTTCTCTGGAGGAAAAGGAAAATCCTCCGAGGAAGTGGCTTCCGGAAGAATGTTTTTGCTTCTTCGAGTGTGTGATAACCAGCCGCCGCCCAAGGAATATGTTCC
Organism: uncultured Bdellovibrionales bacterium; assembly: GCA_964636505.1. Taxonomy (GTDB): domain Bacteria; phylum Patescibacteriota; class Minisyncoccia; order Moranbacterales; family UBA2206; genus CAZSCF01. The sequence goes on along the minus strand of CAZWRY010000001.1, from coordinate 43,594 downwards.
GCCGCAGGAGAGGGACTGCGATCCGAGCAGTATTTATGCGAAGATCGAAGAGTTAAAGCGGAAGGTAAAAGCATGCACTCGTTGGTGTATGAATAACCTTCGGTTACGCTCCAAGCTGGGAGAGGCTTATATCGATCTGTACCAATGTACAGGCGACAGGAAACATCTCAGTTCTGCAATTGAGCAGTTTCAAATTGCGGAGCGTAATTACCTGAAAGGCTACGATATAAAAGCCAATCAGACGGAAGCAAACCAGCTGATTGCTCAGGATTATTATTACTGGGCAGGTTGCATCAATGTTCTTAATGGACCGAATGCAGCCGACCAGTTTGCGACGGAAAAGCGGGTTGAAAAAATCCCGCAGTTCTAAAACATTCAACCGGGTGAGCTTCTTCGGAAGCTCACCCAAACCCTATAAGGAGGGGAAAATGAAAAAAATATTTGTGGCCGTGGCCTTGTTGGTTATTGTGGGTGTCGCTTCGACGGGACATGCGGTTGTTGTTAATGGCGAAAGACAGGTTCTTCTTGCCAGCAATGGCACAATCACAACAGTGCCGGCGCCTTCGGCGATCAAGTCAAACGGCGAGTGTAAGCCGACGATCGTATCGTCGGCTATCTCCGATGAAAAGTTGGCGCAGCTCGCCAGAGAACTACGGCGTGAAAATGAAAAGAAAGCCGCAATTCTCCGTGCAGAAATGTACGGTAAAGGCGGAACCGCCAAAAACCCCAAAGGTGGGGTTATCGGCGGAATCAAAGAAGCTCTCCAAAAAATTGACGACAAGGTCAAAGGCGAGGAAGAAGCACGAAAGCTTCTGGATGGCCGGATGAGTGGTCTTGATACAAGGCTGAGTGCCGTTGAAGAAACAATCAACGGCGACGGCAAAAAGGTAAAGGGCCTCAAAAAAGAGGTCCGTGAAGTCAAGGCCGTGGCTTCCGATGCCCAAGCAGTAGCATACGGTGCCTATAATCAGTCCATCGCAGGGCTGGTGTTGGGCGTCATCGGAATAATTCTCGGCATTTTGGCTCTTGCCTGGCTGGCCTGTATGTTTTTCAACAACAGACGTGCAGCGGCAGCAGGTCATACGCCGTAAGGTATGGTTTCGCACCTTAAGCGAGACAAAGGCAGTGGTCTATTATGACGCTGCCTTTTTGAATACCTAAAATATATTTCAGAAAATTTTTGAAGCCAAACTTCTTCCTGTGTATTGACTCCCGCACTAACTTCTGCTTAAAGATTTTTTGATGCGACGCTTGAGTTGTCCCAATGCCTGTCCATAATTTTTTAATCTTGCTTCTCTGCTTTTTGCATCTTCTTTATCAAGATAGGCCTCGTAATAAACTAATTTCCATTTATGATTTTTAGTTGAAAATGATTTCCCTGAATTATGTTCAAAAAATCTTTTTTTAAGATCATTAGTAAATCCATAATATAACTCTCCGGTTTCATTTTTTATAATATATACATAGAACATTATTTTATTATAGCAGAAAGATTTGAGGTATTGATCCCGCACTAACTTTGCACAGGCGCGAAGCGCCAATTGGCGAAGCAGTGCAAAGTTAGTGCGGGATTGACAAAAATCAACAATTTGCTAGACTGAACGACCCTAAATAATTTAATTTTTCAAGCTTATGAAAGCTATATTTAGCTCAAAAATATTTTGGATCGCCTTTGTTTTGGTAGCTGCCATCTTTTTTGCTGCCGGAATCATTTCGTCTAAAATATATCAAAGTGAAATAAGAATTTTACTAATGCCCAGAAGCGAAGTGGCGGCCAGAAATATTGATCAAATCTTGCGTAATGCCGAGGAAATTCCCAAGTCTCTTTCTTTCTATAATAAAATGCTGGAACTCAACACTGATATTGAGGATGATTTAGCTAATCTTCCTGATGGCCAAAGAAAAGATTCCTGGAATGATAAAATCAGAATTGAAAGCATAAAAAAGAGCGGCATTATCAAAATAAATATTCTGGATGACAGCCAATCGCAAGCAGAAATAATCAGTCGCCAGGTAGCTCAGAGTGAAACAACCGTTCTCGGTAAATATTACAATGTTGCCGATTTAGATACAAAAATTATTGACGGACCAATTGCTTCTTCAATAGCAAAGATAAAATTTTGGGTTCTGTTTCCTTTTAGTTTATTCGTAGGTCTTTTGACAGGACTAGCGGCCTTTTTGATTGCCAAACTATTTTCCAAGGACGAAAGTTTTTTTAAAAGTGAATCTTTGGAAAAATATTTTCAGCCAACCTTTGAAGACAGTCGAAAAAAAATAAGCGAATATTTTTCGGCGCCAAAAAATGAATTAAAATCACTTGAAGAAGATACCTATACTTTTGAAAAAAAAGCTGTGGCTCCGGACAATCTTCCAATTGCAGCCGAAGAATCTGTTTTTGCTTCAGAAAACAAAAAAGAACAATCTGCGAATTCTTCTGAAAATGTAAACCAAATTATTACTCGGGAAGCTACCCCAGAAGAAGTCAAAGCCAGGCTGAACAAATTATTGAACAGCTAAGTTTTTAAATAACAAAAAATGCCTAAAAAACATTCCACCAAATTTTGGATAATTTTCTGGTTAATTTCAGTAATTTTCCTGGTGGTTTTTTTTATTTTCTCGGAAATAAAAAACAGGGGACTTGGCAAATTAGCAGACAACTTTCCTTTTAGCGAAGAGAAACAAGCTCTGGCCCATCTGACTGATTATTTTTTGAAAGATAGTCAAAAGGAAAAAATTTTTTTGATTCTTTTTCAAAATAATATGGAACTTCGACCGGGGGGAGGTTTTATTGGTTCCTTTGGAATACTTAAAATCAAAAATGAAAAAATTGAGGAATTACAAATCCATGACCTTACCAATTTTGACGCCGGTTTTCGAAGCAAGATGATCCCGCCATATCCGATTGAAGAGATTTTACATACTCAAAACTGGAAAATGCGTGATTCAAATTTTTCCCCAGATTTTTTGGAAAATGCCCAAAAAGCCGAAGAGTTTTATCGATTGGGTGGCGGGCAAGAAAAATTGGACGGAGTTGTTGGACTTACAACCGATGTTTTGACTTCATTTTTAAAAACTACTGGGCCGGTTGAAATAAATGGTTATCCTGGAACCTATGCTGATGAAAATGCAGTTATCGCACTTGAATATCAGGTGGAAAAAGCCTATGCCGAACAAGGCATAAAAAAAGAAGCCCGCAAGTCAATTATGAATGATCTGGCCAAAGAGATAATTGATAAAGTTTCCAAGTTTGACAATTGGCAAAAAGCCAAATTATTGAAAACAATTCTAGTAGATTTGAAAAACAAAGATATCCAGCTCTATTTTAAAGATGCGGAAATTCAAAAACAGATCGAAAAAGCCAACTGGGGAGGACGAGTGGATGAAAATTGGAAAGGCAATTACTTATTGCTAGTGGATGCCAACCTAGCTTCTTACAAAAGTGATTATCATATTCAAAGATCAGTTGAATATGCAGTAGATTTTTCCAGCGGCAACCCTGAAGCTATTTTAAAAATAACCTATAACCATACGGCTGAAGAAAAAGATTGGATGACCAAAAATTATCTGACCTATTTGCGGGTCTATGTGCCCGGCGGTTCTTGGTTTATTTCCGGCAAAAATTTTGATGACCCGCACTTTGGAGATGAATTTGGTAAAAAATATTTTGGATCTCTGGTGAGCGTTCCTTTGGGAACGACAAAAACCGTAGAGGTCAGATATTTTTTACCAGCTGAGTTAAAAAACAAGCATTTGGATTTTAAAATACAGAAACAAGCTGGAACGAAAGATGTTTTCTATAATGTGAATATAATAAAGAATGAGTTTGAAAAAAAGACCCAAAATTTTGTTCTAGATTCAGATACAATCCCGAAGAACCTATAATAAAAATCTTGCCTTTTTGCCTCCAAAACCCAATTTTTTAGACCAAATTGGGTTTTTGCTTTTTAGGCTAAAATATATTAATATTATTAAACCAGAGCAAGGGTTATTAATGTTTTAAAACAAAATTATGATTCAAGATGTTGTTATAAAAAAACTGGTTAGAAACGAGGATTTACGTGGCTGGCTGGCTGAAATATGGAGGAGTGATGAAGGCAGTTTTTCACCAAAGATGTCCTATGTGAGCGTAACTAAACCAACAGTGATTCGCGGCCCACATGAACACAAATTTCAATCGGATGGCTTTGTTTTTTTGGGGCCAGGCAATTTCAAATTATATTTATGGGATAATCGAGAAAGCAGCCCAACTTTCAAAAAAGAAATGCAAATTGAGGTTGGCGAAAATAATCCGGTTTTTGTGATCGTGCCGCCAGGTGTAGTTCATGGGTACAAATGTATTTCGGAAACAGAAGCCTATTGTATTAATCTTCCGGACAAACTTTATGCTGGAGTCGACAAAAAAGAAGAAGTGGATGAAATCCGTCACGAAAAAGACCCCAACTCTCCATTTAAAATAAATTAAAAATATATGGAAGATTGTATTTTTTGTAAAATAATTGCAGAAGAAATTCCGGCCGAAAAAGTTTACGAAGACGACAAGGTTTTGGCTTTTTTGGATATCAATCCTGTTGCTCCTGGGCACACTCTCATTATTCCCAAAGAACATTATCAAATGATGGTAGATACTCCAGATGAACTTTTGTGTTATTGTTTTCAGAAATCCAAAGAATTAATGATAAAAATAAAGGAAGCGATGGGGGCAGATTTTGTTTCTGTTTCAGTGGTTGGATTGGATGTTCCTCATTTTCACATTCATCTTGTCCCACGCAAATTTAGTGATAATCTTGCCAACTTTTGGCCAACAACAAAATATGCAGAAGGTGAGATGCAAGAGATAGGGAAGAAGATAAGGAGAAGTTTATAATTTTATTCTTATATTTTTTAAAAATTGCTCGGGCGTTATTTTATAGCAAAAAATGTTTTATTTTCGCTGCATGTGCGCAGAACATTTTATAAAACACACATTTTTTGATAAAATAACTTTCCCTCGAAAATTTTTAAAAAATATAAGAACTTTAAATTATCAAAAAACTATGAAAATATTAGTAACGGGTGGCGCAGGCTTTATTGGGTCAAATTTTATTCACTACATTCTCAAAAAATATCCGGAAGACCAAATTATTAATTTGGATGCCCTGACATATGCCGGCAACTTGGAAAATTTAAAAGACGTAGCTGACGATCCGCGATATAAATTTGTAAAGGGCGATATCTGCGACAAGGATTTGGCAAATGAATTGGTAAAAGATGTAGATGTGATTGTTAATTTCGCCGCCGAATCACACGTGGATCGGTCTATTTTAGACGGGGAGAGTTTTGTTAGAACTAATGTTTTGGGAACTTTTAATCTTTTGGAGGCAGCCAAGAACAATGGCAATAAGCGTTTTCATCATATCTCCACAGATGAGGTTTTTGGCCATTTGGGGCCAAAAGACCCAGCCTTCAATGAAAACACGCCCTATAGTCCCAGAAGCCCATACAGCGCTTCCAAAGCCTCTTCAGACCATCTGGTAAGAGCCTATTCTCATACTTACGGCTTACCAATTACCATTTCAAATTGTTCCAATAATTATGGACCATACCATTTCCCAGAAAAAATAATTCCGCTTTTTATCACCAATTTAATGGAAGGAAAAAAAGTCCCAGTTTATGGTGACGGCATGAATGTGCGTGACTGGCTCTATGTTGAAGATCATTGTGAAGCTATCGATTTAATTTTGCGAAAAGGCAGAATAGGGGAAACCTATTGCATTGGTGGAAACAGCGAAAAATTTAATATTGAAATTACTAAAAAAATTATTGAGCTCATGGGTAAAGATGAAAACTCGATTGAATATGTTAAAGACAGATTGGGTCATGACAGAAGATACGCCATTGATTTTTCCAAGATAAAAAATGAACTGGGTTGGGAGCCTAAAACTTCATTTGAAGAGGGACTGGCCAAAACGATTGAATGGTACAAAAACAATGAAAGCTGGTGGAAAAACATCAAATCGGGAGAATACCAAGAATATTATCAAAAGCAATATGGAAAATAAAGAGAAAAAAATTTTGATCATCGGTGCCAAAGGAATGTTGGGGCAAGAATTGGTCAAAGTCTTTCAAAAAGATAGGGACTTTGAAGTTTTTGCGTGGGACAAGGATGAAATTGATATTACGAAAGAAAAAGACTTGAAACTCAAGATAGAAAAATTGAAACCGAAAATTATTATCAATTCGGCGGCGTATAATGCGGTTGATAAGTGTGAAGAAAAAAAGGAATATGAAATCGCCAAAAAAATTAACGGTCTGGCTCCTGGAAATTTAGCAAAAATAGCCAAAAAGATAAATGCCATATTGGTGCACTATTCGACCGATTATGTTTTTGACGGCTTCCCGGAAATTCCGGAACCGGACGGTTGCACGCACTCTTGCATGTCTTGTGGCTTACATGCCGGCTTTAAACCACAAATTGGCTTTAAAGAAAATGATAAGCCCAATCCGATTAATAAATATGGAAAATCAAAACTTCTGGGCGAAGTAAATGTTAAAAAAAATACCAAAAAATATTATATCATCAGACCTTCAAAAATATTTGGTAAGCCTGCTCAAATAGAAAGTGCCAAGAGAAGTTTTTTTGATGTGATGTTGGAAGCTGGCAAGAAAAATAAATCCGTGAGGGTTGTTGATGAAGAAATGAGCTGCTTTACCTATGCGCCTGATTTGGCCAAAAAAACTAAAGAAATTATTGAGGCCAAGAAGCCTTTTGGTATTTATCATATTGTGAATAGTGAGCCTTGCACTTGGTACGAAGCTGTCCTAGAATTATATCAACAGGCAAAAATCAAAACCAAAGTTATTCCGATTGAGAGCGAAGAATTTCCGAGACCGGCCAAAAGGCCGGCTTACTCGGTACTTTTAAATACAAAGCTAAATCCGCTCAGAAGCTATAAAGAAGCATTAAAAGAATATTTAAAATCAATGATCTAATAAAATCAAAATTTATAGAGTCATTTTTAAATGACACACTCAGAGTATTTAAAAAATAACAAATTTTGATTTTAATTTTATGAAATACAACAATCTTAAAAAACAAGATACTGCAGTTTACAAAGCCATGCTTGGTGAGCTCAAACGTCAGCAAGAAGGTATGGAATTAATCGCCTCTGAAAACTATGTTTCCGAAGCGGTATTGGAAGCTTTGGGCAGCGTTTTTACCAATAAATATTCTGAAGGATATCCAGGGCATCGTTATTATGGCGGCCAGACCTTTACCGATATAGCCGAGACTCTAGCTGTTGAAAGGGCCAAAAGACTCTTTGGGGCTGAGCATGTGAATGTCCAGCCATTATCCGGCGCTCCAGCTAATATGATTGCCTATAGCGCCGTTTTGAAGCCTGGGGACAGAGTTTTGGGCATGGATTTGTCTCATGGGGGTCATTTAACCCATGGTCATCCAGTGACGCTTTCGGCTAAAATATACAATTTTACCCGCTATAAAACTAAGGCTGATGGGCTTATTGATTACAAAGAGTTGGAAAAGGTCGCAATGCAAGAAAAACCAAAACTGATGCTAGCTGGATTTTCTGCCTATACTCGGCAAGTTGATTACAAAAAGTTTTGCGCTATTGCTAAAAAAGTCGGAGCCATTACAATGTTTGATATGGCTCACATTGCCGGACTCATCGCCGGCAAAGCTTTGCCAAATCCGGTACCCTATTTTGATATTGTTACAACTACTACTCACAAAACACTGCGAGGTCCGCGTGGCGGCATGATTTTGTGTAAAAAAGAATTTGCCAAAGCGATTGATAAAGCAGCTTTCCCGGGATTTCAGGGCGGACCGCATGAAAATAATATTGCTGCCAAAGCCGTGGCTTTCGGCGAAGCTTTGAAGCCGAGCTATAAGGCCTATGCCAAGCAAATTATTAAGAATGCTAAAGTTTTGGAAATTGAACTTAAAAAACACGGATTTAAATTAATGTTCGGTGGCACGGATAATCATATGGTTTTGGTAGATGTTTTTGGCAGTAAGGGCGTAACCGGCAAAGAAGCGGAAGTAGCTTTGGATAAGATTGGCATCACGCTTAATAAAAACATGATTCCGGATGATCCACGTGGGCCAATGGATCCCAGTGGCGTGCGCATCGGTGTACCGGCTATTACTACTCGTGGCATGAAAGAAAGAGAAATTAAAAAAATCTGTCTCTGGATTAAAAATGCGATTGAAAATCATAAAGATGAGAAAAAATTGAAAGCCTTGCATAAAGAAGTAATAACACTCTGCAAAAAATTTCCGATATATAAAAATTTAAAGTAAAAAAACATATGAAGGGGATTATATTATCAGGCGGAACAGCAACAAGACTTTTTCCGCTTACCGCCACAACATCCAAACAGTTGCTTCCAGTTTATGATCGGCAGATGATTTTTTATCCCCTAAACACACTGATAAAGGCTGGTATCAAGGACATATTGATTATCGTGGCACCGGAACATAGCGGACAGTTTTTGAATCTTTTAGGCTCTATTTTTAAAAATCACGGCATTAATATTTCTTTTGAGGTGCAAAAGACACCCAGGGGATTGGCGGATGCTTTTATTGTGGGTGAAAATTTTATTGACAAAGAAAAGGTGGCCATGGTTTTGGGCGACAATATCTTTGAAGACGATTTAGCCGAAAGTATCAAAAATTTTCAAAGCGGCGGAATGGTTTTCGCCAAAGAAGTATCCGATCCGGAAAGATTCGGAGTGGTTAAATTTGATGAAACCGGAAAGGCCACCCAGGTAGTGGAAAAGCCGAAAGAATTTGTGAGCAACTGGGCTCTCACAGGACTCTATGTCTATGACCAAAAAGTAGTGGAAATAGCTAAAAGTTTGGTACCTTCCGCCAGAGGAGAAATTGAAATAACCGATATTAATGATAAATATTTAAAGGCAGAGGAGCTTATAGTTCAAAAAATAAACGGCGAATGGCTGGATGCCGGAACATTTGATTCGCTTCTGGAAGCCGGCAATATTGTAAAAGATAAAAAAATATATGAGAAATTTGATCCAATTATTAATCAAGCCATTCAAGAGTTCAACGAAGAGTTAAAAGGAATAGCTAAAAAAAAGCTTATTTAAGAGAATTGTTTAGCACCAATTCCAGTAGAGTTTCAGGATGATATAAAATTTCTAATGTGAATTTGCCTGCGGCTTTAAAAATAGATAAAAAATAATTAAAATAGCGAATTTATGCGGGATGTCGTTTTTGCCTGCCTGCCGGTAGGCAGGTTCCTGCTCGTTTCGCTCACAGAAAAAAATGACAAAGATAAAAAAAGCGATTTTGCCTGTAGCTGGGTTCGGAACTCGATTTTTGCCGGCTACCAAGGCTCAGCCTAAAGAAATGTTGCCCATTGTAGACAAGCCAGTTATTCAATACTTGGTTGAGGAAGCAGTGGCTTCCGGAGTGGAAGAAATTATTTTTGTGACGGGGCGTGGCAAAAGAGCCATTGAAGATCACTTTGATGTTTCCTATGAACTGGAAGATACTTTGGTGGAGAAGAATAAGCAGGACTTGTTGGAGGCGGTGCAGAAAATTTCCAATTTAGCCAAGTTTTCCTATGTCAGACAATCAATGCCTTTGGGTGATGGGCATGCCATTCTTCAGGCCGCACACCTTCTTAATAATGAACCTGTGCTGGTAATCTTTGGTGATTGCCTTTATGACAGTAAGACGCCGGCGTCAAGACAGCTGATTGATGTTTTTGAAAAATACGGGGAGAGCGTGGTAGGACTCAGTCAGGTAGAAAAAATGGAAGTTTCCAAGTTCGGCGTGGTTGAAGGAACTAAATTAAATGAAAATACCTTAAAAATAGAAAAATTTGTAGAAAAACCGCAGCCAGAGGAAACTGAATCAAATTTGGTAGCGGTTGGAAAATATGTGATTACTCCCGAGGTCATTCAAGTTCTTAGCAATATGAAAAGTGGTAAATCAGGCGAAATTCGCTTAGCTGATGCCTTTGATTTGATGCTGGAAAACAACCGGCCGATTTATGGCAGGGAGCTGGAAGGCGAGTGGTTGGATACAGGAGATAAATTCAATTTTTTAAAAGCCAGCATCCATATTGGTTTGCAGCATCCGGAAGTGGGTGCAAAGCTCAAAAAGTTCATCAAAGACACGGCTCAGAAAATTTAGTCCGGAAAATAATAGGTTAAAGTCTAACAGGGTGAAAATTGCAATTCAAGCCGCTGACCTGGATGCCAAAAGAATTGATGGTACTCGGGTTTATATTCATAATCTTTTGAAAAATTTTGGAAAATTGGTAACAGCCGACAATTTTTTAATTTATCATAGAAAAGATTTTAATCCCGAATTAGTTCCGTCATATTCGGCTAATTACAAGATAAAAAAAATTCCATTTTCTTTTTATTGGACTCAAGGAAGATTTGCTGTGGAAATATGGAAAGATCGACCGGATGTGTTGTGGATGCCGATGCAAGCCCTGCCCTTTATCCGCCGGAAAAAAATGAAAACGGTAGTTACTATCCATGATTTAGCTTTCAAGTATTTTCCTGAATGTTTTCCGCAAGGCGACTTGCGCCGATTAAATTTCTTTTCTGATTATGCCATTCGTAATTCCGATAAAATAATTGCCGTATCCAAGTCAACTAAAAAAGATATCTTAAAATTTTATCCTGAAATAAAAGCAGAAAAAATCAAAGTTATTTACCATGGATTTGATGAGACGAATTTTTCCGAAGTGAGAAATTTTGAAAAAGAAAAAGAGCTGTTTCAAAGACTAGGCATAACCAAAAACTATATTTTGTATGTTGGCGCCATTCAGCCCAGAAAAAACTTGAAAGTTCTGATAAAAGCTTTTGAAAAAATAAAAAAGGAAAATGAAGATTTGCAATTGGTTTTGGCCGGAGAAAATGCTTGGCTTTGCGAGGACACTTTGACGGCAGCTAAAAAAAGCCCTTTTAGGAATGATATTAAAATAACGCATCAACTTAATTTTGAAGATATTGGAGATTTGATGCGAGGGGCCAAAATTTTTGTTTTCCCATCGCTTTATGAAGGCTTTGGTCTGCCTATTTTGGAAGCTTTTGCTTCTCGTGTACCAGTAATCACAGCTGATAATTCCAGTTTGAAAGAAGTTGGCGGCGATGGAGCGTTTTATTTTAAGGCTGAAGATGTGGATGAATTGGCCGAAAAAATGAAAAAAATTCTCAATTCGGAGAACTTAAAAAATGATTTGATCCAAAAAGGTTCAGAGCAGCTTCAAAATTTTTCCTGGATTAAATGCGCCAGAGAAACTTTGGAATATTTGAAGAGCTAAATTTATTCTTCAGTAAAAACCCTATAAATAAAAAAACCAATTAAAAACGAAAGAAGCGTCAGGAAAAAATTAAGCCAAATATTAAGACGAAAAAAGGTATTGGAAATCAACAAAACAAGAATGAGCAGCATGAAAATGGCTGTTTTTTTGTTGCTCTTTTGTTTCACATCCAATTTTAAGCTCTTTTCCAGAAAAGAAATCAGAAAAATATTCACAAGTACTAACAAAACAACAATAGCCGGATCGTAGTAATTGGAAATAATTCCAGGTAAAATTCCATCGGCGACAACCAAAACAAAAAAGAAAGCCAAAGAAAGAATCAGCAAATCATGTAAGAGCTTAAAGGAAACAAGCCCGTATTTGCTCAGAAGATTGTTTCTCGTCCAGACAAAAGGAGAATTAATTTTGTCCCACATAATTGTTTCTTAGATTTTTTATGACATTAGCTGCAAATCTTTTCAAGTTAGAAATTGTGTAGCTTTTTTTGAACTGTATCTCTGCTGAATCGGCTTTAATATCTTCAGTAAAAATCATGTTAAACTCATAATCCTTTCCCAAAAGATTTTGCAGGTTTTCAATTGGGACTTGGCAGGAATAAGTTTTTGAAAAAAGCCATTTGTTTCCAAAATTGCAGCTGGAAGAAACAGCCAAACTTTCCGGAGAAACAGCAATAGGGTTTATTTTTGACCAGGAAATGGCAATTTTTTCAGAGGGCAAAAGATGTTTGGATTTATCTTTGATGATATATTTTTCATTTTGTCCAGAGGTTGAAAAAATTGTACCTTCAGGGTGTGCTCCGGATAAGTCTAGCAGTTCATCTTTAACATAGAAAGCGATTTCATCTCCGCCCACGGTTATCAAGTCTTCCCACTTGTATCCCATGGCTTCAAATGTTTCAATGCTGTCAATCGGGAATGATTTATTGCCGCTCACCACAAAAGCCGATTCTCCATAGGCGATTAGTGATCCATCAGCAAAGCCGATTTGCTCCGTGCCTTGAGAATATTTTTGTAAGAAATCATTGGCCTTGGAAATCGCTTGTCCGGCAGAATATTGGCTAAAATAAGCCTTATCGCTGATAAATTTAACAAGTCGGGTGCCGTATAATATATAAAAATCATTGCCTATTTTGAAAAGAGAGTCATCGGGATAATTATTTGCGTTTAAAATATCTTCTCCGGAAGCGTTAAATTTCAAATCTTCTATGGAAACTTCTTCAAAGGAAGCTGAAGAGAAGCCAAGAGATGACAAAGTATTTTTGTCTTTGAATTTTCGCAGTTTTCCATTGGAAACAATAAAATAATTTTCTGCATTTTTAAGAAGCGTTCCATCCTTAAAGCCGAAAGATTCTTTTTCCGGATAAAGAAAGGCTTGATAAGATTTTCTGACAGAAACATTTTCTCCATTAATTTGAGCTGATTTTTTATTCAGGCGAAAAATTATTTTAGCTTCAGAAAAATTTCCCAGAAGAGTTGAATCAAAAATAAACTTGTTATCGGCAAGGATTTTTCCGCGGTCGGGCACATTTCCGCTTTCATCTCGGGGATTAGTTATGGTGTTGGCGGTTGATTTCGGATTCAAAAAGGAAAAAGAAAAAAAGCGCGTCGGGAAAATGATTGATAAAGCTGCATAGAAAGCAAAAACAAGCGCCAGAACATATAGAATGATTCTGATGTAAAAATATTTTTTTTGGTTTTCTTTGTCCAGAATAATTTCCGGAGTAAAATCTAGAAACATATATTAATTGAGTGAATAAATTTTTCCCGTAACTATCATATCGCTTTTTAAGGGTAAGTCAAAACGTTCAGAAATATCCAAATAATTATTTGTAATTGAATAATTTTCTTGAAATTGCAATTGTCTTAGTAAGCCGAATTTTTCATAAAAAGAAATGTTTTTGTCCGGAATAATGAAGTAAACTCGGTTGTATTTTTTTAAATCAAGTTTGTCCAAATCTTTCGGGTTAAAAAAATAAACGGCTTGTTTTCCAAAGAGAAAATTCATTGGTCCGGTCATCATTGACCACTGATCTCCGGTAGCTTCTTGATCAATTAAGATTAAATCTGAATCGCTGAATTTTTCACTTAGTGTCTGAATTTGGGGCAATAAATTTTTGTTAGGTGAAAAATCCAAATAAGGGATAAAAATGCCCAGATTAATGATCAAGAGCAAGAAAGAGAGGATGTAAAAATAAATTCTTTTCTTGAAAAAAATATCCAAAAAAAAGATTGTGTAAAAAATACTCACGGGAACAACAGCAAAAAGGAATCTGCGCAACATCCAAGGACTATCTGCCGAAATACTGGGAACAAAAAGATAAAAAAGGGCCGGCGAAACAATAAGGAAGGGGATTAAGGTTTCCCATTTTTTTTGTTTAAGAAGATAAATAATTCCGATTATTCCCAGGATCAGAAAATGGAGAAGGGCGTAAGTTGCAAGAATATGGCCGACAGATAGGATCGAGAAAAAATCTCCAGTTCCGACTATGTCAGTCTTGGTTTCAACAAAAGGCTTAAGCACAGCCTTGGCTAAAGCCAGATAGAATTCTTGATTGACAAATAGGCTGGATAAAAAAAACAAAAAAATTCCTCCGGTAAAAAAACAGATTTTTTTGCCGATAACTGCGCAAATGTTTTTCCAATTTCCATATTTGTAAAAAAGTATGACGACTAACACGACGAAAAAGGCCAAGGCTTCAATTCTGACAAAAGTCAAAAGTCCCAAGGAAAAAAGGGCAGCCAGAAAGAAAAATTTTTCCTTATTTTTGAAAAATAAAACAAGCTCGTAAATAAAAAACCAAAGCAAAGCTAGAGCCAGGTTTTCACTTAAAGTGAATTTGAAAAACCAAGAAAAGACGAAAGTAGTGATGGAAATTAAAATTAAGATTAGCGAAGAATTTGGTTTTAAAAAGAGCCGGGCGAGCAAATAAAAAGAAAGAATAAATATCAAAAAAGACACTCCATTAGCGATAATCAGGCCGTTTAAGCCGAAAATTGAATAAAAAGCAGCCAGCCACGAAGCATAACCCAGAGGAAAAGCGGTTTTTAATGTCCCATCTTGGGTGTAATTGAAGCCGGGGAAGTTCAAAGCTTTGCCTTGACCGTAAATGTTAAAAAAACTTTTTTCTGCTGCAAAAGAAAACTCAAGCTTGTGATTTTGAGATAAGCGGATAGCAGATTCGCTGAGTGATCCCTGATCTCTCCCTGAAAAAATAGTGGGAGTGGAAAAATATGAAAAAACAAAAATGACCGACAATGAAACAATGGTCACAAGGGAAAAATACCAGCCGATCTTAAAATTTTTTAAATTGAGGAAAAATAAATACAAAAATAATATCCCGAAAATTCCCAAATAAAAGAAAAGAAGGAATTTATAAAAAACGCCGAAAATTGCCAAAAGGAAACTCAAGCTTCCCAATCCGATCCAAAAAAGGATAAAAAGGGCGAATAAGTATTCTTTTTTTAATTGTATTAAAGGTAGTCGCATATCCAAAAAACAGAATTTTAATATTGATGAAAATAGCCTGATAAAGGTTAAATATAAAGCAAAAATTAATCGTTAGGCATAGCCCAATTATAGCTTTAAAAAAGTTTTTTGCCAAGGATATGTTTTTGTTGTAAAATTACATCTGTCTGCTTCTTTGGCGGATAAATAATTTATATCTAAAAACTGTAACCAAATGAAAGTCTTGGTTGTGGCGCCAACCCCCTTTTTTTCTAATCGCGGAACGCACATTAGGATATTGGAAGAATCTTTAGCGCTGGAAAAATTGGGCCATCAAATTACCATCGCGACCTACCACATTGGAAGCGATATATCTCCAAAAGTCAATACCAAAATTGATCTCCGCAGGATCAGGCGTTTGCTCTTTTGGTACAAAAAATTGGAAGCCGGTCCGGACTGGCAAAAAATAATTCTGGATTTAATGCTAATTAGAAAAGTTTTTTATTTAGTTAGGACACAAAAGCCGGAAATTATTCATGGACATTTACACGAAGGTGTTCTTATCGGTTTTTTGGTGCAAAAAATATTTTTTTGGAGAAAGATCAAGCTGGTGGCGGATTTTCATGGAAGTCTTACTAAAGAAATGGTTTCGCATGCCTATTTAAAAACCGGTTTTTTGAATAAAATTTTCCTGTGGATTGAAAAATTTATTGATAATTTGGGAGATTTTGCTATAGTTAGTTCCAGAGAAAACGCTGAAGAGATAAAAAAAATCAGGAAAAAAAACAGTCCGGAAGTTGTTTTAGACGGAGTAAATTTGAGCTACTACGAGAAACTTCCTTCCAAAATTGAAGCCAAAAGAAAGCTTGAATTGCCGGAAAACAGACTAATCTTGGCCTATACGGGAGCCTTGATTGAAAATAAAGGTATTACCTATCTATTTGGTGCTATGAAACAGGTTTTAAAAACTGACAAAAGCCCTTTTTTTATTTTAGGCGGGTTTCCCATTGAAGGCGCGGAAAAATTTGTCAAAGAAAATAAACTGGAAAACGATGTCCGTCTCATAAATCCGTTGAATTATTTTGAGCTGCCGGAAATTTTAAATGCCAGCGATATCGGTATAGATCCTAAAGATTCGTTTTCCGGGCAGGCCAGTGGCAAAATTTTGCAGTATATGGGTGCCGGTTTGCCAGTGGTTTGTTTTGACCGCCAAAATAATCGCGAATATTTGGGAGAAGGAGCTTGCTATGCCAAAGAAATATCCTTTCAAGGATTAGTTGAGGCGATCTTGTCTGCCATTGAAAAATCTGAGGAAATAAATTTAAAAGGAAATTTTAACAAAAAAAGAGCGGCTGATTTTAGCTGGGATA
>CAZWRY010000001.1:0-27467 GCA_964636505.1 uncultured Bdellovibrionales bacterium | reverse complement strand
AAAAAAAATTAATAAAATATATAAACAAATAATTCAATAAATCCAATGAGAAAATTTTCCAAAAAAACTATTGCCGTCATCATAATCCTCCTTGTTTTAATTGCCGGAGGAACAGCACTTTTTTATTTTGTAAAATCAAATAAAAAAACTATCGCGCTTTCTTCCTTGTCCTTGATAAATAATATTTCCAAGTTTTTGCCGATCCAAGAAGATGCAAAAAAAGAGATAGAAGTTCTCAATAAATTGGTTGAAGCTTTCACTCAAAAAGACGATAAAGAAAAAACTTTTCTGGTAATGCTGCAAAATGAAGCCGAGCTTCGTCCGGGCGGAGGTTTTTTTGGTCAATATGCGATCGTTAAGATAAAAAATGGAGATGTCGTTTCAACTTTTGTTGAAGATGCTAACCTCCTGGATCAACGCATCCAGGTAAGGGTAACTCCTCCTTTTCCTTTTGAAAGGATGATGCAGATTAAAAAATGGAAATTACGCGATAGCAATTTTTCTCCGGATTTTCCGACAAATGTTGAGAAGGCAAAGTACTTCTTTCGTTTAGCCGGAGGCAATAGTAATAATTTTGACGGTGTTATTGCAGTAAACTCTCAAGTCTTTAATGATATTTTGGGTATTACCGGTCCAATAACTGTGCCGGGTTATTCAGGTGAGTTTAACAGCGAAAATGCGTCACGAAAACTGGAAGAAATCGTGGAAAAAGCTTATATTATGAATCCGGATTTGGACACGCAAAATCGAAAAGCTATTATCAAAAAAATGGCGCCGATTATCATGGAAAAATTATTAAAAGTCGGCAATGTTACGAAAATAACCGAGCTTTTTCATGACGAAATGAAAAACAAGAATATGATGCTTAATTTTACCGATCCGAATCTGCAGCAATTGGTGGCTAGTGTTTATTGGGACGGAACGGTGGCAAAAGACTGGGGAGGAGATTTTTTGATGGCTGTGGATGCTAATATGGGAGCTCTTAAAACCGATTACTATATGCGGCGGGAAATTGAATATAATGTTGATTTTACCCAACCAAAACCAACCGTGACTCTTAAGATAAAATATAAGAACACGGCTCCTTATGGAGACTGGAGGACTAGTGATTATCACTCCTATCTTAGGGTTTATGTTCCCAAAGGCTCAACCTTTATCTCCAATCATTTGGTGAGTCGCATTAATACCGGCGAAGATTTTAATAAAACATATTTCGGGTTCAAAGCAGATATCGTTATGGGACGCGAAGTAGTTGGAACCATTGTTTACACTTTGCCAGACAACATAACGGAAAATGATTATAAACTATTAATTCAAAAACAATCCGGCGCAGGAACTATTCCAATTAAAGTCAACCTGAAGACAAACGAAGGGGATTTTAGCCAGGAAGGATCTCTTACTAAGGATTTGAAATTTGAATTTCAAAAAAAGTAAATAAATCCAATGCTACATATTTGGACCTATACGATTTTAAGCGTCTTTGTCGTGAGTTTGATATCGCTCATTGGCGTTTTCGCCTTTTCAATTAAGCAGGAAAAACTGGAGAAAATACTCGTTTATTTTGTGAGTCTTTCGGCTGGAACTCTTTTGGGCGATGCTTTCATCCATCTTATTCCGGAAGCTTTCTCTCAATCATCCCGGGAACTTTCCGTTCCTTTGGCGGTACTATCCGGAATTCTGACTTTTTTTATTTTGGAAAAATTTATTCATTGGCGCCACTGCCATAAATTACCTTGCAAAAAACACCCGCATCCGTTTTCTTATGTCATTTTGGTCGGCGATGGAGTACATAACTTTATTGATGGCATGATAATTGCAGCCGGTTTTCTTGTAAGTATACCGGTAGGCTTGGCAACGACTATTGCGGTTATTTTACATGAAATACCGCATGAAATCGGTGATTTTGGTTCTTTGCTCTATGGCGGATTTTCAAAAGCAAGAGCCCTATTTTTTAATTTTATTTCAGCCATTACAGCCATTGCCGGAGCGGTGGCAGTTCTCTTGATAAATCTTAATGTTCCTAAAATATCAGAATTTTTAGTACCTTTTGCCGCCGGAGGTTTCATCTATGTGGCCAGTTCAGACCTTATTCCTGAAATGCATAAGCAAGTTTCTCTTAAAAAGTCCTTGATCCAGCTGGCTGCCTTTGTGGTTGGAATCGCCTTAATGTTCTTGCTTCTTTTGTTAGAAATATAAAATTAATCCTCTAAAAAAATGAAAGAACTGCAACAAAAAATAATTGACTTAAAAGATAAAACCGCTCTTTTGAGCGACTATCTTTGACGTTCCCGGCAAAGAAAAAAAGATAGCTAAATTATCAGAGAAAACTGCGGTTCCTGATTTTTGGAAAGACTCACAAAGAGCTTCTAAAATAGCGCAAGAAATTCAGCAACTTCAAGAAGAAATTTTAGAATTGAAGCAAGTCGAAAATGAATTGGATGAGGCTGATGAACTTTTAAAAATAATTATGGAAACTGATGAAAAAGATCAATCTGAGAAAAAAGAAATTGAAAAGAAGCTGAAAAAATTTGAAAAGACTTTATCTAAATTGGAATTTAAAACATTTTTTAGCGGAAAATACGACCGTTCAGAGGCTATTTTGTCCATTCATAGCGGAGCTGGAGGAGTGGATGCTCAGGATTGGGCGGAAATGCTACTCCGAATGTATTTACGTTTTTCTGAAAAACATTCTTTCAAAACCAAAATTGTAGACCAATCGCGCGGCCAAGAAGCGGGCATCAAAAGCGTTACACTGGAAATCTCAGGTTTATTTGCGTATGGAAACCTAAGAAGTGAGGCCGGTGTTCACAGACTAGTCAGGCTTTCTCCATTTAATTCCGATAATTTGCGCCAAACATCATTTGCTTTGGTAGAAGTTTTGCCGGTAATAGAACAAATGAAAGAAGTTCAAATAAACCCTGAGGATATCAGGGTGGATGTCTACAGATCTTCCGGAGCAGGCGGGCAGGGTGTCAATACAACCGATAGTGCGGTTAGAATAACCCATTTGCCGACAGGGATTATTGTGACTTGTCAAAATGAAAGAAGCCAGCTACAAAACAAGGAAGAGGCTCTGAAAATCTTGAGGGCCAAACTGTACCAAAAATATTTGGCAGAAGCAGAAAAAGAAAAAAATAAAATCAGAGGGGATTTTGTTTCGGCTGAATGGGGGAGTCAGATCAGATCCTATGTTTTGCATCCATATAAATTAGTCAAAGACCATCGCACTAAATATGAAACAGCCAATGCAGAGAAGGTTTTAGGGGGAGATCTTGACGGTTTTATTGAGGCCTATTTGAAAAGTGGAAAAAATAATATATAATTATTAAGGGAAGATAAATTTTTAAAACAAAAAATTGAAAAAAGTATCGGAAAATAATTTACAAAAAGAAGACTTGCCAAAAACATCGGTAATTAAATTTGAAAATGTGGACAAGACCTACAAGGGCAATTTCCCGGCATTGGAAAATGTCAATTTGGAAATCAATAATGGCGAGTTTGTTTCTATTGTGGGAAAAAGCGGAGCCGGAAAATCCACTCTCTTGAAAATGATATATGCTGAGGAGGCGCCTACTTCCGGGACCGTTTATTTTGAAGGCGA
This sequence comes from uncultured Bdellovibrionales bacterium, assembly GCA_964636505.1. Classification (GTDB taxonomy): domain Bacteria; phylum Patescibacteriota; class Minisyncoccia; order Moranbacterales; family UBA2206; genus CAZSCF01. The sequence goes on along the minus strand of CAZWRY010000001.1, from coordinate 23,866 downwards.
ACCCTTGAGCAATCTCAGCAAGGGCAAACTCTTTCTGCATCGCAGAAAGATCGGAACTGTTTTTCAAGATTTTAAATTGCTTCCTAATAAGACTGCTTTTGAAAATGTGGCCTATGCCATGGAAGCTTCAGGCGCGACCGAAGAAGAAATTATGGAAAGCGTACCGCAAGCTTTGGATGTCGTTGGCTTGGGAAATAAAATGGAAAAATTTCCTTATCAGTTGAGTGCCGGCGAGCAACAGAGAGTGGCTTTTGCGCGAGCTTTGATTCAAAAGCCGTTAGTTATTGTGGCCGATGAACCGACAGGCAATCTTGACCCGGTGTCTTCTTGGGACATTATCCGCTTGATGTTAAAAATAAATGAAATGGGGACAACGATCGTTTTGTCCAGTCATGATAAGTTTGTGGTTGATAAAATAAACAAAAGAGTCATTATCATAGAAGACGGAAAAATAATTGGAGATTGTCCGATTGGAAAGTATAAACTCATCTAAATTTCTTCATAAAAATAAAAATATGTTTATTACAATTACTCGAACCACAAAAGAAGCAGCTAAAAATTTTGTGAGAAATGGTTGGCTAAGCTTGGCGACGTCCATGATTTTGATGTTGTCGCTTTTCACATTAAGCATCCTCTTTCTGATAATAATGACTTCCAATGTCATTATCAAAAATATCCAGGAAAAATCAAATATCAGTGTTTATTTTAATCAGGATGTGGAGGAAGAAACAATCATGAATATCCAGGGAGAAATAGAAAAAAATCCCATGGTTAGCACAATAACCTACATAAACAAAGAAAGCGCCCTGGAGATTTTTAAAGAAAACAATGCTAATGAAGAAGCTATTCTTAAGTCCTTAGAGGAAATAGGTGGCAATCCGCTCTTGGCCTCCTTAGTCATAAAAGCCCAGAATCCTACCCAATATCAAGCCATTTACGAGTCTATTAACGGATCGGAATTTATTTCTGAAATAAACCGGATTAATTATATAAAAAACAAAGAAATAATTGATAAATTGAACTTTTTTATTGAAAAAATAAGGAAAGTTGGCCTGATTGCCATATCCATTTTAGCTGTAAGTTCAATTTTGATAACTTTTAATTCCATTCGAATCACTATTTACAGCCGGCGCAAAGAAATGCAGGTTATGCGTTTAGTTGGGGCTTCTAATTTTTTTATTCGTTTACCGTATTTATTTGAAGGGATTTTATATGGACTATCTGCTTCAATTATTTCCACTATTTTGCTTCTGATTGCAGTTAAATTTATTTCTCCTTATGTTTCCGAGTCCATCCTTTCTGGAAGTCTAATGAGCTTCTTCTGGAGCAAATTCTGGCTTATTTTGGGTCTCCAAATTCTTTCCGGTACCATTTTAGGAATAGCTAGCAGTATGATAGCAATAAGAAGGTATCTTAAGGTATAGACACAAGCCAGCCGTTTAAAATAAAAAAAGCCCTGCAAAGAAAATTATTGTCGGGCTTTTTTGTTTTGAGTTTAATGAGCTAATAATGTTTTTGCTTTTTCTGACCACTCTTCTGGCGCGTTCACTGCCAAATAATGCAAGGCTGTGGCATCTTTTTTCACGTTTCTTTTCAGGAGTTCTTGCCAAGCTTTCTCCCTATATTCATTGGGAATTGTTCTCCAAGAAAACTTGGCGGCAATAAGTATGCAGAAACCGGGAATATCTTCAATAAGCAAAAGAATTTGCCAAGCGCGTTCTTTTTCATTTCTAGAAGCTTTTTGGCTTCCAATGATATCATAAAGAAGTGAAAAAGCAGTTTTGTTTTTGTTCATTTCCAATCCTCCTTTTTGGATTTTAATTGTATGTCCAGCGAACCTGTTTTTTGTTGGAGAGGAGGGACTCGAACCCCCGAATGCTGGGACCAGAACCCAGTGCCTTACCACTTGGCTACTCTCCAAGAACTAACTTTTTTAATTTACCCCTTAATTCAGATTAAATCAAGATCTTGCAATTTCGGCGTCTTCCATATACCATAAAGAAGCTATTTTAAGGGATAAAACAATGATTTCTTCAATGCGGGAGGCGGAAGCCTATCTGCAACAATTTATTTCTCAAAACACAAATTTGAAGTTCCCGGGCGGTTGGGGCCTTGAAAGAACCAGATATTTCTTAAATTTGCTAAAAAATCCCCAAAACAAGCTAAAGATTATTCATATTGCCGGTACTTCGGGAAAGGGTTCAACAGCTATTTACACAAGTACTTCGCTGCAAGGCCTGGGCTTTAAAACGGGATTGCATATTTCGCCTTATATTTTTGATTTTAGGGAAAGATTTCAATTGAATGGACAACTTATTTCTGAAAAATCTTTTTGCAAGTATCTAAGTGAAATCCAGCCGTTTATTGAAAAAATGAGAAAGACAACATACGGGAAGCCAACGTATTTTGAAATTTTGACTGCCTTGGCTTTCTACATTTTTTACAAAGAAAAGGTCAATTATGCTGTGATTGAAATCGGATTAGGGGGGCTATTTGATGCAACCAATGCTCCGAATAATAAAAATAAATTATGTGTTCTGACAAGAATAGGTCATGATCACATAAAAATATTAGGCAAGACTTTGGATAAAATTGCTTTTCAAAAAGCGGGTATAATTCAAAAAAATAACAAAGTTTTATCTCTCTGGCAAAAAGCTGCGGTGAGAAAAGTTTTTGAAAAACAAACTGCAGAAAAAAAAGGAAAACTGGCTTGGATAAAGAAAGGCGTAAATTATAAAAATATCAAACTAAAAAACAGGAAGATAATTTTTGATTTTAATTTCAAGGCAGGTGCGCTAAAAAACATTTGTTTAAATACAAGCGCCTTTTTCCAAACCGAGAATTGCGCACTAGCTCTGGCTACCGTCCAGATGCTTAGCCAAAGAGATAAATTTTTAATGGATGAGAAAAAAATAAAAGAAGTTTTGCAGCATAAACTTTTGCCAGCCAGGATGGAAAAAATAAAAATAGGTAAAAGAATATTGATTTTAGATGGTGCTCACAATCCGCAAAAAATGAAATTTTTCTTGGAAAGTCTCAAAAGATCATATCCGAGGTTAAAATTTTCTTTTTTGCTTGCTTTTAAAAGAGACAAAGATCAAAAAAAGATGCTGGCGCATTTAGTGCCAAAAGCTAAGGAAATTACATTAACAACTTTTAAAATTACCAACCAAGATTTTTTGCATATTTCTGAAGAGCCTAAAAAAATCGCTAAAAAATTGAGAAAACTGAAATTTTCCAATTATAAAATTATTTCCGATGCTCAAATGGCTCTGGAAGAATTTTTAAAAAAATCATCCGGGATAATGGTTATTACCGGTTCATTATATCTTTTGGGTAGGGTTTATCCACTTATATTTAAGAATAAAAAGGTTTCAAATTGAGCTTTTGAATAATAAATGGTAAAATAAATACATTAACTGTTTTTTATGGAAAATACTGAAAATAAGCCATTTCTAGGGAAATTTTTGCGCGGTTTTTTTGAACTGTTGTTTTTGCTGTTGATTATCTTGGCTTTTTTCTGGGTTGGCGGAGGGAAAATTATTGAAGATAGGCTGCAGGAATATTTAGGCAATTCTAAAGATCAGACAGAAGAAAAAAAATTACCTGATCCGGTTAATCCAAAAATAATAACTTACGAATGGGAATATGCGGGCAAAAAATATTCTATTGAAGAAACTCTCTTTGGTTCTTACTTTAATTTTTATACGATGCTTCCTAAAACCTATTCATATTATGAAGGCGAGATGCCTCAAAATTGGGAAGAAGAATATTTCAGCATGTTTTTAAGTTATCCAACTGAAGACAGAACTATTCCTGAGCTAGCGGCCAAAATAAAAGAACTGGGAACAAAAAATAATCTGAGTGGCGATAGCATAGTTGAGCTGGCCTTATCTTTTGTGCAAAATATTCCTTATGATGAAGCCAGGGCCAAAAGGATTTTGTCTGAAAACCAATTTAACCAATCTGAAAATAAAAAAGATGCTCCGAATTATCCTTACGAAGTCCTCTATGAAAAAACAGGCATCTGTTCGGACAAAAGTTTTTTGGCTTATTCCTTAATAAAAGAATTGGGCTATGGTGTGGCCGTGTTCGTATATGAAGCAGAAAATCATATGGCTATTGGTATTAAATGTCCGAAGGAATATTCAACTTACAATTCCGGGTATTGTTATGCGGAAACAACCAATCCAGGAAACAAAATCGGACTCATACCCGAAATTGACACTACAAACAATCAGGCGTATTCGGTTAAAGAAATTGAACTTTTTGGCAACAAGGAAAATTCAATTCCAAATTCAAAGACGGTAGGGGAAGCTAAAATAATCAATACATCCGAAGGAAATGTCTATGGCGGTATCATAAAAACAATAGCTACCCAACAAAAAATTGCCGAACTTAAAACATTTTTAAATAAAGAAAAAATTGCTTTAAATTCAATGCAAGATGTTTTGTCTCAAGACCAAAAATGGATAAAAGATCAAAAAGAGAAGATGAATAAATTATTGGATAAAAATAGCCTGGAAAAATATAATGATTTAGTGCCTGAATATAATGAACACATCCTGGAATATCAAAAGGATTTGAAAAATTATAATAATCATGTGAAAACTTATAATCAAAAAGTTAATGAATATAATTCATTAATAAAAAATTTTCATTGAACATAGTATGCTGACGGATGAAGTAAAAATCAAGGTTTATGCGGGACACGGCGGTAATGGCGTGGTAGCTTTTGATAAAATTAAAATGAGCCTGGGGCCGACTGGCGGCAACGGTGGTAATGGCGGCAATGTTCATTTTAAGGGTGTTTCCGATTTGACAGCACTAAAAAAATATAAATGCAAAAAAGAGTACTATGCCGGTAATGGACAAAATGGAAAAAGCGATAGGTCTACAGGACACGCTGGAAAGGATTTAATTCTCACAGCGCCCATTGGTTCTGTTCTAAAAAATGTGCAGACTGGCAAAATTCAAGAAATAACAAAAGTTGATCAAGATTTTTTAGCGGCTAAAGGTGGCAAGGGAGGCAGGGGCAATTTCTTTTTTCGTTCCTCGGTAAATACAAGTCCAAAACAAGCTGAAAATGGAAAACCTGGAGAAGAATTTGAATTTAACATAGAGCTCAGGTTTATTGCGGATATTGGATTAATTGGTTTGCCTAACGCCGGAAAATCAAGTTTACTTAACGAGCTTACCAAGGCGGGTGTAAAGGTGGCCAATTATGAATTCACAACTCTGGAGCCGAACCTGGGAACACTAGAAGGAAAAATCATTGCTGATATCCCGGGTTTGATTGAGGGAGCCTCCAGAGGCAGAGGACTCGGAATTAAATTTTTAAAACATATTTGTCGAACTAAAATATTACTGCATTGCCTTTCCCTAGAATCTCTAGATTTGGAGGCTGATTATCAAACTGTCCGTCAAGAAATGGAAAGATATAACCCAGAGCTCCTGGGGAAAAAGGAAGTTTTGATTTTTACTAAATCGGATATGCAAAATCCGGAAGAAATAAAAGAAAAAATAAATATTTTCAAAGACAAAGAATCCTTAATTGTTTCCATCCACGATTATGAAAGTTTGGAAAAATTAAAGAACAAAATAATTAAATTAACTTAAAAATAAAAAAATGAACAAAGCGTGGACAATAACATTAATTTTGCTAGCCATTTGGACCGTTCCTTGGAAAGGTTTGGCGTTATGGAGATCGGCAAAAAAAGGCGACAGAGCGTGGTTTATCGTCTTACTTTTAATCAACACATTGGGCATTTTAGAGATTATCTATTTGTTCTTTTTTTCAAAAATAGAACAAATAGAAGAAAAAGAAGATGGCCCGGTTAACATCAAATCAACAAAAAGAATGATTTAGACTGTTCATTTTAAAAAAATTCCGCTTAAAGCGGAATTTTTTTAAAACAAGCTTTTTTATTTTATGATTTCATAGCCTTTTTCTTTCCATGTTTTTATTCCGTCTGAGAGAACTTTAACATTCAAAAAACCGAGATCGTAAAGTCGAACTCCCGCTTGAAAAGCCATGAAAGTATTTTCATCATAAATGATTATTTTCTTGTCGCTCGGTATATTTTTCCTGTCTTTTTCTATGTTGTTTAGAGGAATATTTGTTGCATTTTTGATGTGTCCTTCGTTAAATTGAGATTTTTCCCTTACATCTATTACATAAAAATCACTTTCAGTTTCCGTTATTTTTTTCAAATCGTCGCTGCTGATATAATTTACTTTTGATTGATCAATAAAAGAATTTGGATCCCCAAAAGAAACGGTAAGATTGGCTTTGTTTTTCCAAGCTATGAATCCGCCGCTCAAATAGAAAGCATTCAGAAAACTATTTTCATCAAAAATACCTCCGGCCGCGTAAGCGGCTTCAAAAGATGTTCCGTCGTCCACCAAGACGTATGTTTTGGTTTTATCCAAGGCTCCCAGGGATTGCTCCAGGGTTAAAAAGGGGATATTGACCGAATCAGCGATGTGTTCCTGGGAAAAAGAAATCTCATCGCGAACGTCAAGAATAACTACATTTCTTTCAAGAATGAGTTTTTTTCTTAGGTCTTCGCTGGTAATTTTTTTAGCTTTCTTTAAATTTTTAACATATGTGGCCTCATTGACTGAGGTTGGAATTTCTTTCTTGCTAAAAAGCGGCTTCAAACTAAAAAACAAGCCGATTAAAAGAATAAGGGAAAGTCCTATTCCAATAATCAAGATATTTATTTTTTCTTTTTTGTCCATATGCCCTTGTTGAATAAGTTTTGTGTTCTCTTTGCAAGAGAAAAACAACTTATTATAATAAAAATTTACAAACGCTTTATAATTTTTCTGCCCATCAATTAAATCAGATTTCAAGCATCTAAAATTATTTAATAGAGGTAAATTTATTTTAAAATACTGCCTAAGAATTTTTGGTAACCGTTCAAAAAGACCTCTATCTTCATATTCTCTTTGCCTTCCAGTTGCACTTCCTTGAGGATAATTATTCCGGAGGCTGTTTGAACGCCGATTTTTTTTTCAAACTCAAAAACTTCTCCCAAATTATGTTTTTCTTTTAATTCATGATTTATAAAATCAATTTTATTTAATTTTATTCTTTTATAGTTTCCTTCATTTTCCCAAAAAGTAAAAATTCCTGGCCAGGGGAAAAGAGCCCGAAAACGGTTAAATATGGAAACAGCATCATCCGACCAAATTATTTTGCCATCACTTCTTTCAATTAGTTGGCAAAGTGTCGCCTGTGAATCCTGTTGTCTTTCGGGTTTGATTTGACCGTCAATCCAGAGAGGCAAGGTTTCCAAAAGAAGATTGGTGGATAATTTCGCCAAACGATCGGACAGCTCAAGATAAGTTTCTTTGGGTAGTATGTTGGTTTTTGACTGTTTTATGATATCTCCCGTATCCATGCCCTCATCAATCAGCATTAGGGTTGTTCCGGTTTTTGTTTCTCCGCAGAGCAGGGTATTTTGAATTGGCGAAGGACCCCTGAATTTTGGCAAAAGAGAAGGATGAATATTTAAAGTCCCAAACCTGGGGATGCTAAAAATATTTCTGGGAATTATTTTTCCGTAAGCGGCTACAATAATCAAGTCCGGCTTTTGTTTTTTTATTTCTTCCGCAATTTCCAGGGATAATTTTTCCGGCTGAAAAATCGGTATGTTTTTTTCTTTGGCAGTTGTTTTTACAGAGGATTCCTTGATTTTGTGGTCACGACCTGATTTTTTGTCCGATTTTGTAAATACGGAAACAATGTTTAATCCGGATTCCAGTAAAGAAGCGAGAATTTTATCGGCAAAAACCGAAGTACCCATAAAAATAATCCTGGCGGAAAACAAGTTGTTTTTTTCAGACATATCTCTTTAGTGTTTTTTATTTTTTACTTCTTTAGTGTAAAAGAGAATACCGTTTAGGTGGTCAATTTCGTGCTGAAAGGCTCTGCCAAGCAAGCCATCTCCTTTTAAGACTATTTTTTTTCCATGTCTGTCTTGAGCTTCTATTTTTACTTTGGCGCTTCTTTTTACCCGAATGAATTTACCGGGAAAAGAAAGACATCCCTCTTCGCACACTTCTTTTTTCCAAGAGCTGGATTTAACTTTAGGATTAATCAAAATATGTGTTTTTCCGTCCAGCTTTATGATGCAAAGAGCCACGGATTGGCCGACTTGCGGAGCAGCTAACCCGACAGCTTCCGAACGGTTTTCCATTGTTTCCAGCATATCTAAAATAAGCTCTTTGATTTCAGGGCTGCTACAGTCTTTTATTTTTTGAGCTCTCTTTTCCAATATTGGATTGGGAAATTCTACGATAGGTAATTTCATAATAAACTAATAGTATCACGAATAAGCGATTTTTGCACGTATTTTGGAGAAATTTAATTTTTTTGGATAATTTTAAAGAAGTAGCGCCATTTTTCTCCGTTTTTACAGAGTTCCTTGGTGTCACTCAAGGCTTTTTCTACTAATATTTTCTTATTTTTTTTGCATACTTGAAAAACTGAACTCCGCTTATTCCCAGGGATTTCAAGCTCTTTTATGACTCTAAGGGCCAAATCTTGCCACTCAAAAGCCGGCAGCTTTTTAACTGCTCTTTTTTGCATTAAATCCTTAAAAGAATTGAAATTGTTCTTTGTTGGCATATGTTTTCCTTCTATGGTTTTATTGTACCAGGTTAAGAATTCTATGCAATTCTAGTTTGAATAAAGGGCAAAAAAAAGGTAAAATTAAAAAAGAATAACAAAATAATGGATTTGTATGCAATTGCTTGGGGTGCGGATTGATAATTTGTCTCGCGCAAAAATTCTTGGGAAAATAGAATCTTTTTTAAATGATGGAAAATTTCATCAAATTGCCACAGTAAATCCGGAATTTATTTTGGAAGCGCAAAAAAATGATAATTTCAGGAACATACTTAACAAAGCAGATTTAAATATTGCAGACGGAATCGGAATAAAGTTCGCATTTTTTAGATTTGGAAAAGTATTGAAAGATCGAATTGCCGGCGTAGACCTAACGCAGGATATTTTGCAATTAGCCGATGAAAAAAAACTTTCTGTTTTTCTGGCGATAAGCAAAAACAGCCTTAGCTCATATGAAGAAGTAAAAAAAATACTTTCCGATAAATATCCAAATATTGAACTTGGCGGTCAAAACATTGATCCGTCAAATCCTTCTTTATATAAGATACAAAACACAAAGTATAAGATACTATTTTGCAATTTCGGTGCTCCACATCAAGAAGATTTTATATTTTCTCAAAAAAATGATATAATAGGAATTGCTATGGGAGTAGGTGGCAGTTTTGATTATCTGACCGGTAAAATAAAAAGAGCGCCCAAAATAATGCGCTATTTTGGCTTAGAATGGTTGTTCAGATTATTTCAGGAACCAAAATACAGGATCAAAAAAATAATAAGGGCCATCATAATCTTTCCAATAAAAATAATTTTTTAATTCATCCCATTGAATAATTCCGTGAGCGTAATTATCGCTAAGGCGATATTCAATAAGGGTAAATAATCATATGATATCTAAGGCAAAGCTTATCAAAACGGTTTATCTCTATTTAATAGCGGCTGCCAGCTTACTTTTTGTGGCTATCGGAGTCGGGAGGCTTCTTAACACGGGACTGAAGTACTTTTTTTTCCCGGAAGCGGAAAGAAAAAGCTATTATGCCTGCAATAATCAGCCGCCGGTAGCCTCAGTTATCTCTAAGGAAGGGGCAACGGTTGAACAAAAAATTCAAATAGAAGAATTGCTGAAAGACTATCAAAATTGGAAAGAAAATCAGTCAGGCGACAAGTGTATTGTGCCGGCCAGACAAAATGAAGTTGTGGATGCTTTGACGATGGTTATTATTGCCGCGCCCATTTGTTGGATTCACTGGATGCTGATTCGCAAGAGTAAAAAAGAAGGAGACGAAGAGTAAAATACTTGTATGATTTTACTACTAATTATTATTGCTGTGCTTTTATTTGTCATAGGGTCATCGTGGATAATTTTTAGCCGAGAAAAAAATGGAAAAAACTAGAGTCAGATTTGCGCCATCGCCAACCGGATATATGCATGTCGGTAATTTTCGCACAGCTCTGTACGGCTATCTTTTTGCCAAAAAAAATAACGGAGATTTTATTTTGCGAATTGAAGATACGGATCAAAAGAGATATGTGCAAGATGCTCTGGAAAAATTGATAAAAATCATTAATTGGGCCGGTTTTGAGTATTCCGAAGGAGTTTTTATTGAAAACGGAAAAATAATTCAGAAAGGAGATTTTGGGCCGTATATTCAGTCAGAACGCCTGGATATTTATAAAAAATATGCCGAGCAATTGGTGGCGGAAGGCAAGGCTTATTATTGTTTTTGTTCGTCTGAAAGATTGGAACAGATGCGCGAAGATCAGCTGCAAAGGAAGAAAGCGCCGATGTATGACAGAACTTGTTTGAAATTGTCTCAAAAAGAAATTGATCAAAAAATAAAAAACGGCGGACCATATGTCATTAGGCAAAGAATAAACTCCGAGGGCTTTACTGAGTATGAAGATTTGATTCGCGGCAGGGTGAAAATAAAAAACAATCTTTTGGACGACCAGGTGCTTTTGAAGTCAGACGGCTACCCAACTTACAATTTTGCTAATGTAGTGGACGATCATTTAATGGGCATCACGCATGTTATGCGCGGCGAAGAATACATTCCTAGCACTCCGAAATATACTCAGCTCTATCAAAATTTTGGCTGGAATGAGCCAAAAATAGCTCATTTGCCGTTACTTCTAAACCCGGACAAAACTAAGCTTTCCAAACGCCAGGGCGATGTAGCCGTAGAAGACTATATTCAAAAAGGATATTTAAAAGAAGCCATTATTAACTTTGTGGCTCTTTTGGGTTGGAATCCCGGGGAGGGGGAAACTCAAGAAATTTTTTCATTTGATGAATTAATTCAAAAATTTGATTTGTCTCACGTACACAAGTCCGGAGCTGTTTTTGACCTTAAAAAACTGGATTGGCTGAATGCGCAGTATATTAAAAAACTTTCCATTAAAGATCTGTATTCAAAGTCCTTGGAATTTTTAAAGCAAAAAGATTTCTATATAGAAGCCGTGGAAGAAAAAAAATCAGAAAAATATATAAAAAATATTTTGAGCATTGAGCGAGATCGTTTGAATAATTTGTCTGAAGTAGGGGAGAGCAGCCAGTTTTTCTTTCAAGATATCAAATATGACAGGGATCTTTTACGTTGGAAAAATATGAATGACGAAGAACTTAAATGGTCGCTTGAAAAATCTCAAAAAGTTTTGGAAAAAATAGGGGAGCCCGATTGGAAAAAAGAAATATTGGAAAAAAATCTTTTGGAAGCGGCGGGAGATAAGCGCGGAGATCTTTTATGGCCACTGCGCGTGGCTTTGACCGGGGAACAAAAATCTCCTTCGCCCTTTGAAGTCGCTTGGGCGCTAGGCAAAGAAGAAAGTTTAAAAAGAATTAAAGCAGCATTGACATTAAAATAGTATTACAAAATGGTATCAAATAAAAACAAAATTGGTTGGCTTATAATGCTGCTATTTTTAGTGGCTAATGTTTTTATTTGGCATATGCCATTTTCTTTGGCAGCTTGCGACGACTTAACCGGAGATGCCAAAGATGAATGTGAAGCCAAAGAGAAAAAAGCCAAAACCTATGAAGCTATCATAAAAATAAAACAAAAGCAAGCCAAAACCATTGAGAGCCAACTCTCGATTATTAATCTGGAACAATCACGAAACCAAAGCACACTGGAACAAACCAGCAATAAGCTGAAAACAATTACAGAACAAATCGCTGACTTGCAAAAAGACATCTATGAAAAAGAACGCGTCTTAAAATATCAGGAAATAATGCTTTCCAATCTGATTCAATCCTATTATGAGAATGACCAGCAAGGCTTAACCGAAATAATTATGCTGGAGAAAAATTTTTCTGAAATATTCAAACAACTGGATTATACCGAGCAGATAAGTGTAAAAGTGGCTGATATTTTAAGCGAGATCAAAACGGCCAAGTCCGAACTGGAAAAAAACAAAATTGAGCTGGAAAACAAAAAAAACGAAAGTGAAAAATTAAAGAAAGACTTGGAAGAAAAAAACTTAGCTTTGCAATCAACTGAAAATAAAAAACAAGCTCTTTTGACGCAAACCCAAGAAGAAAAAGCCAAGTATGAAAAACTTTTGGAGGATGTGCGTTCGGAAATTGAAGACATTGAAAATTCAATTTTATCCGGGGCCGATCTAAGCGGCCTACCTTCATCTAAAAAAGGTTATTTTATGTATCCGGTTAATCCGGTTGTAATTTCTCAGGGCTATGGCAAAACCAGTTTTTCCAAAAATTATGCTTCCGGCAAACATAATGGGATAGACTTCAGTATCAAATATAAGAGTGTTTATGCTGCCGGTGGCGGCAAGGTGATTGCAAAAGGGGATAATGGGCGCTATGCCTATGGCAAATGGGTAGCCATTGATCATGGGGATGGCCTAGTAACCCTTTATGGTCACTTCAGTAAAATTTCAGTTTCAAAGGGGGATTCGGTGAAAAAAGGCAAAACAATCGGCGTAAGTGGCAATACAGGATTTTCTACTGGGCCGCATTTACATTTTTCAGTCTTTGCCAAAAAAACATTTGATGTTGTTGAATCTAAAAATGTAAAAGGATTGATGCTGCCGGTAGGAGCGTCAGTTAACCCGAAAAATTATTTATAAAAAACTTTTAGTCAACTAAAAGCTGATAATAGGGATACATATACCTATCCTAAAAACATTTTAAAAGCCCTGGCTCAAAAACCATGGCTTTAGTTTATGAATAGTGTCGCAAAAGATATATTGTGCGACAATCAAGATATCTTTTTCCCCTTATCCCCACTCTAATGCTTTGAAGTTTAAAGTGGCCGGATGTTTATATGTGATAAATAAAAAAATAATTTTATTTATTTTATGTAGTCCTCTTCTATCTCGTATGATATGGCTTACTAAAAAAAATTATTTTTTTTATTTATTATTTTTTATTTTTTCGATAATTTTTGATTGCCTTTCTAAGTCCGTCGGCGGCCAAATTACTGCAATGCATTTTGATTGGCGGTAAACCCTCCAAAGACTCAGCTACATCATTACGAGTTATTTTTAAAGCCTCATCCAGTGTCTTGCCTTTGGCCAAATCTGTAATCATAGATGAGGTTGAAATGGCGGCAGCGCAGCCCAGGGTTTCAAATTTAATGTCTTTGATAATTTCTTTTTTCTTGTTGTTTTTGCCAACCTTAATGTATATGCGCATGATGTCTCCGCAAACAGGATTGCCGACCATGCCAATGCCATCAGGATTTTTTATTTTTCCTTGATTATGCGGCTTGGTGAAATGTTCAATTACTTTTTTACTATACATTGTCATGAAACATGGAATATGCCTGCCCGCTGACATGGGACGTGGCCAAGAAAACGTAAAACAAAATTTTTACATTTTTTGCCATGCAAAATATAAATTATTTAAAATTCTTTTAGTATATCGCCGGATACTTTTCTTAATTTGGCAACTGTTTCTTTGATGGTTTTGATCGTGTAATCTATTTCCTTTTTGGTTGTGTTTTTGCCTAGCGTTATCCTGATTGATCCATGAGAATCTTCCGTTTTGATTCCCAGGGCCATGAGTACATGCGAAGGCTCCAATGATCCGGAAGAGCAAGCAGATCCAGTTGAACAAGCAATGCCCTTTTGATTTAGCATCAAAATAAGACTTTCCCCTTCCACGCTTTTAAAAGTAAAATTAGCATTATTGGGCGAACGTTTTATTTTTGATCCATTTAATCTGGAATCTTTTATTTCTTTCAAAATTTTATTTATTAAATAATCTCTGAGTTTTGAAACTTCTTTGTTTTTTTTCTGAAAAGCAGCCGATTTAACAAGGGTAATAGCCTCTCCTAGACCGACAATTCCGGGAACATTATGCGTTCCAGCTCTCTTTTTGTTTTCCTGTTCACCTCCATCCTGAATTCTTCTGAGAGAAGTACCTTTTTTAACAAAAAGAGCGCCGACTCCTTTTGGTCCATATATTTTATGTCCTGACAATGAAAGCATATCTACTCCTAGCTTCTCCACATTGCAATCCAAATAATTCACAGCCTGGGTAGCATCCGTATGAAAAATCGGATAAATACTTTTGTTTTTATTTCTTGTATTTTTAACGAGTTTGCCGATTTCTTGAATGGGCTGAATTGTTCCAATTTCATTATTAACATACATGACGGAAACCAAAATAGTATTTTTTTGGATGGCTTTTTTCACATCTTCAGCTTTTACAATTCCATCCGAATAGACGGGTAAATAGGTTACTTCAGCTTGACCCGAATTTTCCAAAAATTTAATTGAGTTCAGAATGCAAGGATGTTCAAAAGATGTGGTGATGATGTGGGGTTTTTCCATGCTGCACCTGGCATCCAAATTGCTTTTGCGGTTAAAGAAATATTTTTTTATTAGACCTTTGATGGCCAAGTTATTGCTTTCTGTGGCTCCGCTGGTAAAAATTATTTCTTCTGCGCTGCAATGCAAAAAATCAGCCACTTGGTTTCTGGCTTTTTCAATTGCTTCCTTAGCATCTTCGCCAAAAGAATGAAGTGACATTGGATTGCCAAATTTTTCGGAAAAGTAAGGCAACATTGCTTTCAGAACCTTTTTATCTATTGGTGCGGTAGCCGCATAGTCCAAGTAGATATTTTTTTTAAAAGATTTTGTTTTATGTTTCATGTTCAACGTTTTATGATATTAAATCGCTTAATTTTATTTGCTTTAAAGTTTTTTGTATTTGTTTTTGCAGTTTTGTCCAAACAATACTGGAGGCGCAGCTGCATTTGATATTGCACTTGCCTTCTGCGCATTGCATAGGCGCAATGGGGCCTTCCAAACTTTCAATTATTTGGCTTATTTTGATTTTTTGCGGCGGGTAGAAAAGAGTATAGCCGCCTTCCCTTCCCTTTTGGCTTTTGACTAAATTATTTTTTCGCAGGCTTCTGAAAAGTTTTTCCATATATTTCAATGAAATACCCTCTTCTCTTGATACTTCTTGCAAGTTTTTTTGCTCGGGATAGTTTTTGGCCAAGTTAACCATGGCCCTCAGGCCATAACCGGCTCTAGTTGAAAATCGCATATATTTTAATGCCTACTATTTTAGTATGTTTTAATCTTACAAAAAAAGCTGACGTAAGTCAAGCTTTAGCTAAGATAGCGGGATATGTCAAAAGAAATTGAAATTACGAGGGACAAAAAAACTATTAAAGTGACGACTATGGCAAACTTAAACATCTCCTCTGCTTTCGGATCTTCAACGTTTTTGAACATTTATTTGAAAGTTATTTCAAATCTTATTAAACGGATCCACGATGTTTTGATTCTAACTGGGAAATAATTTAAAGTCAAGAGGAGAGATGCTTGTTTGACCCGGCGTTATTTTCAAGCTAAAATTAAGGAAATATTAGCCTAAAAATATTAAAAAATGCGCATATCTTATTCGGCACTGGACACCTTTCAAACTTGTCCACTTAAATACAAGTTTTCTGAAATAGACAAAATTAAAGCTCCGAAATCCAAAGAGGCGGTTTTCGGTTCTACTGTCCATTCAACGATGAAGTTTATCCATACTCCCGGCATTCTCTCCCCTACTTTGGACCAAGCCATGGAACATTTTCAAAATTCCTGGAATCCGGCAGTTTTTGATGATGAAAATGAGGAAAGGGCGGCCTTTTCCCAAGGCATAAAGATAATTCAGGATTATTATCAAAAAAATAACCCCGCCAACTTCAATATCGTTGATTTGGAATCACGTTTTCAAATTGAAATAGGAAAAGATGAAGACAAACACATTGTCTCCGGAATAATTGACCGCATAGATAAAACCGAAGACGGCTATGAAATTATTGATTATAAAACAACCAAAAAAATGCCATCCCAAGACAAGGTGGATAATGATCTGCAGCTCTCTGTTTATTTGAATGCTTTTTTATCCCGCTACCCGAAAGAAATTGAAAATCTGGATAAAATAAAAGTAAGTTTATACTATTTAAAACATGGAGTAAAACTTACCTCCCAAAGAACATTGGAAGATTTGCAAAGAAGTCAGCAGCTTTTTCTGGATACCATTAAAATTATTGAGAAGGGAAAATTTAATCCAATTATCTCCCCTCTTTGTGATTGGTGCGGCTATCAAGACAGATGTCCGATGTGGAAACATAAATTCAAGGAGCTGCGTAAAATTGACACAGATGAGATTAATGCGGCCATTTCTGAATTCATAGAGCTAAAATCAGCTATTACAATAACCAAGGACAGGTTAGCCAAGCTTCAAGAAGATATTACTCATTATATGGATCAAGAAGGCGTGGATCGGGTTTTTGGTGGAAACGGTATTATTGCTCAAACACTGCGCAAAACATATAAATATGACGAAAAAAAATTAAAAGAAATTCTGGAACCACTGGATAAATGGGAGGATGTTTTGAAAGTGGACGGAATTGCGCTGCGGAATATTCTGGGCGTTTTACCGCTGGAAACCAGAGTCAGCGTGGAAAAAGCCAAAGTAATTGACAAAGAAACAAAAAGCTTGACAGTTAAGAAAAAATAAATGAAAAATTTTTGGCAAAAAATAAAAAAAACTTTTTTCAAGTTTTTTTTGATTAACGATACTCCTCAAAAAATCGCTGGCGGAGCGGCTTTGGGGATTTTTCTGGGCATAATTCCCGGCGAAGGCATGACGGCCTCCATTATTCTAGCTTCCTTTTTTCATTTGAATCGTCTGGCAGCTGTTGGCGGCGCCCTAGCCACCAATATGTGGACGACTTTTTTCATTTTGCCGGCAGCTACTTTTGTTGGATCTTTTTTATTTAATAAAAACAGCCAAGAATTAATTTTGAATTTTAAGCAAAATTATCATCTTATCGGCTATAAGGTTTTTTTAAGCAAGGCTATTTTTTTTGATTTAGCTCTCCCGCTTATGGTTGGCTTCCTTTTGGTGGCCGGGTCAATTTCTTTGGTTTTTTACTTTGTTCTTCTTTATCTTCTTAAAAATCACCGAATAAAATTCACGAAAAGGAATCCGCGCGATTTATACAATTGATGTGCCTTTAAATTTTTTGCCATTCAAATAATTCTTGAGGTTTTGCACATCTTTGCCGTTCATAATGGCCACTTCCATTTTTTCTTCCTCGGCTAGTTTGGAAGCAATCGGATCAAAAGGCGCATTCATGCCCGGATCCCATTTATTGCCGACAATTTTTCTGAAATCTTTCCAGGTAATTTTTTCTATTTTCTTGGCATCCGGAAATTTCCGGGGATCTTTGTCGCAAACATAATCAATATTGGAAAAATTAATTACTTTCTTAATATTGAAATATTTTGCCAAAACAACGGCATCAAAATCAGTGGAAAATCCGGGTCGCCAACCGGCAGCAACCAAAATATCTTCCTTAAAATTATAGAAATCCTCTAAGTCGTGCGGATTAGTGTTGATTCTTGGGTGGGCATTTTTGCGCAGAATGGTCCTGATAAAGTGAGCGTTCATTCTGGTGGCATGAATGCCAATCCAATCCTTGTCCTCGTTAGTTATCTTATCAACTTTGCTGGCAGCTTCAATATAGTTTCTGGCTGTCTTCCCGCCTCCGGTTATGATTATGAATTTGTAGCCTTTTTTTATTTGATTTTCAATTAATTTTTTAAATTTTTTAACAAAAATAAAATCTATTTCACCGGGAACGATCATAGATCCCCCAAGAGATATCACCACAGTTTTTTTCTTTTTGGTGTTTTTCATCACAAAATTAAGTTAAAAAATTAAAATTAGGCCATAATAAATCCCTCACCTTTTTTCAGATATAACTTTGCAATACCTGCTTTAGCCTTAAAAAAAGGTGAGGGATAAATCCCGCACTATAAGGAACCTTTGTTCTAGATAAAATTCTATCAAATAAGTTTATTTTATACAAGTCCCGTCCGGTTGGCGTCCGGATTGGGCTGCTGCTTCCTGGGACGAAAAACAAACTAAATTTTCAGGTTTTATCCTTTTAGCCCAGGTGCAATTGGCAGTGTGGTATTTAGTGGAGTTTTTGCTGGCTACAAAAAGACATTCCTTTTTGTTATTTTGAGTATTGCCGGCTGATTTCCCTATGTCTGCAGAAGAAGCGCTTAAATCGCAATTTTGAGCCTCAGCAGCTGCCTTTTCTATAACAACTGGGCTATTTTTCAAAGATTTACCCTTTAAATAGCCACCTTCAAAAGAAAGAATGGCAATTAAAAAGAAACCAGTCACAAGGATGATTTTTGTTTCATATTTTAGCCAAAAATCCTTAATTTTTACTTGCCAATCTATATTCATATTGACATTATAGCATAATTTGGTAGAATTGATTTTGTTATCAATTGTTATTAATGTTATAGGTGTTATAATCTCCTAGGCAACGAAACTCGCTTTTGACGAGTGAAACGATAGAATGATTAGAGCATTTAGAGCTATAAAAAAATGGCACATAGAAAAGCAGGTGGATCTACCCAACTAGGTCGGGATTCCATTTCCAAAAGATTAGGCGTTAAATTATTCGGAGGCCAAAAAGTAAAAGCCGGACAAATAATTGTTCGCCAGAGAGGATCAAAATTCAGAGCAGGTAAAAATGTAAAGTCTGGAGCTGATGATACTCTTTTTGCCATGAAAGATGGCGTGGTCAAATTTAGCAATAAAAAAATGCTTCTTTTTACCGGCAAATTGTCTTCTCGCAGATTTGTTTCAGTAGAAGATGCTCCTATTCAAAAGGCTAAAGCTGAGCTGAAAGCAAAAAAAGCAGTCAATAAGAAAACTGCAAAAAAATAAACTTCAATTCTCCAAGAGGACTGATAAAAAAATATCCCGATTGCTCGGGATATTTTTTTGTTGGTCTTATTTCTTTTTCTTTCTTTCTGCGGCAGCTTTCACGAATTCAAGAAATAATGGATGAGCTGTTATTGGTCTGGATTTTAATTCCGGATGAAACTGAGTTCCCAAAAAGAAAGGATGAATATTTTCAGGTAGTTCCGTGATTTCCATTAATTTTCCGTTAGGAGATTTGCCCGAGAAAACCAAGCCAGCGGCTTCAAGTTTTGCAATATATTCTGGATTTACCTCCCATCTGTGTCTGTGCCTTTCGGAAATTGTTTCTTTACGATAAGCCTTAAAGGCAACAGTTTTCTTTTTTATCTTGGCCGGGTAGGCTCCAAGCCGCATGGTGGCTCCGTAGTTTTTGTCTTCCAAATTCTTCTTTTGTTCCGGCATAATGTCTATGACGGGATTTTTAGTTTCACGGTTAATTTCCGTTGTGTTGGCATCCTTTAGTCCCAAAACATTTCTGGCAAATTCAATAACAGCCAGTTGCATACCGTAGCAAAGTCCCAAGTAAGGAATTTTGTTGTTTCTCAAAAATTTAATGGCCTTTATTTTGCCTTCAACTCCACGGGCTCCAAATCCTCCGGGAATTACAATCCCGTCAAAATCTTTCAAATCCTCAAGCTTCTGTGGTTCTTTTTCATAAAGCTCGCTATTTATCCATTCAATTTCGGGCTTCACTTTATTTTTGAAAGCTGCATGTTTGATGGCTTCTATAACACTGATATAGGCATCTGACAAAACAAAATCGCCGGTTCCAAAATATTTTCCAACAATGCCTAGTTTTATTTTTCCCTTGGAATTCTTCATGTTTTCCGAGAGCTCGTACCAATTTTTCAAATCAGTTTTTTTGTATTTTAAATTCAGCTTTTTTAAAATCAGACGGCTCAAGTCATCCCTTTCAAAATTAATCGGAACTTCATATATGGATTCAATGTCTGGAGCGGAGATGATATAGCGCTCGGGAATATTGCAAAACATAGCCAATTTTTCTTTTCTCTTAGCATCCAAAAAAGTTTCACTTCTGGCAATAATAAAATCTGGTTGGATTCCGGTTCCATTTAAGGCTCTCACGGCATATTGAGTCGGCTTGGTTTTCATTTCGCCTATTTTTGAAGGGATTGGTAAATAACTCACCATAATAAAAATAACATCATCGGGATGCTTAATTTTCATCATACGAGCAGCTTCCAAAAAAAGAATGTTTTGATATTCACCCACTGTTCCTCCAATTTCAATTAGAGTAATGTCGGAATTGGCCTTGTGGGAAGCTTTTTCAATGCGTCCGATTACTTCTAATGGAATGTGAGGTACAACCTCAACACATTTTCCGTTATATTCCAAATTTCTTTCCTTGCGAATAACTGATTCATAAACTCTGCCGGTAGTCATATAGTTATCCCGGGAAAGATTTACATTCAAAAATCTCTCGTAATTTCCCATATCTTGATCGGTTTCGTCTCCATCATCTAAAACAAAAACTTCGCCATGCTCTGTGGGATTCATTGTTCCAGCATCAACATTGATATAGGGATCAATTTTTAATGCAGTAACACTAAATCCTCTGGCTTTTAGGATGGCTCCGACAGAAGCAGCTGTTATGCCTTTTCCTACTCCGCTCATCACTCCCCCAACTACAAAGATGTATTTTCTGTTTTTCATAAAATTATTCGTTTTAATTAGCGATTTTATTAAATTAAAAGCCGCCATCCCCGCGACTCTTAAAAACACAATTTTTTAAACAAACTTTGTCTGCCTACTCTTCTCTGACAAGCAACTTTAAAGAAGCTTCAATACCATGATTCAGCTCAATAGTGAAATCATATTCACCCAATTCTTTAACAGGTTTTAAAGCTATTGAATTTTCTTTTATATCAAATTTTTCTTTTTCTAATTCCTTTACGATATTTTTGGCCGTAATGGATCCAAAAAGTTTTCCATCTTTAGCTTTAGCTAAAATCACAATTTCTTTTCCTTCAAGCTGAGTGGCCAAATCCTGAGTCGCTTCCAAGTCTTTTTTGGCATTTTCATTTCGCTTTTGTTTTTCCATTTCAGCTTTTTTTACAGCTGATTCTGTGGCTATTTCGGCTAATTTTTTAGGAAACAAAAAATTTCTGGCAAAACCGTCTGCCACTTCTTTTACATCGCCGCGTTTGCCGATATTTTTTATATCAGATAATAAAACTATTTTCATATATTTATTATAACAGAAATTCAAGTCTATTGTACAGGACTATTTTTCATTTCTTCTCTTATAATTTCCAGGGCTTTATCCAATTGAGGATCCATATCTTTATTAAACTCCTCAACCGTATATCCAACTTCTATATCGGGGCTTATTCCCTTTTCCATGATATAATCGCCGTTGGGTGTGAGCCATTTGGCAACCGTAATTTTAGTGCTGGATGATCCTGGGAGAGTAATCAGTTCTTGAACCGATCCTTTGCCGAATGTTTTTTTGCCGATTAATTTTGTTTTTTGGTTATCGCGCATGGCTCCGGCCAAAATTTCAGCTGCGCTGGCGCTTCCTTCATTAATGAGCGCAACTGCCGGTAATTGGCTGAGTTTATCGCCTCCCAAAGTGTTCAAGTTTTTTCTTTTGCCTGAGCCATCTTCTTCAATGACAACTGCTTTACCCTTGGGTATCAAGCGGCTAGCAATAGAAATAGATCTATCCAACAGTCCTCCTGGATTATTGCGTAAATCTAAAATTAATCCCTTCGTGTCTTTCAAAATTATTTCATTCATAGCCTTGTCAAATTCTTTAGCTGTTCCCTCTCCAAATTTATTTATTTTTATGTAAGCAATATTATTTTCCTTGAATTCCAATTTAACACTTTTGACCTCAATCTTGTCTCGGATAATTGAAATTTCCTGCGTGTCTTTTTCTCCCTGGCGGAAAATAGTCAATTTTATTTCCGTCCCTTTGGCTCCTCTTATCAAGTCTACCGCTTCATAAACATTCATATCGGTTGTAGCTTTGTCTCCTATTTTTATAATTTTATCTCCGGCTCGCAGCCCCGCTTTTTCTGCCGGAGAATTTTCCAGCGGAGCAACTACCGTTAAAACATCTTCCTTAACGCCCAATTCCGCTCCAATACCCTCAAAACTGCCCCCGATATCCTCGGAAAATGATTTTGTTTCCTCGGGGTTAAAAAAAGTCGTATAGGGATCTCCGGTGGCCTTCAACATTCCTCTGATGGCTCCGTAAACTAAATCTTGAGTATTCAAAGAAGCCTTTTCAACATACTTGGATTTTAAAAGATCCCAAACTTTCCAAAAAAGCGAAAAATCAACTGATTTTCCATCAGCCGGAAATTTATTTTCAATTTCGGTTCTATCAATCGGAAGGAATTGATCTGTGCTTGTTTGTTGAGCTTTTTTGCCTTCTTGATAGCCAATAGAAAAACTGCTTCCAAGCAGAACAAAAAGAACGGCAAAAAAAAGCAGATACTTGAATAAAAGTTTTCTTGATTTTTGCAACGCCTCATCATCTTTCGCTGATTGTTTTTTTTGAAGACTGTTTATTTCTTCCAATAGTTCATTTTTCTCTCCCGAGTCCATAAATTATTTTTTTAATTATGTTTTGGCAAGGGTTTACCAAAATATTTCCAGAAATATTTTAAAGCGCTCATGATATGCAAGCGGGTAAGTCGATTGAAAAAAATTGATTTAAAAACTCCTTTTCCAGCCGATCCGCGGCCATGATAATGGTACATTTCTGCTTTCGGAAAATAAACCACTTTAAAACCATTATCCCAAAAACGGCGGCACCAATCCGTGTCTTCCATATACATCTTGAATTGTTCATCCATCAAGCCTACTTTCCCCAGAGCCTTTCTGGAAGTCAAAAGGGCCGATCCCATTAGCCAATCAACTTCTTTAGTGTTCTGGTGGTCATAGTCTTTCATTAAAAAATTATCCAGATATTTTTTAGCGAAACTCATCTTTCCTAAAAAAGTTCGGCGGAAAAGGATTGTAAGCGGCGAATAGAAACGAAAACAAGAAGGCTGTAATTCTTCGTTAAAATTTAAAAGCTTGGGACCAACCAGGCCCACCTTCGGGTTATTTTTTATAAATTCCAATAATTTTTCAATCGAATCTTTTTTAATGATGATGTCATGATTAAAAATCAAAAGGTAGTCTCCTTGGCTTGCTTCTACCCCCTTTTTTACCAGTGCTTGGAATCCGACATTTTCTAAAAAAGGAAAGTATTTTATTTCCGGATAATTTTCGCGCATCATCATATTGGTAGCTTCTTCCGGTTCGGCATAAGCGACGATAGTTTCGTATTTTTCTTTAGTGAAAGAAAAAGATTCCTTTATGCAATTAAGGCAAAGCTTCAAAAGGTCTGGACTTTTATAGCCCGTAATGATTATTGATAATTCCATACATTTTTTAAGGAGAATTGTTTAACCTTTTGGCTTTATATCGGATTGAGGAGGCAGGGTGAAAATATTTTTGGCCATATCGCGAATCCGATCATAATTATCTCCAATCGGCAAAAGGATATAACCGGCTCCGTTAGCCGGAGGATTATACAGAAGTCCCTCTTCGCTATTTTCTAGAACCCTTTGATAAATTTGCATATTTTGCATTCCGGAATAAATATCAAATAAGCGCTTTAACTCCCAGGGCTGGAAATCAGATCGGGCGTTATCTCCCAAATTATTCAGCAGTTGATTAATTTTATCAAAATTCATTAACGTTTCAGTGCTGAGAAGCTTGTCTTTGACAAGCTGGATGACAACCTGTTGCCTTTTAGCTCTTTCAAAGTCGCTGGATGTTTTTCTTGATCTTACATAGCAAAGTGCTTTTTCTCCGTTCAGGATTTGTTCGCCGGCCGGAAGGGTAAAATTGCCTCCGCATTCCAAATTTTCATTTACAGTCGTGCTGCTTTTAGCGAAACACAATGGGTATTTTTTGGGATTGGCATAATAGGTTCCGTTTTTTCTCTG